>JAJYHT010000051.1 GCA_021784595.1 Bacillota bacterium | reverse complement strand
GCACGATAGGCCATTGCCATTTCCTCCCTGCCATTAACTGGTTCCCAAAACCGGTTCACTGAGTTATGCCTTTTTTGCGCCCACTCGCGAGAAAATTAGTGCTTGACATTTTACCGCGGGTCTTTTGCCAAGTGATCGCCAATGCCCATTAATTCTGTTACCCACCGCCGCCCCCGCTACCACCACTAGATGAACCTCCCGACGACCCGCTGCTGCCAGAAGAACTGCCACCTGATGAAGAACCACTGGACGAACTGCCCGAACTGGAAGAGGAACTGGTGGCCATTTTCATTATGCTAGCCTTGACTGCTGTGTCGATGGTCGTGGTGATAGTAGGAGACGACATGGCCTTTGTTACATCAGTTTCCAATGTTTTTTGAAATGTCGGACTCGACATCACCAGCATCACGACCTTTTCCAATGTAGACTGCCCCACTGGACTCATGAGAAACTGTTGCACTTGGGTGGTAGAAATACTGTCAGCAATCACTTTTTGCATTTTAGGAGTTTCCATTTCATCGCGCACGGCTTTTTGAACTTCAATGGACGGACTAGAAGAACTTGAGGATCCTGACGATCCCGAGGATCCCGAGGACCCACTAGACCCACCGGAGCCGGAACCCCCACCCGAACTTTGACCAGATCCGCCTTGGCTGCTCGATGCGGTGCTACCCTGTTGAGGAGATGGAGACCCCATAGTAAAGGAACACCCTCCTACCAGCGCAACGAGGGCCATACTCATCATAGCCACTCCAATCCTGTATGCCACAATACACCTCCAACCACCATTTTTGAGGTATTGTGGCCCAGAAAGAAGATTTTTACTCCCCTATCCGCGTTGATTCGATGGCAATGTCCAGGCGATATTGCGTATTTTCAGCTACGATGCGTTCCATGGTGTGATAAGCCCGATTGCGTGCCTCTCCTATCGTGGCACCAGTCCCCACGACCGTCAGAATACGTCCTCCCTGACCCACTAAGCGGTCCCCTTCAGCCGAGGTGGCACCATGAAATATGCGTGCTTGGGGATGTGGGGGCAGCAAAATTTCCTGACTTCCTACAATAGAGACCGGATATCCGGAATCTGCCAGCACTACTGCCACCGCCGCCCGTGAGGGTTGATCGGCCATAATAGGCAGTTCCCCCTGAGAAAGGGTCATCCAACACGCGCCCCAATCATGATCCACCAGAGGAATGAGCACTTCGGTTTCCGGATCTCCCATTCGCACATTGAATTCCAATACCATGGGGCCATCTGCAGTCAACATCAGGCCAACATACAAGACACCTCGGTATAACAGCGAGTCGTCCTGCAAAAATTGCATGACGGGCTCTAAAACGCGCTGATCAATAAAAGATCTCACTGTGGCCGACACATCGGTCACAGGTCCATAGGCCCCCATCCCTCCGGTATTCGGGGCGTCCGGGGCTGGGCTGACCCGTTTATAGTCTCGCGTCAGAGGAAGCCATACGTAGCCCTGGCCATTAGTCAAAACATGGACGGAGATCTCTTCTCCGACCAGATAGTCCTCCCATAACACACCTTGAGAAAAAACCTCTGGTTGCCGTGCCCATGCCGACGCGACCGAGCGCGCATGCTCAGCCGACTCCACCACCACCACTCCTTTGCCTCCGGCCAGCCCGCTCTGTTTTATAACGTGCGGCCATCGAGTTTCGGTGTCAATCGCCTGACGCAGTTCGCCTATCGTGTAAAATCGTTCGGCGCGCGGCGTGGGAATCCCATACCGCTCCATGACAGACTTGGCAAAAACCTTGCTGCTCTCTAGGCGAGCAGCGCCTTGGCTGGGACCCACTACCCAGTGGCCTTGCGCTCTGAGACTATCGGCTAGTCCTTCAGCCAAAGGATTTTCCGGGCCAATCACTACCAACAGAGTCGGCATGGTTTGTGTCCACGCCACAATTTCAAGTGTATTTTGCCATGGTACGCACTGCGCAAGTTGGGAGATGCCTGGATTTCCTGGCGCCGCATAGACCTGTTCAAACCGCCCGGACTCGACAAGTCCCAGAACAATGGCATGCTCGCGCGCTCCCTTGCCGACGACCAAGGCATATTGCGGTTTCCCCTTCATTGGAACCCCCTAATGTCTAAAGTGTCTTTCTCCCGTGAAGAACAGCGGAACCTGAGTTTGATTTGCCAGATCAATTGATTCCTGATCACGTTGCGACCCACCGGGTTGAATGACCACCCCAATTTTAGCTTTGGCCGCTTCTTCCATAACATCGCCAAATGGGAAAAATGCGTCCGAAGCCAGCACAGCCCCTTCAGCTTTTGCTCCTGCCCGAGACAACGCTTGGCGGGCTGCATCAATACGATTGGTTTGTCCGGCGCCAATGCCCACTGTGACCCCACCTTGGACCACCACGATGGCGTTGGATTTGGCCCACTGCACAGTGGCCCAAGCTAACCGAGCGTCCTCTTTCCTCAAATTCAAATCAAAGTTTTGTCCACCCACTTGTAAAAACTGATCAAACGTAACGATCGCCTGGTCTCGCTCTTGCACCAGCATCCCGCCATTTATCATGCGGACCTCCCACGGCTTAAAGGATTGCAAGGGCATCTCCAAGATCCTTAAATTCTTCTTTTTGCTGAGAATTTCCAGAGCTTTGGGCTGATAGCGCGGGGCGAGCACCACCTCCAGAAAAATATCTTTAAGCATTTCAGCCACAGTCGCACTCACTGTAGTATTAAATGCCACAATGCCCCCAAAAATAGATATCGGATCTGCCTCGTACGCCAGTCGAAACGCTTGCTCGACGTTGTCAGACACTGCCGCAGCCGCTGGATTTTGGTGTTTCACCACTACAGCTGCCGTGCCGGGCAGGCTCTGAACCAGTCCCCAGGCTGCGTCAGAATCGGCTAAATTATTGTAGGACAGCTCTTTGCCCTGATATTGGCGCGCGCCCGCAAATCCGGCTTTCGGTTCAATGGCATAAAATGAGGCCGCCTGGTGGGGGTTTTCCCCATACCGTAAACCCCTGTGCTCTATGCCCGCTACGACCCAGTCCGCATCCAAGGGTTGGGCATGTTGGTCCATCACTTGGGCAATGGTGGCATCATATGCTGCCACATGGCGAAACGCCTCTGCGGAAAAGTCCAAGCGATAAACCTCGGAGATGTCGGCCCAACGCATAGAACAGAGACGGTCATACTGTGCGGGGTTGACCACTACCAGCACGTGACTGTAATTTTTAGCCGCTGCTCGGATTAACGATACCCCGCCGATATCAATCTCTTCCACCAGCGCCTGCTGGTCGGATCCGACTTTTAAGGCTTGCGAGCGAAAAGGATAGAGATTGACCACCACGGCTACGATGTCTGGCGCGCCAATTTTCTGGACATCGGCCTGGTCAGCTAAAGAACGGCGGCTTAATATTCCGGTATAGATCACCGGATGCAATGTTTTCACACGACCATCCAACACTTGCTCAAAACCCGTTATGCTTTCCAGCGGCGTTGCAGGAATCCCGTGATCCACCAAGTGCCGATAGGTGCCACCGCTGGCTAGGATCCCGATTTCCTGATCCACAAACCACTGTGCCAATTCTACGCTGCCAGTCTTGTCACTTACGCTGAATAAAGCCCACTTACCCATTTTGCTACCTCCTCTTGTGACACTTGCCACTGGATTTTCCCATCATGCCCCAGAGCCACCCATCCTTTGTCCATCGCCTCCACAACCTTGGGATAAAGGCGATGCTCGGCGTGGTGCACGCGCTCTTCAACCGTTGCCATCGAATCCCCCGGATCGATGCGAATCGGCAACTGGGCGACAACCGGTCCGGTGTCCTTCCCTTCGTCCACAAAATGCACTGTGACCCCGGTCCACCGGACTCCATAGCGGTATGCTTGCTCAATGGCATTAAGTCCCGGAAACGCTGGCAGCAAAGATGGATGGATATTTAGAATCCTGCCGCCATACACATCGATCGTGGCTGGCGTCAACCACCTAAGAAATCCCGCCATGGCAATGGCGTCAATCTGATATTTCTGCAGTGCATATCGCAATGCCTGGTCATATTGCGCTCGATCAGGATATGTTTTGGCTGTAATGACCTCCACCGGAACGTGATAGTCCCGAGCAATCCCCAAAGCACCCACGCCCTCTCGGTGAGAGACTACCAGGGATACCGCGATTCCCTGCTCCAAGAGCGCGTGCAGGTTGCTGCCTGTCCCTCCCACCAGCACGGCCCACTTCATGAAATCACCACACCCGGCACATCTGTTACTTTGCCCACGTCCCAGGCCCTGATCCCAAATTCCTCCAAAACCTGTAGCGTAAGTTCCAGATCCTGAGCGGACACCACTACCATGAATCCAATCCCCATGTTAAATGTCTTGAACATTTCGTCGTCAGATACCTGGCCCAGTGTTTGAAACCACTCAAAAATGGGGGACATTTCCCACCGAGATCGGTCAATAACCGCACCTTGCCCCGGTCCTAAGGTGCGGGGCAGATTCTCCAATATACCCCCTCCAGTAATATGGGCCATCCCATGAACGGCCACCAGCTGCCATAGCTGGCGCAAGGTTTTTACATAAATAGTCGTCGGTACCAACAGCGCCTGGCCTAACGTCAGGCTTCCGGTGGCCTCATAATGCATGTTCCAATCCAGATGCTCGGCTTCGACAATGTGTCGCAATAATGCAAATCCGTTAGAATGAAACCCTGACGATGCCAAAGCAACAATATGATCACCGACTTGAGGCCCCAAAGGCTCAAAAGCCTGGCGCCCTACGGCAAAACCAGCCAAATCATACACGCCTTTTGAGTAGACATCAGGCATTTCCGCGGTTTCTCCACCTAAAAGCGCACATCCTGCTTGTTGGCAGCCTTCCGCAATACCGCTCACAATTTTTTCAACCAGCACTGGCTCTAACTGCCCGATGGCAATGTAATCCAAGAAGAACAGAGGCTCTCCTCCACTGGCCAAAATGTCATTGACATTCATAGCCACCAAATCAATCCCAATCGTGTCATGGCGTTGCAGTGCTTGGGCAATTAATAGTTTTGACCCCACGCCATCCGCACCAGCCAATAGCGTGCAAGGTTCCGCCAACCGGAATCCTCCCGCAAAACCGCCAATCTCACCGATGACTTCACTGCGAAGGGTGCTGGCGGCTAACGGCTTAATCCGGCGCACCGCCTCGGCCCCGCGCGCAATGTCGACCCCGGCATCACGATATGTGAGATGTTTGGACATCAGGCGTTTCCTCCTCTACAGCGGATACCGGCAGCGGAACCGGGTAACCAGCCCCAAAGCAAGCCATGCACCAGCCTTGGGATCCTAATCCTGCTTCTAATCCCTCAATCGAAAGATATGCCAAGGAGTCGGCGCCCACCGACACCCTAAGCGCCTCCAACGTCATAGTCCTCGCTGCCAATTCTCCGGCTCGCGACGTGTCAATACCATAATGGCAAGGATCCCGATAGGGTGGAGAAGCAATTCGCATATGCACCTCTTTAGCGCCTGCCTGCCTCAACAGTAAAACCAATCTCCTGGAGGTCGTGCCACGCACCAGACTGTCATCAACCAGCACCACGCGCTTCCCCGCCACAACTTCGCGGACCGCGGAGAGCTTGAGCTGCACGCTGGATTCCCGTTCGGTTTGTGTGGGCGTAATAAAGGTGCGCGCAATGTAGCGATTTTTTACCAGACCAAAATCGAAGGGCAAGTTGGCCGCTTGGGCATAGCCCATTGCCGCCGGCAGGCTGGAATCGGGTACTCCCACCACCACATCGGCCTCGGCGGGCGCTTCTAACGCCAGCCTCCGACCCAATTGGCGCCGGCTTAAGTGAGTGCTTTGTCCGTCAATTTGAGAATCAGGACGGGCAAAATATACTGCTTCAAAGGAACACAACGCCCGCTTAGGTTTCTCGTTTTCGCCTACAAAGCTCTTAAAAATAGTGCCCTGATCTGAAATGGCGATCAATTCTCCAGGTTCCACATCCCGCAGCCATTCCGTTTGCGTGGTGTCAAAGGCGCAAGTCTCTGAAGCAATGACAATGCCGCCCGAGGGGGCTCTTCCCAATACCAAGGGCCGAATGCCATGAGGGTCGCGAGCAGCAAACAACCCTTCTGGGGATAGCACCGCAAATGCGAACCCTCCCTTTAGTTTGGGCAAGCTTTCTACCAGAGCGTCTATCAGGTGCGCCTCAGTACTTTTGGCAAGAAGATGGGCCAACACCTCGCTGTCTGAAGTTCCTTGAAAAATCGAACCGCTCGCGGCCAGTTCCTCGCGCAATTGGGGAGCGTTGACCAGATTTCCGTTGTGGGCTAACGCCAAAGGACCAAACCTGGTTCGCATCAGCAACGGTTGCGCGTTAACCAATGAAGATTCTCCTGAGGTGGAGTAGCGCACGTGCCCGAGTGCCGCGTGTCCAGGCCGTAAAACCTCAATTTCTACCTTTAATGCTTCGGTTACTAGACCCATGCCTTTATGAACCGTGATTTCCCCGCGGTCCAACACGGCAATCCCCGCGCTTTCTTGACCACGATGCTGCAAGCTGAAAGTGCCCCAATAAGCCTTAAGAGCAGCCTCCATATGCCCCCAAATTCCAAACACACCACATTCTTCGTGCAGTTCACCGGCCAATGAAGTCACCTCCTTGACGGTAGGCATGCCATAACTCCTGAAGCGGCCAGGTTACGGTCCGTCCCCCCTTGATGACGATGTCGGGCGAATCGGTGGTAATCCCAATATCTTGCAGCCGCACCCCACGGGCTTGACACGCATCTTCCCATTTGGACAAAAAGTCCGGTTCAATATAGAGAATCCATTGCCCTGCCATCTCATTGAACAAGTCGAACACTAAGCTGTCCGCAGGAAGATTTAACTGTACCCCCACATTGCGGCTCGGTGTCATTAAACTTCGTGCAATCGCCACAAACGTGCCGCCCAGACCTATACTGCGGACGGCAGCCAAACCTGCCTGATCCGCCTTTTGGGCCATGTCCATCAACACGTGCAAGGAGGATTTTATGCCAGCCAAATCCAAACGGGGATAACTCCCGGTGATTCCCAAAATTTCTTGCAGCACGCTGCCCCCCAATCGCGAAACCTTGGGCGGATTCAACAGGCAGATCCGCAAATTGGGGCGCGCCACTTGGTCCAAGACGGGTGAGAGGGGATGAGGATGGCGAGCCACCACCCCAATGGCCGCCGTAGGCCAAATCGCTTGTCCCCGGGTCTCATTATGCAACGAGACATTGCCCCCGGTTACTGGTACTTCCAACACCCGTGCGGCCTGTGCGATACCTTCAATCAAACCGGCCATACGCCGATAGGCTTGAGGTTTATCAGGATTTCCGGCATTGATGCCATCGGTCAATCCCAGTGGTTCGGCGCCTTGGGTGGCTACCAAGCTCAGGGCATTCACCACCGCCCCTATTCCGCCGGCCGTGCTGTCGACCGCGGCCCAACGCGCTGGCGCGCAGACCGCAATGGCCACCCCGTCCGTATCATCGATGCGCAATACGGCCACATCATGATCTGGGCCCCAAACAGTGCGCACGCCAATCGTCGAATCATACCGACGATAAATAGCGGATCGTTCCCGGCAATCTGGATGCCCCAAAACCTGGTAGCCCCACTCGGGATTCAAGGGAATGGAGGTTTCCTCCTCAAGTAGTTCTTCGCCCAACAGAGTGCTTAAGTCGCTCGGAATCGGCAACCGCGGGCATCCTCCCACCAGCACCCCAGTGGGAACATCGGCAAGCACAACATCTCCTTTGACAATCCTTAAAAAATCGCCTTCGACAACTCGGCCAATTTCCGTATAGGGCAGCTCATAGTCAGAAATCAGGTCCAAGGTTTCCTTCAATTTGTCCAGAGGAATCGACACCAACATCCGTTCTTGGGTCTCTGACAGCATAATCTCATAGGCAGACATTTCGGGCTCTCGGCACATCACTTGCGACACGTCAACAATCAGCCCAACTTGCGATGCATAGGCCAATTCAGCCGTCGACGATGTCAACCCCGCCGCGCCCAAGTCTTGAACCGCATCGGCCAGTCCTTTGCCCACTATCGCCAAGGTCGCCTCCATCAAAAGCTTGCCCATGAATGGGTCGCCTACTTGCACCGTTGGGCGCATTTCTTCGGTTTGCTCCCCAAAGTCTTGTGACGCTAGTAGGCTGGCGCCGTGGATGCCATCACGCCCCGTAGCCTGTCCCATCAAAATGAGAACCGAACCAGGCCGGGCGCCGTCAGCGCCCACATGCACGTTTCGGGCCCGCAATCCCACCGCTAAGACATTAACCAGGGGATTGGCATCGTAGACTTCGCTATATCCTACTGTACCTGTGACAGTAGGAATCCCGATCGCATTGCCGTAGTCTCCGATGCCCTCGACGATCCCACGACGCAAGGTCTGCGACTTGTCATCAGTACCAAATTTCAAAATATCCGCTAATGCTATGGGCCTAGCCCCCATGGCGACAATGTCGCGCAAAATTCCCCCCACTCCGGTGGCGGCGCCCTGTTCAGGCTCCACATAAGATGGATGGTTATGGCTTTCGATTTTGAATGCCAGGTCCCAACGGTAGGATAGCTGCACCACGCCAGCATTCCCTCCTGGCCCCTGCACCACAAAGCGGCCTTCATGGGGCAGCCTGGCCAAGAGAGGCTTCGAGCTCTTATAGCTGCAATGTTCTGACCACAGCGCGCCGAACAGTCCCAATTCCAATTGGTTGGGATGACGACGCAAAAGACGAACAATTTCTTGATTCTCCTTAAACGACAACCCTACATCCATATAGGTTAGCACTCGACGTTCCCTCTCAGTCCTAGCCAGGCCGCCAAAAAACCCCGCCCGTCGTCAGAGCCTAGGTATTGTGCCATGGCCCGCTCCGGATGCGGCATCAACCCCACCACACTGCCCTGACTCACGCCTGCAATATTGGCTACTGATCCGTTGGGATTCACCAACGCGTGCGCGCCCCCTTTGTCGTCGCTATATTGCAAAAACACCTGCCCATGCTCGAACAAAGAGGCTAATTGTCCTTCTGCCACGCGATACGATCCGTCGTGATGGGCGATCGGCAAGCGCAGCACAGTACCGTCAGCCATTGTCTCAAAGCCTTTTGGAGCATTAACCACTCGCACTGTCTGCCACTGGCAAATAAATTCACCGCTCGGATTGGGCAACAAGGCGCCGGGCAATAATCCGCGCTCGCATAAAATTTGAAACCCGTTGCAAATGCCTAGAACGGGCATGCCCGACGCGGCGGACTTTTCTACCGCATCCATAATGGGAGCGGCAGCCGCCAATGCGCCGCTCCTAAGATAGTCACCATAGGAAAATCCCCCCGGCAGAATGAGAAAATCAACCGGCGGCAGTTCAGCCAGGCGGTAGTCCAAAACCACGGCCCGCGCTCCCAACGCCTGGATTGCCAAGACCGTGTCCTGATCACAGTTGGACCCAGGGAAGACAATTATCCCCACTGTCGGCTGTGCCGTATGATCACTCATAATGCCTTCACCGTCACCTCAAAGGATTCCATCACTGGATTGGACAACAAGCGCTGACCCATCTCTTGCCCCAATGCCAAGGCGTGCTCGGCATTGTCCGCCTGGATCGCCACCCGAATCCACTTGCCGATGCGAACGTCTTGCACGGCATATTCCATATGCTGCAAAACATTGCGAGTAGCCTGCCCCGCAGGATCCAAAATCCCCGATTTAAGCCCCACCAGAAATGTCAACTGATAGGTACGAGTCATGATAGAATTCTCTCCAAAACTTCCTGATAGGCATCTTCCACCGCACCTAAATCTTGCCGAAAGCGATCTTTATCCAGTTTCTTATGACTCTCCTTATCCCACAGGCGGCAAGTGTCGGGTGAAATTTCGTCACCCAGTTTCAAATCGCCATCAGCCATCCCAAATTCCAGTTTGAAGTCCACGAGCTGCAATCCCCGAGCTTCCAAATAAGGTTGCAAAATGTCGTTGATCCGCCGGGCTTCATGTTTGAGGCGGCTAGTCAATTCCGTGCTGGCCAGATTCATAGCGCGAATATGATCTTCGTTAATTAAGGGGTCTCCTAAGGCGTCGTTTTTGAAATAAAACTCAACGATTGGGAAAGCCAAGATGGTTCCTTCCTCCAAGCCCGTGCGCTGCTTTAAAGAGCCTGCCACCACGTTGCGCACCACCACCTCCAAGGGCACCATGCGCAACCGCTCAACAATCAGCGTGTTGTCAGAGGGCTGATCAATGAAGTGAGTCTCTATGCCGTGGTTTTCTAAAAGCCGGAACAAATGCGCAGAAATTTTCGTGTTGATGATACCTTTGCCAACGATCTGGCCTTTTTTTTGTCCGTTAAAGGCTGTCGCATCATCTTTAAACTCAACCAGCACCCGAGAGGGGTCTTGTGTCGTATACACTTTCTTGGCCTTGCCTTCGTAAAGCAAAGTCTGATTCATTGCAACGCCTCCTTAAGGCTCAATACCAACCCTTTGATAAATTTCGTCCACCGCCTGAAGATATGGTTCTATCGCAAATAAATCGGTTAGCTGCTGCAGATTTAACCGCTGACTAACTTGGCTGTCTTGTTCCAGCCTTTGTTTAAACGTCTGCGACGGGTCTTCAATGGCATCCATAGCATGGCCCTGCACCAGCTTGTACGCCGATTCCCGGGTCATCCCATGTTCGACCAAAGCCAACATGACTTTTTGAGAAAATACCAACCCACCCGACAGTTCAATGTTTTTCTTCATCCGAGCGGTATTGACCGATAGTCCCTGAATGATGCGTGTCATTTGGGTCAACAAGTAATCAGTCAGAATCGTCGCATCAGGCAAGAGAATCCGTTCCGCTGATGAATGCGAGATGTCGCGCTCATGCCATAAGGGCACATCCTCCAAGGCTGGTATCACGAACCCGCGCAAGATGCGCGCCAATCCGGAGATTTGTTCCGCCTTGACAGGGTTTCGTTTATGGGGCATAGCAGAAGAACCGCGTTGTCCTTCAGCAAACGGCTCTTCCAATTCTCCCACTTCGCTTCGTTGCAAATGACGAATTTCGGTGGCTATCTTGTCCAAAGTGGTGCCGATTAATGCCAAGACCATAATGACTTCAGCGTGCCGGTCCCGCTGCAGTATTTGGGTCGAAAGCGGCGCCGGTTGCAAATTCAAGGCCTGACCTACGTAGTGTTCCACGCTGGTAGGAATATTGGCGTAATTTCCCACCGCACCGGATATTTTCATGACGCGCATGCGCTCTGTCGCCTGCGCGAGCCGGTCTTGGTTCCTCCCCAACTCCAGCCACCACAACAGGGCCTTTAAGCCAAAGCTGGTCGGCTCTGCATGCATGCCATGGGTGCGTCCCATGACGGGTGCATATTTGTACTTTAGAGCGATGTCGCCCACGGCCTGGCGCAAGATGCTCAAATCTTGCCCGATTATCTCTAAGGCGTCCCGCAAAAGCGACGATAACGCGGTATCTACCACATCAGTGGATGTCAATCCATAATGAATATACTTGGCATCCTCTGGGTCCACGGTTTCCCCCACCGCAGACAAAAAGGCCAATACATCGTGATGATATAGGGCCTCAAAGTCTTCTACTTTTTTAGGGTCCACGCTCGCCTTGTCCAACCGCTTGGCGACACCAGCAGGAATAGCCCCGATTTTTTCCCATGCCTGCACTGCTAAAATCTCCACCTGCAACCATCGTTCATAACGGTTGCGATCCGACCACAGATCGCGCATTATCGCTCGACTGTACCGCTCAATCATGTTGTCCCTCCACACCACATCATCCGAACAATTCACCTACATGTTACACCAATCGTTCGGGTCTTGGAATCCCCTTAGCAATTTTCTTAGTATGCAACAGCAAGTCCCATTCCATAGCTCATTAGGCTTGCCTCACGCCAGGCAATTTTAAGCGCTGATCATCACGAATGCTAGCCGGCGTATGCCATATGGGCCTATTTGCTGCGACAACCTTACGCAAAAAGCCTCTGCCCATTTCCCCTGCTCCTTGGTCCGCGACCACCACCGAGGGATTTTGAGGGGAGGCGAAAGCCGGCGGATAGATGCTTTTTGACCCCTGAAATTCACAAAGCGGCCAACATTACCTGTGAGGCGTCCGTGCCTTCAGCTTGGCCGAAAATTCTCTTTCGAAAGATAGCCCTGTCCCGGATGGCGTGCGATAAGGTGCCTGGGGAACATGGCCTTAGGCCCGAGTCGACAGCCACGTCAAAGTGTCTGTATCTTTGCCAGTGGTTTGTGGGATGTTTTGCTTTGGGTGCTGGCGGTTCGGCCCGCTCTTTCATCAGCACAGCCCAACATTTGCGCAGTTCGCGTTATTTCCCATTGACATACGATATATATATCGCGAATATTAAGTCGCAGTTTTGTAGTCAGTAGAACACTCAAAACATGCCGGCCGTCGGCAGGAGCCCCTGCCGCCCAACCTAACGACCAGAGGAGACGGCCTTGCTTTGAATAGCACGCTTGGGGTTGCGTAATCTCACCCTCTCTCATTCTGTGGCGTGGCTGATGCCCCGCGCTGTCAACGACAGGTTTAAAATCCCCAATAAGGACAATTCAATTTCCCTAAAAACGACAATTGAATTTCCCCAGAAACGACAACTCAAATTCCTCAAA
>JAJYHT010000071.1 GCA_021784595.1 Bacillota bacterium | reverse complement strand
ACGATAGGCCATCGCCATTTCCTCCCTGCCATTAACTGGTTCCCAAAACCGGTTCACTGAGTTATGCCTTTTTTGCGCCCACTCGCGAGAAAATTAGTGCTTGACATTTTACCGCGGGTCTTTTACACGCTATGGAACAACATGACGGGATTTGTCACCATGCCCCATATCATCCGAGACCCATTCGAAGAATAGGGCTGTCACAGGGGAGCATATCCCCTATCATCTCTTTGCATAGCAGTCAAAGCCCATCAATAATCTTGAGCGGCCTGACGGCGTGCCTTGCGAACGTGGTGTCGGCTGGCAAATAGCATCTTATAAATGGCAGCCGTTAGAGATTCATTGGAATGAGGAGAAAATAGAGTGTGGGCTGGCGTGTGGCTCGGATGCGTTTTAAGAATTACTCATGGTCTTCTAAGAAAGATGGTTGGTGAGTCGCGGTAGGGTCTGGTACACTGATAGCAGAGTGGTTTTGGCCACTCAGCGAATGTGTGGCAATTTAGGAAATCCACGAGGGATACATGTTGACTACAGAAGATTGGGCGTCTACACTGCAGAGCCAGGGCTATTTGGTGGACGATTCCCTGGCAACCATGGTAGGGCTGGCGGTGAAGTTAGAGCGTCCCCTGCTCATCGAAGGACCTGCTGGCAGTGGCAAAACCCAACTGGCTTATGCGCTGGCACACGCCATGCAGCGCGAGCTTATCCGTTTGTCATGCTATGAAGGCTTGGACGCATCCCAAGCATTGTACGACTGGAACTATCAGCGACAATTGATGGCGATGTCCCAACATGGCGACATCAATCCTTTCAGTGCCGAATTTTTGCTCGAACGACCCTTATTGAGAGCATTAAAGAGCCCAGGAGCTGTTTTGCTAGTTGATGAGATCGACCGTGCTGATGAAGGATTTGAGGCCTTATTGCTGGAGTATTTGGCCGACCATCAGATAACTATCCCGGAATGGCGTACCGTGCGGGCTGATGCCGCTCCAGTCACAATTTTGACTTCCAATCGCACCCGAGCGTTAAGTGACGCTTTGCGCAGACGGTGCTTGTATGCCTATTTGGATTGGCCACATCCTCAACGTGAGGCGGATATTGCACAATTATATGCTTCCAGTGTGCCTCGAGAGGTTATTGAACAAATTGTGCACGGCATTTCATGCCTTCGCTCCTGGCAGTTGATTAAGCCGCCAGGATTAGCGGAGACCATCGATTGGGCACGTACGCAGCAGGTGATGGACAATCCCGGCTGGACACGTGCCTGGGTGGCGGCCACTTTAGGGTGTGTGGTCAAAGATGCGCTTGACATGGAAGTTGTGATAGGACAGGTCGACGACTTGGTGAGAGGGTGAGCTGCAACTCGGGCGGAGCGGGTTTCTCTGTCACGTGAGGAAGAAGAAACTGTCCAGGACCAAGAAGACGTTGGCACGTCCCCAGAAACTCGGCGTGATCTCAATGTACTGCGAGGACAAAGGGCTTCTAGAGCCACAGAAGGGACAACCGACGTCCAGCCTTGGCCCAACCGTGTGCCGGTGTGGAGCCTTATTGGCATCCCACCCGGCAGTGGAGACCGTGCCAGTCGCACGGCCGCATTAAAGCGGGGACAGCGTACTGTCGATTGGTCTAAAACAATTCGCCGTTGGTCGCGCCGCGGGCAGTCAGGTTGGCCAGTGCTGTGGCGCCCATACTGGAAGCAGCCAGGAAAAGTGGTTATTTTATGGGATGTATCGGGATCAATGGAGCCCTATGTGCCGCTGTATCTGCCATGGGTGTATCAATGGGTCAAAGACCGTAATGCAGGGGTGTTCGCTTTCGGAACCCGCGTGGTGGATCTTACAGAAAATATGCACAAGCCCTTCTCTCAAGTGATTAAGACATTGCGTAAATTGGATGCGTTTGGTGCGGGCACCACTATTGGGGATGCTATTTTGTCTTTTGACACACAGTGGGGGAATCGGTGGTTGTCCTCTAGTACCACGGTGGTGATGATTTCTGACGGCTGGGATGTGGGTTCGCCGGACGTGTTGGGCTGGTCTTTGGCGCGATTGCGGCAACGCATACGCCGCATGGTGTGGATTCATCCCCTAATGGCGACTCCCGGTTTCCAGCCTAAAACGCGCGCTTTGCGGGTTGCTCTCCGCTACGTGGATGCTATGTTTGCCGGCGGCGATGGAATGGCTTTACTGAGATTGCGGGAAAGATTGCAGTAGACTTGAACGAGTGATACTAAGGAGGATTATATGAAACCGGCTACGTTTGAATACCGCAAGGCCACGACGGTGGCTGACGTGGTCCAGTGGCTCAAAGACGCCCCTGATGGCAAGGTGATAGCGGGAGGACAAAGCTTGGTTCCGTTGATGAATTTTAGGTTGGCCCGGCCTAGTGTCTTGATTGACATTAATGGTATCCGGGCGCTCCACCATGTGGAGTATGACGGCTCTACACTCGATCTCGGGGCGTTGATCCATCATCAGGAAATAGCCGACCATCCCGAAATTCAAAAGAAATTTCCGGTGCTGACTGTGGCTGCCCGCCACATTGGACACTGGGCGATTCGCAATCGGGGGACCTTGGGCGGAAGTTTGGCTCACGCCGACCCGGCATCGGAATGGCCCGCAGCGATGGTGGCACTGCAAGCGGAAATTGATGTGCAAGGATCCCCAGGAGTACATAGGGTACCGGCATCAGAGTTTTTCTTAGGATATTACACGACGGTATTGGAACCGGACGAAATGATTGTTGGGGCGCGGGTTCCCGCCACAGGGGCTTCTCGCATAGGATTTGCGGAAGTGGCTCGTCGCACGGGAGACTTTGCGTTGGCAGGGGCATTTGTAGAAGATTGCTTGGATGGCACCGGATTTGTGACCTGGTTTGGCGTTTCGGACAAACCCCAGCGGATTGCGGTGGCACTGCCTCCTGCCCGAGAGACCTCGTGGCGCGAAGCGCTCGAGCAGTTGACTTTGAATGACGTAGCAGAAGACAAAATTGCGTTGGCAATCGAAATAGCGGAGAGGGCGTTAAAGCATAGCGCTTTGGTCGGTGCAGCCTATTTTGGGGCGCACGCTATTCGGGGGAGGGACTAAGAGGACATGAGTACGAAGATGCCCGTTAATCTTACGATTAACGGAGAGACATTCAATGTTGAAGTCGAACCGCGATGGCTGCTGTCGGATGTTATTCGACACCAAGTGGGATTGATTGGAACGCACGTGGGTTGCGAACAAGGTGTCTGTGGTGCGTGCACTGTCCTTATCGATGGCAAGCCTGAACGAAGCTGCTTGATATTTGCGGTTCAGGCCCAAGGGCATCAAATTACCACGGTGGAGGGCCTTACCCAAAATAAGCCCGACTTAACACCGTTGCAACAGGCGTTTCAGAACCATCACGCCCTGCAGTGCGGGTATTGCACTCCGGGAATGTTACTGACCGCGACCGCCCTTTTGGAAACTGAGCCCCATCCCAATGAGCACCGGATCCGGGAAGCGCTGTCAGGCAATGTATGCCGTTGCACGGGATATCAATTCATCGTCGACGCCATTTTGGAGGTAGCTGGGGATTCGAAGGAGGCGTCACGATGACAGAGCAAGCAATGCGCCCGCAATTCATGGGAGCTCGGGTGAAACGGGTCGAAGATCCGCGACTTTTAACGGGGCAGGCACGGTTTCTCGATGATATTGACGTGCCGGGAATGCTCGAAGTGGCTTTTGTGCGCTCACCCTATCCCGCGGCGCGCATTATGGGAATTGACACGAAGGCAGCCAAAGCAGCGCCGGGGGTAAGAGCTGTCATCGCTTTTGAAGACTGTCCAGTCGTATTGTGGCAAAAAGATGCCTACGAAGTCGGCCAACCCGTGTTGGCCCATGGGGAAGTGCGCTATGTCGGTGAGCCAGTGGTGGCAATAGTGGCTGAGAATCGCTATGTGGCGGAGGATGCGGCAGAATTGGTTACTGTACATTATGAGCCGCTGGAACCGGTTTTGGATATGTACCGGTCGATTGCAGAGAACCCTCGACGGGTGCACGAAAATGCGTCCAACGTCTTTTTCTATAAAAAGTATACCACTAAGGGGTTTGACGAGGCTTTCCCCGCCGCCGCCCACCATCTGCAGGAGACTTTTCGCACCACCCGTCAAACAGCAGTCACGTTGGAACCCCGCGGCACCGCCGCGATGCCCGATCCCGCATCAGGCCGAATGACGGTCTATGCGTCGACCCAATCCCCTCACCGCATACGGGGCGACTTGGCCGAACTTTTAGGATGGCCCGAAAACCAAATTCGGGTGATCGTGCCCGAAGTGGGTGGAGGATTCGGCATGAAGGCCAATACCTATCCAGAAGACGTTGTGGTAGTGTGGGCAGCCCATCAGCTGAGAAAACCGGTCAAGTGGGTATCGGACCGCACCGAATCGCTGTTGACCGACGTACATGCTCGGGATGACATTCATGAGGTGGAAGTCGCGTTTGAAGATGATGGGCGCATCATCGCGATTAAAGATCACCTAATGGCGGATGGCGGCGCCTATCCTGCCTATCCCTTTTCTGGAGCGGTTGGGGAGACTTCCTTGGCCTCTCGGGTTTTGCCGGGACCCTATCAAATCCCTTATATTGAAACCGAAATTCACTGTACCTATTCCAACAAAACCCCTCTTGGCGCCTATCGCGGAGTATGGGGGCCGATTGCTTCTTTTGTGCAGGAAGGCATTGTTGATCGGGTGGCACGTGCTGTGGGCAGGGATCCGGCTGAAGTGCGGCGCATCAACATGATTCGGCCGGACCAGTTTCCTTTTCGCAATGCGGCAGGCATGGTGTATGACCCGGGATCCTATGGGGAATCGATGGAAGAAGCCTTGGGTTTGATAGGATACGACACATTTCGAACCCGCCAAACGGAGTTAAGGAAAGAAGGCATATATCGCGGTATCGGCATTTCGGTATTTGTGGAACCGACCGCCATGGCTTCTTCAGAAGCGGGTTCGGTGGGTTATGAGTCCGTTTTTATCCGCGTAGAACCGACCGGGAAGGTGACCGCGGCTTTTGGACTAGGACCTACCGGGCAGGGCCACGAAACGACGATGGCGCAACTCATTGCCGACCAGGTTGGGGTAAACGTAGAGGACGTTGTGATTTTACACGGCGATACAGACAGTGCGCCTTTCGGCGGGGGAACTGGGGGAAGCCGATCGGGACCCATCGGCGGTGGAGCCGCATTGGTGGCGGGGCGCGAGATGAGGCAAAGGTTGGTTAAGTTAGCAGCTCACTTGCTGGAGGCAGCCGAAGAAGATATTGAGCTGGGCAATGGCCAAGCTTGGGTGGCAGGGGTTCCGGACCGTGCCATGACGATTCAGCAACTGGCAGAAATTGCGTATACTCATGTCAAAAGGATTCCAGCCGGCATGCCTATTGGGCTCGAATTAGTGGCACGCTATCAACCTGAGCGTTCAGTGAGCTTTTCTAATGGCACCCATGTCGCAGAAGTAGATGTGGACATCCGCACGGGTATGGTACAGGTGCTCAATTACGTGGTGGTTAATGACTGCGGACGACTCATCAATCCACTCATCGTCGAGGGACAGATATACGGAGGTGTGGCGCAAGGTATAGGCAGCGCCTTTTTGGAATCTCTGCGCTATGATGAGGATGGCCAATTAACAACCACCTCGTTGATGGATTATCTGTTGCCTGAAGCCACCGATGTGCCCCGTATGATGACCAAGCATTTGGTGACTCCATCAGCGGGCGAAGGCGGCATTAAAGGCATGGGAGAAGGATCGTTAATTGGCGCTCCTGCCGCTCTGGTCAATGCGGTGTCTGACGCTCTAGAACCGTTCGGCGTGATGGTCAATCGCCTGCCGGTAACCGCGGAAGACATCAGGCAGTGGATATTAGCATAATATGGAGTTCTCCAGGGAGCGCATTGACTTCCCTGGAGCCTCGCTATTGATCGGATGGGGCAAAAGAGGGGGCCTGGTTATGGACGCCGAGGACTTGCTGCACATTAGGACTTGGGGAGACTTTTCTCTGCATCCTGCGGGGACTTGTGCATTTGTGGTGGAATCTGGTTTGGATGGCGAAGCGAATCATGCGCAATCGTGGATTGTCCGGTGGACGTGGAATACCGAAGGTTGGACTGCAGACCGTCGGTTTACCTCGGGCCCGAAAGATTCCCACCCCGTGGTGTCTCCCGATGGCCGCCAACTGGCCTTTTTGCGTTCTTTGGACGGAGGTCCGCGACAACTTTGGATTATGGCCATAAACGGGGGCGAAGCGCGCCAGACAACGCACCTGGCCTACGGGGTGAAAGATTTTGCGTGGCATCCGAAAAGCGATCGAGTGGCCTTGATAGCCCCATTGAATCACGGATTAGTAGAATTCGAAGACAAGGGGGACAAAAAGTCGTCGGCTCGTTTCACTGGTGACGTCAGAATTATCGACAAGCAATATTACAAGCTAGATGGCAGCGGATTTTTTGGACCGGAGACAGATCAACTGATTCTTTTGGATGTTACATCTGGACGGTTAGATGTGCTCAGTGGGGGTACCGTGGCGTACGGTACCCCGCAATTCAGTCCCGACGGGCAATATTTACATTACCTTAGGTCTAACCCGGAATCTTCTGGTCATCATCCGGGCGAACGCGATTTATGGGTTTTGGAATTGGCTCAGGGAACCCAACGGCGATTAACCGACTGGCACTGGCACCTCGAGGATTATCGTCTAAGTCCGGATGGCTCAGGCATTGTGCTTGTGGCGACAAAGCCTGAAGATATGGGCTATGGGAACGCCGAATTGTGGTATTTTTCCCAAGGTCACCGGCAGTCATTGTCGGGAGAATTGGATCGACCCATCGGGGATGGTTCAGCAACAGACATTCCGGTTAGCGGTCCCACGCGGCCTCTATTTGCCGTGGATGGGCAGACGGTTTTTGCCCTTGTTTCGGCGGAGGGCGCAGTGCAATTATGGCAATTTGCCATCGATGGGAGCGGGGGGCGGGTTGTTACCACGGGACAACATGTGCTCTATGGATTTGACTGTCAGGCCGACCACTGGCTTTTAGGCATTGCCGATGCCAGTCACCCGTCTGGTTTGGTGGGCTGGACCGATGGCCGACTGACCGATCCGCGCTGGGCGCCTTTGCCATGGAATGAGGAGTCTGTGCCTAAACCTGAAGAATTATGGGTCAAGAGCCCCGATGGCACCCCCGTGCAATCATGGATTCTAAAACCCAAGATATCTGGATCCCTACCCACCATATTGGAAATTCATGGTGGACCCATGATGATGTATGGGTGGCGTTACATATTCGAGTTTCATTGGCTAACCTCTCAGGGCTATGCTGTGGTGTTTTCCAATCCACGAGGATCGGTGGGGTATGGCAAACGGTTTTGTTCCCAAATCATCGGACAGTGGGGTGACCGGGATTACGCAGATGTGATCGCAGCCTTGGACGGGGCTTTGGCGCATGATCCAAGCTTGGACCCGGCTCGCTTAGGCGTGGCTGGTGGGAGTTATGGAGGATTTATGGTGAATTGGATAGTGGGGCACAGTACCCGGTTTGTCGCGGCAATCACCATGCGCTCGGTAGTGAACCGATTTAGCGCCATGGGTTCAAGCGACCTGGGCTGGCTGCGTATACCACAATATGGAGTCAAACCGTGGTGGGAAGACCCCGAGCCATATTGGCAGCAGTCTCCTCTGAGGTATGCCTCTAACATTCATACTCCCCTCCTGATAGAACACCAGGCAGAGGATCAGCGGCTTCCCATCGAACAAAGCGAGCAACTCTACAGTGCGTTGAAATATTTGGGACGAGAAACCAGACTAGTCGTTTATCCTGGGGAATCCCACGGCATGAGTCGAATAGGGAAACCGTGGCATCGCATTCATCGGTTGCGGACTCATGCGGCATGGTGGAGAAGATATTTGGCAGCGCATTAGCAAAAGAGAAAAGGCCCCGGGGCTAATGATGCCGGGGCCGTGTTTTATTCGACGATGGTGACTCGCGTCATATGGTCGCCACGCTGTATCGCGTCTACGACATCGAGTCCTTCAACAACTTGTCCAAACACGGTATGTACACCATCTAGATGGCGTTGCGGGCTATGACAAATGAAAAACTGGCTGCCCCCGGTATCTTTGCCGGCATGGGCCATCGAAATGGAGCCGCGCTGATGCTTATGGGGATTGCCTTCGGTTTCGCATTTAATGGTGTATCCCGGGCCGCCGGTACCGTCCCCCCGCGGATCGCCGCCTTGAATCACGAAATTGGGGATAACGCGGTGAAAAGTAAGTCCATCGTAGAATCCAGACCGAGCTAATTTGGCAAAGTTGTCTACTGTGCCGGGCGCTTCATTGGGGTAGAGATCTAAAACCATAGTTCCCTTGTCAGTGTCAATGATAGCCTGCATAACGAACCTCCTCGTTGTCCTGAGCGCCTAATTGGCGTTCCCAATATAGTTGTTGGGCAAGAGCCCATTCCTCTTGAGTTAAAGGCTCATGCTCCAGTGAATAAAGGGCCTGATGTCCAGCGACTAATGCATCATGCGCCTGATCGACGGTCAGGTGGGATTGGTGTGGTAGCCTATTCAACGCGGTGACTGCGTCGGGATTCAGTCGTAAGGGCGATCCCGCCCGCTCATAAAATTCTTGTAGCACCTCGGTGGTTTTGTGCGGGTCCTGGCGCACCAACAGCATGCCTGAAACCAAGGCAAACCCTGCCCGAATGGCTTGGGCAATGCCAGCAATTTTTTGTGTCCCATGCACCAAGTCGAAGGCTCCTTCGCAATATGACCCCACGGCTCGGCCGAATTGGACGTCAATTCCCAAAAGGGATAGACCTCTAATGGTGCCTTGCGATAATTCACGGAAATTGGTCTCCCATGTGGTAAGGTCGTGGCACGGCCGGGCCACACCAAAACTGAGGCAGGTTTCGTCGAGTAACACGGCAGATCCTCCCCCAATTCGGACGAATACCGGATAACCTAGTGATCTGAGCCACGATACCGCCGGTTTGAGATTTGGCAGACGTTGGTCTTTGGGACCCAGCAAAACGTAGGGAGTTTGGCGTCGGACGAAGACCACCCACTGGTTTCGCTGAGCAGCGGTCCGGGACACCACCTCAGGCAGCACGGGGGATAGCTTAAGGGACTCCTGTGCGGTAAATTCCACTAAACGAACAGATTCCAGCATCGCATGGCGCTCCCTTCCCGTTGTCGCGATTACAGTGTTTTATGGTATCCCAATGAGGTTCAAAAGAAAAGGGTTTTGGGAATGTGCCGTACGCCCCCTTTTAGCGGAGAATTGAATGTTTGCTCAATGGCGGTCTTTTGCTATGGACGCAGGGGCGATGATGACTGACGACACCTTTGTCCGGTGTGCTCAGCAATGGGGGGAATTATGAGGGATGATTGCTTTCCTTTGTCATTCGCGACGTGTCGCCCGTGGATATAAGGATCAGCAGAAATAGCAGCGGCGCAGTATTAGCATTGGCCCCGATGGCGGGGATGAGTCCAAAGCCCTGGCCTGATGCCCATGACCATAGCAAGAAAAGTGCGGAAAGCAGAAGGAGGATGGTGGGGAATTGGTTTCTCGATAATAGGACCGCCATCAAAAAGAGCGCGATCACTATTAGACCATTCAGTATCACAGGATAATTCACAGCAAATTCCGCCATGAGGCTAATCAATGTTTTTACCGCTGGGACAGGCGAATGCGCAAAAATTTGAATGAGGCGCGAGCTCCAAAATCCTGACCACGGATTGATTTGCAGGAGGCATGCCAGCGCAAAAAACACGGCTAGTCCTTGGCGAAGACGCACGGGAACATTATGAGACCGCCACGACTGGGCGGGAAGCAGAAGCAAAATGCCGATCAATCCTGCAATCAGACCTGCGCCTGGACTTCCTTTTACCACTGAGGGCTGGCCGGAGAAGATAAACCCAAAAGCTTGTGGAATAACCCAGACCAGCCACGCAAAAACCGTGGCCATCAGCAATGTGATTCGTCCGGCAATGTTCTCCCGTTCGGTTAACAGCATGATCCCGATAAGGAATTGAAATATAACAACCAGGATGTTCCAGGTAATTGGACGCGCGGTCAAGAGCGCCAACATTGGATGGTACCACGCCACCAACCAGTGGGGCTCATGACGATATAGAGTTCTTGTGAGTGTCGGCAAAGAGTACGTGACTGTCCACGGGAATATTTGCAATATTCCAGACGCTAGCCACCAGGCACCGAATGCCGTCCATAAAATGCGGCGAGATCTTGAGAACGCGAGGCCTGGATACCCTGATAGTAAAGAGAACCATCACCTTGGCACCAATGACAAAAAAAAGAAACAACCCAATATCAAGAATTATTTGGTAGTAATTGGACACCAGGCGCACTGCGATCCCCCCTGCAGTAGGATGCACTCAGGTATGTCCATAACATTAGCCATTTATGCCCCGAAGAACATCGGGCCGCGGCATTCGACGGCAAACCGTGACAGAAGATCTGGGTAGAGGCGGGCTCTGTCTGCCATTAGATCAATTTGGCTGAAAGTTTGTGATATAATTCGCATGAAACCAGCTAAGGAGCGAAAAGTATGACAGCGGAGAGCGTCTTGCGCGAACGGGGGCTTCGGGTCACACCACAACGAAGAGCGGTGCTGCACTACTTTCTTTTTAATCGAGGAGATCATCAGACAGCGGATGGCTTGTGGAACCATATCCAACAGGCGTTTCCAGAAATTGCGCGGGGCACCGTGTACAAGGCATTGCACGACTTGATCGATGCGCAATTGCTAGAACATATTCCGGCGGAATCAGGAGGAGACCTTTATGGTTTGCGGTTATCGCCGCACCATCATTTTATCTGTGTGAAATGCGGGCATCTCTATGATTTGCCAGAGTCATTCCAACCCATCGTTGCACAACCGGATGCTGAGCCCATTGCCTCGATTGCAGATGTGAATTTAGTTTTTCGAGGCACTTGTACGGCGTGTGCTACGGTGCACTAGATTTTACTAGGGGCAAAGACGAAGCTGGCGGAGGATAAATGAGCAACATTGGACGCATGTTATGGCGAATGGCCGCGGGTATTTGGCTCGGGACCTTGGTGTTCTTTTCGCTTGTGGTTACGCGGGTGGTGTTTGTGACGGTCCCCATGCCAGCTGCGGGCCATTTTTTAACTTCTATATTCCCAGCCTATTACGCAATTGGGATTTGGGCTGGCCTAGCTGCTTTAGCAGGAGGCATAGTGCGCCTGTGGGGAGGCCGATCTCGCGTGCTGGGGGGAGTGTGGGTGTTGACTTTCCTGGCTTGGGCTTTAGTGATATGGGCTCGCTACATCCTCTCTGTGATGAATCACTTAACCCCCAGTTCGATTGCGTTTACCCGACTGCATGCTGAATCGATTATTCTAAATACTGTTGTTGGAATTTTACTCATTGGGGGATTTGTTATAGAAGCATGGACGTAATGTCAGTTTCCTGGATTAGTGATTCTGGATTGAAG
Source organism: Bacillota bacterium (assembly GCA_021784595.1). GTDB lineage: Bacteria > Bacillota > Sulfobacillia > Sulfobacillales > Sulfobacillaceae > Sulfobacillus_C. Next base: position 40,788 of record JAJYHT010000071.1, on the reverse strand, counting down.
GTGTTGGTTGAACCGGCCCCAATGACCCTTCCGCAGGATATAGAGGCATTGGTCGAAGAACATTGGGCCGTGATCGCCAAAGGCTCACCCCATTACTTTCGCGGACCCGTATTATCCATTGGTTCCATTGCCCGCTCTGGCCTGCACTGGTCAATTCACACGCAGTTTACCGACTACGCCCACTATCTGTATAGCCGATTTCAGTTGCCGGTGGATCATCCTTATAAGGTCCGGGTCATTTTTGCGGCTGCTCTAGTGGTGACACGTGACCGTTATTTGATAGCAGGAGTAATGGGACCGCAAACGGCTCGTCCCGGCTGGGTTCAATCCATTGGGGGGTCGCCCATCTTCGAGGACGTGGTGGACGGAGTGTTCGATCCACAGCGTTCAGCGTCCAAAGAATTGAAAGAGGAGACCGGGTTGGTCGTTGCAACGCTAAATCTTTCGCGAGCACCGGAGGTGCTTGGCTGTACCGTGGACGGCAATGGGTCGGTTGCAGTGGCCGTCGGCTATCGTTCTACTTTGACGGCTGGTGAGGTGATTAAAGCAGTGGACGAGCAGTGGCAGCAGATGGCCCAAAGCAGCGAGGCTAGAGAGCTTGATAAATTGGTGGCGATACCTCTGGGATGGAGTGGCATCAAGTGGCTGCGCACACAACCTCAACGGCATGTCCGATATTTGGAGCGATTGGTTCTTGAATTGGACGATTGGAGGAATTAAAGCATGCGGTTGAACCCGGGCGACAGGGCGGTATCGTTCGAACCAAGATATGGGGGACCGATAGAGAAAGCAGGCACGCGATGGACCCTGCTGATTTTTTGGAAAACTTCGTGCAGTACCTGCGAAGTGACATTCCCCTACCTGGAAGTACTGGCTCGGGCCTATCCCGATCTGGTGACATGTCTTAGCGTGGTTCAAGGCACTGATGAAGCAACGGGCGCTAATGTGGCACGGCAATGGGGGGCGACGTTTGCTGTGATTGCGGATCTGGCGCCTTATCCACTGTCCTATGCGTACGATCCGAGCGCTACTCCCACCATGTTTTTGATAGATAATCGGACCGGGGACATTGAGGATGTGCTGGAAGCCTGCATTAAGGCGGAATTAAATCAATTGTCGGCTAAAATTGCGCGATCAGATGGACGGTCGGCGGTGGAAATAGCACCTAAAGGGGATGGCAATCCGTCCTGGACTCCTGGCTGAGGGACTATTCATCGCGACTAAGGATTAGTCCACAAGAGTTCATCAAACAGCCAGGCATTGGCCTCTTTTGCCCTTGTCGTTAAAAGACGGAGAAAAGGGGCCAATGTCGATCTGATCTTCATAAAGTTTGGGGGCATTACAGCAATGCCACGTGATATTCTTTGAGCCAGGCATTGGCTTGAATTAAAAAAGCAAACAGTTGGGCGTTGCCCATCAGCTGGCCAAACCAAGGAATTTGGTCGCCCATGGGCCCCGCATCCATGACGGCGCGAATCTTCTTGCGATCAATAAGGGGAAGCAAGGGGCTGGCCGGGTTGGTCAAGACCTCCTCCAGGCCCTGACGCATAACCGCGAAGTACGACGGATTTGGCGTGGATGGATAGGGACTTTTTTGCCGCATTATCACGTCATCGGGCAAAATGCCGCGCATGGCGTGGCGTAGCACGCCTTTGGCGACGTTATCGTAGTTTTTCCACCGCCATGGAATGTTCCACACATATTCGACTAAACGATGGTCACAAAAAGGGACCCGGACTTCTAGACCCACGGCCATTGTCATGCGATCCTTGCGATCTAGTAGAGTTGGCAGGAATCTTGTAATGCTAAGATAGGAGATTTCTCGTATTCGCGCCTCCTCTGGCGATTCTCCCGACAGTCTCGGCACTTCGTCTAATGCTTCCCGATATCGTCGGGCTACATAATCAACGGGTTGAATATGCGCTACAAAATCTGGTGATAAAATATCGACCCGATCTTTTAAACGGCGGGCCCACGGGAAGGTATTGGCGGCTATGGCATCGGGGTGGTGAAACCAGGGATATCCACCAAAAATCTCGTCGGCGGCTTCGCCTGATAATCCGACGGTGGCAGCTTTTTTGATTTCTCGACTAAAAATCAACAAAGAGGTATCGACATCTGCCATTCCGGGCAAGTCTCGGGCGCGCATGGCGGGCAGCAAATACTCATAAAGTTCTGGCGTATCGATGACAATCCGGTGATGAGTGGTTCCCAGAAATGAGGACACTTTTTCAACCCAGGGCGCATCCAGATTTGTTTGAAATTTTGTGGGCTTGAAATAGCGTTCCATATCGACAAAATCAATCGAGTAAGTATCGAGTGATTCGCGATCTTCCGACTTCAAGTAAGCAGAAGCTACAGCGGTTACAACACTGGAATCTAGGCCGCCGGACAGCAGTGTGACGACGGGCACATCGGCCACTAATTGGCGCGTGACGGTGTCTTCAACCAGCTGACGGACCGTCGACGTGGTGGTTTCCCATGTGTCTGGGTGCGCATGCGATGTCAATTGCCAATAAGGGGCAACCCGGCAGTGCCGTGGGCCATAATGAAGAAAATGGCCTGGCCGCAATTCTTTCACATCGCGAAAGATCCCATGCCCAGGGGTTCTGGCAGGACCCACGGCAAATACTTCCGCTAGACCTTCGGCATCGATTTCGGCCTTCATTTGTGGATGGGACAAAATTCCCTTGATTTCAGAGGAGAAGAGCAACGTTGATCCTTTGATGGAATAAAAGAGCGGTTTGACACCTAACCGATCGCGCGCTAGGAACAAGGTCTGATCTTTGTGGTCCCAAATAGCAAATGCAAAAATCCCATTGAGGCGGGAAACACATGCCGATCCCCATGCCACATACGATGTAAGAAGTACTTCGGTATCGGAACGCGAGCGGAACTGAAAACCTTCATGCTCCAAGTCGTGGCGAAGTTCTTGGAAGTTGTACAGTTCTCCATTGTAGACGATGGTGTAGACATGATCGCCTAGACGGCGGGACATCGGCTGCATGCCACCTTCTGGATCGATCACGATAAGCCGACGATGGCCCAATCCAGCGTGAGCCGTCACCAAGGTTCCGCTGCCGTCAGGTCCCCGGCAGGTTAGAGGAGTTACCATGGCATCTAGAGCCGCTTGACGTTGTACGATGTTCTCCGTGTAATTAATCCATCCAGCAATACCGCACATTAGAGAATCCCTCCCAATAAACTGCGACACCTTTTTAAGGGAATGACCCTTCATGTGTCCCGTAACCATAAACTATGTGACGGAAGGGCGAGTGTGAGGATGTGCGGCTACGGTAATATCAGGAAGATGGGACTAGGGGGTTGATTGTTGTTCAGTGGGGAGTGTCAAGAAAGTATAGTAATAGAGCGAATTTCGCAGAAGTACATCACGGTCCTTCCGCTGTATCGGCAATCCTAAGAATGGGCCCGCGTAGGGCTCCCGTTGTCGTGGCAAACCTTAGCTAATTGGGTGGTCTATGTGGCCTATGAATGATTACGGCCCGTCTATGCGCTGCTCCGGACCCAGTGTCGCCCTGCGACAAATCGACCTCAGGCACGCATGGGAGCCTGGAGGTGATTCAAAGAGCCAGAGCGTGTCGGATTACGACACGAACCTTCCCGACTTCATCGATTGGGATCAAGTAAAGTGGCCATAGGCACTACACCAGCCCTCGTCTCGCCTCACTCCTTCAATGCGTGTTGCCTGACCGCTCTATGGCGTTGAACCAGGGCCGCCATGATCCCAACCGATGCCAATAAGAGGCCGAGAGAAATCCCTAGGATGACGTGATAAATCTCGGCGGGATAAAACGACCCGCCCATGAGCAGCCCCGTTGTTGGAAACGCCAACATATCGCCGTAGAATTGGGTAACCCAAAAGTTGATCCAGGGATTGGTAATCGTCGCACCGATGAGAACCCAATACCCTAATACTGCGAGCCCGCGAACCGGCAGTGTCCAGTTTCGGCTCAATTGGCGCCCCAGGGCACTGAATGTCACCCATGCCACCGCCATGGAGACCGCGGTGAAATGCGCAAAGGGATGAAGGAGAACCGTATCCTGAAAAAACATCCCGCTGGTGCCATTGAGCCAGCCGCCAGCGCCAAAAAGATTCGGGTAACACACGGCCCGCAAAGCGGCATACTTTCGAACCCTTTGCCTGGCAACAATTACCAAGACGGGCCATAGACACATGCGGAAGCGATGACCCTTCATCGGCGTCGGCGTTCCCGATTAACGACCCGTCATGACCGTACTTCTCGTTGACGGGCCGCCTTCCGGTTTTTTGGTTCCTAAGATACAAAAGCCAACATCCAGATCGAGGGAGCTATCCTTGGCTTCTGCAAAAGCGACGACACCCCGTCACGAACCAGCGTTCCACGTATCAGTGAATCCACTGGGTGAGGTGTTCATGGAACCGGTCGTCACCCCGTTTATCGTGTCTTTGGTGATATAAAAGTTTGCGAGATTGCCGTTGTTGCCAGTTGGCTGGTTAATCTACCTCACGACGCAACTCGAGAACGTCGCCGACCCAAAGTTCGGCGTCCCATACTTACCCAACCACGGGTGTTCGGCAATACACTCGGCTGATGTCGGATCCCAGTCAATAGTGCGTACGGTAAAGACGGATGTGGCTGTTCCCGTTGTTTCATTCTCCAGGAAGAACGTCGTATTGAAAGTGGCGGGATTATAGTCCGCATACACGAAGACCGTATCTCCCGCACTCACCGTGATGAGGGAATTTTCGTATGTGGGATACTGTGGGTAGTCTTCCACGAAGAAGTGGTATTGGGCTGGATTGGTAGCGCTGTCCAGGACGCCCGCCTGGCCTGATGATAATATTTTACGGCAGGAGAAATCCCGATCATTATGGTTTACCTTGGCATTTGGCCTCTCGGAACACTTGGTGTCATTCCACAGGATCTTCCGGAATAGTATCTTTAAACGATAAACTCTATGGTTGATAGCGAGACCGCCCCAAATTCGGATTCTTCAGCCCAATCGTGCACTTGTGGTTGAAGGCCCTCCAAAGTGCCAGCCAAGAGGGCTAAAGGTTTGAATCCACCTTCGGGGGCCAATTGGGCAAAATCCTGTGTATCGATTTGAAATGCTGAGCTAAAGTCGCCTTGCCGCAGTGCGGTGAGAATGTGGTCCAGGCTTTTTGAAGCCGTCTTCGGCATCATGCGGTCAGTGCCCGTCCAGAGGTCCAAGCGATGGTATAGGGAACCGGTGGCAATTACGCCAATTTTCAAATCGGTACTGGCGGCCGATATCAGTTGACCCGCTTTTTGGTGCATCGCATCGCTCACGCGCCACCCTGTGCCAATAGGCAACAAGGGACAAGGCGCAGTTGGGAATAGCCGGCTCAAAGGAGTCCAAGCTCCGTGATCCAAGCCCCAGCTTTTTACGGCATGCAGGGGAACCATTTGTTGCACCGCCATAGATGATAGCCGCTGAGCCAGGTCTGTGGCTCCTACAGCCGGATAGGGAATGCCATAAAATGATTCAGGAAATCCGTCGAGGTCAAAAATTTGGGTAATATGTTCGTCCGCTATGAATGGGATGAAATCTTGACTGAAGAAATGAGGTGTAATGACCACAATGGCATCAAGATTTAGAGCCTGCCACGCATCACCGATTGTGGATAGTGCTTGGATTGTGGCTGGATGTTCCGGAAATCCGTCGGGCCGAAGCTTAACATCAAGCAATGTTGGGGTATTGGGGACATACAGAGCACGCATGATCACAATCCATCATCCTCCAATATGGGACATTTCGATTTTAGGCAGACCTTGGGTTAAGGAACGGCGAATTTCGGAATAGTGGTCGTCGCGGCGCGCCCACAGTCCGCGAATTTTATCTAAAATGTCCTGCTCGCTGGCCTCGCTGCGCACCAACGCGCGAAGATCGAATCCCGATTGACCGAATAAACAAGTATAGAGCTGTCCTTCTGGAGACAGGCGGGCCCGCGAGCAACTGTGGCAAAAAGGATGCGTGACCGATGTAATGATCCCAATTTCTCCTTGCCCATCACGGTAACGGTAGCGAGTTGCGACATCCCCTGGTCGTGTGGGTGCAACCGCCTCAAGAGGCCACTGGTGATCGATTTGTTTTATAATGTCCGCGCCCGGTACTACATCCTCCAGGCGCCAGCCGTTGGTGGTGCCAACATCCATGAACTCTATAAAGCGGACCACCACATCCTGCCCGCGAAAACGGTCCGCCATGGGGAGAATAGCGTCTTGATTGAGTCCTCTTTTTACGACCATGTTGACTTTAACGGGATCCAGTTTGGCTCGTCTTGCTGCGTCAATGGCGTTCAGCACTCGTGAAACGGGAAAATTGACATCGTTCATGCTACGGAACAACTCGTCATCCAAAGCGTCCAAGCTAATGGTTATTCGTTTTAGCCCGGCATCTTTAAGGGCTTTGGCCCGTTCGACCGTAAGCATCGAGCCATTGGTTGTCATGGCCAGATCTTCTAGTTCTGGGATGGCGGCAATTTGGCTCACCAAAACGTCAAGGTCACGCCGAACCAATGGCTCGCCGCCCGTTAGACGAATTTTTCTTACGCCCAATGCGACAAACAACCTGGCCAACCGAGTGATTTCATCAAACGTTAGCAATTCCTGTCTGGGTAAAAAGTGAAAACTGCTGCCAAATACTTCTTTGGGCATACAATATACACAACGAAAATTGCATCGGTCGGTGACCGAGATGCGTAAATCCTCCAAGCCTCGTCTTCGTGTGTCCTGAACGACCGGCACGCTAGCATTGTTCATTATGGGCCCTCTCCCTTCATTCAGGATGTAACGCCCATACACCCGGATAGGGGATAGGGCATCCGTTTTTTGAAAAAATATCTTCCAAAAATTGCTCGTGGACGGCATATCCCGATATTCTTATAGTATAGCAAGACTTTTGCAAAACGTTGTAACTTCCTGAGCGGCCAAAGCGTTTTGTATGGTAAGAGCGTCTGCCCGAGGTGATCCGCATGAAATCCATCGTGTCCTTAGTTCTATCCATATCGGTATTGGTGCTGGCGGCATGGCACATCGGGTTCCTAACCCATGGCGTGGCAGAGCACCATCCTCGGATAATTGCTAAAACGCTTCCTCGGATCTTGCCCATGGTTCCTGCATTGCCTCCTCTGTCGCGTCAGTCATTGGATAACTTGGCTTCCCAAGGGTTACTTTATGGGTTGACTGGGGTCGATCAACGGGGGCGCTCCATGGTCATTCTGTTTATCTCACGATTGCCCAACACTCCCTCCAAAATGGCCATCCAACACTGGCCATCATGGCGTTTCGCACCGGTCGCCGAAGGTCCTAGCGCAATAAAAATATTGGGATCACAACTTAAAGTTCATTGGTTGGCACTCAACCCGCGGCTTTATTCCCATTAGTAGCATTGCGCATGACTTCAGGCTATCATGGGATAGAACAGAACGTGATATTTTACATGGCAAAGGAACGGGATCCGCGTGAAAGTTGCTGTCATTATGGGGAGTCAGTCGGATTGGGAAATCATGCAGCATGCGGTAGAGGTCTTAAAAAATTTGCAGGTGGACCACGAGACCTACATTATTTCTGCACATCGCACGCCAGACCGCATGTTCGAATTTGCTGAGTCCGCGCAGCAAAATGGGTTTGGCGTGATTATTGCGGGTGCTGGGGGAGCCGCCCATTTGCCCGGCATGACGGCTGCTAAAACATTGCTCCCGGTCATTGGGGTGCCGGTACCAAGTCAACATCTGGGTGGTCTGGATTCTTTACTCTCCATTGTACAAATGCCTGGGGGGATTCCAGTGGCTACCGTAGCGGTAGGCCGAGCGGGGGCGCGAAATGCTGGGATTTTAGCCGCCCAAATTCTCGCCCTGCATGATTCCGCACTGCGCGACCGACTGCAACAGGCACGCGACATCATGCGGCGGCAAGTGGAAACGGGGGATGTGCCTTGGTGAATCCATTGCCTACGTCATCCGTGATTGGGATTTTAGGCGGAGGCCAACTCGGTCGGTATTTGGTCATTGCATCCCACCACTTAGGCTATCGCTGCGTGGTATTAGATCCGGATCCAGACTGTCCTGCCGGCCAAGTGGGGGCAGAACTGATTGTCTCGGATTATGACGACGAGCAGGCTCTGGACCAGATGGCTGCCAAAGTGGCAGTGGCTACATATGAATTCGAAAATGTTCCGGTGCCTTCGGTGCAGCGGATTCAAGCGCACGGCGTAGAGGTACGGCCGGGACTAAAGGCACTGAGCGTGTCGCAGAATCGGATACAGGAAAAGACGTTGTGTCTGGGATTAGGGATTCCGACCGCACCGTTTGCTGCTGTGTCCGAATACCAAGATTTGATTGTTGCGCTCGGACATATTGGGTTCCCGCTCATGGTCAAAACCGCCACTGGCGGATATGACGGCAAGGGTCAGCGAGTGGTTCGCGATGCGCAAGTTGTAGAATCCGTCTGGAATCAGTTAGGCGCTGGAACGCATCCCCTAATTGTTGAAGGGTGGGTGGACTTTGCGGCAGAAGTGTCCATTGTGGTGGCGCGGGCCCGAGACGGAGAAATCGAATATTTCCCTTTAGTGGAAAATCAGCACGTAGAGGGTATTTTAGACGTAACGGTAGCGCCAGCGCAAGTTGGGGCGGGGATAGCAGCCAAAGCCAAAGAATATGCGGGAGCGCTAGCCGCGGCGCTAGAATTGGTGGGAATTTTAGCGGTGGAGTTCTTTGTCACTCGAGACGGCCGGCTGCTGGTCAACGAGATGGCACCCAGACCGCATAATTCCGGCCATTATACGATGGAAGCTTGCGCGGTCTCACAATTTGAGGAAATGATCCGCGCTGTGGCCGGACTGCCCTTGGCGAACCCAAAACTTCTTTATCCGGCGGCGATGGTCAACCTGTTAGGAGACCTGTGGCAAGGACGAAGTGAGTCACCAGCATTCGACAAAGCACTCGCGTTGTCTGGGGCGCATTTGTATCTTTACGGGAAAACCGAACCGCGCGTGGGACGCAAAATGGGGCATCTGACGGTGATTGAGGGGAGTGCCGATCAAGCAGCACGCACCGCATTGCGGGCGCGCCGGCTGATGGTAGCTAAAGATGGCGGCGATGCAGGCTAACGGATGGACTATGAAGCAGGTTCGGAACCGTAATCCCTATTGGGACTTGATGATTTTGGCGGAAGAACCATCTGCCTTACTGCGATATTGGCAGCAAGGAACCCTATGGAGCTTTGCCCATCGGGACAGTTGCCGTGCCGTGGCGCTAATGATGGATTATGTCCGCGATCCGCAATCCATCATTGAGCTAAAGCTCTTGGCGGTAGGAGCGAAGTGGCGGGGACAGGGGATTGGTCGCCATTTCATTCAGGAATTGGCTCTGCGCTATAGTGCATTAGGATACGTCCAAATGGTGGTAGGCACAGCCAATTGCAGTGTAGGCAACCTGGCATTTTATCAAAAGGCTGGCATGCGGATGCGATGGATAGAGGCTGACTATTTCGTAGCCGACCATGGCTATAGCGAACCCATCGTGGAAAATGGCATTGAAGGCCGTGATAAGGTATGGTTTGACATGCGACTGACCCCCAAAGGGAGAGATTAGACGTGGCGCGTCCCAGTAAGAAATCGGAAATTGTGGAAGCTGCGGCGTATCTGTTTAGCACTAAGGGATACCACGCCACGACGGTCCGGGACATTGCCGAACGCGCGGGAGTGCTTTCCGGAAGTCTGTACGCCCATATTGCCAACAAAGAGGCTTTGCTGCTGGAAATAGTTAGAATGGCGGCGAATCAGTTTACAACGGCCTTGGACCCTATTGTCCACAGTAATTTGATGGTAAACGAAAAGTTTACCAAGGCGGTAAGGGCGCACGTGGGGGTTATCACTGGCAGCTTGGACGGCGCGCGCATTTATTTAGACGAAAAAGCTTCTTTTGGCGACCAAGGGCGGCAAGAAGTATTAGACTTGCGACGGGCTTACGAGGATTTGTGGCAAGAATTAATTGATCAAGGGATTGCAGGTCATGCATTTCAGATAGAGGACCCGCACTTGGCCCGGTTGTTGGTTTTGTCGGCGTTGAATGGCATACACCACTGGTATCGTCCCCATGGCAGGTTGACACCTGACATTATCGCCGCTCGTTACGCTACTTGGCTTTTGCGGCTGCTTACCTCGTAAACCTCTGATTCTTTTTGCTCGTGGGTGTCACCGTTGCGAAACGCCTACCGGATTAATTTCCTGTGATACCATAGGCGGCTGGTCACGAGCTTCGTGTATGGTCCAACGCGGCATTAGTAGAGGAAAATTTCGCGCCAAGCGGACCACTTTGAATTTTGCCCTTTAGGACATGGGGCAAGGATTGCAAACTCCACGAAAAAATTCTTGGGATTATTGAAAAACCCTATTGACTCTACGCTGCCCTCGATGTACATTAAAGTCAAGAAAAGTCAAAGACAATTTAAGGAGGAGTTACCGATGAGTATGCTTCAAGATATGTTGTGGAATCCGTTGGCAGTAGAAGCTGCACTGCCCTCGATAAACATTCGCAAGAATGACCAGGAGTTTCAAGTTGTATTGGCTGTTCCTGGATATGATGCTAGCCAACTGGAAATGACCTGGGAAGATAAATTGTTGGATATAGTCGGACAACGCGCTAAAGAGGGTACGGAGGACGACGGGTGGTCCTACATGCGGCGGGAAATTCGGACGCCGGGATTCCATTATCGAGTTCAGTTGCCGCAAGCCACGGATGAGTCCGCAATTGCTGCGGAGTTGAAGGATGGATTACTGACCATCCGGGTGCCCTTGATAGCCAAGAAGACGATTTCAATTAAAATCGAAACCGCAAAGCCGGTTTCATTGACCGAGAGCACCAACTAAGACGGGTTGAAGGCGTGGTCCATATGGACCACGCTTCTTTTATGGGCATCGCTTGAAACAAATCCAGCGGGCTATCGAACTGCGGTTGAATTCATCCACCCCGGTGGCACAGGGAATGTTCGTATATTTATGGGGCTCTCGGAGGCTTGGACTGGCTTATCGTAGTCAGAAGCAACAGTGCCGCGCTTAAAAAGAAGCTCCCTGGCCCAGCCCACACCGCCAGCCAACTGGGGATGCCTGCAATGCTGGCGCCGAACAGCAAAAACATGGCCAATTGCGGCTGGACCCACACGACAATCAAGGAGAGAGCCCCAATCGCAGTAGCGGTCCAGGTATATAAGGTTGGCGCTATGTGCCATGGGTCTAGCGTGTGCTGCGACCCCGTCCAAATGATAAAGGTCAGCAGTGCCAATCCCATAGAAGTTAAGGCAAAACTTAGGGTTTTCATGAGTCTACTATGCCCACGCTCCGAAGAAATCATGAGCCTATATTTCCTCTATTTGGGTCTCTACGTGGATGGTTTGATGCCTCCAATCTGAGAATGCGGCACAAGAGGCGGGATCTCTAGATCCGCTCCGACGTATACAATAGTCCATAACCACGCTTGATGGTACAATCGCTGATAGGTTTACTCGTGACGATAGGTTATGGAGAGGGAGGAAGCGGGACAAAACAGCTTTTAACGGGCGAATGGTATTTTTGGGCAAACGCTCTGTCCTGCACGTGCGAATGAGTTCAGAGGTTGTGATTTCAATACGCGATATGAAAATGAGATATGGCGATCAACTTGTCTTAAACGGAATAAATTTGGAGGTGCAGCGCGGCCAAATTATTGGGTATATCGGTCCAAATGGCGCGGGTAAGAGCACCACCATCAAAGCCATGCTGGGACTGGTGACCGGATACACCGGGACCATTCAGATTATGGGTGTTGACATTGCGAACGGGGATGTCGAATATAAGCGAAAAATTGGATACGTGCCGGAAACTGCAGAGATTTACGAGACGCTAACCGCGGCGGAATATTTAACCTTTGTGGGAGGCTTGTATGGGATTAATGAAGAACGGGCAAGTCGCAAAGCCCAGTCGCTAATGACGGTGTTGGGCTTGGAGGATGTATATAACTCCCGCATTGCCTCATATTCCAAAGGAATGCGGCAAAAAGTGCTGCTGATCTCGAGCTTGTTACACAATCCGGATATTTTGTTTCTTGACGAACCATTAAGTGGGCTGGACGCCAACAGCGTCATAATAGTGAAGGATTTATTGGCTCAGTTGGCTGCGGCCGGCAAGACGATCTTCTATTCTTCCCATATCATGGAAGTGGTAGAAAAAATCAGCAATCGTATCATTTTGTTAAACCATGGAGAGATTGTCGCTGACGGGAACTTTGAACAATTGAAGAATATTAGCCATGAGAAATCCCTGGAAGGGATTTTTGGACAAATTACCGGATTTCTAGATCACCAGGAAATAGCCCAAGAGTGTCTGTCTATCATTTTGGGGAGTGTGACCTGATGAAGGATTTTATTTCCTTGCGGATCTTAGACCGTTTTCGGACCGTTTTTGAAGCTGTGGGGTGTGACTATCCAATAATGCGCAAGATTTTACAGGCCAAACTGACGATGGATAGCCGCCGCGTGCCAACGATCTTAAGCCGCAATGCGCGGCGTGCGCCAGACCGTAATGGATTTTTGACCTCTTTATGGGTATATTTGTTCATGGGTGTGATCTTAATCCCATTTGTCGTGATGGGCAGGAATTATCTGTTTCAAATGAGTGTGGTTTTTGGTATCTTAATGTTTTTAGTGATGACCTCGATGATCTCCGACTTTTCCACGGTTCTGCTCGATATCCGCGATAGAATTATCATCGCGACTAAGCCAGTGACCGGTCGCACATTGGGCTTTGCGCGCGCTATCCACGTGGTGATTTATCTCACTTTATTAACGACAGTTTTGGCCGGGCCATCTTTGTTGGCTGCTTTCATAGCGCAAGGTTTCTGGTTTGGGCTCACGTTTGCCTTGAGCCTAGTCTGGATGGATTTGCTTATCATGACGGTAACCACGCTGTTATACCTGGGTATTTTGAATTTCTTCGATGGCGAACGCATGAAAGACTTCATCAATTACGTGCAGATAGGGCTTTCCATTGCCATGGTAATTGGATATCAGGTGATTGGTCGGGTATTTGATGTGGTGAAGTTGCGGGTAGTCCTGCGCCCTGCCTGGTGGCAGGCCGTGATTCCGCCGATGTGGTTTGGAGCTCTGTTTGCCGAGCTTTTTGGCCGGCAGTCTAGCAACCTTACAATGATACTGTTGGTATTGGCCTTGTTTGTTCCACTGGCGCTGTTTTTTGCTTATGTTCGGTTTATGCCGGCATTTGAAACACGCTTGGAAAAGCTTTCGGCCACAACCACCCATTCTCCCACGACTAAGCATGGGTGGCGCAGAAATCTTGCCCGTCTGGCATGCCGTCGTCGCGATGAACGCACGATGTTCGAGTTTGCCTCGATTATGATGGGCAGAGAACGGGAGTTCAAGTTGAAAGTGTATCCTTCGCTCGGATTTGCCATTGCGTTTCCCTTTATCCTAATCTTCAACCCAGCATGGTCGCAAGGACTGCACAGTTTGGGTTCTAGTCATTGGTACTTGGCCATCTATATGAGCAGCGTCATGATTCCGACGGTGCTCATGACTCTTAGGTACTCTGGGCAATATAAAGCGGCCTGGATATACCAAGTGAGTCCCATCGAACATTTGGAAGATGTCTTTAAGGGAACAGTAAAAGCTTTCGTGTACCAGCTTTTTTTACCGGTTTACTTTATCGAAGGTCTGGTATTCACTGTTTTGTTCGGAATCCGTGTGATTCCTGATCTGACTGTGGCTCTTTTGAGCATGTTAGTCTATGCAGTCATCGCATTTAGATTCCTTCGCAAGGGACTGCCCTTCTCTGAGCCCTTTCAGCTGGCCCAACCGAGTGAACGAATCGTAGGGCTGATTCTTTTGGCTCTGGTCGGCGTTATGGCTGGCCTGCAATTTTTGGTCACTCTAATGTCAGGCGCTATTTACTGGTATATGATTTTTCTGGTATTGGCTAATATGATAGCTTGGCGAATCGGGTTTCGAGTCAAAGGCATAAATGCCGTGCGATTGGGTGCGTAGCCGCGGGGCAAGAGTGCGTCTGACTATAGCTGTCCTTCGTCATTAGGCTCTAAGCAGAGCGAAAAAAAGCTTTCGAGCACTTGCTCAAAAGACCTGAAGTTCTCGGGTTATGACATTAAAAGCGCCGAATGGCACCAACTAAAATGGCAAGGGCATCCAATCCTAATACCGCGTAGATACCGCTCACCTGGGACATGTGGCCGGCAATCGCCAACAAGGGTATGGACAGAACCCCGATGAGTTCTTTTCCCCATGTCCAGGCTGCTTGAGGATTCGTCGGCGTTCTTTTCGTGGCAGTGTTTTGAGGTACTGGGCAACGTCCTTCGGAGTATAAGAAGAGTCAGAGTCCGATGAGAAGAGAGTCAAAATTTGTGGGTGAGCTCTAAATCGTTATGCGGTCCCAGATCGTGGTGAACCCGGAGAATTGCAACGTTATGATGGAACCAGTGTATCCGATTGCGGGTGAGAGCCAGACCGGCCGATTTCATGGTGCTGGGTATTGGGTGTTTGGTCCAGGAACTGTGGGTCGGCTGTGTTTTCAGATGGGGTGTGGCAGTATACAAACCGACGTGCTGAAAGACTCACTGCAGGTACTTAGCCGAGGCATCTGAAGAGCTCGGACCCCCAGCGCTTGTGGGATAGTGCCATAAAGAGCAGTTCGGCGAGTTTGGCGGACATATTTTTTTATAATCTGTACACACTTTATGCGAGGAAGCCAGCCGCAGAATCCATTAGTTAAAATTGTCGAATGTTATCCGTGCTGGGAGTGGAGCCCAAAAGGCCACTCTAAAAATATTTTCATCGCGAAGAAACCTTGATGGACGGTAAAGCGGGTATGCAATGAAAGAGGGCCGGCAGCCGCAGACTATCGGGGGTAGTCAATGCTGGCAGGCGTCTACAAGGATTAGTATATAAGTCAGAAAGAGCCTCTTGGACGTTTTGAAAATTATTTCGCCGAAGAGGATATCTAGCCAGTAGTAATTATGAGGCATTGAAATCAATGAAATTTGCAGTAAAGTGGATCAGTGATAATACTTGTCACAATGGCGAACGCGAGGTGCGGCTATGTATTCAGAACTGGTAACAGTGCAGAGGAATTGGATAGCGGTTATTGCCGATTATGTCGCCCTCACCAAACCACGCATCATTGTGCTTCTGGTGATCACGGCATATTGCGCTATGGTGGTGGCCTATGGCAGATTGCCAGGCCTGGGGCTCACTGCCGTAACCTTGGTAGGTTTGGCCATGTCGACGGGTGGCGCCCACGCAGTGAATATGTGGTATGACCGGGATATCGATAAAGTGATGCGCCGTACGAAGATGCGTCCGGTAGCGGCGGGGCGCATGGAGCCGATAAATGCCTTGGTCTTTGGCATTGTCACGGAACTCATCTCTTTTGTGGGACTTGGCCTGCTAACCAATTGGATTGCGGCGATTTGTTCTCTATCCGGGTTTTTGTTTTACGTGTTCATCTACACGATTTGGCTCAAACGCCGTACGCCGCAGAATATTGTGATTGGCGGAGCAGCCGGGGCGTTTCCTCCTTTGGTGGGGTGGGCGGCGGTCACTGGGCACCTTGGGGTTGCTGCCTGGCTGATGTTTTTAATTATTTTCTTGTGGACACCGCCGCATTTTTGGGCTCTTGCGTTATATAAACAGGATGACTATAAGCGAGCGGGTATTCCTATGATGCCTGTGGTCAAAGGCGAAAGGGCAACCAAGGCTCAAAGTTTGATATATAGTGTTTTGTTGTTGGCGGCTTCCGTTCTGCTGTATTGGACGCACGTGGTCAATCTATTATATTTGGTGGTTGCCATACTTCTAGGGGTCGCTTTTATTGCCTACAATGTATACTTAATTCGGGAACGTGCTCCCCAACTAACATGGGCTAAGAGGACGTTTAAATTTTCTTTGATTTATATGACAACCTTGTTTTTTGCCATGATTGTAGCGGTACATCACTAGAGACGGAAGGAGAAACTTGTGACGAAACCCAACTATCGGATCCTCACCGTCTTTTTCGTGGGGGTCTTTATTGGTGCCTTAGACACTAATGTGCTAGGTCCAGTTTTTCCTTTAATCACTCGCAGTTTTCATATCACGTTCAGTTGGACAGCATGGACTATTACGGCTTACACGGTGGCTTACATTGCTTCCACGATATTAGCGGGGGCAGCGGGAGATCGGTTTGGACACCGCAAATTGTTCGTATGGGGCATTGTGGCTTTTGGCCTGGCATCCCTGATAGCGGCCTTAAGCCAGAATTTTGCCATGTTTGTGATTGCGCGAATTATCCAAGGCTCGGGCGCGGGGGCAGTCTACCCCAACGCACAAGCAGAGGGACTGAAGATGTTTCCATCCAACCGCCGTGGTATGGCACTGGGGATCTTCGGCGCGATATTTGGCGTGGCCAGTATTTTAGGGCCGACTGCGGGCGGCGCCTTGGGACAATATTTTGGATGGCCATCGGTATTCTTAATTAATGTACCGATTGCCCTGCTCGTATTATTCATGGTGCGTCGGGTGCCCGCCTCCCAATTGGGTTCGCGGGCTGTCCCCGATATTATCGGCGGGTTGGGATTTTCCTCCTTCTTAGCTAGCATTTTGCTGTTTGTTATGATATCGGGGTCCGTCCGATGGATATTTCTTGTCTTGGCGATTGGGTTTTTTGTGCTGTTTTGGGCACGTCAAAGGACAGCTCGAGTACCCTTTTTGGATTCCAAGCCGCTGACCAACACGTCTGGCGTGGCGATGATGATTGGTGCGGCGTTGATTGGGTTGGACATGTCAGCCGCGATTTTTGTGCCTACGTTGACGCAAGACACATTGCACTTTACTGTCTTAGTATCAGGGGTAGCCCTGCTGCCCGCCGCATTTACCGGGGCCATCTTCTCGGGTGCAGGAGGAGTCATGGTGGACCGCATCGGTCCACGCAAGGTTTTAGCTGCCGGTCTTGTGGCAGCTTCGTTGGGGGGGCTGTTGCTAGCCTGGCCTCACTTGGTATTGTGGCGGTTCTTGGTTGCTATGATGGCACTTGGCATTGGTACGGCGTTTACCATGGGAGCCCCGTTAAATCGTATGGCACTCGCGTTATATCGAGAAGACCAGGCTGGCGAAGCACTGTCTTTAATGGCGGTATTTCGGGGCATTGGGCTGGCCGCGGGGCCTATTCTGTTGACAGTCGCGGAGAACTGGCACGGATTTACCGGAATGTTTGGCGTCGTGTTTGTCGGATCATTGGTGGGATTGGTGGCATTTCTGTTCGTGCCTGATGTTAAGGTGGCCAGGCCCGGTCAAGTGGCCAATACCTAGTTCGTTGTAGCCCTCGACTTGCAGGGACTCCTTGGGTTCCTGCAAGTCTGCTTGTGTTGATACTACGCTTTGCCCAGACCCAGCTGCGTGGCTACTTGTTCAAGATGGGATGCCGTTTGCACTTGGTCGAGATGTTTGACGATGTTCCCCGTCTTATTGAGGAAGAACATGCTAGGGATTAATTTGGTTTCTTTGGCAAAGATAGTGCTGCCCTTGGGATCAAGATATATTATTGTCGGGCTCACATGAAAATGACGGGCATATTCTTGCATGGTAGCCGCGAGTTGTGCCATTTGATGAGACGAGGACAGGCGAGTGACTTGATCCAGACCGGCTCCTGAGTTGGAGAGAGGACCTGGGATGCCGATTCCTCCATATCCCGAGATGTCCAGCAAATAGACTTTGATATGATGTTGATGGGCCCATGCAATGAGAGACGGTTCTTGCCACTTAGCCTCCCATGCGCAAAACTTGCACCACGACGCCATGGTAATCACGATGGCTCCCTCTGGGGGTCCGAACACCTTGGATACATAGCGATTTTGGTTCACCGACCATACCTGAGAAGTCGAGGTTTCAGGCGGAGTCTGGCCGCAACCAGCTATTAACAGAAGTCCTGACAGCAACAGCATAAGTGTTTTGATTCGCTGTGACATGAACCCAACCTTTCCCAAAATATTGTAAGTTTTTCTCTTCAAGTGCGATATCATCGTACATGCAAGGACTGCTCTGTGCAAGAGTTGTGCACATGTGCATCACAGTTCCATGGGTGAGTAGGGATCGGACGGATGGCATTTGCGTTTAAGGAGAATCGATGGATCAGCGCATACTTTTGTTGTGGAGAGACCATGAAGAAGAGATTTTAGACCCTACACAGGCGTTGTCAGCGCTTGTCGAATGCTTTGGAGAGACGGATTCTGAGATTCGGGATGAGCTGGGGTACACTATTTTTTCGCAGTTGATGGCTAAGGCGGCATTGCCTATGGGAACCTTGGCCGCATTGTTGGAGCGCCTCATAAGTGGCGGCCAGGCATTTTTTCACATTGGGGAAACTGCCGATGCGGCAGTATTGCGGCGTAGTTTTGCGTGGCTGGGAGTGGCTGCGGTACTGGAGCGCGACCAAGCCAATCCCGCTCCTGAATTGAGCGCGGGTGACCTGGACCGAGTAATGGAAGCCTTAAGAAGATATTTGGACCAGGAAATCGACTGGCGAGGTTATCATGAGGCGTGGGGATGGATCCACGCGGGAGCGCATGTCGCCGATGCTGCGGCAGCTTTAACACGCCATCCTAACCTTACGATGGCCAGTCGCACTTTGTTGACCGCCGCGGCATGGCAATTTATTTCGCGTCCACTGCCATGGCTTAATGAAGAAATGGACCGCTGGGCGTGGGTGTTCTTTTGCTTGATTGAGCAGGACGCGAACAGTGATGAGGTCGATATCCACTTAAACCGATTTCTGGTGTCTCGCACTCGCGACGTGAACACACATCGCGCGACGCAGAACGTAAAATCTGTCCTTTATACCCTGTATTTTTTGTTGCGTTGGAGTTCGCATCGGATCGATGAACTGCAACGATCGAGGTGGCTGGCCCGTATTGAGCAGCGAATAGCTTACTGTGATATTTTTGTGGTATCGGGATATCTCACGCCTCCCCGGGAATTCAACGGAACTTCCCCATGATGGGATCGATAAATTGTAGGGATACCACATGCAGGACATGAAACATATCTTCTAAAAGGAGACTTGCATCGAATGATAACTTTTCCTTCTCCAGATATTGAGGAGTTTTATCGCTACGCATCGGTTATGGCTTTTTCGATCCATGAGAAAGCGGGACGTGCTGCCCTTATCACCAACCTTTCAGGAAGTTATGAAGTGTGGGAGATGGGGTTGCAGACTCACTACCCTGTAATGATCTCACACGCAGACAAAACATTGAGAACCATAGACTATGATCCAAACGGGCGTTATCTGGTCATTGCGGCTGACGACGCGGGGGATGAGACCACGCAAATCTATCTGATGCCCGCTCGTGGTGGGCAACTACAACCTTTGGTCGTGCATCCGGGGTTTCGTCACCATGTGCTTCATGTGAGCGAGGACGGCAACCGCTTGTACTATGCCTCTAATCATGAAAATGTGCAGTTTTACAACAACTACGTTCGCGACCTGACAACAGATGAGGAGACACTGTTGCTGGCCGGCCAAGAAGTGCCGACCCTGATTATTCAAGTGTCGCCTGAGGAGACCTCGTGGATTGCGCTAAAATCCTATGCCAACACACATATGTCGGCTTGGTTTGGTGGATTTGGTTCATTGGCATCGTTGGTCCCCGATCCGATGAAGGCACACGTGGTGTACGGCGCTGTTTTTGTTTCTGATCAAGAGGTCTGGTTTGCCACTAATTATGACGCAGAGCATGCCTATTTGGCTCGCTATGATTCGCAAACACAACGAATGGAGCGCATGCTGCAAATCCCTGGAGAGGATATTGTCGAGATCCAATATGACCGTAAGCACCGACAAATTCTGCTTTTAACGGATTGTGGTGTGGATCAACGATTTTATAAAGTATCGGTGGACCATCCTGTTGCAGTGGAGGTGTCGATACCTGTAACGGTGGTCACACAAATGGCAGTGACGCGTAGCGGGCTGTGGTATTTGGCGGGTCAATCAGAGACTTCGCCGACCAACCTCTACTGTTTTTGTGACGGACGGTGGGAGCCAGTGACCGAGAACCGGTCGCTGGCTATCAGTCCGTCTAATGCCACGCGTGCTGAGGTGGTTCACTATGCCTCGTTCGATGGCCTGGAAATTGAAGCGTTATGGTTTGCGCCTCAAGTTCGCAATGGCTACACCATCGTTTGGCCCCATGGTGGTCCACAAGCTATGGAGCGTCGACAATTTCGCCCGATTTTCCAATATCTAGCCACTCTTGGATACCAAATTTTTGCACCCAATTTTAGGGGCAGCACAGGCTATGGACTACAGTTTACGCAAATGGTCGAAGGAGATTGGGGGGATGGTCCCCGACGCGATGTGCTGGCTGGGATGGATTGGTTAGTCCAAACAGGACGGATGGATCCCAGCCGTGTTTTTGTGGTGGGTGGCAGTTACGGGGGATATATGGCATTGCTATTGCACGGGCGGCACCCCGAGCGTTTTCAAGCAGTAGTCGACATTTTTGGACCATCCGACCTTCGCACGTTTGTCCAGTCAGTTCCAGATACCTGGAAGCCGATGATGAAACGGTGGCTTGGGGACCCAGATATCGACCAGGCACGTTTTATTGCGGATTCTCCCATTACTTACGTGGAGCGGATGACGCGTCCTATGCTGGTTGTGCAAGGCGCAAACGACCCCCGCGTGGTGAAAGCTGAATCAGACCAAATGGTGGCGGCATTGCGAGATCGCGGCCGAACCATTGAATATTTGGTGCTCGAGGATGAAGGGCACGGATTTGCTAAGAAAGAAAATGAAATTAGAGCATACCGTGCCATTGCGGATTTTTTGGAAAATCAACGGAAAACGCATTGACGTCATATTGCCCTAGCTGGATAATGCGGCGACATTGCGGAAGACCGTACTGACGGGGGAAAAAATCAAAAGATGCGTGGGAAAAGCAGCAAGGCAGGGATTTCCTGCCTTGCTGCTTTAGGCTGTTCGCGATGTGCCTTCGGGGTGCTTAGCCAATAACGGCACCATGACGGCAATGAGCATGAGTAACAGGGTCAGAGTAAGCCAAAGAGAGTCCGCGCTAAGGATGAGGGGTCCCAAATACACCGGGATCAGGGCCACCCCTAGATTTGAAACAATACTGAAGCCAGCGGTGGAGATTCCTGCGCTGCCCGCTGTTTTTGCACGATGGGCCGATGCTTCGAGTGCCATAGCGTACCACCCGTTGCCTAACGCGCCCAAAATGAAGAACCCCATTTCCAATCCCCCAGGCCCACCAGAAATTTTGCCGGTCAGGGTCAGGGCAACCCAAAGTAGTGCGACCCAAGTCAAGACCGCAAGGACTTTTTGGTATTGATAGGGCTTTGACAGGCGATCGGCGAGGCTCGCTAGGACAATGGCGCCTAAGGCCGAGCCCAAAAAGGTCAATGCGGTCAGCAAGCTGCCCAAAGCCAGCGAATTTGATTGAGACATGCCTAATTTGCCTAATGCCTCGCCGGCAATGGATCCCAGCATGACACTGATGGAGGCCACCGCCAGGCCGACCAGGCTCCACGACGTGATAATCAGGGGTCGGTGGATTGTGGTTTGGGCAGATGGCACGGGCAAGTATCGCAATGCGGTGAGGAAATAGATGCCGGCGACGGCATTGACCAGGGCCACAACCCAGAGAGTGCCGTGGGTGCCCAGAGAGGCGATTAAAGAGGGTGCCACTAAGGCTCCTAAAGCCATGCCTAAAAACAGCATGCCGATGGTCCACCCTGTTAAGGCGCGTGGACGCGGGTGGTTGGTAAGCTTTAAGACGGCGCCGATGGGAGATATGATCATAGGGTAGGCCAAGGCGGCAATCGCCTGCCCAATTAAAAGCAGTGAGTAGTGGGTGCTGACGGCGCGCAAAACCAGCCCCAAGACGGACAAGACAATAGCGGTGGTAAAGAGCAGTTTAGGCCCGCTCTTCATGGCCCACCAGGCAGCAGGCAAAGAGACAACCACCATAGCGTAACCATAGAGAGATATCAGCATGATGATTTCGGACAGGGAGGCTTTATAGAGGCCGATAAGCGATGGAACCAAAGGGGCCAAAACAAACCAGGCAAAGCCGATCGAAAATCCCATGAAGATATATGCGGGTACAAAACGCGATCGGTCAGCATTAGACACAGAAAATCACCGACTTTCTACAAATTGTGACGCAAAGCGAAGATTAGACGTGCAGACCCTGAAATCCTCTATTTTGCTGGTGGTTGCCGCTAGCTGTTTTGTCGGGGCCGGAGTATGATGCGATCAAGGAGGGAGCTTTGTGTCCAGCTATCGGTCGGCAACCGACCAATTGATAGGTCGAGTGGGGGTTATCATCGAACCAGTTCCGGCAGAGCGTTCAGGGCGAGGAATTGTCAAAGTGGGAGGACAGTTATGGACCTGCGAAACTGACGGTACTGAGGAGATTTTGCCAGATGTGTCGGTGTGGATTTGCGGGCGTGTAGGACCAACCCTATTGGTTTTGCCGCAACTTGAAGTGTAGGGGCCTAGGGAAAGGGTGAATGAAATGATAAGCGGCATTATTGAAACGGTGATTGGCATTGCGTTAGTGGTGGGTGTAGTCCGAGGAATATTTCGTGTGGTTCCCCAGGGTTCTCTAGGACTCATCCAGCGCTTGGGGAAATTTCGTCGCGAGGCTCCTCCTGGGCTTATTATGAAAGTGCCGTTGATTGATTCAGTACAATTGGTCAGCACTAAATCAGTGACGATTAATCTGGACCCGGAACCAGTAATTACGGCTGACAACGTCAGTCCCGTAATTGATGCGTACTTCATTTACCAGGTGGTGGATGCCAAAAATTTCACTTATGAAATTACCAATCCCGAACTCGCCATTAAAAATATCGTGTCGGCTACTTTGCGGTCTGAAGTAGGACAGCGAAAATTGGCCGATGTCATGATTCACCGCGAGCAAATTAACGCTAAGCTTAGAATCGACCTTGATGAATCGACGGGTAGTTGGGGTATCCGCGTTGTGCAAGCATCCATTCGCCAGGTAGATTTGCCAAAGGAAATGCAACAAGCTATGGAGGCTCAAAAGAAAGCTGATGCCAACAAACTGGCGTCTATTGAACAAGCCCAAGGAGCCAAAGAATCGGCAATTTTAGAGGCGGAAGGTGCAAAACAAGCGGCGATTGCTCAAGCCCAAGGAGAACAGCAGGCGATCGTTCTGCGAGCCGAGGCTGCTCGCCAAGCGCGAATCATGCAAGCCGAGGGTGAAGCCACCGCGATTCAACGTATGGCGGAGGCCCAGGCTCAAGCTGTGCGTATGGTAAATCAGGCGGTATTGGACCTGGCGCAAGATCCTGCTACTGGATGGAGCGAAGAAAAAATTCGGACAGTGTTGCAGTTGAAATCTCTTGAAACGTTAAGCGCCATAGGTCAATCACCGTCCACGAAGATTCTTCTGCCCGCAGAACTGCAGAGTTTAGCCGGGGTGATGACGGCTATCCAGGGCCTAAAAGACTAACGATAGCGGTCTCGTCCACTACCTCACACTGCTAAGAATTATCCGCATTAATTGGTAAATTCTATTCTTGCGAGGAGCAACCCGACTCTAGTATGATAAGGTACTAAAGTGCAAGGGGGATTTCGCGTTTCTCGGTGTCAACCGCACAGCATTTTTACGAAGGGAGAGGCCAATGGAGTTATACGATGTAACGGTTATCGGCGGTGGACCGGTAGGCCTCTTTGGTGCTACGATGGCGGGATTACACGGCATGAAGGTCAAAGTGATCGAAAGCCTGCCGGAACTAGGAGGACAACTCTATGCATTATACCCGGAAAAGCCAATTTATGATGTGGCTGGTTTTCCCTCTATCATGGCTAAAGACTTGGCAGGCGCGCTTGTCGCTCAAATGATGCGGTTTAAACCGATGGTTTGCCTCTCAGAGTCTGTTTTGTCGATTGAAGAACATGGCAGCGCGCTGACTCACGAGTTTGTATTGAACACTACTAAAGGAAGCCATCGAAGTCGCAGCGTTCTAATTGCCATAGGATTAGGCTCTTTTGTTCCCCGTCGTCTGCCGGCCTTGGGGGCCGATCGCTTTGAGGGCGACGGAGTGCATTATTTTGTGCCTGCTTTGGCGCATTTCGCCGGGCATCGGGTGGCGGTGGTTGGTGGCGGTGATACCGCCGTGGACTGGGCGTTAGCCATTGCGCAATATGCGCGGCATGTTCATTTGATTCATCGACGCGACGAGTTTCGAGCACAAGAAGAGAGCCTGCGTCAGATCGATAGTGCGGACAACATTACCGTCCATACTTTTGCTGAGGTGGCTGAAATACTAGGAAGTCAGACGGTAGAGGCCTTGCGACTATCCAAGCTCGAGTCAGACAGCGAGGAATTGTTGCCGGTGGACGCTGTGGTTGGTGGATTGGGATTTCAGCCCAATTTGGGTCCAGCCAAGACATGGGGGCTCGATCTCAAAGGCTCCGGCTTGGTGGTCTCTTTGGCCACTATGAGTACGAACCGCGCGGGGATTTATGCGGTGGGTGACGTGGCTCATTATGACGGAAAGGTTAAGCTAATCGCCACGGGATTTGGAGAAGTGGGTATCGCTTTGGCGCGCATCCGCACGTACTTGCACCCTGAACTCAAGGGTCTGCCGCACAGCACCAACGTAAAAAGTCTAAGGCAGGGGTAAGCCCTCATTTTCACACCGCGGAGTGTTGCAGTCAACTATCCAACTTGCGCTGGTTTTAGCCAGCAAAAAAGGGGGCTGGGATGCTTTTAGGGAAAACGTGCTTACGCATTGGGTGCGGATGGCGTGCTTCCCCGGCAATATTCCTGAGGTGCCATGATATTGGTGGGATGCGGTTTGGGGTTAAAGGGACACTATGGCAAGTTTAGTATGGGTAACAGCCGCCATTTTAGCAGGGGTGGAGCCATTGGACAGGAAGATCTGTTTTTAGTGCCGCCGTTTATCGCCTGCCCGAGCATTTTGCCGGTGTTAGCCCAACAATCGGCGGCGCAGCCGTTGCCCGTGAATCTGGGTCGTGGGCTGGGGCTCTCCTAGGGATACTGGCGGAATTAATGGGCCATGGTCCATTATGCGCGGGTGCAACTGCATCGCTGACCTTTGGATATTGGTGCGTGTGGGAATTTGTCATCCCCCGGGCGTGGCCTTGTCAATGCATCCGTTACTGTTTCGGCTAGGGACATGGTTTCCCCTGGTATGGCTTCTGTTCAGGTTAACCGCGGTGGTGAGTTCTACCATATGGTCTCATTGGCTTCCAGAGTCGCCGAGATCTCCATACTCCGTGGACTGACCTAACACATATTGCAGATCTTTGGGGGGGCACAATGGCAAAGGCGGTGGAGGCAGAGCGCGCAGGCCAGAATACCGGGCTATCTGTGTTGATTTGGCAGCATTTTCTTAATGATGGTCTAGCCAACTACTTGCCGGGTATTTTGCCCGCATTGGCAGTGGATCGACATGTTCCCCTGCCGTTAATTGGGGTTCTCATGACGGCATTGATTTTGGGGCAAAGCTTGCAGCCGTTAACGGGATGGTGGGCGGACCGTTTGGGAGGACGCAAGTTTATTTTAGGCGGGTTGCTGCTTACGACCTTGGGCACTGTGTTAGTGGGACTTTCCCATTCGTTGGTTATGATGGGGTTATGGCTTTTGATGACGGGTATTGGCAATACCTTGTTTCATCCACAGGCTTTAACCGCGGCCAGGACGCTAGGTCTTGGACGTGAAGGGTTTTTCATGTCCACTTTTTTGGTGGGTGGTGAGTTGGGTCGAGGGCTAGGGCCATTGGCTGCAGGTTTTTTAGTAGCGTCTTTTGGCATGCGGGGAATTATGTGGTTGGCGGTGCCGTATGTGCTGACATTGCCGTGGATGATAAAGGCCACTCCCCAAATGGTTCCGCGAAAACGTTCACGAACGCCGCTAAGGTGGCGCCAACATCTTCGTCCTGCTACGGCTTTGGTGGTGTTTTCCACTGCGCGTTCGGTCGCCACCTACGGTGTAATAACTTTGGCCCCTATTATGTGGCATGAACACGGAGGCAGCTTAGTGGGCAGCGCAAGCTTGGTAACGGTAATGGTTGGTCTTGGCGTGGCAGGAAATTTGGCCGGAGGAATGGCTTCGGACCGTATTGGACGAGGGCGCGTGTTAAGGCTGACCACCATGGGAGCGGTGCTCTTTTTAGGAATCTTCGGTGTAACCAATGGCATTTGGGAATGGCCCGTATTGGCTCTTTTGGGCATGGCGCTCTTTGGGTCGGGGCCTACAACAATGCTCATTGGGCAGGATATTTTCTCTGAAAATCCAGCCTTGGGGTCAGGAATCGCGCTAGGTTTGGCCAATGGACTTGGCGCATTGCTGGTGATCCCGATTGCCGCTATTGCGGGGCAATGGGGTGACCGTGACATTATGTGGCTTTTGGCGCTGTTGCTACTGACTACTTTGCCTACGGTGGCCATGATGCCATCATCTGCGACCACGAGAGATGGTAATTAAAACCCTGCCGAAACCATAGATCTGGCACCGGCAGGGCAAGTTGCGTCCATGCTGATTACTGCTGAAAAAATTCCCGGTTAATATCGATATATTTGCGATCCTCGGGGGCCAAATCCTCTTCCATGAAAATGGCTCCGACCGGGCATTCGGGAGCGCAGGCTCCACAATCAATGCAAACCTCGGGATCGATATATAGTTGCGGGCTGGCCTCAAATGCAGCTTCTCCATCCAAACTTTTGGCCGGGTGGATGCAATCGACAGGACAAACTTCCACACAGCTTTGGTCTTTGGTGTCCATACAAAGACCGGTGATTACATGCGCCATTGATTGGCTCCTCTCCTTGTGAGACCCATGCCAAAAGGGCCCACATTGCATCGATAATAGCAATTCTGACCCTAGATGAAAATACATGGATAGGCGATTTAAGTCAAAGACATTGACCAGTCGTGGACAAAAGCGCCTTCGAGGTATTTTTCAACGTCCATGGCCGCGCGACACCCGCTTCCGGCTGCGGTGACGGCTTGGCGGTAGTGCGAATCCATGACGTCGCCGCAGGCAAATACCCCTTCAATATTGGTCGCGCTGTTGCGGTAGTTGGTAACGATATAGCCGACCTTGTCTGTGGCCACCTGGCCATTCAAAAAGTTGGTGTTGGGACTGTGCCCAATTGAAACAAATAAGCCATCGGTTTCAATGATCCGGGTCTGGCCGGTTTTGTTGTCGCGAACTTCTAGGCCTGTGACGTGATTGTTTTCAGATTTGACAGCAATTGGCGTCATGTCCAGCGCCCATTGGATTTTAGGATTGTTGCGCGCGCGTTCTTGCATCACCTTGGAAGCCCTAAGGGTATCGCGCCGATGGACAATGGTAAGCTCTGACGCAAACTTGGTTAAAAAGGTGGCTTCTTCCATCGCGGAATCCCCGCCGCCCACCACAATGACACGCTTTTTGGTAAAGAAAAAGCCATCACAGGTAGCACACGTCGATACGCCGTGCCCTATCATTTCGGATTCGCCAGGAATGCTGAGCATTTTAGCGGAAGCACCAGTCGAAATGATGAGGGCATCAGCGGACAACGTTTCGACTTCGTTCAATGTGATGGAGAAAGGTCGATGCGACAAATCGACCGAGGTAGCCCAACCGTCTCGGAACGTGGCGCCAAACCGTTCGGCTTGTTTCCTCATGTTGTCCATGAGGTCGGAACCCAAAATGCCATTGGAAAAACCGGGAAAATTTTCAATTTCTGTGGTCAGGGTCAATTGGCCACCCGGCTCATTGCCTTCCACCACGATGGGACTTAGATTGGCTCTGGCTGCATAAATGGCCGCTGTAAGTCCAGCCGGACCGGTTCCCAAAATGACGACTTTATGTTCTGCCATGGTCATTCGTCCTCTCAAAAATACTCAATTGATAGAGACTCTGTCTCTCAGTATACTTCCAGGAAGTATAACCGAAAATCCTTTTGAGAACCAATATCGTGCGGTCTGTCGGCAGGAATTGTCATGGATGAAGTCGAATCAAAGGCAGTAGCGGATGTCGCACCCACGATGGGATGGGTGGGAGGAAAATCTTTGGTCAGAGGGGATTTGTCGATGTCGGATTTGATGCCAGTACACCAAGCTACGACCTGGGAGCAGTTGCTTAACAACCGAGAGGTCTCATCGACCGAGATATTATGGCGGTATATAGAACGGATTGTGCGGTGGGATCAGGACGGGCCGCAGTTGAACGCGGTAGCGGAAATGAACCCAGATGCCATGTCAATAGCTGAAGCATTGGACCAGGAACGGAATTTGGGAAAAATCCGCGGCCCCTTACATGGCATACCCGTCATGATTAAAGATAATATTGCCACCGCAGATAAAATGCATACGACGGCGGGGACATTGGCGCTGGCCCATGTCCGAACACCATTTGATGCGCATCTGGTGGCACGCTTGCGAGATGCGGGAGCTATTATTTTTGGGAAAACCAATTTAACCGAATTAGCCAACTTTATGTCAGATCACATGCCTAATGGCTATAGTGCCCGGGGTGGCCAGGTCCGAAACCCGTATGGACCAGGACGGTTGGATACTGGCGGATCCAGCGCAGGGTCCGGTGTGGCGGTGGCGGCGGAATTCACCCCGCTGGCCATCGGTACCGAGACGTCGGGATCGATATTAAGCCCTTCCAGCCAAAATTCTATTGTGGGTTTAAAGCCCAGCATTGGGGTAGTTAGCCGCGCGGGCATTGTCCCGATTGCCCATAGCCAAGATACCGCCGGACCGATGGTGCCTACGGTGCGCGATGCGGCCTTGTTGCTGTCGGTCATAGCAGGACCCGATCCTTCTGATCCGGTGACCTTGTCCTCTCCGTTTCCCGATGGGCATGACTTTACCCAATATTTAAATGCGGACAATTTATCGAGGGTGCGGTTGGGATTAATAGGCGGAACCTACCGCGACGACTGGTCCGATGAGGATGCGGGCCTTATGATGCGGGCTGTAAAGGATTTGCGGGGGCTGGGCGCCGAAGTTGTTGAAGATGTCACCTTGCCAAACCATGATTTTTCTTATGACGTGTTGTTATACGAATTTAAGGTGGGGTTAAATGCGTACTTGCAGCAGTTGGGACCAGAGGTTGCCGTAAGGACGCTCGGCGATATCATTCAATTTAATCACCGCCATGCGGAAAGGGCGTTGCGCTACGGGCAGTCGGTTCTGTTAGCGGCCGAGGCCACTCGAGGCACTCTCATTGAATCACGATATTGGCGTAGTCGGCAGCATGACCTCAAATGGTCGCGTACTGATGGATTGGACCGTGCGATGAGTGATAATCAGTTGGATGCCGTGCTGTTCTATGGGAACTATGGCGCAGACATTGCTGCTCGAGCGGGCTATCCTTCCATCACCGTGCCCGCTGGATATCGTACGGACGGAAAACCTGTAGGACTGACCTTTGCCGGACTGCGTTTTTCAGAACCTACGTTGTTGCGTTTGGCATACGTATATGAGCAAAAAACCCAACGACGACAGTTGCCTGAACTATAAGCGGGGTGGACCGTGAAAGTTACTAATTCGTCGGATATCTTAGGCGGCATTCCCGTGATCGGTGATACACGGATATCGGTGGAATGGGTTTTTCAACTCTTGGCTTCTGGGTATTCGGCACAAGACTTGCAGCACGATTTGGGACTTGACCAAGACGGCATGCAGGCCGTTTATCGTTATGGCTATCGGATTGTGTCGCGATTTCAACGGGTGGTGGAAGACCTGTCATGAAGTTTTTATTGGATTTCAATCTCTCTTTGCCCGCGGTGGTCTCGGCTTTGACACAGCAAGGCCATGAGGTATTGACAGCATGGGAGGTCAATCCTAAACCTCACAGTGATTATGATCTCGTCGAGCAAGCCAAAGCACTGGACGCGACTGTTATTATGATTGCATACCGCCCACTACCAACTGATCTTCAACCTCCTCCAGCCGGCCTGGTTCTTATCCGGCCCTTTATCGGACAAACCCTTAAAAACGTCATTGCGCGGCTCACCGAGCATTTTCGTCCAGTCCCAGCCGATTTGCCTCGCTTGCCGTTCCATAAGACCGATTACGGTGTTTCCGGCACATTTTGGTTGAAGTGACAGAAGTTTATCGGAAAACCCCCGCGCCAGACAAATTTTTTGTGTGCCCGCATGTAACAAAAGTGATCCTTGGGACGTTACTTTCATGGAATCTATAGATCATGGAATAAAACTTCTCAGGGGGTCGTGATCCGGTATGCATATCCTTCACGATTTCGAGGATCTTGGTATCCCCAAAATATTTTGGCAGGGAGACTATCTATGACTACTGAAGCACCTTTTAACCCAAAATGGTGGCGTGACTGGCGGTTTATTGGAGCGTTGCTGGCCTTGACGGGGTGGCTAGTATGGGCTTATTGCCGTTTGCGTCCCCGAGGACGCCTAGTCGCCTTTCCTCACCGATTGCCAGGCTACCACCATTGGGCTTACAGGAGATTGGCCTATTCTGATATTGTGGCGCTCTATCATACTCACCATTTATATTTGCATCTGTTGCCCTATGTGCAAAATCGTATTGAGTATCCAGTATTGTTGGGAATTTTTATGTGGCTGACGTCTTTTGCTCCGGGGATAGATGCCTACTATACGGTGAATGCCGTGGCGATATGGCTGGCTGCGGCAGCAAGCTTGGTGTTGTTGAGAAAAATGGTGCCACGCGTCTACTACTGGTTTGCGTGGACGCCGCTGTTGTTGGTGTACGGGATGTTAAACTGGGATATTATCGGAATATTCCTATTAGTGTTGGGGTGGCACCTGTATCAACGCAGTCGCTACAACTGGGCAGCGGTCGTATTTGCGTTGGCGGTGTCGTTCAAGTTTTTCCCCATTTTTGTTTTGCCCTTTATCTTGGTTGAACTGTACCGCGATCGGAAAATATTAACTTTGAAGACCATGGTTGCCATCTTTTCTGTGGTGACACTGGTGCTCAATGTTCCGTTTGCCTATCTAAACTTCAAGAACTGGTCGTTCTTCTTTGTGTTCAATGCGGGACGCGGGGTAGGGGCCGACATCTGGGCCAACCACTGGGTTCATGCCATGCCAGTGGCCGTGGTGGACGTACTGTCCTTTCTCGTTGTGTCGGCTGCAGTGTTCTGGCTGGGAAACCAGGTATATCGCGGAGGGTCCGTGATATCGGCTACTGCCAATCTTTTTGCTATCTTTTTAGTTGTGAACAAGGTGTTTTCGCCTCAATACATGATTTGGATGTTGGCTTACGCTGTTTTGGCCGAGTGGCCGGCAGCCTCGTATGCATGGCTTGCCTTAGGCGGAGTGGTTGATTATTTGAACTCTTTGACGGTGCTATTCTTAATTCACACGCACTCTCCCAGTCTGCGATGGTATGGCGATCGTCTGTTCCCCTTAGGGCTTTTGACTCGCTACGGCAGCATTGTGGCGGCTGCAATTTTAAACAGTCGCGCCAAGAAGGCTGCGCAAGCGCACCAAGGCGGCTCGGTTAATCGCACCATTAATGTGGTTGGGTAGGCAACTTGGCGCGGATGCGAAGACTGGTGGCATCGGTGGGTTGGTCTGTTTGCAGGCCGTCCGCGCGTGAAGGGACGCGAATTGGCACCTCCGCAAACCTCAATGAATTGACCGATGCCATGAGTTCTGTTTTCGAGATTTGCGGGCAGGTGCCAAAGAACATTTGGGAGTGTCCCACAGGCGCTGCGAACGTTCGATAAAAAGGGCAATCCAACCCGTTATTGCCAGTCTTGGTAATACTTTTCTTGTCGAATAGGGTAGACAGTTCATGTGGGTTCCTGTCATGATCGGATTATGGACCGGTTGCCGGATTCGCGTGACCTGCGCGACCTGGTCAACGTTGTCCTTCCAGAGGGGAATGACAGGGAGGGATTTTTTTGTTTGGGGGTATGCGTGCATCAATAGTGGCAGGCGTGGTTGCAGTGGTTATTGTCATCCTAGGCATCATTCAGTTCGTGCGGCCCGCACCGCAACCTCATGTGCAATTGAGCATAGGTTCGCAGGCAGCGATTGCGGGCACAGCACCTAATTTGCCATGGCCGAGCGGCGTCCAGGCCACGTTAGACATTGCGGGCATTGGAAGTTTTGGCACACATGGGCCGGTGACGCCGGGACCTATTGGCAGTGTGGCCAAAACGATGACCGCATATTTAGTCTTGAAGGCGCACCCTTTGGGTCCGTACAGCAATGGTCCTAGCCTTACGGTAACGCCTGCGGATGTGGCTTTGTATCAGCAAGATGCCGCGACCCAGCAATCAGTAATGCGGGTGGTGGCGGGTGAACAGCTTACGGAACGAAAACTATTGGAGGGTTTGATGATTGCCTCCGGAAACAACGTGGCGACCATGCTGGCGGATTGGATAGGGGGAACACCTCAGCATTTTGCCAGTATGATGAATCAAGAGGCTCAGCAGTTAGGAATGGTCCACACCCATTATTATGGCCCGAGTGGTCTTAATCCGCAGACCGTAAGTACTGCTCAGGACCAGGTGCGACTGGCAGAGGTCGCGATGCAAATTCCGGTGTTTGCCGAAATTGCGGCGATGCCTCAAATGACGGTGCCGGGACAAACAGCGTTGGATTATAACTACAACTATTTGATTGGACACGATGGCATTATTGGAGTGAAGACCGGATCCACTCTCCAAGCTGGAGGCTGTTTCATTTTTGCTGGCAAACGCACACTAGGAAACCAAAATCTCACGGTGTATGGTGGGATCGTGGGACAGGCGGGAACTCAAACCTCCAGCCAATTAGTTATGAGTTTGACCGATGGCAAAAATTTGTTGGATGCGGTGACCGGAATTGTAGGATCGCATGCAGTGATTCAGGCTGGGCAGACTGTAGGACAGATTGCCGCTCCGTGGCAATCTGCTGTGTCGCTGAAAACTGCTAAAGCAGTGAATCTTTTGGGATGGCCCGGACTGTCTTACGCCATTCATGTCAAATTGAAGACTTTTCCTTCCAATACGCAGACGATTGCAACCGGGACTACAGTGGGTACTTTGACTGTGACAACCGGATCGCAAACCGTGACGGTTCCGGTAGTGACCGGATCTAGTTTGCACGGACCTTCGCTAAAATGGCGCTTGACCCGTTTGTAACACACGCATGAACAAAGGAAGTCCTCTCCAAGGATGTTTCTTGGGGAGGACTTCTTGCATGGTTCTTCCCTCCTTGTCGCAATCTAAACCTGGAGGGATAGGCATGGCTTGGGCAAAAATACAAAAGCAGTATGGATGGTTTGGTTTGTGGCATCCGGAAATCATCTTGTTGTTGCTGATCGTGTGGGTCCTTTATGAATGGTTTCGACGCACGCATCAAGCCATCAGGTTTGCACAGTATAGCTCGTTCGTAGCAGGAATCGGCGCAATTTACGCCAGCATGGGAACGCCGCTGAAATTGTTAGGCGATGCGTACTTGCTTACCGCGCACATGGTGCAGTACGTATTGCTTTCAATGGCCGTACCGCCGCTGATCATTTTTGGGGTTCCCAACAGCATATGGGAGTGGCTTTGGCAGAGAAAATGGTTGAACACAATTTTTCGGATTATCACTTATCCCCCACTAGCCTTGCTACTTTTTAACCTGGTGTTTTCAGGGTTGTTGTATCCGGCTGTCCTGGACTTGTCGCTCCGCAATACATGGCTCTATCTGGCAGCTCCGTATGGTATGCTAATCACGGCGGTAGCCATGTGGTGGCCTCTGATGAGCCCTCTGTCCGAATCGCCTCGGCTCTCGCGTGGAGCATCTCTGGTGTATCTTTTTTTTGGTTTGGATTTAATGATGCCGGCATCCGTTTACATCATTGATACCGGGCGGCCGGATTATTGGATTTACCGGGAGGCGCCCCGCTTATTTCATCTTTCCGCCCTGGCCGACCAGCAATTGGGAGGCATTGTAATGAGCATAGGCATGCTGTTGGCCTATGCGGTGGCCTTTATTGCAACCTACGCCGGATATGATGACAGTCATTGGTATGAATAGAGCGCGGTCAAAATGTATGGAAAGCGAGACGTGATAGATGATGGTGTTTGACCACCACGTGCACTTGGAGCATGGGCCCTATACTCCTCACGACTATCCTAAAGCATGGGTTGCACAGTACTTCGAGACGGGACGAGTGCGCGATGTGTCGGGAATTGGCTTGGTTGAGCATGCGTATCGATTTACCGAAGCTAAAGGATTGTTGCCAGGAGAATGGTCGGCTGCGCGATGCCGGTATTCGCTCCAAACCTATTACTCAGAGATGCGGCACTTGAGGGAGGGCTTCGGGACAGCATTGGGACTCGAGATGGATTTCGTGCCCGAACACGTGCAGCAGATTCACCAATTTCTCCAGCAGTTTGATTGGGATTTTGTATTGGGGTCCGTGCACTTTCTCGGAGAGTTCGGTATCGACGTTAAAGAAATGACACCGTACTATGACCAATGGGGACCGGAAACGGTGTGGCAGCGCTATTATGAGACATCGATTGCCGCGGTGCAGAGCGATCTTTTTGATGTTATCACGCACCCCGATCTTCCCAAGTTGTATGGACATCCCAAGCCCTCATCCCAATTTTTAGCACATTGGTATCAACAGTTTTGTGATGCCCTAAACGCACACAATGTGGCGATCGAGATTAACACTGCAGGGCTTCGCAGACCAATCAATGAAATCTATCCTGAGTCGGCATTGCTGGAATATGCTTACCAGGCCAATGTTCCCATCACTATAGGTTCGGATGCGCATGAACCAGAAAACGTAGGCATATTTTTCGAGCAAGCGGTAGCACTGGCCCGAAGTGTTGGATATCGGGAAGCGTGGGGATTTGTTAATGGCGAGAAGAGGGCAATTCCATTTGATATGAAGTGAGGTTTCCCAAGTGACCAAGGCGCTTGTCTTAGGAGTGGCCTCTGCCCTGTTTTTTTCATCAACCTTTGTGCTTAACCGAGTGATGGGTATCGATGGGGCCAGCCTTTGGTGGATGAGTTCCTTGCGGTACTTTTTTACGGTGCCCTTGCTAATCATGATAGTTTGGTTTCAAGGCGGATTGAAGCCCGTGTGGGACGCGGTGGCTGTGCGCCCATGGCCATGGATTCTCTGGGGGACCGTGGGCTTCGGTTTGTTCTATCTACCTCTGACCTGGGTTGCCGCTTGGGCTCCAGCCTGGCTGTTGGCCAGCAGTTGGCAGCTCACAATTATCGCGGGAAGCCTCTTGGTGCCTATCATCGGGGGAGTTTCTCTGGGTGACCGCCGAATTCCTGTAAAAGCGCTTTGGCCATCGGGATTGATTTTAGTGGGCGTATTGTTAACCCAATGGTCGGTGGCCCGGTTAACGGGACCCCGAGTATGGTGGGCATTAGTTCCTA
Organism: Bacillota bacterium; assembly: GCA_021784595.1. Lineage (GTDB taxonomy): Bacteria > Bacillota > Sulfobacillia > Sulfobacillales > Sulfobacillaceae > Sulfobacillus_C. The sequence continues at coordinate 5,331 of JAJYHT010000071.1, read as the reverse complement.
TTTTAATTGCTGCTTGCGCCTATCCGTTGGGGAACCGTCTAATGATGCGGTACAGCCGTGAACACGGACCGTTTGATGTCTACCAAAGAACCTTAGGAATGACACTAGGCAGTTTGCCGTTATGGATAGTGGTGGCAGCAATCGGTCTAGTGCAGGCGGGACCTCCTACTAGTCGTGAGTTGTGGTACACCTTGGCGGTGGCGATATTGTCAGGAATTGTGGCAACCTTGCTGTTTTTTGCTGCAACCGATATGGCTCGAGGCCGCACTCATTGGTTGGCGAGAATTGAAGCGACCCAATCGATGGAGATAGTTTTTACAGCACTGCTGTCGTCAGCCCTGTTTGGAGCCCAGTGGCCCAATTTATACGGAGATGCCGGAATGCTCATTATTGTCGGCGGGATGATTTTGCATAGTTTAGGGTCATCAGTCAGGCAGGAAAATCCGGAACTGGAATCGAATCTCTTAGGATAACTTTCCGGGGAGGCAATTCTATGACCTCGACGGAGGCATTGGAGGACTTGGCGCGAGAAGCGTCGGCTCGTCGTCGGCCGCTTTTGGCGCGAGGCAACCAACGACGTAGCGCGAGCGATCTCCATGACGTGATATGGCGCTCTATTTGGGAAGAACCCCAGGTGGAGCCTATGGCAGAAGACTTGTTGGTGACTGCGAGCGCGGGAGTTACCATCACCCATCTTAACGCGGTGCTTCAACCTTATGGCCAGTGGATTCCTTATCAGTCGCCAGATGGCATTGATGATACCCTAGGAGCAGTGCTGGGGATGGGATTGGACTCTATATGGCGCGCTGGCTATGGCTCGTTGCCGGATCGGGTGGTGGCCTTGAAGGTTTGGACACCCGCCTTGGGCACTTTCGATTTAGGCGCCAAAGTGGTGAAAAATGTTGCGGGATTTAATCTTCTTCGCCTGTTTTTAGGAAGTCGTGCCACTTTTGGCATTGTGCTGGAAGCCACCTTAAAAGTGTCGCCCATTCCACGAGCCCAGGCGCGATGGGTTTGGACCCAAACATTGGATCAAACGCCCCAAACTTTGGAACGATTACTGCGGCCAGGCAAGTCTTGGGCATATGTCTTAGGGCAAGGAACGCCTGAAAACTACGCAGTGTGGGCAGAGTGGCATGGCTATCCTGCAATGGTTGAGCAACTTGCTCACTCATTGGGTCCCATGACGACGACAGACTTAACGCCCAACGCGGTCGGGCCAGCGATTACGGGTGCCATCCCGCGTTCGCACCTCCCCCAATGGGCGCGGGAAGCGGGGACGCGCATGTTGTTGGAATGGCAAACCGGATGGTTTTGGCTGCCAGTGGATGATGGGCAGGAAGATGCATGGATCGCGAAGGTTCGCGCACTAGGGGGCATTGCGGTGGCGACTCATGGGGATAGGATGCATATGAAAGGGGTTGACGCATCCACGTCAGCTTTGGTGAGCCGTTTGAAGGCGCAACTGGACCCGCAGGGCATTTTGGGTGCCTGGGATGAATAGCCATGGATGTGTGCATTGTGGCCTGTGCATCTCGAGCTGTCCCACCTATCTGGTAACTGGGCTGGAAACGGAGTCCCCTCGCGGGCGGGTATGGCTGCTGGATCAACACGCAGCAGGCGTCACGCTGGGAAGCCAAGCCATCCAACATCTGGACGACTGCTTGGATTGCCGTGCTTGTGAGGAAGTCTGTCCAGCGCATGTCCCAGTTGGCCACCTAGTTAATCAATTTCGTCAGAACACTCAGTATTTGCCGTCGCACTCACTGTCAAAATCTCTGCGTCATTTTCTAGGTTCGCGCAGCGGACGTCGTCAATTTCGCCAATTAGTGGCATGGTCCCGTTACCGTGTGGTGCAACGCACCATGTCTTGGTTTCCGGATTGGATTCCCCCCGATACTATGGCCCTGGCTGCGGGACTTCCCGTGACAAAAGTGTATCAATCTCCCAAAGAGCTCTCCAAGAACGTCCATGGCCCATCCGTGATGCTTTTTACGGGATGCGTCATGGAAGCGGTTTATGAGGCCACGAACCATCGCGCGATCGATCTGCTGACACTAGCGGGTGCACAAGTAGTTGTGCCTAGCGCTCAAAAGTGCTGTGGAGCGCTGCTCGCCCATAGTGGAGAATTGGGTGGCATTCGGCAGTGGGTGGTCAACAATATTGAAGTGTTTGAGCACAGTCAAGCGACCACTGTAGCGGTAACGTCAGGCGGCTGCGGAGCATTTCTAAAGGAATATCCAACAATGTTTTCTCCCGCCGACCCCTACTTTGTTCGTGCGCAACGATTTTCCGAAGCAGTCCATGATATTAGTGAAGTTCTATTAGAGATGGGGTTGCCGTCAAAACCTAAAAACGGGCAGCGGATTTCTATGCATGACGCCTGCCACTTGGCGCATGGCCAAAACATACGGCAAGCGCCCCGAAAGCTGCTGCAGGATGCCGGATACGAACTGGTCGAAATGCCGGATGCTGACCGATGTTGCGGAGCCGGCGGCACCTACAATTTGACCCATGTGGCAATGGCGCGCACCCTGCAAGCCTATAAGGTGGCTGACGTACCAAGCGAGGTCAATGCTGTCGCTTTGGGAAACCCGGGCTGTCAGTTGCAGATTGCTGCAGGGATGAAAAAACATGGTCGCAATATACCGGTGGAACACACAGTAGATCTTTTGTGGCAAGCGTACTGGGGGCAAACGACGTGAACAGCCAAGAGTGGACGCAAGAGCTCAAGACGATTGTGGGAGTGCCCTATGTGATCGAAGATCCCGTTTTGTTGGATAGCTACGGAACTGACGGATATACCTTGGAAAAGGCTCGCCCGCGCGCCGTGGTGTTGCCTGCAGACCGCGAACAGTTGTCCTCGGTGATCGGCTGTCTCTATGCGGCAGGCATTCCCTATGTGGCGCGCGGTGCCGGCACCAGTTTGTCGGGAGGAGCCATCCCTTTGGACCGAGCGGTTGTGGTGCATTTGTCGCGAATGCATCAAATACGGTCTGTCGATTGGTACAATCGGGTGGCTTATTGCGAGCCAGGGGTGGTCAATCGTCGATTGTCAGATGCCTTGGTCTCCAAAGGATATTATTATGCTCCCGATCCGTCGTCGCAACAAGCCTGTACTCTGGGTGGAAACGTCGCGGAGAATTCGGGGGGACCCCATTGCCTGAAATATGGCGTTACTCTAAATCATATCCGTCAATTGGAAGTGGTCTGGCCCTACGGAGAGATCGGCATCCTAGGTAGTCTGGCTGATTATGCGGCGCCCGTCGATTTTCGTAGTTTGATGGTGGGTTCTGAAGGTATGCTGGGCATTGTGAGCGGCATATGGGCACGAATTATGGAACTTCCCGAAGAACGGGCTACGACAATGGCATTGTTCGATGATGTAAGTGATGCCAGTCATGCAGTGTCCGCCATTATCGCAGCGGGAGTGATTCCCGCTGCGCTCGAATTAATGGATCGACTGGCCATTGAAGCGGTCGAGCGCGGTGTTTATCGGGTGGGCTATCCCTTGGATGTGGCCGCTGTACTGCTGATCGAAGTCGACGGACCAGGGCCTGAGGTCCAGGCAGAACAGGAAATTATCGCGGATATCTTGAAAACGTGTGGAGCACGGGAAATTCGGGTGCCCTTGTCTTCGGCTGAACGTGAATTGTGGTGGGCCAATCGTAAAACGGCTTTTGGAGCCATGGGCTTATTGGCCCCACGATATTATGTGCAAGATGGGGTGATTCCCCGTGCCCGTTTGCCCGAGGCTTTGGATACCATTGGACGCATTGCGAAAGAGTACGGCATCCGTATCGCAAATGTATTTCATGCTGGGGACGGAAATCTTCACCCGCTGTTGCTCTACGATGATCAGGATGAAGAAATGGTGCGGCGCGTGCGCCAGGCAGGTAGCGACATTTTGCGCATGTGTTTGGATTTTGGAGGCTCCATTACGGGAGAACATGGGGTGGGCCTGGAAAAAATGGAAGAATTGAGATGGCAGATGTCAGATGCTGCGATTGAAGCCCAATGGGCCCTCAAGCGGGCTTGTGACCCAAAACAACTGGCCAATCCCAAAAAAGTCCTTCCAGTAGGCTCGACTTGCGTCGCTGAAGTATCATGGAATGAGACAGAAAACAACTTGTTATGACAGAAAGGCGGGAGAACTCCATTTTTTTTGATGCGGTGTTGTTTGACTTGGATGGCACCTTAATTGATACGGTGCCTATGATTACCCACTGTTTTCAGGAGGTTTTTGCCCGGTTTGGGGGCGTTGATTTGCAAGAGACGGACGTTCATGCCTTGTTTGGGCCCGGAGAATCTGTCATTTTTGCTCGAACCTTTGGTTCCCGCTGGCATGAGGTACTAGCCGCCTATCTAGAGTGTTATCGCAGGGGCCATCAACTCTTAACAGTGCCTCCAGATGTTCGCCAGTTTGTTGAGCAGTTGCGTGGGCAGGGAATCAAGACGGCGATAGTGACTAATAAGGAACGCGATACCACCACCATGACTTTGGAACATTTTGGCTTGGTGTCTTCTTTTGACTTGGTAGTGACCGCACAGGATATACCTGCCCCTAAACCAGCACCAGATGGCATTTGGAAAGTCTTGCGGCAGTTCAATGTGTCTAGGGACCGCGCCGTGCTGGTCGGGGACACCCTCAATGATGTTGGAGCTGCAAAAGCGGCCGGCATTGCGGTGATCCAAGCCACCTGGTTTCTGTCCCATCCACCGGCCAGCCGATCCTGGCCGACAGCGGCAGTGCTCGATGACCTCAAGCGGCACCTAGGATGGCCCATGGACTGAGCCGGGTTTTAAAGTGACCTGGTGCAAGCCTGTGGCGATATCTCCAAAACGTCCGACATGAGTTGATAGGCCGCCGCAATGCCTTCTATTACGGGTGGCGATCCAAAGCCGGGCCGCCAAGCATGATATAGCTCATCGCTTACCACCATTAGAGCCGCTACCTGCAGGCCCAGCACTGCACCAACATGAAAATAGCACGAAGCCTCCATATCGACCAATTGACATCCCATGTCAGAAAACTTCTGGATCTTCGAAGGGGTTTCTCGATAGACGGCATCAGTAGTCCAATTCGCTCCCCACAAAAGAGAAGGGGCTGAGTGAGTCAAAAGTTTTTTGGAATTGGCATCAGCGCGTGCCCAGCCCGACCGGCCATAATGAGCTGAGGTGCCTTCATCGCTCCATGCACGGTCCACCCCGACTAAAGCGCCTAAAGGGAATTGGGGTGACAAGCTGCCCGCATAGCCTAGGACCCACAGCCGTTCAGCTCCAAGTTCCTTCAGTTCTTCCATGATGCTGGCGGCATGTGGTGCGCCTATG
>JAJYHT010000085.1 GCA_021784595.1 Bacillota bacterium | reverse complement strand
GTGCGACTGGTCTCGCCTATTTGAATGGTGGTCCTGCCCAGAATGCTTCCAATTCGTACAGTAATGTTCAAGTACCCTGTGAGCCGCCTCTATATGCGTAGTCGCGAAAGGAATCTGGTGATCGGTTATGCCGCGAGCGATTCAGGAAGTAAAAGAACGGATGCTATCCGCATGGCACGACGTAGAGGTGTTAGTGGCGGAGGCCGTCGAAAAAGCATATGTGGTCACTCCTCCAACGTCTACCAATAGACCGCGTTTTCTCGAACCATCGGACGTACAAATTCTCCCGTACCATTATAGAGCGTGGTGGCAAGCGCCGGGACGATGGCGTTACGATCGCGAAATACGTGGTAGGGATCTGGATGAGCGGATTACGCTATCGTTCGTGATTGATAACGATCGGTGGGCAGTCAGGCGCGATGGAGATCTCCGGAGTCAGGGTAGCCGCGCCGATGCAGAACAGGAACAACTAACCAAGGGAGACGGACTTTGGTATGGGCGGCCGTACCTCACGGCGCGCGATAATGCGCATCTGTGGGCCTGGCTTAATCCTCAGCTATGGGCTAGTAGTTGTAGCTTTGTGATAAACGACACCACGGTTCCTTTACCCGACGACATCTATCATGATACCAACGTGGTTCATGTATTGGCGATTAATGGGGCATGGGAGCATGATTCCTTCCCGGACTGCTTGTCCGACCAACAAAGGATGAACTGGTTAGACGACCTAGAGCGGGACGAAGAGATCGGCGATTACGTAAACTTTTTTCAGCTGTGGGTGGACATGAAAACCGGTTTTCTGCGCCGCATCACAGGAGAAGGGGCAAACGGCCGACAGTGGGACATACTCGTTCAAGGCCTGTTGACGAATGATGCAGCGATGGTCCATCCGGATACGTTCGCGATATGACACGTACGAACTTAACGATGTTCAAAGCGGCAAAGTATGCCATAGTGATGATGATTGGGAGCATGGCAGTTTCCTGTGGCGCTGCACACAGTACCATGCCGCGACCTCAAGTACGCTGGTATGTAGCGGGCGTTCCCGAAAGTAGGCCTACGCTAATTGTTCAGGGTAGTGATGAGCGAATGCCAGCTATCGCATGGAAGTGGAAGAACCTTACGGGGCTCCATGCCCATAAATCTGTCAGTGGATCACTACCATGGAGTCAAGTTGTTCTCACTCATAAAATCCGCATACCCAAATTTTTTTGCTGTTGAGAGTGATGGCCCACGGCTGAAAACCATGGGAAACATTGCCGCTGAAGTACCCAAAACCGTATGGGTAAAGATGAGGTAGGTAAAGAGGGTTGGTAGTTGTTGTCTAGATTCAGACGTGTGACCTTTCTCTGTCATTCAACGTTACGGGAAGTGACAGACGTAATCGAGGTGGGTTATGCGAGTACCACGAAATCGACCATGGCGTCTTTGGGCCGTGACAACGGCTTTGTTTCTGTCAGGATGTGGCGTCGCCGGAGGCTCCACGGGGCCTAGTTCCGCCGCTGTATCGAATCATGCCGAAAGCCCTGCCACATCTCTTCTCCAAGCACACGGCATTTCCATCAGAGTGCCCAAGGGATGGCAGTTAGGAAAACAAGTGCGGGTGTCCAAAACAGACGCGATGGGCCTTAGTAGTGGATTACTAGTACCCCAGGTACCAAAAAACACGGCCGCACTTACACGCGACCCACGCAATCAGAGCCCGTATTTTACCGAGACCATCGCAAGCGTGAATCAGACTGCCAGCGCTCAGGTGTACGAACTCAGCGCCCAAGGGTATTACTACAACATTCAGGTGAATGTTCCGCGGTCGGCGCTGGCATCCCTACGTCGAGCGCTCCGCACCCTCTCTTTGCCGCCGATTGCCACGGTCTCACAGGCCGTGCATTTGATGTACCACCGCGCCACATTGCAGGCATCATTATGGATGGCCAGCGCGGACACAGAAAACACGAACTGGGTGTTGGCGGGGGCAAGCCCGGCTACCGTACAGGAGCCATTTTATTTATTCCGGAGTACCGACGGCGGAACGCGCTGGTCCCTCATCAATTATAGTTTTCAAACCGACCAAGTGTTTCCCGACCTGGCGGGTGACCCCACAATGATCTTCTGGACAGCAACGCAGGGACTCATTGTGGAGGTAACGGGATTCTCCCACAACGTGTGGGTCTATCGCACGAACGATGGCGGAACGACTTGGAGCTTGCAAAAACTGGCCTGTCCGAGCCAGCCCAACGCAGAAAAGCCCCCACAAATCAGTCAGACCGTTAACGGAACCCTCACAATTACCGTGACCCTTAATTCCGGAACAAACTATCAGCTCACAAGCCACGATAGAGGGCAGACATGGACCGAACTGGGGTAAGAAGCCTATGGCCCGAGTGAACCGGTGGACGTCCTCCCCAGGGCTTTAGTTATCTTAGTTCCGGGGGTCTGTCTAGTGTAGGAGCAGAAAATCACAATGGATAGATCGGGGACGCAGGCTATGCCCTGACGTTCCCATTAACTGATCATTAGTGCTATTAACCATTTTTCAATCCACCAGCCTCTCCGCCGGGGGCTGTTGGAACTGATCCGCCGCGCCCCCCAACGTGACAGTCTGCGAAATCAGGGCATGACGCCAGCTACCACTCCCTAGTCAATTCGTCCTCGATGGCCTTCATCATCCAAAAGGCTCCATCGGTTTGATTTGAACATACCACGGCCATGATCCCATGGGCGGGGAAGACCGCGGAATGAAAGTTGGCATCGGGGTCATTTCCCATAAGGTAGTACTTGAACATTTCCTCGTCGCGTTGGTCACTCCACAGGCCGTAGCCGTAGTCCCAGTTGTCTTCATCGGTCCCCACATGCGGGAATAACAGGCACGCCGTGCTGGCCGGCGACAATAGGCGATGCTCCAGCAGGGCATCCATTTCAAAGTATCCCGAGTCGGTCATTCTGGCGGGGACCAACACATGCTCTGCCACATAGTCCGAAAACGGCTCGCCCGTGACCTGCTCCACTATCAGTCCCAGGAAGATGAAGGACAATGGCAAATCATGCGATTAGTCAATTCAGTCATCAAGGACCCGTACACAAGGTGACATGCCATCGTCGAGCTCGTTTCCGTTGGCGGGGGAGAGTTAACAGGTACATGGGTGTCAGACAGGAAAATTTTTTGGCATATTAAGGGATAGACCACGATTGTTGTGCTATCCCAAGCCCGATTGGGCATAATGTTGATAACACGAATACGCGAAGGCACAGCCGCTTTTCGACAAGAAATCGGGGCAAGTCGAGAAATACTTATGCAGTTTCAGTTAGGCACTTAGAAGGAAATCGCTGTTGAATCGCGAATAATATGATACGGCTGACAACTGCCGTCACGAGGGTGGCGGTTGTTCCATATAATGGGGGTATCAAGGTGCCCGGTCCTAAGGATGCGCAGTGAAGAAAGGAGCGGCGTCCATGAAATCGCTGACAGAGAACGAAATCAGAGCTCTCATCCACCTCTTGGGGGATGATGATATCAAAACGGCGCAGATTGCTCGTAGAACGCTCCTCGAGGCGCGCCACGAGGCAGAGCCCTATTTGGAGGAGGCTCGCAATTCTTTGGATCCCCATGTCCGAACAAGGGTCTACAGCATAATGGAAAGATTGCGTTTGGACGAACTGGGAACCCGATTTGAGCAATTTTCATCAATGCCGTCTGCCTGGTTGGACCTTGAGGAAGGGGCCTTTCTTATCGCAGAATCTGGTTACCCCAACATCAACCGCACCCATTACCGGGAAATGCTGGACCAAATGTCTTCCCAATTCAAGACACGTGTCGATGAACAGGGTCTGACCAAAGGCCGAGAATTGATCGAGGCATTGAATGATTATTTTTTCAATGAACTAGGGTTTACCGGCAACCACACCTCATATTATGACCCTGACAACAGCTATCTCAATCAGGTGCTCGACCGCCGGATTGGCATCCCCATCAGCCTATCCATGGTTTATTTGCTAATTGCCCGCCGGTTGCGCATTCCGGTCGTCGGCATCAGCATGCCGGGCCATTTTTTACTGCAATACAATGACAGTTTGTTCATTGATGCCTTCCAAAAAGGGCAGCTCTTAAATCGCGGAGAATGTGTTCAGTACCTGATGAATAACGGGTTCGGATTTCATCCCGCCTATTTGAGTCCCACACCTACCCGATTCATGCTGGTACGCATGCTCACCAACTTAATTCAAATCTACAGTACCCAGGATCCTGAACGTGCCGACTCGCTAACTGCGTTTCGCGACATGCTCACGCAGTCCTATGCCAAAGTCTGAAATATCCCATGGGCAGACCCCGGCATCGTGGGCGCTGAAAGGGGCCCTCGGCGTCGGGGTTTTATCCGTATCGAGCGCGGCAATTCTCATTAAACTGGCGCCTGCTCCCGCCTCGGCCATTGCCTTTTGGCGACTCGTACTCACCATCGGCATCTTGGCGCCATGGGCTATCAAACATCGAGTGTCCTGGAAGACGGTCGGCCGGGAAGCGAAGTGGTTAATTCTTTCGGGCATTTTCTTAGCTTTGCATTTTCTATTCTGGATCCGGTCACTCAGTCTGACGACGGTAGCCGTGTCCACTGCGTTAGTCTCAATCCACCCAGTCATGGTAGCGCTTTGGAGTCGATTGGTCGGACACCGTGCCATCCGGCGCCAAGTATACGTCGGTGGCATCTTAGTCCTTTTAGGGCTGATCGTCGTGACTTTGGCCAGTGGACTAGGATGGCAGCATCTGTGGGGCGTTTTCGACGCCTTCTTAGGCGCCCTCTTTGCGGCGGGCTACCTGCTGGTGGGCCAACATTCCCGCCAGCGTCTTCGCACGACCCATTACGCGGTCGGAGTGTATGCGGTGGCCGCCTTGCTGTTGGGTAGCGTGCAATGGGCCCGCTATCACCAGCTGGGCCCCTTTACCCCAACGATTTGGCTGCTCTATGCGGCCATGGCCATATTTCCCACATTAGGCGGACACACTCTTTTCAATTGGCTGTTGCGCTATGTACCCGCAACAGAGATTTCACTGGCGTTCTTAGGCGAAATTGCCGGCGCTAGCATCTTGGCCTGGATTGTATTGGGACAAGTGCCCACCCCGACCAGCCTCACGGGTGTAGTCTTGATTTTAGGCGGTCTGGTGGTTACTCAATGGCCAGCGACGAGTGCGCTTTTAAGTAGGGGATCACATCGTGGAGCGGGCCCTTGAGCACGTCCTCGTCAGGCACAGCATAGTCGAAGCGGCCGTCACTAACCCACCAAGTATGCATCCCGGTGACCCTGGCGGGGCGAATATCCTGCTCCAAATCGTTGCCCACCATGAGCCAATTCGAGGGCGCAATATCCAATGTTTTCGCCGCTCCCAGATAATATGCCGGATGAGGTTTGGCAGCATGAACGACTTCAAGGCTTGAGATCCAGTCGAACGGAAACCCTTCAATTCCCGCCCACCTGAGGCGTTCATCAATGGCAATACGCGGAAATACCGGACTCGTGAGCAGAACAACCTTTAGCCCGAGCGCCTGAATTTGGGTCAAAAATCCCATGGCTCCAACGATAGGATGGCTTAGCCTTTGCAACTCGGGGAAGACCTCCTGGTAAAACATCTGAAATACCTCTTTGATGTCCTCTCGAGATATTTTGATGAGAGAACACAATCGTTCGAAAAATGCGTCCTCAAGAAGGGTAGGGCCATGATCTAACGAGCATGCCCAAACCGTGGTCTCCCAAATCGCTTTAGCCAAGACTGGTTCCATGCGCAGTCTGCTAGCCACCCATTGGTCCACCTTCAATAAATATTGTGCTATGAATTGGTCCGACAGTTCCAACAAGGTTCCATCCAAGTCTATGCCCACTACCGAAATTGTCTTTGCCACGATTTCACCATCCCATGGGTTCCGCATTCAACACCAGAGCTATGATACACTGATTACCAAACAAGGAGGCGGGCATCGATGATTATGGATGCCGAAGGACTAGTGCTGGCCGGCGGGCGTTCCAGCCGGATGGGCCAAGACAAATCCTCTTTAATCGGGCCTCATCGCGAGACCCTATTGCAACGCGCCATTAACACCTTGCAACAATCCGTAGCGGGCCCCATCCGCGTATCGCGCCCTTATCAATGGCCTGATCCCGATCCGTACGATTTACCTGACACTACAGCCTATCGCGGACCCCTCCAGGGCATTATGCAAGGTCTGGCAGCCTGTCGCCGTTCTTGGCTGGCGGTGCTCGCCGTCGACTGTCCTAATGCGTCTAGTCAAGTGTATGATTTGCTGTTTGAAGCAGCCGATCCAAAGGCTACCGTCATTATCCCGCGCCATGGCCAAATCCTGCAACCTCTTTTGGGCCTTTGGTCTCCTCGTCTAATTGACCATATCGACGAACAGCTGCGCCAAGGGTCGCTGCGAGTGGCGGCTGCCCTGACTCATTCGGGTGTTCGAATTATCGATATAGCGGACCCTCGCTGGCTGATAAACCTTAACAACCGCGAAGAGTTTGAGCAATGGATGGAGAGAAACTCTTTGGTAGAACCGTCATGAATCCCCGAGTGTGGCACATTGCCGGTTCCTCTTCGAAAGTGGGCAAGACGTTGCTGATGCAATCATTGCTCACCGTTTTGCCCGGAGTGGTCAGGGTAGTTAAACACAGCCATCATCCACTAGAGGCCGAACAGACGGCCTCGGATACTGGGCGGCTGAAGAACGCAGCCGCCACCGTTCGGATTCATCCCGATGGCATCGTCGCACGGGGCGATCTTCCGAACCTTCTGGCGTTCTTTGAATGGTATGGTTCTGGATGTGATCATCTATTGGTAGAAGGGTACAAACACTTGCCAATCGCCAAAATCATGGTGACCGACTTGTTGCAGCCAAAAACCCATGCGCGGGTGGTAATTGGGCAACAACCGCCACACACGGCAAGCGACGCGCTGTGGTTGCCTGCCACTCTTCCGCTTGTTCCATCAACGGCTTTGACATTGGCGGCCGCATTATGGTTGCATTGGCCAACCGCCTCAGTCGATTGGGACACTTGGCTTAAGGTGTGGCGACTTGCGGATCAGGATGGTTTCGATGTACCATAAACCCATGCGTTAGGAACAAAGAGGATTCCAAACATGATGTACACATCGATATCGACGGCTTTAGAACAGCTCTTCCAAGTCACCCCCCCTATCGACGAATTTGAACGTGTTCCCCTAGAACAGTGTTTACACCGAACGCTAGGAGAGCCGATTTCTACTACCCATCCCGTCCCGAGTTTCGATAGGGCTGCCATGGATGGCTATGCATTACGTGCGCAAGACACTCCGGGCAACTTACGCCTCATCGGCACCGTTTCTGCCGGGGATGCTGTGTATGTGGCCTGCGGAGCAGGACAAGCGGTGCGCATATTGACCGGCGCTCCCATCCCCCAAGGAGCCGATGCGGTCATCGAACAAGAACGGGTCCTGGTTCAAAACGGCGAGGTGATTGTTGATCGTCCGATTAGTCCAAGCCGCAATGTGTCCCCTCGCGGCAGCGAGTTTTCAGCGAATATTACGGTGTTGCGTCGTGGCACACGTATTGGTCCCGTTGAAATTGGGCTGTTGGCCGCACTTGGACGTGATCGTGTGGTAGTGGTGCGAAAACCGCACATATTGCTCATAACAACCGGCAGTGAGTTGATGTTGCCTGGTGAGCCTTTGGGTCCTTCGCAAATTTATGATGCCAACCGCTTCCTATTCACTGCCTGGCTTCAACTGGCAGGAGCAGAAGTGACAGTACTCCCTATCGTACCAGACGTCACGGGGCAGTTCATTGCAGTCCTTCGCCAAGCCCTCTTGCATCAGCCGCGGTTTGATCTGGTCATCTCGACCGGCGGTGTGTCAGTCGGTGACAAAGATGATGTCATTCATAGTCTCTCCAAGGAGAGCCAACTTCTATTCTGGCGTTTAGACATGCATCCGGGCAAGTCAATTGCCGCCGGCGTCTTGGACACTGTGCCCATTCTTGCTCTATCCGGCAATCCGGGAGCGGCGATGACTTCTTGGTTAATGCTGGGCGTGCCTTTGCTAGCCCACTTGCAATATGGCCGCGCTCGACAAGAGGCTCTCACCGGCCGGCTGTGCGAGGGGTTTCCCAAGAAAACTCGGGAGACTCGCTTTCTTCGCAGCCGCGTCATATCGACGCCCACCGGCAATGAATTTGACTTGCATCTTGCGCAGCAATCGGACTTAATTTCTTCTTATGCCCAAGCGGACGCATTTGCCATTATCCCTCATGACAGCGATCCGATAGCTCCCGGCACCCTCATCAATGGACTGCGCGTATCCGGGTTAGGATCCACGGCATTGACCTGGGATCCTTTTGATTAAACAACACCTTTATGGAAGGACGAACATGATGCTGCCATTGCAAGAAAGCTTAAACCAATTAGCAAAAGACTTTTCCGGGCACTTTGCGCTCTATGCGGAACACTTGGAAACTGGCGAAACGATTTCCTTCGGAGTCCCCCACCCTATGGAAACGGCTTCCACCATAAAACTGCCCATTTTGATTGCCACCATGAAAAAAGTTCAGGATGGCTCGCTGAGCCTCGATCAACCCGTGACTTTGCTACAAGAAGATCAGGTCTCCGGCTCTGGTGTGCTGCAAAACCTCACCTTGGGCATTGCACTTCCTCTGGCCGATGTGCTCATGCTCATGATTATTGTCAGCGACAACATGGCAACCAATATGGTTCTGCGCTTAGTCGGCCTCCAAACAGTCAATCAGTTGATGGCTAGTTTAGGAGCAAAGGATACGGTAATCAAAAAAGCGATTGATTTTTCCTTGCCACCCCCTATTGGTCTATCGACTCCCCAGGACTTAGTGCATTTGCTTAAAGGCATTTATCGGCGCGAATTGGTTAGCAAAGAAGCCAGTGAATGGATGTGGGACGTTCTAACCCGCCAGCAATACAACACCATTTTGACTAGACGTTTGCCGTATGCGCTTCTTGACAGCGACGATGATCAGCCCCCCTTAGTAGTAATCGGCAGCAAAAGCGGATCTGTGGAGGGGGTTAGAAACGACGCTGGCATCGTTCAAACCCCTTGGGGAGATTATGCCATTGCTATCATGAGTGAGGGATGTCAAGACCTGCGCTTTCATATCGACAACGAAGCCCATCGTCTGCTGCCCCTTGCAGCGCGGGCTGTCCTAGAGCACTTTGCTCCCCAAGCGCTCGCTACCGAAGAGAGTTAGAGAGCTTTAGTCCACTCGTGAGGGTCAAACCCCACAATAAGTTGTTGGTTAACTCGCCAAATGGGCCGCTTAATCAGCCGCGGCTCATTGGCCATTTCTTCCATCCATTGTTCATCGCTCAAACCGGGGCCATATTGCCGAAACTTGGGACTCTTTTTCGAAATCAAAGGAACCAGACTACCCAATTCATTTCGCAAGGACCCGATTTCTTCAACGGACAAGGGTGATGCGATTAAGTCACGCTCATCAAATTCCACCCCATGCTCGGCGAGCCACGCTCGCGCCTTGGCACAAGTACTTCACCGACGGTAGCAATATAATTGCGTCACTGGCCTATCCCCTTGACCTGGCATTTTTTGCACAGTTCTTGCAAATTCCATATAATTTCAATTCATGGTCCAACACTTTAAATCCCCTCTGCTGAAAAATACGGTCTTCTAAAGAGTCCAGCAAATCTTCGTTAAATTCATCCACTTTGCCGCACCGCAGACAAACCAAATGATGATGGCGATGCAGTTCTTCTTGGTTGAATTCATACCGGGACTTGCCATCATTAAAGCTGATGCGTTGCAAAATATTTAAATCCGTTAACAATTCGAGTGCCCGATATACCGTGGCCAGTCCAATATCAGAGAACTCCTTCTTTACAAGATGGTGAACTTCCTCAGCAGAGAGGTGCTCACCCGGATGATCCGCAAAAATCCGAATGACTAACTCCCGTTGGGGAGTTAGTCGCTTAGAGCCTTCTTCCAGCTTTCGAAACACCGCTGACAATTGTGGCACGCGACATCTCACCCTTTACATGGAGGTTCAACCCATTCCTAGTTTACCATGAACCTCATACAGGGTCATCTTCTGAGGGGTGCCTAAATCACCAGCCGTTGCATTGTCAATCGGCCAAAACATGCGCCAAAGTGCTCTTTTGAACCCACAGACGATTTTCTGCCTGATCCCATACTTTTGACTGCAACCCGTCAATTACCGAACCGGTCACTTCCTCACCACGGTGGGCTGGGAGGCAATGCAAGAAAATAGCTTGGGATTTTGCCAGGGCCATCAGCTTGTCGTTCACTTGAAATTTCTGCATCAGTATCCGTTTGTTGTCCGTGTCGCCCTCATCACCCATCGAAACAAATACGTCAGTAGCCACCACATCAGCACCAAAGACTGCTTGCTCAGGATCATCGGTAATAGTAACCGAACCGCCGGTCATGGCCGATTCAGCCCGCGCCCATTTCACCACTTCGGGTGAAGGACCATAACCCTTGGGTGTTGCAATGGTAACATGCATGCCCAATTTGGCTCCAATGACCAAATAGGAGTGGGCCATATTATTGCCATCACCAAGATAAGACAACTTGATCTCAGAACATCCGCCAAACTCTTCAGAAATTGTAAGCGCATCGGCCAGCACCTGAAACGGGTGCGCTCGGTCGGTCAACGCATTAAATACCGGAATTGTTGTGAACCGTCGCAATACCTGAACCGTTTCGTGCTTTTTGGCTCGCACCACGATACCGTCCACATACCGCGACAATACGCGCGCAGTGTCCTCAAGCGACTCACCGCGGCCTAATTGAGTGCTTCCCCAATCCATCCACACCATCTCAGCTCCCAACGAGCCCAATGCCACTTGAAAAGACACCCGGGTGCGCGTTGAAGGCAATTCAAAGAGCAATGCCACATGCTTTCCGGATAATAAATTTCGCGTTTCCACCACATTGCGATTGGCCTTCATCCATTGTGCTGTCTTTAGCAACTGTCTAATTTCCTCTGGCGTCCACTCCATAAGTGAGACGACGGACCGTCCCTTTAACGCCGGTAAGTCTGCTGTTACCCGTTCAACCATTGCAAACCGCCTCCCGTTGCAAAACTATACTCCGTTATGCATTTTTATGCAATAGGATTTTTCATTTCTTCTTGCTCCTTCGCAAAATGTATTTCCCGTTCAGTCATCCCATGGTTTGCTCCGAGGGGAATTGGTCAGCGTCGTCTGGCCAGCGCAACGTGCAAGGGCTTGGGCCACGAGGTGCCTGCGGGCATTCACTGGCCAACTGCCCTCAGACGCTTGAAAAACCTGGCGTTGGGGCTGAGATTAGAAATTTTCGGTGGGAGCAAGCATATAAAAGGAAGGCCATATTTGCTGACCAATGCTCGACACCGGTTACTTCATAAGACTCCAGTGAAGTGGACACAGAGGCATCACATCGTCACCGCTGCGTTGGCTCATCCCAAGTCGGCGATTCCCCATAAGGCTGCATTCGTCCGGCAAACACCGACCCACAGCAATCGGGACGGTAATTGGTCTCCCATCGCATCCCGGTATGCTCATGGTCCATATGGCCCCATTCCAAATGCGACTTTTGGCCCCATCACTAGGGCCATTCGCCCGATGTCAGGCAACCGAGGTCGAGGTATTGTAACTGTGAACCCATTACTGACCCGAAACCTTCAGGAGTCGACCAAGATTCCTATAGCATCAAGGGATCACGCGGGATCTAACGGGATTAGAGTGAAAGTTGACACATGTTCTTGGTATCGTAGCCAATTGTGGAGCTTAATGCCGCAGAGCTCCCGCCGTCGCCAAGCTGACTACGTATCTTGGGTGTCAACTGATGACAATCCCGAACCAAAATCCGGATCCGTTGATGTCCAAATAGGTTTGAAATCGCTCGCCTAGTAATATCGGAGCAGTACTCGGCGGGAGGGACAGCAGTGGGAGGCTGTGGTGGCCACGCCAGCATTAATGGAGGGCACCGTGACCATCAAATAATTAGTTAAGCATCCATTCCGACAGACGTGTGACCCATACTGGCTCGAACGGGAGACGAGACCAGTTGTAGGTGGTCAAGAGACGAGGCGGGTGGGTTTGATGGGATACCGTAAAAGCTGTTGTCACGGTTGGACCCTGAGAACCCGCCTTTTGTCCGTAAATTGTGATATACGGCTCCAGTCCAAGATAAAGCGGTATGTGATAAACATCGCCAATATCAGCAAAATAACCGGCACCCCACGTAGGATCCGCACTAACCCATCCTGCCTGGGGCAAATATAATTGAACCCAGTCGTGAAAAGCTGCGGTGCCGGTGGTCGGGTCCGAAAGATACCCCCCAATTAGGCGAGCTGGTATGTGAGCGGTTCTTAGCATCGAGACGTAAAGCGCAGCATAGTCTGTGCATATTCCGGTTCGTGTGCGAAGCGTCGCTAGTGCGTTGCCTGACGGTTTCATCGAGTAGTTGTACCGAATGTTCTTGGCAATCCAGCGGAACAGAATTTGCGCTTTGGCAGCCGGATTGACCACATTTTTCAAAAGTCTTTGGACGAGTGCCGCAATGGCCGGCGCATTGGTATCAATGCCCTCGTTCAAGCCATATTGAGGGTTTGTATAGCGAGTATAAAGAGAATTGTTGAGGTATGAGCCACTAACATTCTTGAGGTCAAAGCGCACCGCCCGCACTTCGGCGGTGTAACGAAAGGTTATCGTGATGCGAGAATGTGGAGGTAACGAAGGAATT
The DNA here is from genome assembly GCA_021784595.1 of Bacillota bacterium. Classification (GTDB taxonomy): domain Bacteria; phylum Bacillota; class Sulfobacillia; order Sulfobacillales; family Sulfobacillaceae; genus Sulfobacillus_C. The sequence continues at coordinate 550 of JAJYHT010000085.1, read as the reverse complement.
CGAAATATGCCCAATTGATTGCCGTGCGAATCGTTGGTTACCGCCACCGGAGGCGCCGAGATTGCCGTTAAGGTTACCGTGTCGTTAAGGCTTCCCATGTTGAGTAAGGGAGCTTGCATTTGAAGAACAGGCATACTGTGGGAACTAGGATTGCCAATGGTCATGCGGCGAATCACCGTATAGGTGGCATTAGAACTGACCGTGGCATTGGTAACGGCAGATCGCGCCGTTGGCGCAATCCAAGGCATGAGTGTAACGGTTAGTGTGGTTGCGATGGCTAGGCCAAGTCGCCGGAGCAGTACCCACACGTAGGCTCGCCTCCGCAATTGTTGCATATTGGATTAGTAAGATTATTATACGTTGTTGCCTCCTTTAATAGGAGGGTTTTAGTGCGGGTATTAAAATTTTTGCGAAAACTCGCAAAAGAAGCGCCGCTGCCCGATATATAGTGCTTTGATCAAAACGCCTCTAGACAGCGCATATGCAAATACCGGCCGGACCCTTTTGGGGAGGTCCGGCCGCAGTCTTTTTACCCAATATTTTGAAACAC
>JAJYHT010000096.1 GCA_021784595.1 Bacillota bacterium | reverse complement strand
TGCTGTATCGGGTGACCACAACCCAGTACGACGAGAAGAGGACGCCCGGGAAGGCGAGAAAATCCGCCTACCGTCGCAATAGCCGATGATGCGAGGGCGGTGTTTACGCAGCAGCCAAGATGGTGCACACTAACGCAATGACCGCGAAGAGATTATGCGCGTGTACCTTTCGGCGTCCGCGAACGGTCCGGAGATTTAAGTGTTCTTTGAGATAGCTAAAGCCGCTCTTTACACTGGTCCGGAGATCATATAATCGCGTTCACTCGCTGGTCCCCCGCACAATCCACCCCACTTCGCGAGGGTCCTCCTGGACGGAGATCTTGTCCACGTAGCCATAATTCGACGACGAACACCACGCCACGCCACGCCCATGGGGCTAGCGACATGTCTAGTGACAATGGGGGCATCGGAACTTCTGGGATTGGGTGCAGGGGTCAAATCCATCCAACGTGAGCGTAAACCCCATCGAACAGACCGGGCGGCCCAGCGAATCCCGTCCCTCGGAGGGCTCGCCACCGTGGCGATTGAGCAAAATGATGGGCGTAATCCCCTGATCTTGGAGGTCGCGGTAGAGGGTGGTTTGATCGTAGCCTGCATTAAAAATTACCGTGTGTTGACCCATATCCCGATCACATCGTGCATCTTGGCCGAGGTCGTCAGCGTGGTGATCGGAAAGAGACTGCCCGCCACCACGGATAAGTGCAATTTATAGCCGAACCAGCGATGTTTTGGCCCTCGGGACCGGTTTTCATCCCCCAACTGGCAGCATCCGGATTGTGTGCGTCGGCATGTCGACGCGTCTTTTCATAGACCAGGATATCTGACGCGTCATAAGCGGCCTTGTCGGCTGAAACGATCTGATGAAAGGATCATGGTCAGTGTCATCAGTCGGGTGAAGAAGATTAACCCTATTCATCTACGAACCAGTGCGCGAGCCAGCATGTAGATTTTTCCCGCCAAACGGCAAACCAGCTTGCATCAGTTGCCCCAAGCGCTGTCCCTTATCAAAGAGGGTCACGCGCAATGAATACTAGCAGGGAGTTCGACTGCCTTCGATTGGCGAAAATTGTTGGTTCCTCTGTTCCAACCATTGTAAGATAGAGAAATAGGAGTATCGGCTTGCTACATTCATTCGTATTCGGAACTCAGGAGGAATTATTGCGGTGTCCATCACACAACCAACCGAAAACCCACGCTATATATTGCGCATCTCCCGGGACTTGCTGGAAATCGACGTGCTGGATTTAGACGCGATGCATGACGAGCTCTTTCACGACATACCCGATGGCGGGCTGATTCAGATGGAATTGGTTGGTGCGGAATGGGGTGGGGCAACGAGTGGTCGAAAGTCCAAATCTAGCGCTCCCAAGGACACGGTCACCTTATGCCAAATCGATCGTTCTCAAAACATCATGGCAGGCCCTGGATTGGGAGCAGCATTAGAGCGGTTATTGGGGCCAACCGGAGACGTGCTGATCCTTGAGCGTGGGGACAATACTGGAATCGATCGGCCTAAGGGCATTGGTGTCCGATCTCAATCTAAGGCCACCCCAGGGGCGGCATCAGCCTGCTTTCGGATGTATTCTCCCCGCCAGATTTTAGGAACGGGCAACGGGGAACCAATAACTGCCAGCGCTGACTCGCCAGGGGCTGCAATTCGCTTTGATCATGCGGCGGCGGCCGCCATTTTGCAGCCCTTGGCGAATCTCACTTCAGATTGCGAGCATTCTGCGGCATTGCATGAATTAGGACTGCAATTATCTTTGCGTAGGGGCTTTGACACCCTATTGTCGTTACAGACATTAAGAAATCTGAGCCCCTTTTTGCACCAGATCCGCACGGCCGAGCGCGCATTGCGTCAAATGCGCGGCCGGGCACTCCTGTGTGACGAAGTTGGATTGGGCAAAACCATTGAGGCCGGACTTATTCTTAATGAATACCGCATGCGTGGCTTAGTTCGGACGGCGCTGATTTTGACACCGTCATCGCTGGGAGAACAGTGGCGAGAGGAGATGATTCGCAAGTTTGACCTTCCTTTTGTCAGCCATGATAGTGCGGAGTTTAAATCGACGAGCAATTCCTGGCAAACCTTGCCCTATATTGTGGCTTCCTTAGAGACAGCCAAAAGAGAGCCGCATCGGTCCCAAATTTTAGCTCACGCGTATGATTTGGTAATCGTGGATGAGGCGCACCACCTGAAGAATCGAAACACGCAGGCCTGGAAATTCATCAACCAACTCAAGAAAAAGTACATTTTGCTATTGACCGCCACTCCCGTGGAAAACAGTATGGATGAGCTGTTCAACCTTATTACGTTGTTGAGGCCCGGTCAACTACATACGGCATCAGAGTATAAGAAGAAGTTTGTCAGCCACTCCGATCCGTTGCAGCCAAAAAATGTGGACGAGCTGAAACGCTTGATTCAAAGTGTAATGATAAGGAATCGGCGCAGCACCACGGGCGTCATTCAAGCTGGGCGCACCGCGGAAACCATCACCGTAACGCCAAGTGGGGAAGAGGCCGTACTGTACGCTCGCTTGTCTCTTTTTGTCAAACAGCAGGTGGCACATCATGCCACTCACCGAGCGCACGTGCACCCATTTGTATGGAAAAACCTATTGCGACAAGCGGGGAGCAGTGGCCCTTGCTTGGTACCCACCCTGCGCAAAATGGCTGAGGCGACAGGAGACACCGAGACCGAGAAGAATGCATTAAGCGAATTAATGGCTCTGGCGGAAAATGGCCGAACCTCCGAAAAGATGCGGCATTTGGCGCAATTAGTGGCCGGACAACAACAAACGGTGGTGTTTACAGGATTTATCGAAACACAAAAAGCCGTGGCCACATTCCTTCGTGAATCTGGAATCGAGGTGACGGAATTTCATGGTGGGATGACGCGATCGGAAAAAGAATCCTCAATTGAACGGTTTCGTACCGGTGCTCCGGTTTTAGTCAGTACAGAATCGGGAGGAGAGGGGCGCAATCTCCAGTTTTGCCATCGTCTAGTCAATTTCGATATTCCGTGGAACCCGATGCGGATTGAACAGCGGATCGGACGCATTCATCGGATTGGGCAGGACCATGAAGTGAATGTGTACAATTTGGTGGCTCGAGGAACCCTTGAACAGCATATTGTCCATATCTTGGACGCAAAAATTAATATGTTTCAGTTGGTGGTGGGGGAATTAGACATGATTCTAGGAGCTTTGGACGATTCGCGGGATTTTGAGGATTGGGTGTGGGAAGTATGGAGGGAATCTGGAGACGATAATCAAGTTGCTCTGGGGATGGAGAACTTGGGCAATGCTTTGGTCCACGCCAAGGAACACTACCAAAAGGTACAGAACATTGACAACAAGCTGTTCACAGAGATGATGGCCGATGATTAAGGCGAAAACCCCGTCCCTGAAGAAACTGAGGCCAGGATCAGTGATTGCGGAATTCGTGTTGGGGACGTTCGTTCAACAAGGTGCTACGGTAGAGGAGATTGACTGGGGAATTTACGATGTGTTGGGACCCGAAGGAGACTTGCGGCGCCTAACATTTGACGTGGAGGTGGCTCAAGATCGCCTCGATTGCGAACTGGTGTCGATAGGGACGCCGCTATTCGAAGAGATTCAACAAGTATCCCGGCAGCAGGGAAAAACCTTAGTCCGCTGGGTGCCGATGCCTGACATCAAAGTGCCGGGATCGCTGAGTGAAAAGGTGGCTAAACTGATTCACTTCGTAAAGTGTCGACCGCCGCAGGTAGTTTCTTGGACTGTAGAAGAAGGCAGCGCGGTATTATTTCGATTTCATGTTGTCTACCAGATGGCTGAATTGGTGGAGGAAATTGTTTCGGTGCTGATTGATTGTGGGTTGTTGGCGGATATCACCTCGTTATTGCCCTCATTGGAAGCTCAATGGTTTGCCGTGGATCCTGCCACCGATTTGGCCCAGGATACTAAACAACCCAGCCTAAGACGTCTTCAGCCACTGCACTCATTGGCGGAGAGTTATCAACAGGCGGCGAAAGTGGTGTCACGGCAAATTAATCAAAGAATAGACGAGCTCCAGCGCGAATATCATGTGCAACAGCAAGAAGAACAGGATCAGAGTGACCGATACTATCAGACCACGCTCATGACCTTGCGTCAACAACTACAAAACGCGGTTGACGCATCCAGAGTACAACGCCTTAAAGAAAAAATCATTGCCACCCAAACTGATTGGGATCGACGACGCGAGGATATCGCTCGTTCCTACAACATTGTTGCTGAGGTCTCGTTGGATCAAAGCGTCTTGTACCTGGCTCCGGTGGTATCCATCGAGGCGACGGTGCAGCAAAGAACGGACCGGTGGCCATTTTTGCTGTTCTATTATCCCTGGGCGAGAACTTGGGCACCCGTTGTGTGCCCCTCGTGCAACACCCCAGTGACCAAGTTGGGGCACGACAATGAAGGGTGGCATTGCGGTTGTCGGGAATAGTTGTCCCTACGCCGTGATAGATAGGGGAGAACAGCACGACGGCTTCAAGAGACACCTCACTTGACTCGATTCTGTCGTGCAGGATCGGGGAATGCGCAAGCTGGACGGAGGGAAGGATGCAAACCTGGCACAGCGAACAATCGATGATGCTGTTGGTCCTTACTTAATGCAGCCCAAAACCATGAGCTCCAGAGAGCCTTAGGCCCTACTCTGGCGGGCAGTGTTGCCTTGCACTGTGGAGAGAACGCCGCACAAAATGGGTCGGCCGGGGACACGTCTCCAGGAGTTATATGACGTCCATGAGGCTTTCAGGTCCATGATGCGGGCGACGTGTTGCATCTGAATCCGCAGTGCATTGATCTAGGCTAAGTTCATCCGTATCACCCGCTCTAAATAGGGGATTTTACCGAATCGCCATTGCTCCACGCCTTTGGCGGACCATGTCCCCACGTTAACCAGCACGTCAAGCGGGCTGGTCCCGATTCATCTCGTTACCTCCCTAATTTAGTGTCACCATGCTTAAGATAGCGTTTCCATATGCTCATAGGACCTGGGGTAACTCTTGGGATCAATCAAAAGAGTGAGATGAGCGCATCATTATGTATAACATACCCGAGTGGAAAAACCCTCCAATGTAGGCCATGGGTTTTGCCACTTTTCGCTGGCTAGGGTTCTGCGTGATGGCGGTGGTTTGGTTCCTTCGGTTTTGTGGTACCATGAAAGATATTATCTTGCTGGACGGAGGGTACGTTATGGCGCGGTTGCATCACGTGCAGCAGCAGTTGGCGATGAGCGATGCGGTGCTGGTTTTAGGTCCCGGCGACGATTTTCGCTATGCCGTGGATTGGTCTCCGCATGCCGATGAACGGTTAACTTTTTTGTGGATTGGTGGGGATCATGCCCATTTAGTGATTCCGTCGGTCAATGCCCAGGATGCTCGAGAACATATGCCAGAGGGAGTCGAAGTGGTAGAGTTTTCGGACCAGGATGGTCCGTTCAAGGCGCTGGAGGGGGCCTTGGCGCGCATGGCGCCCAATGCCGAGATACTTTACGTATCTGATGATGCACGATTTGATCATGGCCAATTGCTGTTTGACTTGACCGCTGACCGTCACCGCTTGCACTTGGCTTCAACACTGATGGCACCCATGCGCATGGTCAAAGACGATGAAGAAATTGCGCGTTTAGAGGCCTCGCAGTGGATTAATGACCGAGCTATGGAAAAAGCTTTCGCCTCGATTCGAGAGGGCATGACCGAATTGGAGTTAGAAGACATTATTCGGCGCGCGTTCATGGAAAATGGGGCGGACCGCGAAGCATTCATCATTGTGGCCGCGGGAGCCAACAGCGCGCTTCCCCACCACGCGTCAGACGATACGGCAATTCGTCCAGGACCCGTACTGTTAGATATTGGCTGCTTCAAAGACGGATATGCTTCCGATATGACTCGCGTGGCCTATCTCGGGGCACCCAGCGAGGAATTCATCACCATCCACGCCATCGTTAAAGAGGCTGCCGAGGCGGGCGTGCGTGCCGCTCGTTCCGGCATTGCGGCACAAGAAGTGGACCGGGCAAGTCGGCAGATCATTTCCGACAAAGGGTTTGGCCAATATTTTGTGCATCGCACAGGACACGGCATTGGCCTTTCCGTGCATGAGCCGCCTTCCATGATGGAAGGCAACATGCTGGTGTTGCCGGACCGGGCTTTTTTCTCCGTGGAGCCCGGAATTTATCTTGCGGGGCAGTTCGGGGTTCGTCTGGAGGATGTGGTGGGGCTGACGCCTAAGGGACCGAAAATCTTGTCGGCATTGCCACTGGACATTCATGTGGTGGCGCAGTAGTTTTTCCTTTCATGGGGACGACGGCGGCAGGCGATCGGTTGAATTGAGGCGACCCGTCATGCGGGTCGTGCCAGGCTTTACTCACACGGATGAAAAAATTCTTGTTTTCAAGGGAGTGGATATGGTTGAGAACGCAAACTGTAGATGAAATGGTCGGCCAATTGGCGCCTGACTTCACATTGCCAGGCACCAACGGTCCTGTTCACCTTAAAGACTTGCGGGGTCATGTGGTGGTGCTCTATTTTTATCCGCGTGACAATACCCCTGGCTGTACTACAGAGGCCTGTGATTTTCGTGATGCGATCGGCCAGTTTCACAAGGTGAAGGCTGATGTGTTGGGCATCAGCACCGACAGTTTGGCCAGCCATCAAAAATTTATTGCTAAATACCAATTGCCTTTTCCGTTATTGTCGGACGAAGGGGCAGAAGTATGTCGGCTTTACGGTGTCTACAAAGAAAAGAATCTGTATGGCAAAGTCAGTTTAGGAATTGAACGCAGCACCTTTGTGATTGACGCTGAGGGTGTTGTGCGTAGCGTGTTTCGTCGGGTCAAGGTGGCCGGCCATGTGGAGCAGGTCAACCAATTAGTAAACGAACTCAATCAATGAATAAGCGGCGCGCCGTTCGCCCCATTTTACGCGTGTTGGAGGAGCTCTATCCCCATCCTACGACGGAGTTGGTCCATGACACCCCGTGGCAACTTTTAGTTGCCACCATGCTGTCCGCCCAATGCACTGACCGTCGGGTAAACATGATTACGCCCCGAATTTTTTCTCGCTATCCGGATCCCATGTCCCTGTCGCAGATTTCGGTAGAGGAGATTGAAGATTTAATTCGCGATTGCGGATTGTTTCACACCAAGGCCAGAAATTTGGCGGCCACGGCCTCCATGGTGGCCCAAACGTTTCATGGCGAGGTTCCTCGAGATCGCCCAACACTGTTGACATTGCCTGGGGTGGGGCCAAAGACGGCTAATGTGGTTTTGTCCAACGCCTTTGGCGTGGATGCCATTGCGGTGGATACCCACGTGTTTCGCTTGGCGCATCGGTTGGGCTGGAGTGAGGCCAAAACTCCAGAAGCTACTGAGGCCGATTTGATGGCGCTGTTGCCTAAAAAAACCTGGTCGCAGGCCCATCATTGGTTGATTTTGCATGGACGACAAGTCTGTTTCGCGGTGCGCCCGCGTTGTGAAAACTGCGCCGTGGCCAAATGGTGTCCCAAGGTGAGCGTGGGAGTTCGGAAGACGCCGACAAAGGGGGATGCATCTTTATGATGGTGGCATTGGTGCAGGATTTGTTTTTTGCCGCGAGGGTGCAAGCCCTGGCTCAGGGGACCGGTGTGGAAACCAAAATCACTACCTCATCTGCAGAATTTCTGGGTTTGCTGGCAGACCTGCAGCCCACCCATGTTCTCTTAGATTTGAGCTTGGTGACCGAGGTCATTTTGTCGCAAGTGTCCGATGTGGCTCACGTGGCCGCTTTTGGCCCGCACGTTCAGCGAGAGAAGTTTTTGGCCGCGCGCCGTCAGGGGATTAAAACACTGTGGGCGAATTCGGCATTGCCCGAGCGACTTCCCGCCTGGCTCTTGCAAAGCTGAATGATCCTCGGGGATAACCATTCAACACGAAGTGTTGGCACAGTATTTCCAGGCTAAAGAGTCACAATCCGTGGGCTGCGGCACCATATAACCGCCTTTTGCGGAAAGAGTGGCGCTGTAAAACGAGTTTGAGGGGCTGCAGTGCACCAGACAAATCGTGAGGTAAAGGTTGCTAGGGAAATCCTGATGTCGGGGATCCTTGCGGGATTGGATGATTAGCAACCCGGCCGTTTGCAGATCCCGGAGCACTCGGTTTATGCAACGGCATTTTGCGTTGAGAGTGTCCAAAGTTGGCGAGCGGAGTTGGTGAGGTCTAGACGCGTCAAAAAATTTTGTCCATTCAGCGCTGACTTTGGCGCCGTTCTTCTTGGCCTTATGGCCTGCGGTTAGCGCGGTTCGCCCGCGCAAGGCACTCAAAGCTTACCTGGGATTCGACCTCGCGACCAGCCAATCGAACCGCACGCTTCACACCCATGGGCACATGACGAAAACCGGACCCAGTTGGGGCTGGGCAGGCATCCCAATGGCACCGGGTGCGGCAGGGTGGCGCTGGCAAAAGCTGGGGATGGCTCAGCCTACAACGCGAGGTCTTGACGGTTAAAGAGAATGCAGGCTAAGGTCACAAAGAGGCCAATGGCGACTACAAAGCCCACCATGGCAAACGCGGTGGGCGTAGCCCCGGCCACAATTTGGCCAGGCTGATAGATGCCAAACACGGACCAGTTGGACAAAAAAGCCAGTTTTGCACTCAATCCCCCGATGAGGTTCATGCCATAGAGTACCAACGTAATGCTAAGCGGCCAGCCTGGGGTCTGCACGACAGTCAACAACATGAGGCTATAGGCGGCAATCAGCGCTGAGACCATTAAGGCGATGAAATTCAGCCATAAAAAGGCGGCCCAATGCAAATGTCCGCCATTCCACCACCAAGCGCCCAAGATGCCGGCGCCGGTGGCAACACCGGTTAAGAGCAAGAGTGCGGCACCCAGAGCGAGGGCCTGTCCGAGCACCCACTCGGTTCTGCTGGTCGGAGTGGACAGCCACCATTGCAGGGAATGATTTTGTCGGGGCGCACCCATTAGTTGTGTGGCCTGCATTACGACAAACCACATCAACACCCAGATGTCGATGACGGAATAAAATTCGCTCGCCATATATCCGGTATAAGTGGAAAAGTTTGACGAGATGCCTGCCAATTTGAGCAGGGCAGGGGGCAGCGAATGCATCAATCGGGTGACCGCCGGGTTGGTGGCGACCGAAGGGTAGAGCCAGGCCAAGAGCAAAATGTAGGCGGCTATTGCCGCTGCGTAACCATAAGCAGGTTTTTGCAGTTGGCGCCAAGCCAACAGGACCGCTGATCCCTTCATGCCTCAACCTCCCCCTCATCGTGCCGGTAGAGCTCTAAAAATGTATTTTCCAGTTCTTCCGTCTGTTCACGCAATGAATGCACCGAGATGGCAGCCAGACGCTTGAGCAGCGGATCCACAGAACCATGCACGGTGATGGTGGCAGTCCAATCATCCACTTTTACGACTTCACAGTCCGGTCCTGGAAGGGCTCTTAGGTCGGCGGGGTTGGACAGCCTAATCTCAAACACTTGCCGGACCTGCTGGCGCAGATGTTGAATGCTGTCTTTTGCCACCAACCGTCCTTCTTTTAGAAAGCCCACCCGATGACAGGTGCGATCGACTTCAGCAAATTGATGTGAGGAGAGCAAGATGGTCTTGCCGCGGTCGCGTTCTTCCCGCAGCCATTGAATAAAGGTCTGTTGCATCAGGGGATCGAGTCCCGATGTGGGTTCGTCCAAAATCAAGATGTCTGGATCGTGGGCAAATGCCGCCACCAAAGCCAGCTTTTGACGTGTTCCTTTGGACATGTGGCGAATCAAGGGCTCCGGTTTCAGATCAAAACGGTCCAAGAGCCGACCAGACCACAAAGGATTGGCGGGTTCGCGCAACCTGCGCATCCAACCTAAAAATTGGGATCCGGTCATATTTTCGGGAAGCGCCACGTCGCCGGGAAGATATCCGATAATTTGGTGCAGTGTTTTGGCCTGGGTCCAGGGATCCCGATCGGATATGCGCACGGTACCCTGGTCTGGCCGCAAAAATCCCATTAGGCAGCGGATAGTGGTGGATTTTCCGGACCCATTGGGTCCTAGGTATCCAAACACCTCACCTTTTTCAATGGACAAGGTAATATCAAAAATGCCGCGACCGCCCCGAAAGGTCTTGCTCAACTGACTCATCTCAATCACGGTTCTGACTCCACTCTGCTTCCCAGTCCGCAAATCGCGCTTCCACCATCTCAAAAAATGCAATCATTTTATTAAGACGCTGGCGAGCATGAAGCGCCGAGTCAGGCAATTGCCGCATGCCGCTGAAAGCCAGCAGCTTCCATCGGGTGAGCAAGTGCAACTGGGACAATGTGGTGCGAATCCAGACGTCATCAGGAACTTCCCAATAATCTCGGCGGTCCCCAGGCTTGGTGACTTTATCGACGAGCTGGGCCTGCAAGGCTTGCTTTAAGGTCAAAGAGATAGTGGCCTTGCTGACCTGAAGGGTGGCCGCCAAGTCATTTAACGTTTGAGGCTCTTCGGCCACCAAGAGTGCGGCAAACACGCGGCCCAGGCTGCGTGTCGATCCCGATTGCTCAAAATCCACCCCAAAGCGTTCGATGAGGTTTGATGCGGGAGACTCCAAGATGAGCCCTTCTTTGTTAGTTAGGTTTGTTTAATACATATTAAACAATGTACGATTGTAGAGCAACCAGGAAAGTGGGAAAATTCTTTGGTACTATTGCGTAAGATGACTTAGGAGGTACGACGGATATTGCGGGTAGCATTAGTGTTAAGTGGAGGCGGGATTTGGGCTACGGCTGCGATTGGAGTTTTGCAAGCCCTGGAGGAATGGGGGTGCCAACCTGATTTAGTGGTGGGCACTTCTTCAGGGGCTATCATAGGGAGCCTATGGGCGGCCGGGCTGCCATCCTCGCAATTGATGCAGATGGCCCTTTCACTGACGCGCCGCGACGTGCCGGTAAGCTGGCGCAATATTGGGGGGCAATTGTTGACGCAGCATCGCCTGCCCGAAGCTTTGCTTGATGGGGCGCCGTTGTGGCAAAAGATTGCGCCCTATCTAGAAAAGTATACTGTGAGTTCGGTTCCGCGCCCGTTATGGGTGGTTGCCACCTCCCTGACCGATCGGGCGCCTGTGGTGTTTGGGGCGAGGCCAGAGATTGTCAAACCAGGGTTTTTAATGGGAGATGACACCGTAAATTTATTCACGGCGGTGCGGGCCTCGTCATCAGTTCCGGGGTTTTTCCCACCGATCGTGTTAAACGACCAAGTGCTGGTTGACGGCGGCGTCGGCGACGATTATCCCCTGGACGTGGCAGAAATGGTCGGAGCCGACCGCGCCTTGGGTCTGTGGATTGACGAGCCTGCCCGTTGGCAATTGCCCTCGCCGCGACCGCATGCGCTTCAAGTGTTGGTGGAAAGCATGGCCGTCATGATACGGGAAATCAGTCTATTGCGCCAATCGAGATTGTTGATGCCCCACTTGGATTTGCGGATTGAATTGAGTGGCCATACGGTTTTTGAGAGAATTGGGGAGATTATAGAAATGGGCTATCTAGCAACCGTGGGCTCGAAAGCGTCCATCGACCAATTGTTTAACGAGTAGTTATCGGGGGAGAATAAAAGGGTTATGTGCAAAATGTGGTTGGATTTCCTCGTTTTTTGGCTCACTCTTCCGTTCTCAGCACGACCGGCCAAGGTTGGAATATGCGGTTCGTATTGACGGCGCGCGAACCTGCCGCTGGTTGGAATCCGCCGACGACGGGCCCTACGAACCATGGTCAAGTGCAGACGCTACTGCGATCACTCCCGTAGGCCAAATCCGTCGAGATGAAGCAGAAGACCATCCAATCGTAGCTTTAAAATAGCCAATAAAAGTTGGGGTCTGGTGCTCAGCGGCTCCTTCCCATCGTCACCCCATACCAAAATCTCGACTCCATCCACTCTGCTCTTGCAATCGCGGCAGAACTGTCGGGTGGACGGCGGGCCGTAGTCGCGTGAATTGGCGATGATGGTCCGTAGGTTAAATCCTTGCCAAAAAGACGAAGGTCAACCAGTTTTCCGGGCAACCTTATAATGCAAATGGGCCGGTTATTAGGCAGAAAATTCGTCCATCGTCCGTGTTGGCCGCGGGCGGGGGCACAATGCCGTGATAAAATGTGGCCAGAGGTGATGCACGTGGCTCTGTCTTGGGAACAATTGCATCGGGTGATTGACGACCTGCCGGCTGATAAGTTGGCTGCCCTGGCCGATCTCATCCACACATTGATTGAGGAAGATGATGAGCCCGTGGGCGCAGCGCTGGTCAAGCCAGTTTGACCCGACTCTTCCATCCTGATGATTGATTTGATGAGTGCGAAACATCCCAGCCCGTTTGTATGTGCAAGTTCCGCATTCCATCATATTTTTCACAATGCGGCGTCCGCGCTTTATGGAACACCACTGATATTGCACAGGAACCTGATTCCACCCGCTACGTCTGTCGCTCATTGAGCCACCTTTTGCAAATAGCCGAAAAATTCATGGCTATGCCCTTAGCGGAGGCATCACTATGATAAACTGCGATTACGAGTCACCGAAGTTTGCCAGCAACGTCGCAGTGATAAGCGCAGTCCAACATAAGGGGCCATACAGCATGCATTGGGATCTTCCGTCGAATTTAACGCAATCCGGCATTCGAGAAATATTAAACTTGGCACTGGCTAAACCCGGTACGATTCGCTTAGAAACGGGGGAACCCAATTTCCCACCCGCTCCCCATATCCTTGATGCGTATGTAGAGGCTTCGCATCAAGGACACAATCGCTATACCGCTACCGAGGGTATTCCTTCTCTCCGTGCAGCGCTAAGTGAGAAGATTCGGCGCGTGAACGGTGTGGTGCGATCTCCTGAAGAAATTTTGGTTACCCCCGGAGGCCTGCCCGCCCTATTCCTGTCTTTTTTGGGAACTGCCGGCCGGGGTGGTGCCGTGATGGTTCCGGACCCGGGATGGCCAGATTATCTGGGAGGGATGATTAGCCTGGGTATCGAACCCGTGGCATATCCTTTGCAATCGGGCAGCTATGAACCGCAGCTGGATGATTTGGAGCGGTGCATTACCGCCAACACACGAGCCATTGTTTTGAATTTTCCTGGTAACCCCACGGGACGTGTGTTGACAACACCACAAGTCGAGAATTTGGTCGCGTTTGCAAAACGTCACGACCTGTGGATTATTTCCGATGAAGTCTATGACCAAATCGTGTTCGAACGCGAACCGTTATCTCCAGCGCGCTTGGCACCTGAGCGCACCCTGTCGGTCTACAGTTTTTCCAAGACCTATGCCATGACCGGATGGCGGCTCGGATATTTGGCGGGCCCGGTGGCGGCGGTGCAATCTTTGACGCGGGTTGCCATGGGTACCTGGTCATCGGTCTCCGAACCCCTGCAATATGCGGGACTGGGGGCACTGACCGGACCACAGCAGAGCGTATCGGAAATGGTACAGCA
>JAJYHT010000077.1 GCA_021784595.1 Bacillota bacterium | reverse complement strand
TTCCGATCTCGTCGCTGCCTGTATCTCTGGCTGGACTACCCTGACGTAGATCGCGAAACGGCGATACTGGAAGCGACAGTCCCCCAATTGTCATCGGATTTGGCGGCGCAGATTGTACTGGCGATTAAACGGTTGCGAGGATGGGATCTGGTAAAACCGCCGGGAATTGCAGAATCGATTGATTGGGCGAGTACGGTAGCAGAGGTCGGGCAACAGGCCTTGTCGGAGGCGATAATCCGCTGGACTTTAAGCGCCGTAATCAAGACGCATGAGGATTGGCGCATTGTGGAGGGATACGGGCTAAAAACATTATGGCGGATGAATTGACGATTGGCGGGTGGATCGCCGATATTAAACGTAGTGTTGCGCAATTTACCCGTTATCTGCGCCTTCATGGGTTTTCGGCAGGCGTGGTGGAAACCCGGAGCGCCATCGAAGTGGTGACGCGCTTCAGGACGCCCGATTGGCAGGAGACAATGATCCAGTGGCGCATCATTTATGCTAAAGCACCTCAGCAATGGGAGATCTTTGAAACGTTGTTCGATCGATATTTTCAAATCGGCGGGGCACGATTTCACATGAAAGAGGCAGTGCTGAGACCAACTTCGTCTTCTATGACAGGACCGGTGGTTAATTCCTTCGTTCCCACCGCAGATCCTCACTATCGAGCTCTTTTGGCCTATAGCCCGCAATGGGGCAAAGACTATCCGCTCTATCCTAGCTCTGAGGTCAACTATGGATCTTTGCGGGAATCGACTCGAAAGGTCGTAAAAGAATGGGGATACCCGAGGGGATCGCGCTGGCGTAAAAACCAGGGCTCGGAATGGTATTGGCGCAAGATTCTACACGATAGCCTTAGTCATGCGGGCGAAGCCATCACGTGGCCCCGCCGGCGCCACAAGCCAGATCGACCGAGGGTGGTGGCGTTGGTTGACGTGTCGGGTTCCATGAGAGAGTATGCTCCGTTCTATTTGGGATTGGTGTGGGATCTGATGCGCGTCGGCGCACGTGTACAGATATTTGTCTGTAGCACCGACTTGAAGTGCGTTACCGGCAAATTGAAACAGACTGGGCCTGGCGGGCCTCCAGTCATCGAAAAGGGTGAACTAGGAGGCGGTACTCGGTTGGGATGGGCATTTTCTCAGTTGTGGCATCTGTACCGTGCCTTGTTAACTACACGCACCATTTTTGTCGTAGCTTCAGACGGGTTTGACACCGGTGAAGCATGGCGAGTGACACAATATTTCCCCCAGATTGCTAATGCCGTGAGCGCGGTATATTGGTTTAATCCTCTGCTGTTAGAACCGGATTACACGCCTCGGTCATCGGCGATATTAAGCGCGTTGCCTTTTTGCCGAGCACATGTCGGGGTTCGTGATGAGGCTTCGTGGAGCCAGTTTGCCCGTACGCATCCGGGATAGGGCAAGCCAACGAGATCCCAATTATAGCATGAGAGACGTATTCCGAAGAGGCCCTGCGAAGAACCGGGATGCTCCGTAGGGTGATCTAGCAGATCCGTACGCATCATTGGAACCGTGTTTCCTGAAACAGTGAAATTCTGGGCTTTTGGGCGACTAGCAGTTGTACTCGATTGCTTCATCAAACAATAGACGGGCATTGCGGTCTACCATACCATATGGTGATCGGCTGTCCCTTAAAACAAAAGCACGGGAGAGGTGGGGCGGGCAATACGGTACGGCCGCGCCATGCCATATTCACCGGATCCGCCAAGTCCTCGAACCTCATCCGCGGCAACCCCGGTGGTTAGTGACCTACCGCGCCGCCGCGTATTGTCTTCGCATTCCGGACGCCCAGTCTCCCACCGCCTCGTGACAATCTGCCTCCCTACGTTTTGTTCCAAGTCGTGAGGATCATAGCGGGATCTTGCGGACATTTGGGCCGCAATCCGTTGTGTTGTCTGCATTTTCGGCGTTTAAAAAGTGTTGGATTCCTGTTGGCCCAGTGTCGGTTTTGAGCTCTATGCTGAAAGTAACCCTTTCGACAGGGTCATTGATAGGAGGAGGATCTCAGAATGACCAGCGTTACAGCCAATGATACGATGGGTTCATCCGGGAAGCCGAGCCGGTTCTTCCTCTATGGACTTGCCAATGGGAACACCGGGATAACCGGTCGTGTACTCCAAGCAGGCATGATCTCTGAAAAGACCGGCAAGTTGACTTTGACGACGCTATCGACCGAGCTGACAGGTGTACCGCTGCTATCTCCCGACGGACAGACACTGACGTTCGTGACACTACACGGCGCACCACGCGAAATGTCCGTCGGCGTTCATTTCACAGCGGTACAAGGTGATACTGGCCTTAGCAGTTACTACTTTCCGTTGCCAACACTACCACCCGAAACACAGGTGCTAGCGACGCCGACCTTTACCCAAGACTCAAAGACGCTTGTCGTCGTGCTTTCTGTGATGGAGAAAACGAACCTGAAGCCTTTTTTCAAACACGGAACGTCTTATGGACCGGAACCCCGGTCAATGACGAGCTTCACGTTAGTGACTCATCACGAACTTCTGTACTTTCATCGAGACACATTGCAATTCACTGGGCCATTTGACCTTCACGATGCTCCATCGCTAGCGCGGGTCAATCTGACGGCAGATACAACCAATGTCTATCTGTGGACCATGACGGAGCCCGCGTCGCTCAAGAGGCGCAAGGGGGACGGAAAGTCGTGGCCCGATGTGCAATTGTCGATCTACCCGATTGGGTCGGGTACTTGCAGCAAAGCGGTGGTGGTTCCCGGTCCCGATCTCGTTAACAACGAACCAACGGCAGTTTTGGCATCTGGTGATGTCGTGCGCTTGGGTGAGGGTCGAACATTATACGTTCATTCGACGGCCACTGGAAAGGTCACGGTCTACCCCATCCCTGAATTAGCGCTGACATCGGCCAAAGCAGGGCCATCGACCTTAACGGTGACGGCGAGGGATAACGTCGTCGTGTCGTCGGCCTCGTAATTACATAACTGGCCTTAACTAAATCAATCACCAAATACGGATACCCAAAATTACAAGCTTGGTCCGCGGATTGTTGACCTTTTAAAGGTCCCTACCTGAAAAAACAACAAAATGTACGTCAGACTGCTAAGACATGCGACAACGGACTACAATTCAAAGCGTGTAAAAGTGTTCGCTCCTAGCGGACAACACCCCCCCAGAGAGCGCGATAGATTTTCTAATGCGCCTAAAGGGAATTGGGGTGACAAGCTGCCCGCATAGCCTAGGACCCACAGCCGTTCAGCTCCAAGTTCCTTCAGTTCTTCCATGATGCTGGCGGCATGTGGTGCGCCTATGGGGCCGGCCATCATGGTGGCGGCCTGATTCTGAACGATATTGCCGGAGAAGAACTGAGCAGGTGGAGAACGCATTGCCCAATGCGATGACTGTTTTTGAAATCCTCCAAGATAGGAGATAATCACGTCTGGCCTAATGCCAAAGTCTTCGCGCTCAATATTGCGCGCCCGGCAAATATAGTCGATGAATTGGCGCGCGGAAAAGTGGGGTTCGCCCTCATTCATTGGAATCATCCTTTTTCCATAACATACCCCACGATCGGTCCGGGATCAACGACTAGGTGGACTCGCTCTCGACTTCCTAGCGGTGTTTTGTGGATTCTCGGCGGAGCCTGGTTTAGAGACTTGACTGCTTTAGGCAGTTGAGCTATAAGGCAATGCGCTTGGTTTTCAGATTCCTTAGGGGTGTTCTCATTGCTATGGGGGCTCCTCATGGTCCATGATATCTTGTGGAGCCGGGTGGGTCGGCATCAACGCTGGTGTCTAAATAACCTGCAGTCTGGTAGGCTTCTTAGCCTTGATCCAAGGACCACTTGGAGTGAGTGTCTTTTGGTAGACTTGGATCATCTGTTCATCCGCACAACGACGGAGGGAGACATTTTGGGCAGCAATCACGGCCAGACCCCGCCAAGGGCAAGCCTTCGACGTTCAGCAGGTATTATTTTTTTCTTTGCCGTCCTATCAAAACTCGGGGGGCTGATAAGGCAGTTCACCATGGCACTCGTATTTGGAACTAGTGCTACCAACGATGCCTGGCTTATCGCCTCTCTGATTCCCAATCTTTTCTTCGGCGCCATCAGTGGAGCTATTTCCGTTACCACGGTGCCTTTATTGGCCGAAGCGGATGCCCGGTATTCGCCAGAATCGACCAATGTATTTATCAACCAAGCCTTCGCTGCCATTTCTGTTATTGTCTTGGGGTTAAGCATTTTTGCTGAAGTCTATACGCCAATCCTTACCCGATGGGTAGCCCCGGGATTTAATCCGCACGAACTGCGGCTCACCATCCAGATGGCCCGTGTTGTTATGCCCACACTCTGGTTTCAGGCGATTGGAGGATTTTTCAGTGGCATTCTTCAGGAACGGGAGCAATACTCAGCGCCGGCCGCCATTCCTGTTTTTATCAATGTGATACGCATTGTGGGCATCCTGGCATTAAGTCAGTACATGGGCATTATGGGAGTGGCGGTCGGGTTTACGATAGCTACAATTATGCAGTTGGTCCTGCTGATTGCCCCCTTGCATCGGGCACGCATTCGCCTCTACCTGGTAGGGAGTTTCGATCATCCGTTGTTAAAAACGATGGGACGGATGTCGTTGCCCTATTTTATTAATGTGTCCGTTAACAGTATTGAGATTATCGTCGATCGCATCCTTTCCTCCTATCTCGTTACTGGGAGCATTGCCGCCATTAACTACTCCTATACCCTGGTTCAGGTGCCAATTACCATGCTCTTGGGACCTATCACCACACCGCTGCTGACCAGGTTGTCCCAACAACATAGCCAAGGCGAACACCAAGCTTTCCGTCAGACAGCCCTTCGCGGGTTCGAACTGACGCTTTTTGTTCTCGCACCCGTCACGGTCTGGTTCGTGACTCTACGCATACCCATTTTAGTGATTATTTTTCAACATGGAGCCTTTTCCAGCCGTTCCACGCAGTTGACCGCCAGGACTCTGCTAGCGTTTGGATTGGGAATTCCCGGGTTTGGCATTACATTTTACTTAAAAAATCTGTTCTTTGCCTCTAAAGATACCCGCGTACCCGCCCGGTACGGTATTATAGCGATCGCGTGCAATGTCGCCGGTGATCTTACTTTAGTCCATCTCTGGCAAGCTGCAGGACTTTCGCTTTCTACCAGCATTGCCAACTGGATTAATGCTACCTTGCTCATCAGAAATCTTTTGCGTAAAAACATTCTCAACCTACAAGCGTTCAAGACTACCCTGATTCCGTTGCTAATGGCGTCGGGTGCCATGTTGGCTCTATGGGTTTTAGCACACATATTCATATCGCCGCTGCATCTCGGAACTTGGGCACTGATGGGGTGGACCCTGAGCCAGGTCGTGCTTTCAGGACTCATTTACCTGGCCATTGTTCGGCAGATGAATCATCCGGGTTACGAAATGGCAATGGACGTCGTGAAAAGTCGTCTGGCGAAAAAATTGTAGCGTCTGATCTTTCGCAGAGGGATTTGGGAGCACTGTCTGTACTCAGAAACAACCCCGTTTTTCATGGGATTTTAGATTAGACCATTGCGATAGGCAATGACTGCAGCCTCGACACGGTTTTTAGCTTGGAGATGGCTGGTGATGGTATTAACGTGGGCTTTCACGGTGTTTTCCGAAAAGTTTAGAGCATCACCAATTTCCCGGTTGGTGTATCCTTCTGCCACTAAAGAGAGGATTTTGATGTCAAGAGCACTTAACGCATGATCAGATGCCGTGTGCCGTGTTTCTCGAATCCAGCGCACCACTGAACGTGCTACCCGAGGATCCAATCCGGTGCCCCCGTTGATGATGGCTCGAATTTGGCGCACTAATTCATCGGCCGTGACGTCTTTGATGATGTAGCCCCGGGCACCGTTGTACAAGGCTGATTGCAACAATTGGTCATCGGTGAAGCTGGTCAGCATGATACAGAGGGGGGGAAGAGACAACTCGCGGACGATTTGACAAATGGCGGGTCCTTGCGGCCCCGGCATGCGAACGTCAAGCAAAGCCACATCGGGTTGCAGTCTCTGAATCAGTTCCAACCCATCGGTGCCGTTGGCGGCCTCACCCACCAGAGAAAAGTCTGGCTCTTGCGATAGGACCTCTTTGATGCCGGTCGGGTGAGTTCATGATCGTCAATAACCACAAAACGTGTCATGGGTGCGCGGCATAGGGAATGGCGACCCTTACCGTAGTACCTCCTTCGTCATTAATAAATATCGTGAATGTTCCGCCGGCATGGGTGGTGAGCGATTGCATGGCGCGCAGCCCATACCGCGAGGATGGCATGTGGATTTGCGTTTGGATGTCTGCGGGAATACCGATGCCGGCATCTTGCACAGTAGCCATAACCCATTGGGAATACGCTACGATGGAAATTAGCGCCACGGGACTTTGGCTATGCTTCTGAATGTTGTTGAGCGACTCGCCAACCACTTTAGTCAGCAATTGTCCAACCTGCTCGGGGATGTTATGGACCAAACCCTTGATCAGGAGCTTGCTGTCAATTCCACTGGTACCGGCAAAGCTATCGACCATTTGATGGAGCGCTCGAGAAAGGTCAGGAGTTGTGGAGATGGGTTCCGACAGAGAAAAAATGGCGGTTTTAATGTCGTTTAGGCCTTGTTCAGCCAATTGCTGCATGAAACCTAGACGGTCGATGAGTTCGGGATAATCTGCTTCGGGAGTTTTCCGAGAACGTTCTAATTCGAGTTTGAGGAGAAACAACACTTGGGCTACTGAGGAGTGCAACCCTTGACTAATGCGTTCCCGTTCTTCAAGAATTTTCATGTACTCCAGGTTGTCACGGACCTGTGCATTGTCAATGGCAATGGTGGCCTGAGTCGCAAAAGCTGATAGCAGATTTTGATCCTCAAGGCTAAACGGTGCGCTTGCGGGGGATTGGGCCAAAAACAGGCTTCCCAATAGCTTGTCCCGGGCTTTTAAAGGAACTCCCAAAAAAGGCCCTAGTTGGGGATGACCTATCGGTTGAATGGCTGGCATTGTATTGCGTACTCGGTCTACGCGTACGGGTTGTCCGGTGCGGTAAGGCACCATGAACAAACCGTGGCCGCTGGGCAACTGGTTGGATGAAGAGACGCCGGAGACCTTGAAATATTGCAATGGTTGGGAGCGTTCGGGGTTAACAACCACAAGGCCGCCCATGCAAGCGCCTATCAAATCTCGCGCACAATCCACAATCGTTTGCAATAGTCCATCAAGGTCTGTCTGCATAGCGATCTTTGCGTTTAGCATAATGAGTGTTTCAAGCTCGCGTACTCGGCTTTTTATTGTGGCCAAATCGTTGGTAAGGGCGCTTTTTTGCACATCCATGGTTGGAGGCCTTTCTTTTCAGCATCCCATTAAATGGTTACTTTTCTATAGTACCACCTTTGACAAAAACTGAAAAGTAAATTTTCTGTGTTAAAAAGATATACCGATAAGTTGGCTGGATGATACCGGATTGGGTATCGTACGGCATTGCCGTGGCGACCATAATGGTCTGGAGATGCGTCGCTTTTAATCAGAAATCCCCTCTCCCTTATTTGGAAATAATCTTGAAAAATTGTTTTTATTAGGAGGACACAATATGTTTCCTAGCGCTTTCTCGTATGTTGCACCCAATACCTTGGATGAGACATATGAATTGCTTGAACAATATGGAGACGACGCGAAAGTCTTGGCCGGAGGCCAAAGTCTGCTCCCTATGATGAAATTGCGACTAGCCGCCCCTGGTATGTTAGTGGATATTGGCCAGGTGCCTCATTTAGCCACTCAACACGAATCTCCTGATGCATTGCGGATTGGAGCTCTTACACGTCATGCAATTTTGGATTCAAAACAATTTGACCGCTATCCCTTACTATCCCAAACCGCGCCATGGATTGCTGACCCTCTAGTGAGGAACCGCGGCACTATGGGAGGTTCACTGGCCCATGCAGATCCTGCTGCCGATTGGGGCGCCACGCTTTTGGCGCTTAAAGCGTCTGTTCAATTGGCCAGCCATGAACGACAGCGTTTGGTGGCTCTTCACGACTTTTTTGTCGATGTCTACACCACGGCGCTAGAACCGCAGGAGCTGTTGACTGAGATTATTGTGCCTGCACCGTTGGCGGACTCCCTAGTATTTGGACATTATTTCAAATTGGAACGCAAAGTGGGCGACTTTGCAGTGGTTGGGGTGGCCGTGACGGCTTCCTTGACAGACGACGGCACTGTCTCTGAGGCGGGGATCGGGTTGGCTGCGATGGGATCGATCCCTCTAGCAGCCAAAAAAGCGGCGGCTTTGCTGATCGGCCATCGGTTGACTCCTGAGCTCATCAAAGAGGTGGCGCAAGTGGCAGCACAGGAAGGGGACCCACAAAGCGATCGCCGCGGCAGTGAGGAATACAAGCGATCCATGGTGAGAGTTTATGTGCAACGAGGGCTGGCGCAAATTCACCAAGAGTGGCAGGTTGCGAACCAAAGCATCGCCTAAGTCCTCGTTAAGGAAAGGAAGGGAACATTCGTGGAGCACAGAAATGCCAATGAATCTAGTCTTGTGACCGTTGTCATCAATGGAGAAACGCGCCAAGCCATGACTGAGCCTCGCACTCTCTTGGCCTATTTCATTAGAGAAAACTTGGGGATGACGGGGACCCACGTCGGTTGCGACACCACCAGTTGCGGTGCGTGCACCGTCTTGATGGATGGGGTGCCGGTCAAATCGTGCACGGTGCTTGCTGTGCAAGCGGACCACCACGCACTAATGACGGTGGAAGGACTCGAGTCCATAGGGGGTCTGCATCCGCTGCAACAGGCATTTTGGGACAACCATGGCTTGCAGTGTGGATTTTGCACGCCCGGGATGTTGATGACCTCGACGGCCCTTTTGCGCGATCATCCGGAACCAACGGAAACCGAGGTCCGCCATGCCATTTCGGGAAACTTATGTCGTTGTACCGGATATGTCAACATTGTGAAAGCCATTGTGAATGCCAGCCAAAAAATGGCTTCAGAACCTGCGGAGGTGTAAATTATGGCTATGGAGGCGACTGAGTCAAGGCCCTTGGGAAAAGCCATCAAGCGCAAGGAAGATCCGCGCTTTATACGAAGGCAAGGACGGTATTTGGATGACATTGTGCTACCGGGTATGCTTTACATGGCATTGGCCCGTAGTCCTTATGCCCACGCACGCATCAAGAATATCCGGTTGGATGAGGCCTATAAAGTTTTGGGAGTCAAGGCCATTTTAACCGGGGCTGATCTTGAAAAGATGAATCTATCGTGGATGCCCACACTCGCTGGAGACCGACAGATGGTCTTAGCGACGGGGAAAGTTTTGTTCCAATATCAAGAAGTGGCAGCGGTGGTCGCGGAGACTAGGGCTGCCGCCGAGGATGCCGTGCAACGCATAGAAGTGGACTACCAACCATTGGATGCGGTGGTTGATCCTTATGCCGCGATGAAACCCGATGCGCCCCTATTGCGTGAGGATCGCGAACAGAAGGACAACCACATTTTTCATTGGGAAGTAGGCGATCGCGAAGGTACGGAAAATACTCTGGCTAGTTCACCGATAGTGGTCAAGGAATTCATCCGTATGCCCCGTGTGCATCCTGCACCGGTGGAACCATGCGGGTGCATTGCCGATTACCAGAAATCGACTGGCAAGATGACCTGGTATGTCACGTCGCAAGCCCCCCATGCGCACCGTACGGTTTTGGCAATGGTGTCGGGGCTTCCCGAACACATGATCCACGTAATCTCTCCCGATATTGGAGGCGGGTTTGGTAACAAAGTGCCCGTATATCCGGGCTATGTGTGTTCTATCGTACTGTCACTGCAATTGGGAAGACCCGTTAAGTGGATCGAGACTCGAACCGAGAACATTGCCACCACCAACTTTGCGCGCGATTATCACATGACGGCGGAAATTGGCGCAACCGAAGAGGGCATTGTGACGGGATTGAAAGTCATCACCATTGCCGATCATGGCGCATTTGACGCAGCAGCTGATCCTTCGAAGTTTCCTGCTGGGTTGTTTAGTATTGTTACGGGCTCTTACAATTTCCCGATTGCCTTTGCGGAAGTGGATGGCGTATACACCAATAAGGCACCGGGTGGTGTAGCCTACCGATGCTCCTTTAGGGTTACTGAAGCCTCCTTTCTCATCGAACGGGTCATGAATACCCTGGCTCTGCGGTTGAATTTGGATCCAGTCGAATTGCGCCGCCGCAACTTTATTCAACCCGATCAATTTCCTTATCAGTCGCCGTTGGGATGGACCTATGACAGTGGAAATTATGATTTGACCTTAGACAAAGCATTGGAGTTAGTCGGCTATGAGAAGTTACGGGAGGAACAGGCAGAACGGCGTGCTCGCGGAGAACTGGTAGGTATAGGCATTTCGACCTTTACCGAGATTGTTGGTGCGGGTCCGAGCAACACATTTGATATTTTGGGCATCAAAATGTTTGACAGCTGTGAGATACGCATTCATCCCACTGGCAAGGCCATCGCGCGATTGGGGGCACGGCATCAAGGACAAGGCCATGAAACCACTTTCGCCCAGGTAATTGCCGAAGAACTGGGCTTAACTACCGCGGATGTGTTGATCGAGGAAGGGGATACCGACACCGCTCCTTATGGGCTAGGTACCTATGCAAGCCGTAGTACCCCAACGGCAGGCGGCGCTGCCGCGTTGGCCGCACGGCGCATCCGGCAAAAAGCGATTCAAATTGCGGCGCACTTGTTGGAAGTTTCTGCAGACGACGTGGAGTGGAATGGCGAGAAGTTTGTGACCAAGGGTTTAGAGTCGCGCGGCGTCGGCATGGGGGAGGTAGCGTTGGCAGCTTATACCAACTTACCGCAAGGGATGGAGCCTGGGTTAGAAGCGACGTACTACTATGACCCGCCGAATCTAACCTTTCCTAACGGAGCATATATCGCGGTGGTTTCGATTGATCGCGGCACGGGCCAAGTTGCCGTGGAACGGTTTGTAGCGGTCGACGACTGCGGCACGGTGATTAATCCAATGGTGGTGGATGGTCAGATTCATGGGGGATTGACGGAAGGGTTTGGGATCGCCTTCATGCAGGAAATTGCATTCGATGAGGACGGAAACAACCTTGCGCCCAACTTCATGGAATATCTGGTGCCGACGGCGGTTGAGGCTCCACATTGGGAAACCGGGCGTACCGTCACTCCATCGCCTCACCATCCAATTGGAGCCAAGGGCGTTGGTGAATCCCCAAATGTGGGTTCTCCGGCGGCATTTGTGAATGCGGTGGTGGATGCCCTATCCCCCTATGGGGTGACCAATCTTGAAATTCCGTTGTTCCCCTGGAAGGTTTGGAACGTTCTCAGGGAGCACGGGCTGACTTTGTGAGACATTAAGGAGGTCGCTCATGGACACTGTGCTAGCCGAGGCGATGCGTTTGGAGGCTCTTGACGTTCCCTATGTCATGGTGACCGTGGTGCGTACAGTACGCCCTACCTCGGCTACCGTAGGGTCGCGCGCGTTAGTTGCCGCTGATCAAGCAGTGATAGGGTTTATAGGGGGGGAATGCACACGCCATATGATGCTGGAGGTGGCGGGGCAAGCCCTTCAGGACGGCAAGCCGCGTCTGTTGATTTTGTCTCCAGACGCTTCCCCGCGGTTTTCCGAATCGGATGCACAGGTCATCGTTAAACCGATGACCTGCCATTCGGGTGGCACGGTGGAATTGTTCATTGAGCCTCACGTCCAGGATCCGGTACTGCTGGTGGTGGGGAAATCGCCCATCGCCACTGCCGTGGCGGCTATGGCGGAACAACTGCCGTTTGTGCTCCAGACGGTCTCATTGGAGGATAACGAGGGACCTGATTTGGGTATGCTGCAAACCCAGTTGCGAGACGCGGCACAACCGGGGTGTTACGTGGTAGTGGCCACTATGGGTCAATATGATGATTGGGTGATCGAGTCATTAAAGGATATGCCGCTCGAGTATCTAGGGGTGGTGGCCAGCCCCCGGCGGGGCCAAATCCTAAAAGAACGGTTGGCCGATGACCCCGATCAATACACGGGTGTGCCATTGGCGGCACCAGCCGGTCTCAATATCGGGGGACGGCACCCAGGTGAAATTGCGGTCAGCATTCTGTCAGAAATTACTAGGTTACGTCGCCAAAACGATCCGGCGGGCGACAGCGGATCCCGAGCATCCCAGAGCCCAGCACAGGTAAGGGATCCGGTGTGCGAGATGCATGTCAATCTACAAACAACACCCTATAGGGTGGAATGGAATGGTGAGATGTGGGGGTTTTGTTGCCTCTCGTGCCAGGAAAGCTTCTTAAAGCATCCAGAGCAATACGTCAGTGGCCAGAAAGGATGAGACGGCATGAAATCGTATCAGGGTTCACTAGTACTGGAAGCACCACCCCAAGTGACGTGGCAGTTCGTCACTGATCCCGAGAAAATTGGCGCTTGCATGCCTGATGTGGTGGGCTACTCAGTGCTTGATTCCGAGCATCTTATGGCCAAAGTACGCGTCGGAGTGGGTCCTATACGGGCCGTGTTTGAAATGGCGATAGCACTGGTGGGCAATGTGGCTGAAGGCCGGGCCCGAATGGAAGTACAAGGTACCGGGATGGGGAATGGGATTCAAATGATCAGCGAGATGTCCATAGAACCAAAATCTGAAAGCGCCGACCAAACCCTTTTGCAATGGTCTGCAGACGTTGCGGTTAGTGGGCCGCTGGCAACGCTAGGCGGTCGAGTGTTGGAGAATCAGGTAAAGAAAACCACCGAGAAAGTATTTGAGAATATTCGGCAGGGCATTGCATCCAGTCTGGCGCGATGAGGGGGACATGTTGATGGATGGAGCGGTGGCTGACTGGGTACACCGATTGGGAGAATGCGGTTACGTAGCAGATGCCAACGTGGGAGCAGCTATTTATTTGTCTATCCTGCTTAGACGACCACTGTTGGTGGAAGGGCCAGCTGGGGTGGGAAAGACAATGTTGGCCAAAGCGCTTGCTACGAGCATGGGAAAGCCCTTGATCCGATTACAATGTTATGAAGGACTCGACGCTACGCATGCTTTGTACGACTGGAATTATCCTAAGCAACTGTTGGCCGCGCGCAACGCGGCCAACACGGATTTTCGTGTGGATTCCGTGTACTCGTGGGATTATCTCATTGAACGTCCGCTTTTGAAGGCAATACGGACATCGCCGTCTCCAGTCTTGTTAATCGATGAGGTAGAGCGGGCAGACGAGGACTTTGAAGCCCTATTGCTGGAATTGTTGGGGGAATTTCAAGTCACCATCCCGGAACTGGGAACGATAACGAGTCCACAACCGCCTAGCGTGATATTGACGTCAAATCGCACCCGTGAATTGTCCGATGCGCTGCGCCGTCGCTGCCTGTATCTCTGGCTGGACTACCCTGACGTAGATCGCGAAACGGCGATACTGGAAGCGACAGTCCCCCAATTGTCATCGGATTTGGCGGCGCAGATTGTACTGGCGATTAAACGGTTG
>JAJYHT010000058.1 GCA_021784595.1 Bacillota bacterium | reverse complement strand
CTGCTCTCGGCGTACGGTCCACTTGCACCCATTGAAGTAAGGAATCGCGTGTTCAAGCATCTTGCAACCCCTAAACTAGTGGTGACTTTAGCGCTTGGGGTATGCGGCCAATCCCTTGGGGGTAGTCAAAGACATTTAAGGGGTCATACCGTTGCTTGATTTCAACCAATCGGGCGATATTGTCATCATAATAGGCTTGGGGCCAATCCAAAATATCAGCATCACAATAGTTGACATAAGCTCCCTTGGTATAAGGCAGCATGGCGCGGCGAAATGATTCCACCCATTTTATATGCGCTAGCGCCTGGCTATCCTCGGTCCAATAAGCTTGATATTGCAAGCTAGTGCGCACTCCTTGCCGATGCGGGTCAGCACTCCCATGATTGGGCACCAAACTAATGGCCCCACCGTACCCATCAAACTGCACTAAGGTGGCAGGGCCCGGGGTCTTGGATAGATGATCCACCATCACCTTCAGGGCGTCTTCGCCAAACAGCTGATACTGGAAGGCTGACGTGTTTTTAAACTTGTTAATTTCGGAACCGTGGGCTAAGAATTGGGGTGCTCCGGGTTTGACCCCGCCGAAATAGTAGACTGCTTCTATGAAGGAAACTGTGCGGATGACAGTGTCTATAGGAGGCACAGCGGCAATCAGCGGTGCAAGTATAGGGGCAAAGGCCTCGGACGGTCCGGTGAACTGTCCTACCACCACCACTTCTCCCACCTCTTTGGACGTGAGCTTCATCAAGGGCACGCAACGAAAGTCCAGTTTTTCTGGTTCTGCCCACTTCTGGAACGCCGATACCACCCTCTGCAGTTCTTCCCATGGCCACAGCAAATAAAAAATTGTGACATTCTCCACTTTGTGGGTTTTAAAATAGAATTGGGTCACAATCCCGAAATTGCCGCCACCACCACCGCGACAGGCCCACATTAAATCCGGATGGCTTTGGTCGGTGACGTGTTTTAAGTGTCCGTCCGCCAGCACGATATCCAGCCCCATTACACTATCGCAGGTCAACCCAAATAGTCGGCTGGTCAAACCAAATCCTCCCCCCAAAGTCAGACCTGCAACTCCGACGGTAGGGCACGATCCAGCCGGTATGGTGACCCGCCCTTGATTCCACAAATCTCGATATACTTTCAGTAGTGGAGCTCCCGCACCTATCGACGCAATTCCAGTTTGCGGGTCTAGAACCACGGCATCCATTTGGCTCACATCGATAATGATGCCGCCGTCAATCAATGAATACGCTTCGTAGCTGTGTCGACCGCTGCGGCCCCGGATGGGAACTTGATGGTCGATGGCCCATTGGACCGCTCTTTGGACATCGTGACTATCTTGGCAAAAATTTACGTAGCGGGGTGTAAACGGCGGAAATCGTCGGTTGTAGTCTAGTCGTGCTTCATCGTAACTCGGACTCTGGTCATCGAGAACCAACCCGGTTAAGGAAGGCACACTGCCCATATTTGCCACCTCCTTTGTGGGATCCATGATATGGTAATACAAAGTGGATGGTGCCAGAGAGATGGGAAAATTACCCACGAAAACCACGCCACAGGAGTCAGCCACCAATCTCAATCCTGGGAATCGCGGTTTTTAATGATATCTGCCGTCCTTGGAATTAACCCTCAAGTAACAGTATGAGCAGCGCATCGTTTGACCCCATTGCGCTGCCAGAAATCTTCACGACCCGACCATGATTGGTCGGCATGCCCTGTCCCCTTTGTTCAACTGCTGCGGGTACCAAAATTAAATCTGAGTGGCGCACCCCGTGGTAATCATGCCATTGAAAGCAATGTCCACCCCAGTTGTTTGGAGAGTAAGACCGATCACAGAATGGCACGTTCTGCTATCAATAGGGCTGCTCGTAGAATGGAGGCGCAACGAAACACCTGTACAATCCGCCGCCGTCGCCGACGACGTCCCTTCTTGGGTCAAGAAAAGCACTGAAGTGCTCATGCAGAAATCACACCTCGTAAACAAGAACGCCGATTGTCTTATATGTACCAGACAATACGGCGCGGCGCGCGGAAAAGGCAGAAGGATGGTGCATTGTCATTGGGGAGGGTCGTCCTCAAACAGAAGCGTCAGTCATCAGTAGGACAGTAAATATGCTGCACTGTGTCTTTACTATTATTCGACGGCTTATTACTCCATTGTCGGATAATCAATGTAACCATGAGCATCCCCGCCAAAAAATGTCGATGGGTCGCCGGAATTCAAAGGAGCCCCCATTTTTAAGCGCTCAACCAAGTCAGGATTAGCCAACGCCCAGGCCCCGACTGGGGCCACGTCTGCTAGTCCCGCATCAATGTCCACTGCGATTTTCTCCAACGGTCGGCCAGCGCGATTTACCAACAAGCCATTCGGCCAAGCCGTGCGAATCTCTTGAAGAAACTCTTCATTGTCGCGATGAAGCACGTGAAGATAGGCCAAATTGAGCTTGGCCAATCCTTGAATCAGGAAACGATAGACGTCTGGGCCATATGGCCCCTCATCCAATCCCCCGGCGGGATTGCCTGGTGAGATACGAAATCCCGTGCGGTCAGAACCAATTTCCTCAGCAACAGCTCGCGCAACTTCAATCCCAAAGCGCGCACGATTCTCAGCAGTACCGCCGTATTGATCCGTTCGGACATTCGCGTTCTCGGCCATAAACTGATGAACTAAATACCCGTTAGCCCCATGAATTTCCACGCCGTCGGCGCCAGCTCTGATAGCTGCGGCTGCCGCACCTCGAAACTCGTCTATGGTAGACTGAACTTCCTTCGTGCTTAGCGCACGCGGAACCGGGATATTTTGCATTCCAGAGGCCGTGAACATCTGGATTCCTGGCGCAATAGCAGACGGAGCTACCGCCTGACGATGATGCGGGGTATTGTCAGGATGGGATATCCGCCCGACATGCATCAACTGAATGAATAGATGGCCTCCTGCCGCATGCACGTGATCTGCGACTTTTTTCCATCCAGCAATATGGTTTTCGGTGTAAATTCCCGTGGTGAACATATATCCCTGACCATCGTCCGACGGTTGGGTACCCTCACTAATTAGCAGACCTAACGATGCCCGCTGTGCATAATAGAGCGGGCTCAATGCCCCCGGGGTACCGTCGGGCAGTGCCCGACTTCGTGTCATCGGGGCCATTGCTAGACGATGGGCGAGATTCAATCGTCCGATTTTTATCGGACTCCACAACTTTGTCACGTTGCCACTCCTCTGATGTCATCTTATTGACGAGGATATACTATCATAAATATAGTTTATTACCAAACTCTATAAAGGAACTTATGTAAATTACCCCAAGTCACATCTTTTACACCTGTCGTTGCGATAATGTGGCCCCCTATGAAGATTTCAAATTCTTCAAGTATGAGACTATAATCCCGCTTTGGTTAAAGTGTTGACGCTAAGACTTCTTGTCATCTATTCACCTAAGGGAGACACGATATGACCATGCGCGACGATGAAGAAGCGTTGTGCGCCGGCGTGGCTCGCCCCCGACCGGAGGGATGTCAGCGGATTCTACTCGCTGACCGTGTCTTAACCACGGGGCGCTTCTTTCGACTTCGCCCTGGGCTGGGACTGGGTTATTCACAGCAAGGGAGGTGTGCGGGTGCAATGGGATGGTCGATGAATTCCGCTGCTGAATCTCCTTGGTAGCCAACGCCCCCTCCCGTTAGATGGAGTCGTCCAGAATCCCTGGTTTCTGCTGGTATCGCCTCCTCCCCCTCGTAACCTCTCTTAAAACTGATATGGTCACCGAACAGTCGCTCATTCAAGAACGGCAGGCGTCATCCTGCCCGCGATTTAAATTAGTCCCCATTCGGTAGCGCATAATCAAAATCATAGCCAAACCCTCGAGGTCCCCAGACTTGAAGTGCTTCTGGGCTTTTCATGATAGCTGGCGCGGTGATTACCAAAAGAGTCACCCGCTGGCCGTATCGAAGACGCTCGGTCGTCACCGCAAGCCCAGTCTGAGAATCTAACACCGTGATCAAATCGGGTACCATCGCCAACACCGAGTCTGCTTGGCGGACCAAAAGATTTTCATTTTGGAACTCAACCGTCACCGACTGCCCCCGATGCGAATCTAATCCTTCGATGATGACCCTCCCTCGCGCAAATCCGTCAACCGTCCTCCGCGAGACTTCAACAATTTTCCCAGAGAACAAGATTTGACCTCTTCCATATCCCGCGAAGTCCGTCGCTGCACAGATGGCTCGAAGCCGGTCCTGGTGACCTTTCTCGGCTCTCAGCAACGCGTTACCAATCCGAAGTCCCAAACTTAAGGTGCCGCGAATCGCTGCTCGCTTCACATCGGCACCGTGCATCGGAAATTGGGAGACAAAGGTGTGCCCGCCCATCCTGATCGTGACCCCTCGCGCAATCCATTCCAATGCGTGATTGTCGTGCAGGTGATCCAAGATCACGAAGTCGTCAAATTCGCTGGCAATGCACGCCGGTGTGCCCGAAATCCCAAAGATGTGAAAGGTCTGCATATAGAGTTCTGGAAAAGCACGCCCCATCCCATCAGCATCCACCACCGGTCTTTTCAACGCGGCTGCCACCTGTAACGGCACTAGGCTATTAATCCCCCCGGCTTCGATCGGGCAGGGGAGCGCCCCGACCGCGCCCAGATGATCCTCCAGTCGTCGAAACGCTGCAACGGGCTCAGTGCCACGCGGCACCTTTTCAAACAACACCGTCGGCGCTCCCATGCCCGCAATAGGAATCACCCACCTGTCGTCGGGTAGCTCATCCACGTCATACACCGTCACCGGACCATTTTCTCGCATGGCAGCTTCGGCCATGACTCGACCGATATAGGGATCGCCCCCACCTCCCGTTCCTAAAATGGCAGCCCCAATCGCTAATGCCTCTAAATCCTCGATCCTGATTTGCCAACTCAAGATTCATCACCAGCCAGTTGTCCAGCCACGGTGACCCGAACCCTCGAGGCATTAGAGGGCAAATATGCTAAGGGAATCTCCTCGACTTCGATAATTTCCAAAGTGTCATGATTGGCTCCGGCCCTTACGGCGTCTGCCTTCGCGGTAGCAATCGCTTCTCCGATCACTTGGTCCCGGCTTCGACCGGTCATGGCGTAAATTCGGTCGACGCGTCCAGACACTTGTGCAATGGCCGCCCCGATGGCATTGGCCACATCAAAATGCTCGGGTCGAATGACTTCAGAGACTCCTTCCAGGTGCTCCGGAAGCAGTGCACTTCCACCACCGACCGCGATCAAAGGCACGGGTTCCGCGCTAGTCTTAATGCGGTCGATCCCTTCTTCAATGAGACGAAGCGCCTCTCGATAGGCTTTCTGACTCAGTTTTTTTGCAGCTCGAGGTGATTGATGCCCAATGGAGGCTTTGCCTTCATTCACCGCCACATCGGTAAACGTCAACACGTCTCCTCCAAAGACATGGGCTTGCTGAATAATCCGGTACCCCACACTATCCGGGCCGACCGTGACCTGGCCATCGACTTCTCGAACCCGAGAGCCCCCGCCAAGCCCCAAGGCGATTAAATCCGGCATCCGAAAATTGGTCCGCACGCCACCCACCTCCACGGCCAACGACGATTGACGGGGAAATCCTCCCCGAATCATCCCAATATCCGATGAGGTCCCTCCCACGTCGATGATCACCGCGTCGTCCAATCGCGACAAAAAGGCCGCGCCTCGCATGGAGTTGGTTGGTCCACAAGCTACGGTTAATATCGGGTAGCGGAGCGCATAATCCATGGCCATCAAAGTCCCGTCGTTCTGTGCGAAAAAGAGTGCCGCGTCAATCCCCACTTCCCTAAGCGCATCTTCAAAGGCGGTGGCGGCAAGGCTTGCGACTTCGTTCACCGCGGCATTCAACACGGTCGCGTTCTCCCGTTCGAGCAAGCCAACCGACCCAACTTCATGCGACAAAGACACCACCAAATGCGGATACTCTTCCACAATGAGGTCCCGGGTCGCCAACTCATGATCGGCATTGACTGGTGAGAATACCGCCGTCACCGCCACTGATGAACAACTCTTCGCGTGCTCGTCCAAGAATCTTCGAATATCATCGTCCGCCAAGGGTCCCATAGGCCTTCCGTCGAATTCATGGCCGCCTCGAACCGTAATACTCGCGCCTTGCACCACCTCTTTTAGAGATCCTGGCCACCCCGTTAATGGTGGCACTGCCAGCGTCGCTGGTGCCCCAATCCGAATCATCGCCACCTTATTTAATCGTTGCCGTTCGATAATGGCATTGGTGACCTGCGTGGTCCCCAGCATCGCGTGAGAAATCGCGAATGAGGGAAGCTCTGAATTTTTTAACACAGTGCGCACCGCGTCCCGAATCGAACTCACTACGTCACGGGTCACCGGCGTTTTCGTTTTGGCCACAACCCTATCATCCGGCGTTAGAATCACTGCGTCAGTGTTGGTGCCCCCTACGTCAATTCCCAATCGGTATTTCATAGTTATCCTCCTAACGAGCATTCGAAGTATTTAATCTACTCATCCGCGGTGTAACGGCGTATGGTCCACCTGATAGCCAAAGTAGCGGGGCCCGACGGTTTTTATTCCCTTGGATGTCCTCCACACCGGATCGCAAGGAAATGCGTAGACGGTTACCCGATGCCCATAGGTTAATGCTTCCGTGGTTATGGGCATGAGAGTCTCCCGATCCATCACGCAAATTAGGTCGGGCACCGTGGCGACAACGCTACCATCGCGGAGCGCCATGAGATTCTCGTTTTGGAACTCCACTCTCAACACGGAGGCCGCATAGGGACCCAGCCCGGTACAAGAAAGTGTGCCGCGAGCAAACCCATCCCCGCTGTGGCGTTCCACATCCGCCACCTTGCCCGAAAAAAGTTCTATGCCACCGTAGTCCCGCGCCAGTTGGATAGCTTTCTCGTCGACGGATAGATGGCCATCCCGTATCAATCGCCCCAGTTCTATGGCTTTACTCATCGTGCCGCGAACCATCGCTCTTTTAGCTTCTTTGGTCGTCATCGGATACAACGCGATAATCGCCGCGCCGCCCACCGCGACTGTCGCGGTGCGTGCCAGTCGTTCAGTCCAAGCGTTATCAATCGCTTCAATGATCAGGTGATTCCCCTTTTCATCCACCAGCGCCATCGGTGTAGCGCGTATTCCATGCACATGAAACGAGGTCATTTGCAGTTCCGGAAAAGCCCGTCCCATACTATCGCCATCAATTACCGGGAGCCCCATTTGCGCGGCCACTGCCAACGGGATCATGGAATTGATCCCGCCGGCTTCAATCGTCATAATCGCAACCGCTTTTTGATTTAACGTACGCTCCAGATTCGAAACCGCAGTCAAAACTTCTCCACCGTTGGGGATCTTTTCGACCATCACCGTGGGAGCCCCCATCATGGCGGCTGGAATAACCAAGCCTTGGTCAGGCAATTCGTCGACATCCAGCAACGTAATCGGTCCATACCGACCAATCGCCGCTTCAGCCATCAGTGACCCAATATAGGGATCTCCGCCGCCACCCGTGCCTAGCAACGTAGCTCCCACAGATAAATCAGCCAAATCTGCGACGGTTATAGTTCTCATGCAGTTTCCTCCACCATCATTTTAGGATTGTTCGCTAACCGAGCGTTGATCATGGAGCACAACCAATACAAAATCACCGCAGCGACCAGCGAATTAATGGATTGGATCCCCCATTGAACAAAATAGCCCAGTAAAAAAGATCCGACCCAAGCCACAATCATAGGCCAGTTGAAAAGCTCCGTATGGTGAGGCAGTCGATCTTGCGACAGACTATCTCCCAGTGCCTTCCGTTGCCGGCCGAGAATCCAGTAGTCTGTCATCATGATGCCAGAAATGGGCGGGATAGCCACCCCGAGAATAATTAAGAAACCTACGAAGTGTTGCAAAATCCCCGCTGCCGCCAAAAGCGTGCCAATGCCTCCGATCACCCACGTGGTCTTGGTTCGGGAGACTTTCTTGCCAAACAACGTGTCAATCGCGTTAACGATACCGAGCGTCGAGGAATACAGATTCCAATCGTTAATCTTCAAGGTCGCCATAATCAAAATGATCGTGCCGATAAACCCAGAGGTCGAGTACACGATGGATACCACGTTAGAGCTTCTCATCGCGTGGGCCAGTAATACCCCGACCAGGCCAATCGTGTATTCTCCGAGCGTAATGCCGAGAACCGTCTGCTTGACCACGTCTCCCGCCGTACGATTAAAACGGGTCATATCGGGCGTAATCACCGCCCCGATAATGAACCCTCCCGCCACCAGCGTAGTGCCTTGGCTTAACGTCAAAAGAGGTCCGGGAGGGGCCATGGCGACCAAATGATGTAAGGCATGATGACTCAATCCGCTGATGATGGCCCAACCCGAAAGAATCAGAAATAATGGTACGGCGATGTAGGCCGTCCACCCCATCGACAAAAACCCAAAGGTCACAATGGCAATCACTGCGACACCCGCCAAGATCGACCACAACCAGAGTGGCATCCCGCCCATCAGCTGCGCTAATCCGGCAGCAAACACGGCGTTTTGGATCCCAAACCACCCGACCAGGCCAATGGCGATCACAATTCCGATCACCGCGGAGCCGTAGCGACCGAACCCCGTCCACCGCGCCAACAGCGATGTCGACATCCCTTCGCGCTGCCCAGCGATCCCCACAATGATAGAAACCACTTCCAGCACTACGGCGCCGAGCGTCAATGCCCAAAACGCAGACCAAAACTTCATCCCGAAGCCCAACGTCGCCCCCAATAAGAATTGCGACAGGGCAGACATTTGCCCAAATCTCTGAACCGCGACGGAAAACCAACCATATCGTGCCGTATTGGGCACGCGACTTAGTGGAAAATCTTCTCCTTGGTCTTGCATAGAGAAATACCTCCTTTCTGTACTAAAAAGGAGTTCCACATGGATGAGTCGAATTCATTCCGCATCATGCACAAGGTTTTAAGACATCATTAGTGCAATTCGTGACGAGCTTTTAGAGCCAATTGCAGCACCAGTTGCGTGGCCGTATCATCGATGTTCAACTTCAGCAGTTGCTGCACTCGATCCAAGCGGTACCGCAAGGTGTTGCGATGCACGTGCAACGTTTTAGATGCTGTGGCCATTCGCCCCTTACTATTTAAATATACATCAAGCGTTTCCAGGAGCTCTCGGTAGTTGGGATCGTTAAGCAGTGGGCGTAAAAGACCTTCCGCAAGGTTGCGCGACCGCGGCGAGTCAAGCCACCCATAAAGGAATCTCTCCAGTCCTAGATCTTTGAAGTGCGCTATGGTGCCAAATCCATAGCGAGCCCGTCCTACCGTGAGGGCCTCATGTGCCTCCTCAAAGCTTTTACGGAGGCCGGTCGAACCATCGTAGGGAAAGCCTACGCCACAGGTTACGCCCAATACGCCATGGTGTTCCAATAAAGCTTTCAAATGGTCGCGAATCACGACTGCCCCCGCGAGGGCCGCCTCCGGTTTGAGTCGTTCACGGGTTTCTACAATCAGTACAAATTCATCCGAATGGGGCAACACCATCCCATGCCCGAAGATTTTTGCGGCATCACGTTCTATGGCCTCTAATACCTCCCCTTTAATTCGCAGGATGACTTCTTCAACCACGGCTTTTTCGACAAAATCTCGAAAGCTATCTAAATCCCATATAAAGGCGGTGTGGCTTCGGCCTAAATCTAAATTGTATCGCTCAGCCGCACGGATCACGGATCCTGAAGGGACATGGGGATCCACCAGCAACTCTAAAAGAAATTCCGAGCGGTGTCTCAACGCTGATTCAATTTCTGCCGCATCGAGGTCTAGAAACACTCCGATCACCAAAGCAATCTGCTCCACCACACGCCTCGGTAGATCATCGGGCTCCAGGAAGAATTGAGTACCTTGCCCTCGCCCCCATTCCACTTGCACCACAGAATGGTCTCCTATCGGCATCATGACCACGACCATGCCATGTTCATCGAGAGCCCGACAAAAATCGTCTAACGACGCACTGTCCCGCCATGCCTTCTGCACCTGATTCATGCGATCCAATTCATCCCGTAGTCTATGGCTCTCCGCTCCCGCTAGGAGGCGATACGCGGCGTCCATCACTTTTCCCAGATGTTCGACTTTCATCATCATCAAGGGAAAATGTAATCGTTCCGCCAAAAGCCGGGTTGCACTTGCCACCTGCTCTCCCGGCACAATGAGCCCCGTTGACCCATTGTGACTTAAGGAAAGCATCCACGGATCCAAGGTCATCTGCTCTAGTGCCGTTCGCGCAGGACAAATCCATAAGGTGCTGGCACATTCGGCGGGATCTGGATCTTGAGTCAAGAACTGAATGCGACGAAATGGCCTATCCCAAGCCTTCGAGGCGGAGAGGAGCCGCACCCATGATCCGGCCGCGTGAAGAAATGCCTTTAAGGGAACCTCTACGTCATTCAATGCTGGTGGTCACCCTTCACATCAATTTACTAGGATTATCCTAACAATACGGGATGGGGGACGCTGGATCAAGCCACCCAATAAACGTTCGTGGTCAATACCACCGAACTAGTTTCCATCGGACTGCCACTGATTGGCTCAGAGTCTGACATTAATCGATCCTCTGAGTTCCGGTTTACCATCCTATCGTGCACCCCAGAATGCCGAGTGCCGTTACAACAACTATAGTCGGAGATAATACCGGACGTACCCGCATCAAGGCAAGCCGTCACCAAGACCAGCGTGGCAAACTCATAACCCAAAATAGAGTGGAAAAGAAAAAGAACATGTGTTGCAATGAGAGTTCACGCACGAGCAGGGACAGGCCGAGAAATTGACGAAGAAGGTAGCGAGGGAGCGGTTCAACCCCCAATGTCTGAACAACGAGCCCAAGGCATGGCACACGCGGTGCACTGGATCCCGACACGCGGGGGGCTGGCCCCATACGCGCTAACCTAACAGAACATTGACTCGCATTGGGGCCTTCTTTTACGTGGTGTTGGCGCTAATGGAGTGCTTTCGTCCACGCCCGCGAGGCGAGGCACCAATCGGCCTGATCTACCACCCCCTGCACGATGATTCGAAGGTCCTGCCAAATCAGCTGGGAAATACGCCAGGATGTCGGTTTGGACGGGAAACCCGTCGGGGGAAAAATCCGGCCCTTGGGTCCGGAGACCATCGACAATCACCGCGCCCAACAGTTTGGCTAAGAGATAGGTTTGGGCTAACTCGGGGTCGAACGCGCGCAGTGCGTCGATGTGGAGGAGGCTTTGCGTTTAAACGCCAGTTCGATCTGCCATTTTGTATTATAGGCCCAATCGATGCCCTTCCACGATCTCTGCGGCGATCTCCGTTGTTCAGACACGTCATCGGAACAAAGTCCCCCCGCCCTCGGTCCCCCATATCGGCTTGCGCTAAGCCGCACAAGCGCCTTTCGGATGGATTACGCAGATAAGTGTGCATCCAGGACCCCGCGTGCTAGGCAGGAAAGAACGCCAATTGGCTGAATCGATGGCCATGATGGCTATCGCACGATGGGCTTAAGGGGTACGTTTAAGGTACGTCCCGAGAGCAGGTCAAGCTGCAGCACTGCGGTGCGAAATTCCCGGCGCGTTTGCTGAGATGTCATCGGCCATTGTGTGTGATGCCAGTGGACAATCCGATAGACGTATTGATGGGGTCCGACTTGCGTCACTGGCAGCTCGGGACTCGCCGAGATTGGGGTTGGATTCCCCTGCGCTGTGATGAGCATACGTTCGCTCGGATGGGTGGACCACGGGAGCCCACCGAGCGTGTAGAACGTAATCGCCGCAGGTCTTGGGCCGGTGTATGTCAGGGTGAAAATTCCCGTTACAGTGGCGCCGACGGTCGCGTCTTCCATTGTGTGAAAGGGGGTGGCCGATACAATCACTTGACACTGAAGGCCATCGGCGCTGCCCGTGTACTCGTGGCCAGATGGGTATGCACGCGATGAAAGAATGTGGGCGAGAGCGAGTTCCGCATGCTGGCGTTTCACCGCCTGTACGTGATCTTGCCAACCCATGCGGCCACCGACGATTACAATCGCCGCTACGCCGACGATGATGAGCCGTCGGATCGATTCACATGCTTTCCTCCCCGTCCCATCAAATTATAACGCAAAAGGCGTTTGAGGTAAGGCATGCGATCCTTGAATCCGCTCTTGGGGAGGATAGTCCCGTAAGACTTGGGACACGGTAGTTTTAGCCGAATTATGGTCCGGCCAGTTGTTGGCCTCTGTTTTGGTGTCGAATGTCTGTCAATTCGTGACGCTTGCCGGTGTCGGGATCATACCGCACAAGGTTTCCGGGTTCGATGGCATAGGGTTCTTTTGG
This sequence comes from Bacillota bacterium, assembly GCA_021784595.1. Lineage (GTDB taxonomy): Bacteria > Bacillota > Sulfobacillia > Sulfobacillales > Sulfobacillaceae > Sulfobacillus_C. The sequence continues at coordinate 1,210 of JAJYHT010000058.1, read as the reverse complement.
CCGGTTGGTCACCGTTTACCGGACCCCACCCTGCTCAAGACGGGTAATGCGTTCCTCGTGATCGGTGAGGACGCGCCCCAGTTGGTCGCGAACGGTGATGATGCCCTCCGCCAACAGCTGGACCTCGTGCCGTACGTCTTCAATTAACACGTAGGTTTCGTTAATGCGGCGATCCATATGGTCTATTAAGTCTTGACGCGTCTCTTGATTCAAGTGCTCTGCGTGCTGACGAGACTCAGCGATTTGCTGAGTCAAGTCTTGGCGCGTCTCTTGATTCAAGTGCTCTGCGTACTGACGAGACTCAGCGATTTGCTGAGTCAAGTCTTGGCGCGTTTCCTGATTCTCCTGCCGAGACTGTGCAATTTGTTGACTCAAATTTTGGAACATGCCATCCAAATAGGCTTTGAGTTCGGGATCCATGGCGGTGCTCCTTGTCTGGGATTCTTCTTGGATCCATTCGCCAGACGGCCCGCAAGTTCCTGCCCCGAGCGGGTCTGGGTGAAAATTTCGTAGAGTGAGACATTGCATGAAGGGACACGGCAAGGGGAGAAAGGGAGAGCCACCGTTGAGAATAGGTAGAACGCGGCCCTGAGGCTTGGCCGTCGTGGTGAGTTTCTCTTGAGCCGCTAAGCCGGGTTAGAAGGGCTACTCACCTTGAGTAGCCCCACCCCCACGGAACCCAGCGTGCGGATTTCCCGCACTGAGCTCTTCAGCCCGCAGTTTCACAGAATCCCGTAGCATTGCAAGTCCTGATAGGAAATGAACAGCTAAGGACGCATTAAAGGAAAGCGCTGCTTTGAGGGCCTGAAACTCCGGCCATGTCGCATATCTCTTTTGACTGCGGCTGCTGAGCATGCGATGCCAGTACCTTTCGGTGGCTTGGTACACTGGGATGAGGGCACGCATGTTGCCCGCCATGCCATAATACGCACAGTGTCCCTGCAGGAGCTGATTGACCATCTGCACTTGGACATCGATCGGGTCATGACGCATCGCCCGCATCGTGTCACGGAGATGGGCGAGGCTCCGTTGGAGCCGCGATTTCTCCGTTTTCCGCCCCACCTTGAACCCCCCGTTCCGATTCTTATCTTTACCCACAACCTGGCATATAGTGCCAAACGGTGAAACAAATGATGGCAAGTGAATAGGAGCCCGCGATGCGGCGAGGTGGCACGAGAGCGCTTGAGTAGGGCCGTTACGGCTGGAGTGG
>JAJYHT010000009.1 GCA_021784595.1 Bacillota bacterium | reverse complement strand
CGCTAGTGCCCCAACTCTGGTCTGTATATTTAAAGCCGGTGGAGAAATGGATTGAGACTTGTTTGTCCCCCTTGCCAGGTCGTGGGCGAGCTCACAAAAAATCATGTATCCTTTTTGAAGGATTCTCGTTGGATCCCATATTTGACCGCTGGATATCGCGTCCCATCAGGCGCTTGGTAGAAATAATTCTGAACCCATTGCATGCCAGACTTCTGCATCACCCGAATCGATCTTAGGTTGTCCACCAGCGCACTTGCCACCACACTCTGAACCGTCATTTCCTCAAATGCCCATCCAACTAGGGCAATAGCCATTTCGGACGCATATCCCTTTCCCCATTTAGACTGTTTTAATCGATAACCTAACTCAGCCTGCCCCTCAATCAATGTTTTCCGCAAGTGAAACCATCCTATAAATTCATGGCTCGACTTTTCGATGGCAGCCCAAAAACCAAAATGGCCCCCCTCTTCCTCATATTGATTTCGATATTGTCGAATGCGCTCATGGTAATCACCCAACGTTCCCTGTTGATTCACAACGTACCGCATAACCTCTGGATCTCCGTCCAGCTCAAACAAATTTTCTGCATCGCCATCGCTGAACTGGCGCAAGAAAATCCGGTTCGTTGATACTACGACTCTAAGGCTCATCTGAACTCCTCTTTCTCTGTGCTGCAAAGCACCACTTGTGGTCAGCATTCTTTTCATAAGTTAGCTCATACGGCTTGCGGCCACCAGGTCAAGAGAATTTCTGTGCCCAAACCTAGTTAGCCTGCCGATCTACGGAAGATGATGTGGGATGATTTGCTAGCGCACCGCTTGGTAGAGACCCCGCATGACCAAATCCAGAGGCGGTTCTTGCATCTGGATATCTATGATTTCGCCCCATTGTCGAAGACCATCGATGACTGCTAACGGACTTTGGCGCGCTCGATTGAACGATGCGGTGATTTGATTGCCATACGCCTGGCAATCAAACGGAAGATTCGTCAATTGATCGACCGAGTGATTAAAGGTGACCACCAGCCTTGAGGGCATGCCGACCCTTTGGTGCAGCGCCTCCATCGTTCCGTCGAATGCAGAACGCCCATGGTTTATGACTACGATGCGCCGGCATAGTTCTTCCACATCATTCATGTCGTGAGCGGTCAATACAATCGTCGTCCCCTTTTCCTGATTTAGGGTCCGAAGGAATTGGCGGACCGCGGCTTTGGCTTCCACGTCCAGTCCAATGGTGGGCTCATCTAAAAACAATAGTGTGGGTGCATGAAGCAAAGCGGCCGCCAATTCACCCCGCATTCGCTGACCCAATGACAATTGACGCACCGGGACGTTCCAGAATTCGCGTAAATCGAGCAGCGCCGCCAGTTCTGCCAGACGGGTACGATAGGCATCTTCGGATACTCGGTACATGCGCCGCAAAATGGTAAACGACTCATGGAGCGGCAGATCCCACCACAGTTGCGTACGTTGTCCGAACACAATGCCTAAATCCATGGCCAGTCGCGCCCGTTGGTGTTGTGCAGACCAGCCGGCCACCTGAATATCTCCGGATGTAGGATGCAAGATGCCGGTCAACATCTTAATCAAGGTCGACTTGCCAGCCCCATTGGGCCCAAGCAGACCCAGGAACTCTCCTTGGTCGATGGTCAAAGTCAACCGGTCAATCGCCGTCACGCTATCCTCATTGCCCCGTCTGAAGAGTCTGGTGGGCCGGGAAAAGGTTTTGGTTACGTTATTAGCTGAAACGATGGCCATAAAGCTCTCCTTCCGGTACCCAGATTAACTGCCCGTACTGGTGTACCGCCGTACCCCTATCTGCCAAAATCCGACCGCCCCGGCCAACGTGGCCGCACCTACCCCAAACGAAACTAGAAGCCAGATCGGGGATAACCCCTTATGCAAAATCACCCGAGCCGGAATGTACCCCCCAAAAGCCACTGGGAGAATCCCGTAAAATATTGCCTGAATGGCGCGAGGATATATCGACAGTGGATAGTTGGCAGCGGTTTCTGGTCCGTATAATACCACTGGAGCCAGATCATCAATGCGGGTAGTCCAAAATCCCAAGGTCGCAAAAGCTATGACAATTCCTAGCCAAATGGCTCCCCCACTAATCCAACCCGATAAAATTTGCGCCAAAAGAATCGGACCATCAATCTGCCACAGATGCAAGCGCCAGGCGGCATATCCGACAATCGCCAGTCCTTGCACAAGCATTCCCGCCTGCTCATAATCCACCGAACGCGCGCTGACCACAACTAATGCCGGAGCGGGTCGGGTCAGCACTGAATCAAACTCGCCGTTGACCAGATATTTGTCAAAACCATGGAACTCGGAAGCAAACACCCGATACAAGCCGGACGAAAGGGAGCTTAAGCCAAACAGAAAGACAATTTGATATACCGACCAGCCCGCAATTCCGTGCACCGCACTGGCAATCAAGACCACGACCAGTAATTCCGCTATCAACATGATGATTTGAAAGACCAGGTCCAAGACAAAGTTCCAACGGTATGCCAGACGGGCCCTCAGTGTGGCCGAAGCCACGGATTTGTACACCCCAATCCAATCCCCCATTGGCTTTAACCCCCCTGAATTTCTACCCTGCGCATCGCCTTGTGAGTTAGGGCGATGGCAACCCCTGTTAACATCAAAACCCACACCAGAGCGGATATCCATGACGCCACATAGGCATGGTGCAATGCCACTGACACCGGAAATGACACTAAGTTTTGGAACGGGAGCCACGTCAATGTCTGACGCAAGGCCAACGGCATAAGCTGAATGGGCAATAGCTGCCCACCCGCGAACATTGTCAAAGCAAAATACAAGCGGCGCGCCCATCGAGTATCAAAGGTCCAAAATGCCGACATGCCAATGAGATATTGCAACAAAATTCCCGTCATAGCGCCTAAAGCGAGCGCCACTACAAAAGTTGCATCTGTTGCTGGTGATAGAAAGTTTCTCCAGGGATAGACCCGCGCTACAAGAAATGCCAAGACCAAGGGCACACTGCGAAATAGAATGTTGTAAGCGACATCACCCATTGCTGCCGCTATCGTACGAGGAAGGTATCCCACCGGTCGACCAAAGTCGATGGCTATTTGTCCAGTGCGTACAGCCGTGGAAATCCCCAAGTCGCGCGGCAAAAAGGTGGTCGCCCACAGAACGGTTTGTGTCACGGCAATATATGCTACCAAAGCTTGGGAACTGAAGCTTCCCACATCATGGCCGTGTGATGCCGCACGCCATAAAGCAATATAGATAAAGCCAAAAAGCGCACTGCCCACATTGTTGGCCATATGCGCCCAGAAGTACACCATGTTTTTCCGAAATGAGGCCCGACCCAGAACAAAAAAAGTACCCACGACACCTCCACTAAGGTCCGCATGTTTTGCCTAGAGGAGTTTAAGAATACCCATGTCATGCCAACTCCGTCAAGCAGTCCATCATGGTTAAAATCCCGAGAATTTACGAACCTCGGCCCTGCCGACGCACGCAATTAGAATCGAAGAAGTCCGATGCGGCTCAACTGCCACTCTTTAATGAAGCGGAATCCAACGGCGGTCGAGGCGGTTCTCCCCGAAGACATACCGGGTGAAATGGCGTTGGGTATGCATCGCGTCAGTGGTAATCAATGTGCCGGTCAGGTCGAGCGAATCGAGCAACGTATATATCGCGGGAATTTCGTTGGATTTCTCGTCGACTGCCGGTTGGGCGGTGACCTGCGTGGTGCCATGGACGACAGCGGACACCTTGCTCGGCCATCCATTCTTCTAAGACGGATAGTAGATCAATATTTCTAAGGCTCGATTTTTCCAAACGTTTCTGCTCCATAAACGGTGGCCACCAACGCCCACAACGCAAACACTAGGGCGCCGTTTATCAACGAATTTGCAATCGAATTGTTTTGCTGTGCGAGTTGCCCATTGAAGTCCGCCAAAAGCGGATAATATGCCATCGGGTCAACCATGCCTACTGCACCCGCCAAACGCACCAACATGCCGCTTAGCACTACAACGATCCCAATAATGACGCTAACTGTCGGGGATTTGAAGAGGCGCGAAATCGCTACCAATACACTCGTTACCAGGGCCAAAGACGCCATAGTCAACACCACCGCCAGCACATCGTAGCTCCATTGCGGAATAATGTGAAACACTTGCACGGCAGGGAATACCTCGTGCGTGTTAGACAAGGCAGCCTCGCCGACCTTAACGGCAACGGCTTGTCCGCCCAGTGGATTTCCCCAACCTAATGCGAGACCGCCCAAGAGCAAGGTGGCGGTGGCGCCAGCAGCCACTACCGACCACACCATAGCGATAGCTGCGGCCATTTTGGCCAGATAAGCCTTAGGTCGGGACCCAGTGTGCAAAAACAAAAAGGCAATGGTGCCCTGCTCCCGTTCGCCAGCCACCGAATCCCCCACCAATCCGACGGTCAGAAGCGCGTAAATTATGGCAGCCGACGAGCCAAATGCTTGGCCTACGAGTCTCCATCCCCCATCGCCACCACTGTTAAACAGTATGCCGTGCGCCTGATCGTACTTGATTACTGCGATCTGTTCCAGAGTCGATCCGCGTTGAAATGACGGTTCTTGCGATAGCGACGATTTTAGAGACGATATTTGGGCACTGTCGCTTGGAATGGCGCCGCCATTTTGTTTTAAGGAATTAAGTTGCTGCTCTAGCTGTTGGATTTGCATCCGCATCGATGGGCGGACTTTTTTTGGTGCGGCACTCATGGCTTGCCGCAGGGAAGAGATCTCTTGCGTCAAACCCGCAACTTGTTGCTGTTGGGAATTAAAGTTTTGCCGTTGAGATTGCCAGGCCAAAGCCACCATAATCAACACGATCACCAGTGTGGCCCAAATGGCCAATCTTCGTTTTCGATTCCAAATCTTTATCCATTCATTAATAAACAACGCGCCAAACGGAATGCGGTTATCCATTGACGGTTACCTCCCCCATAATGTCGAGGTAACGGCTTTCCAAGCTCGTCTGATATGGTCTCACTTCGAAAAGTAAAAGATTGGCCAATATGCACTGGCGCAAGAACTCCGGCACCGCTTCGCGCTCAATGGCCACCAATACGGAGTCTTGTGGCCCTGCCACCGCAGCATAGCCCCACGCCGCACAATGTGTCCGCAATGCCGAATTGTCCTCGGTACGTATCAAAATCCATTGATTCCCAATCGGCTGCGGTTTCTCAATCCCTTTGATTCTTCCTTGGTCGATGAAAACCAACCGAGTGGCCATCTGTTCGACTTCAGCTAGCAGATGGCTTGAAAGCAGAATGGTTACGCCCTGCTCGGCCAATTCTTTCAGATGCTCACGAAATGAGCGCATTGCTGTCGGATCCATGCCATTCATAGGCTCATCCAATATCAAAACTTCTGGAGTTTGCACCAAAGCGAGTGCCAATGCTAATCGTTGGCGCATACCGAGGGAATATGTACCCACCCGCTTTAATGCAGCAGATCCATCCAATCCAACCGCCGCAATTTTCTGCAGCAGGTGGTCGCGAGATGCATGCATTCCCCGCATTCGACAGGCTTGTTGAAGATTTTCCAATCCGGTGAGATAGGTATAGAATTTGGATTCCTCAATAATAGCCCCTACTCCCACTAACGCCTTAGCGCGTGCTTGAGCCACGTCTGTTCCCCGGATGGCAATCTTCCCAGATGTTGGTCTAACTAGTCCCAGAATCATTCGTAAGGTGGTCGTCTTGCCTGCTCCGTTAGGTCCGAGAAATCCGCATATCTCACCCTTATCCACGGAAAACGTAATCTGATCCACCACCTGCCGAGATCCGTAGCTTCGGCTCACTTGGTTAAGTTCTATGACTGTCTCCATTGGTTTATTGATGCCCTCCACTATAATTACATCCCCATTTTGTAATTTTGTGCCAGTTACCTACTCACTGTATCCAAACCGAAAGGATTCGTCTAGTCGCTTACGTCCGCCTGTTGGCTGATTCCCCCAGGGGCGAGATTGCCATCTTGTTCCTTGTGAAACCACATCTGCTTGATCGCCCCACTGGCAGATGTTATGAAATAGTCCGGCGATGTTGTGAACTGGCTAATTAAGGCACTCGAGTTCAGCCACGCCGGTCCCCTCAATCCTGATGGTCGGCTACCAATGAACCACCCGTATCCCAGGTCGTCCACTCCGTAGACGATTTCCTTTGCATCTCAGTATGTACTAGCAAAAGCCGACTTCCAGACACCGCCATCAGCACTTCCTGGAATTTTCATTGGTTTTGGCGACATGTCATAGATCCAACTGCCTGCTAAGGTATGGTCTATTCTATCAACGAAAGAGATATTGACGTAGCCAGTCTTGAAGTTCGGCAGGGATGGTGTTTGGCGCGGTCGCTTCAGGCACCCGGACCAAGTTGGCCGCCTCTTCGAATTCAGGCACATGTCCACCATGTGTGCGATGCAGCACCACATCCAATTCTCGCAGAGCCTGGGCCACCCGCAGCAACGACGCCGCCAACTGGTTTAACTCCTCTACCATGACAGGCGGATGTGAGGAAACGTTTGGGAACTGGCAGGTCTCCGGATTCCCATGGTTGAGCTCGGAAATTGACGGGGCGGTGTCGGCGGGCGGTGCGAGATCGGGTTCAGGCAGTGGCGCGGGATCATCAGAGGGCTCTATCCCGGTCGCCTGAGACGACATCTCGTCCTGCGTCGAGGAGACGGGTTGGGAATTCCACCAGGCTTGCAAGGGACCACGTCCTTCATCAGGTCCTCCCGCTTCAGGCATTTTCGCAACACCACCGGATCGTATCGGAGTTTGTGGTCCTTTGTCTGTCAAGCACACCATTCCTTTCCTATCGTCATTGTTATGCCACGATTACGTACCCTGAGAACCTTCAGAACAAAATAAGACCCGGATGCCGTCAAAACAGCAGGCCCCTCGTGTCATCCACGTCTTTGCAGATTTGTTATGATGAAAGAAAAAACCGGTATCCGTAATCAGTGATTGACACGGACTCAAAGTGCCTCGTCTTTAATTAACCAGATCAGAAAATCCGTGTTGTTTTCGATATCGGAGGAACTGTTGAACAGTTGACACCGTGCTTCTCATCGAATGTGCAGTATGATTTACGAAAAAATTTCATTCTGCTAGCACCGCTTTCTAATTCTCTCTTCGCACTCTTTCCCAGTATCGGTGACTTAACATCCCAACAGCTGGAATAACAAGGGACTCGTGAACCGTGATTAATTTTCCCAGTCGAACCCATGATGGTTTGAGTAATCCCAAATCTGTCCAACGGTCTAACTCGACATCGCCCAGACCCCTCATGAGGGTGACTCGTTACGGCGGCTAAAATAACATCGTGGTTGGTTCTTGATATGAAGGGGATTAAGGCAGGACGCTTCTTGGACGCCTCCAAGCACCCCTTACCAACATGTTTTTCCTGCAAAACTGGCCCTGTGGCAGTTTATTCCCCCTCTAAGGAGACTGTTTGTGACGAGGCTGATGTGTTCCTTGCGTGTTTAGCGATAAACTATTCAGAGGGCGGAAAGGTTTTGAAGAACTGAGGCAGCAGCTGCAGGACCGTCAAGAACTGTTGGGAATGACGAAATCCGTCATTTAGCAGATTGGCGTGTCCCGGAGCGGCTATCTTATGACGTGCTTTTCCAGGGCGACGCCCGGATTCAATATTAGCGTCATCCCCGGCGGCGGGGTGCCGATGGTGGCCCCTGGCTCATCGCAGGCGCTATCCCCGATGACTGTGGATGTTTGGGCCTGCTTAGCGGCTGCACTGCGGTAGCTGATTGAGCCACGATAGGGACAGGCTTAATTGGTACGGGATAAACCTTCTGAGGGCTAACCGGTTCAGGTGTCTTTGGCGAATACAGTACTTCCCAAATTGGATTGTCGGCATGGCGTACGGCCGTCCATAAAAACAGTCCCCAGGCCATTCGCGCCAATAACTCCCCCGAAGGCGGCGACTCTCTATTTAGGCGCACTTCAATAACAGAACCGTCTATACCCGACAGTTCGGGAGCCGCACGCCATTTGGCCACTTGGCTTATCAGACGCGCGGCCCTACGCACCGCCAAACTCCCTATCGCGTTATACGCGACAGCAGGAGTCCCCCAAACTAATTGCAACTCAAGCTCGCAAGCCCCGGGCATCCCCGACACATTCCACACTGCGAGCGCTTCTCTCAGTGATTGCACCGTTGGCTCCATATCAGCCGTTGTGGATATTACACAAATACCAAATCGTTCCATATATTTCACCCGGAATTACTCTATGCATCACATTCCGTGATGTTACGAATTAGGACCGATAAAAAGCTCGGAAATAGCTACACCAGAACCCCAAGGGACCACTCCCACACCAATCTGGGTTTCATAGGGATTAAGCATATTGGCCTTATGCGGAGGCGATGCCATTAGTAGGGCGAACGCTTGGGTTACTGACCCCGCTTCGGCAATATTTTCGGCACCCATGCCTTGAGCCTGCAATCCTGCCGATTGCTCCATTTGTATAGGCCACCCATATTGCACCAGATCACTGGTAAAAGGTCCGTTAGACAAAGCTAGAGCCCTCTCTTGCGCCAACTGCATCAATACCGGGTTGACAGTATAAGGAGCCAACCCATCTTCCACCCGCGCCTGATTTATCAGTTGGACCATTTGTTGAGCAGGTTGACTCGACAGAACACTGTTCCCAGAAGGAGTTGGGAGCGAAGTTTGAATGTTGGAGAGGCTAGTTGTCGCCACAAGAGATTGGGCGGCCATGGTCTGGTACGCCTGAAATACCGTGGCCACCGCGAAGGTTCCGGTGGTCGGGGTGACGGTTGTAGTAATAGTCGACGACACTGCCGCCGGCGCTGTATAGACGACCGGCGAAACTGAAACTGCGGCGCTCGTAGGGAGACCGGCTGCAACCAACAAAGCTGTAAAATAATTCACAAAAACCCTCCTTCAGGATAACAATACATAAACTGGCATTAGCCTAACCAATCCATACGCGATTAGGCAATATCACTATGGGCAGGCTATAGCCCTGTCTGATGGATTAGGGAGGGGGTACCGAGCGCATATCGATGTAATATGGCGAATGTTTGCCTAATACCATAATTTGTAACAGAAGGGCCCTCGAAGTAGGAAATTTCGAGGGCCGCACATGTAAATCTATCCAGCCTGCGGAGGAAACAGAGGGCTGGGCGGGCAGGGCAAAACCGGACCCACTTGCGGGCATACAGGAGGCACACAGAATCCATAGGTAGGCACTAACAACTGTACCGTGGCTGTGGATTGAAACAACATACAGAGCGTAATGGTGCAGCTAATGTCCCCATTGGGCAAGTTAACGCACGTGCATGCACCGGACAAGATAGTGCAAGACGGGGTAGTTCCCGCCGGGTTATAGAGCGTCACAGTCTGGGTGGTGACTACCGTCTCGGGTAGAACAACTCCCGTCGAACACGTCACCGAGTAGTTGGCCGAGATGACAAACGTAATGTTGTTGTAATCCGTTACACCACTCGGACTGATGGCTCCCACTGTACACGTCGAGGTTGCCAGATCGATAGCGCACGAAGAGATCGTGCACCCGCCTGTAGGAGCCAAAAAGGTTTGCGTAGTGGTAATCGTCTGCGAACACGAATCATATACCTTATCCACCACGATACAATCAATTTCTGTCGGTGGAGGACATCCGGTGTCGGGACAGGGTCCCGGAGTAACGCTGGCCATAGGCCACCTTCCTTTCACATATAGACCGAACCTCGAATGGGGAGGGGTCCCATCCACTGGATACCATATGGCAGATGAGGGAAAATGTTCCTGGGTCCGCAGATATTTCCTTTGGGAGTCTGGGCTTCATTCACAGGGATGACTGCCCGCGTTATGAACGCGCTTCATAATTACGCTCACAATAGGCATGAAACCGATGTTGGGGCTATCTCTATGGCCACTGCTGCTCTCACCCCGCATGGCCATCGGCATTCTTTTCTTGTCGGTCATTCTGCCGCAGGCAAACCAATGACGGGCGGAGAATTTCTATGTTCCGATAATCCGCGTCGGTATCGTTTTAAAGGGAATGCTTTGGATGCAATGCAACATTGTTAGAGTTTTTCGCTGGTATTACCAGAATCGAACGACAAGTCCTAGTGTTTACTCGCCTCGGGTTTAAGATTGTGGCCCAATTTGGATCTAAACTATTCTTGTAAGCGGCTGCCTTGGGTATCCGCAGTGGAGTCACTGCAGGCGGGCTAGCAAGTTCGTCTGCGACCGGGACAGTAGGTATTCGTTGCCGAAGAATGTTGTATGATGCATGCCAAGAATGGTATAGAGCCTACGAGGGCCAACAGCATACCGGACGCCTTTAGTGTTCCAGTGAGATCCAAACATTAGGAATATCAGTCACCTAACCCGAACCATATGAATAAGTTGAGGGCCCGCACTAAATTCTCCTCGCGAGCCCTCTTATCTAGATGGCGACATTTAGTGAATTCCTCGGCTAAATCCAATGATAACCAATACAATCATGACGACAATGTAAATCCTAAGACCCCAAAACACGATCCGAATCGACCCTTTGGGCACAATTCTGGTCAGTTCCACTGGAACTTCAGAATCGACCGGAGGGACCACCTGCAAAGCATTTTTGCTCGCTTTCATAATTCTCCCTCCCCTAAAACAATTTTGGAAACACCACCGAAACCCCATAAATACCATTCAGCAAAACCAGCAGGCCTACAATGCTGTATGCAGAAATATTCTGCCAGCGCCGATTGATATACTCGCCCATGATGCCGCGGTCATTCAGCAACAACAGCAAAAACAGCATTGCAGCCGGCATGAATATGGATGCCACCACCTGCACTGTGAGATTCAAAAACCCTAAGGGAGCATTGGGAATCAAAACCACCCCGGCTGCAATCAGTGCACTTAACAAGCCCGGCACATAAAATCGCCAAGCTTTTTGAAACGGAAGATTAATACTCTTAGGCCAGTGAAACGCTTCCCCCATCGCCCAGGAAGTGCTGGCGGTCAAAGCGATAGCCGCAATGGTGCCCGCCTCTACAAGACCCAACGCAAAGAGGTCTTGACCTGTCGTACCCAAGTGTTGCCCAATTAACTGCATAATCTGCTGAATGTCGTAATTAGATGCCCCGGGCCGTCCGTACGCAAATGTCCCGGTCAGCACCACCAACGCGACCGCTACCACGACCATGGCAAACGACCCCACCGCCGTATCCCACTGGCCATGCCGTACATCGGCTACGGTTAATCCTTTGTCTACCACGGAAGACTGTTGAAAAAACAGCATCCAAGGAGCAATTGTGGTGCCAAAATTAGCCAACACCACGAACAGAAATGCTGCCGTAAACCCACCAGGAATAGTCCAACGGCTAAATGCTCCGACCACGGCTCCCCAATTGGGATGGGCCATTAAAGCCAACGGTACAAATACCAAATTGCCTGCCGCTATCCAGAGCGACACTCTTTCCCAGGTGCGGTAGCGCAGCACCAACAAAATGACTGCATCGAGAACAATGGCTGCCAATGCGCTAAATACCGGGGGAACACCGAACACCGACATTCCAACCGTAATTCCAATAAATTCGGTCACCAAGGTCAGAATATTAGCGACAACCAAATCAACCAGCGAAAACCATCCCCAAAATGGCCCATACCGTCCCCAAATCATTTCGGCATGTCCGCGATGGGTCACCGCACCTAAGCGTACCGTCATCTCTTGCACAACGTACGCGATAAAGCCGCCGAGCACTAGCGCTGGCACAAAAAACCCTATGCCGTAAGTCGCTCCGGTCTGAGCGTAGGTGATCACACCTCCTGCGTCGTTGTCCGCAATCATGACCAAGATCCCCGGTCCTATCAAGGCCAACATAAGCAACAGCCGTTTAGTCCAGCCCGGCGATTGACGAAGCGCTGCGACCCGAGCTTGATCTTCGGCGCGAATTTGGGCATCATCCCACACAGGGGCTATGGCAGATAAGTTCTTTTTCAACATGGTGGGTCCCTCCCCTCGACTATCCCGAGGAGGTCTTAGGCACGCGGCAGGCGACCGCCCTCGGAAGAGCACGATGTACTAGTAGCAGTGATTGAATTTGGGAAGCATCTATGGCCTCCTGGGTCTGTACTCACCCGTGTTTCTCCCCTTTCCAGCAGTCGCACAAAATCCTCTCGCCACGGCAAGAGGACATTGCTCATTAAGAGCGATCATCCCCCTGGTGGAGCTTCGGCACTACATCACGTGAGAATCTCGGGAGATTCAGCCACTTTGGAAGAAGCCTTAATCCGGCAACCTCTGTTCTACCCCTTAACGTCTTTGGACGGTTCGGAGCAGTGGCCTATATTGATGTAGACGCCTCGCCTAACGAGGACTATATTTTGTATGTAATTTAACTATATGCGCGTAACATCCAGTGTGTCAATGGACAACAGCGATAAATAGCGAAATTTAATTAAAATCTCCTCAAAATCGTACGCAATCATCCGTAATAAACCAAATTGACGTTTTTTATAGAGTAATTTTTCAAAAAATAAGTGAGCTTCAACATCCGAAGTGGTCATTTGCCCAAAGGTAGACATGCCTGCCACGGTTAGCTGGATAAAGCCTGTCTAAAGTCTTCTATAAGGTCTTGTACCGACTCTATGCCAACCGAAATCCGCACCACACTGCCGTCTATTCCTACAGAAACCTTTTCTTCGGGCGACAGTTCCCGATGCGAGGCCACCATGGGATGGGAAAGGGTTGTCGATACATCTCCCAAACTGGGCACAAAACGCACGTGCTTCAGGCTTCGAATCATCGACTGAACGGCTCCGTATCCCCCTTCCAGTGACAGCGAAACAATTGCTCCATATCCTCGAACCAAGAGTTTTTGGGCCACCAGATAATCTGGATGAGAAGGCAGGCCCGGATAATACACGCGCCTTACACCTGCAATCGTTTGAAGAGCACTAGCCAACTCTAGGGCATTTTGACTGGATCTCTGCATGCGCAACGCTAAAGTTCGCGCCCCACGCAATGCCAGCCAAGCAGCAAAGGGGTCCGGCGTGAATCCGCCAACATCCACGATTTCCCGCACTGCCGAAATACGGGTGGTATCTCCCGCCACTACTCCCAAAATCAGGTCACTATGGCCGCCGATAAACTTAGTCAGGGAGTGCACCACCAAATCCGCACCCCATTTGACGGGTTGGGCATGATAAGGTGTGGCAAACGTATTGTCTACTAACACGCAAGCGCCACCATCATGGGCAGCTTGGATAACCTCATCCAGCGGGCTGACTCGGCCTAGTGGATTGGAAATGCTTTCGACCACCAGCAGGCAAGGCTCGCCGTTTAATGACGCCTTAAACGCTTCTACCTCGTGGGTATCCACCCATGAGGTAGAATACCCCATCGGTGCTAAAATACGACGGCATATACCCACCGTGCCACCGTAAATTTCGCGAGACAGCAAAATTGCGCAGGGCTTTGGCGCGAGCGCCAGCATGGCTGCCAAAAGACTAGCAGTCCCCGACGCGGTCACGACCGCATCTTCGGTTTCCTCAATCGAGGCTACAAATTGCGCCAAAGCATCAAAATTCGGATTTCCGCCTCGGGTGTAGGAATAACCCGGACGAGTGCCAGCTAAAATTTGGTCCACTTCGCCAATGTCATCAAAGGCATATACCGACGTCTGAAAAATAGGTTGGGCGACTGCGTTGGCAGGACTGGGAGTCTTCGCCGGTTCAACCACCTTGGTAAAGATATCCATCGCTATCACTCCTGGGGTAAATGACTGCTCGATAGCCCTTCGACTTCTGTTGTCGAAGTTCCTGCTTTGGACCAAACTCCCAAATGGGCCCGCTAGGCAAAGGCCATACGTTACAGACTCAATAATCCCAAACGATGGGCCGTTAAAATCGCCTGCGTACGGTCATAGACATCCAATTTAGAGAAAATATGACTAAGGTGAACCTTAACGGTCTTTTCAGCGATTGCCAATCTCGCCGCAATTTCCTTATTCGATAATCCTTCGCCCAGTGCAACCAGCACCTCTTGCTCGCGCCGCGTCAAAGGGGAACGCACCACCCCAGTGGCCGGATCCTCTGCCAAAAGGGCCAACGTCCGGGGTTCCAACACGGTTTTTCCTGCAGCGACTTGGACAATGGCATCCAACAAGTCGTCCGGTGTGACCGTCTTTTCAAGATATCCCACTGCTCCGGCCTGAAGCGCAGCACGCATTCGACGAGTGTCTTGAAATGACGTCAAGGCCAGTACCCGCACCAGCGGAAAGTTCGTGGCAATCTCTCGTATGGCGGCGATGCCGTCCATCGACCCCGGCATGACCAAGTCCATAAGCACAATGTCCACCAATTCCCGGGACAAGATGGTCAGAGCCTGGTCGGCTGACTCGACCGCAAACCGCACCACCACGGTTTGGGATGCTTCTAAAAATATTTTGAGTCCATCTCGCACTACTGGGTGATCATCTACCACTCCAACATAAATAACGTGGTCTGGTCCGTTCATGGCTCCACCCCATTTAGAGGGAGCGATAATTTTAAACAAGTGCCGTGCCCTGGTGCCGTGTGGATGAAGAAAGTCCCGCCTAGTGCCGCCATACGCTCGCGCATAGTATAAAGGCCAAAACCGCGGGTCGCCCCATTGAGGTTAAATCCTACGCCATCATCGGTGATAGTGGCCACCAAACGGTCGTCCTGCCTCTCCAAAATGATGCTCACATGGCGCGCTAGCGCGTGCTTTAACACATTTTGCATCGCTTCATCCACCACATTGCAAACAGCTTCGTCTTGTTGCGGAGTAATCCACTGATCAATCTCCAAAGGCAGTTTGCAATCAATCTTAAGACCTAGTTCAGATCCCAGTGGGTCCAATCGGTCCCAAATACGTTTGGAAAAACTTCTAGCATCGGTGGGACGCAGGGCTTGCACTAAAGCCCTCAGCTCTTGTTGACTCGTTTGAACCAATGATTGAACTTGAGTCAACAGCGTCACGGCATCCTCCTCCGGCAACCTCAAAGATAGTGCGCGAATCAGCAGTTGAGCGGAAAAGAGCCGCTGACTCACCGCATCATGAAGGTCAGCAGCCAGCTGCTGACGTTCTGACCACTTGGCATCTTGAAGACTTTGAGCATACAACCGAGCGTTCTCCAATGCCGCCGCAACATGGCCGCAAAAAGCCGACACAATGTTCTCGTCGATGGATGAAAAGGCATTCGCTACCGAGCTTTCTAGACGCACCCAATAATCAGTGTGTAAAACCGGCTGCATAATGACGGAACGCGCATTGTCCAAGAGCATGCGCTCATTCACACCCAGATCCTGATGAGGCTCTTTCAAATACGAATATTCGGGCTCGTCCTGAACACGGCGGTTGACAACCTTCACCACGACTTCGTCCCCGGCCGGATGATGACGGCGGATTATCCCGCACGCCTCAAAATGCAGGCTGTCCACAAATTGTTGGGCGGCGGTCGTCAAAATTTTTTCGGGCTCAACCACGGTGGCTAAGTCGATGGCCAGGTGCGCCAAGGATTGCAATTGGCGCGAATAGTGATGGGCTTCAGACAACATGGCCGCCCGATCGACGGCTACCGCCAGCTGATTGCCCACCGCTCTTAACAAATCCAAGGATTCTTTATCAAATACGGCCTCACCGGCGGCCGCCATATTCAAGATGCCCAACGGTTTGTCTTTGGTGCGCAAGGGAATTGAGGCATGAAAAGCCAGCTCATTCTTCTCTCCTTGAGCGTCCCTCAGTCGACTGCACCGGACGATGTTGACTGCGGTTTGCAACCGTCCGGTCACAAACCGCTCCTGACATTCGCACCAACTAGACTTGAGCGGTGCCGCATTATCTTTGGCTAAAGCCGGCGGCAATCCACTGGCCCCCACCTCCACAAACGAACCCCGTTTGAGGTCGTAGCGAAAAGCCCATGCCGTTTGCAGACCCAATACCCCGCTCAAACGCGGCAAGATGGCCCCGATAGCGCTGGATATATCATAGGTTGCATTGAGTGCTTCGGCGATATCCTTTAGCAAGCCTACTTGATAGGGACCAGTGGCAGGCACTTGCCGATTATTCACGCCGCTTCCCTCCTTCCAGCCGGTCTTCTGCCTGGTTCGAGGCAATAAGACAAAGGTCACCAAATTCATGCCACAGATAGTGTCTAGCCGAGGCCTCCCGATAAGCCTCTTTCAAAAATTCGGGACTGACAAAAGCATACAGCATCGCTAAATGACTGGTAAAATTATCATGCAGCCCAGTAATCAGGCCATTGACCACACGAGGTGGGTCACCCGGTGTAATAAGGCGGTCAGTCCATCCTGACGCCGGCTGCACACATCTGTGGTGTTTATCATATACACTCTCCAAAGCCCGTACCACCGTGGTGCCCAGCGCAATCACGCGACGTCCCTGGCGATGCGCAGCCGTCACCCGGCACGCTGTCAACTGGGGCACTTCAAACCATTCTGGGATCACCGGATGATCATCCCAAGATCCTGAGACTTCATGGCTGGACACGCTGGTATGCAAGGTAATGCCACTGAACTCCACCCCATTGTGACGCAATTGGGCCATAATCTCCAGTGAAAACGGACGGGATGCCGACGGCATCTCCACCGATCCAGGGTGACTGCCAAATATGGTTTGATAGGTCCTCATCGGATAACTCCGGGTCACATATCCGTAGTGGATCGGTTGACCCACTGAAGATGCCAACTGGTACCAGTCCTCTTCGGTATGAATCAGCCAAAGTCGGCTGCGCGGATGAAAGCGCCGCACCACTTCGCCAAAAGAGACCACAGCATGCTGGTTGTCGGTCAGCGCAATCCGGTCGCCCGGCTCAAAGTTATTCCAATCGGGCTCTCCCAACGGGGTCCTGCGTTCTATGAGAACCATACCGTCTCCCAGTTTCCCCGCCAAATGGAGCACCAATGGCTGTTCTTTCGCTATGGCGTGCAGACGGCCGGGAATCATCGCCGAATTATTGACGACCACCAGATCGCCTGGCAATAAATAATCGGCGATGTGGGTCACCTGCGTATGACTAATACTCTGGCGAAAAGCATCCAGCACCAAAAGCTTTACCTCATCGCGCGCCAATCCACGCAACTCAGCAGGTGCAGTGGCAGCCGCCACCGTCATTGCCAAGTCCAGTTCATTAACATCCATTAGATTTCCGCCTCCAATCGTAACTCCCTCTCGCTTTTCACCACCTTAAGCCGAGTTCCGCTGGGAAATGCCGCTGGCTCTACTTGCGGATGAAGAAATAACATAGACAAGGCTTTTGCCACATCCCCAGGGTTTCGCAAGGGACCCGGGTCGTCAGGGATGGCCTCGTGATGCATGGTAGTGTCCATATCCCCAGGGTCGACCGTATAAAACTTCAGATGCGGTTCTTCGTTGGCTAGAGTGAGATAGGCCAGATCCAAAGCCGCTTTAGCTCCGCCATAGGCAGCCCAGCCCGAATATCCGCCCACTGCGGCATCGCTGGAAATCGCAAGACTCATGCCGCCGGTGCGATCTAAATGTGGCAAGGCTGCTGAGACCAGTTGCAGCGGCACCACCACATTCATCTTAAGTACCTCACGAAAATTGTTCCCATCCATCTGCCGGATAGATGGCAAGGGCAAATTCCCTAAAGTCGAGGCATTATTCACCACGGCATCGAGTCGTCCCCAGTGGTTCACCACCATGGGTATCAGGACATCGACGAATTGTTCATCCGATAAATCGCCTGCGATACCTAAAACCGGACCGAGAGGAGACCACTCGGATACGTTCTGCACAATTTGTGGGACCGTGCGTCCACAAAAGGCGACAGCCCACCCTTGATCAAGCAGGCAGCGGGCTAAAGCCCGGCCTAGTCCTCGAGTTGCACCCGTGATGATAGCTAAGGGCTGCTGTTGGCGAGCTATGGTCCCTTCGTATATCGGATATTGGCTCATGATTTTTCCCATCCTTTCCGTCTATTGCTACTGCATCATCATAGAATGTGGGATGGATTGTGAAATCGGACTCTGAGCTCAGAACGGCGTAGGTCTTTAGTCTTACCTCCAAAGTGGGCTTGTGCTAGTATAACCTCAACGATATTTCATCCCTGGGGGTGTCATCATGGCAGAAGGCCGCAATTGGGAAGAAACGCTTACCGTATCCGCGGATCTGTTGCACGATCTGGAAAACTTTATTTCTCACCCTTCCTCACGACAGCAGGACGTTTTGGTTGAGCGAGACCTTAAGATTGACGACACACACAACTTAAATTGGCTGATAAAACACGACCTGTTTGAGGGCGTGGTGTTGCACCTTACTCTCATGGACACCGATGCCTATCGGTTCTTGGCTGGCTATGAGATGGCATTGGCCAAACCGGAAGATGTGTTTGGCGACTTTGAAGTAGCGTGGCAGGGCAGCCATTATCATCTCCATGTTCGCCAGTGAACACGTCCCTCCCCTGACAAAGCATAGGCAGGATTGATGATCTCCGGCCATGGCCTAAAACGATGGTTGGACCTCGCTCAGAGGGGCAGACGGGAGTGGCCCGGCATCGCATGAAAAAACCAGAAGGCCATGACGCACTGGGCCTTCTGGTTTTTTCACTCATCTTTGATGCTACTGGGTCACGGTCCAGTAATTGGCATACAAGAAATCGGTCACTGGGTTAAAGGTGCTGACTGTGCCATGCACCGTGTTAGAATGCACGCTAAATCCAGTCATTCGAGCATAGCCTTGTGGGAACCACGGCATCCACAACACCGGCATGTGGTCAGCCATAAAGACTTGGTAGGCGTTCATCCGCTGCTGAATCTGTTGCTGTGTGCCGGGTTTGTAGGTTGCCTGAATCAACTGGTCAAGCTGCTGATTGGAATATCCACCCTCATTTTCTCCGGCACCACTGGCAAACAAATTGCCTCCGGTCGGGTAATAATCGAGCTGATAGGTCCATCCTGCGCCCCAATAGCCCATGTCCCACACCGTCGGTGTGCTTTGGGTCATTTCGCCAAACAATTGATTAATCGGCATTTGTTGCAAGGAGACGTCTATCCCCTCTTGTCCCCAATCGCTCTGCAGCAATTGCGCGACATGGGCAATTGTCGTGCTCCCTGCGGCATACGACAAGGTAAAAGCGAACTTCTGCCCATGTTTGGTCATGACTCCATTGGTGTCAGTCCAACCATGATTCTCTAACAGTTTTTTGCCTTGAGCTGGGTCAAAAGGATAAGGATTGGTATTCAATGCAGCATCATAGAATGCCGTAGCGGGTTTGGGCGGGATCGGCCCGTCCTCGACTACTCCCGCACCATGGAACAGAGACTGAATCATGCCTTTTTGATTTATCCCCATTTGCAAGGCTTGGCGCGCATAGAGTTGAGACAGTACAGGCCCTATGCCCCCGGGCGCCTTGGCGTTAAAGTTGGGCACCAAGTAGTTGAATCCGAACAAATATGACTGGGTCAAGGTGTCATTGCTAAGCTGTTTGCGCGTATTCCATAACGAGGGCGGCAAATATCCCACGTTGACGACTCCGTCCTTGAGGCCGGCAAATTCGTTGGCAGAGGAGGTTTCATACTGAAAAATCAGCTTTGAAATGCTGGCCTTGTGCCCTCCAAAGTGGGGATTGGGCACCAATTCCCAGTATTGGTTGGGAGCCCATTTAGCAAATTGAAACGGCCCGTCCACCACTTTGTAGTGCGGGTTGGTCGGTTGGTTGGACACGTTCTCGATAAACTTTAGTTCTTTGGTCATATTGTTGGGATATACGTTCCAAACCGATTCTGGAACCGGCGTGATTTGTCCGAGTCCGTTATGAATGAACCACTGCGGGTTCACCTCTTTATTAAGCGTGATCACCACAGTTTTGGTGCCTTGGGCGGTCACACTTTGCCAGTCTTTGGGAACTCCGCCGCTGCCAGCGGGACCATAGGGCCAGGGAGAGGTTGACTGACTCGCGGCATCCATCAGGTTCCACGTAAAGACCACATCTTGAGCTGTCACCGGTTGCCCGTTGGACCATTTGTATTTATTTCCTAAGGTCAAGGTGTAAGTCGTCCCGGTTGAATTTACTCCGATATGCGTCACCAATGACTTAGCATAGTCGACCTGGTTCTGCTTATTAAGGTAAATTAGCGGTCGGTACATCAAAAACTGGATTTGGGCATTAATCTCGATATAAGCCGACGAGCTGAATACCGGAAAGAACCAGTTGGGTGGTGCCTGCGGAGCTTCGGCCACCACCACCGTCCCGCCCGTAGTGGGGGGAGCGGCTGCCGGACTGCCGCTACCGCATCCCGCCAAAAGGGACGCACTTAACAAAACGGTAGCAGGCACCAATGCCATACGATAACGCAACATATTGTCCTCCTAAGCTTTTTTATCTCAGACGATTATACTAGCGCCTGAGATTTTCTGTTGGTCTGAATAGTGTCTAGCGTGAAGGAAAAGCCACACCGATGTTTAGTTCGACACCGCGCCATGAAACTCCTGCGTGCTATTTTAATCTCTTGGTTCCACGTGTAGTGATTCATGAGTCAAAACCCAAAATGGGGCCAAACTTACTCTAATGACGACCTGCTACAGCCCATTTGGCCGATACACGGACAGCGCCTGCCACATCCAAGCAAAAAACCGTGGCACGTCAATGTCGACCGCCACCTCAATTTCAGGATAGCCTTGACTGGCTGGCTTGGCTCTGGTCGCTCCCCGATGTGTTTCATTACAGCGCTCAACCGCCAGCGGGGTGGTTTGCCATACAAAAAGGGAGGGGTCTACCGCTGCGGCCACCGCCAGCACGTCGTGAATCGGCATGCCTGCCGAACCAGCATTGGGTTCATGGCGACCATAAAACGAAAACAGTTGGAACAACATCACGCCAATGGGATCTCCAAGTTCTAAGAAACGTTGCAAGTCACCGGGATCCAGCAATGCCCGATGGGTTACATCCAATCCCACCATCCGCATCGGGATGCCGGAATTTACAACATAGGCCGCCGCATCGGGATCGACAAAAATATTGAATTCCGCATAGGGTGTAACATTGCCGCCATCTAGAGCGCCCCCCATAAAAGTGATCTGGCCAACTTTTGCTATCAGTTCAGGATGTCCCATTAAAAACGCCGCGAGATTTGTCAGCGGTCCGGTTGCAATCCATTGCACGGGGCTTGACTCCGCCATAAAAGAGCGCTCCAAAAACGCCATCGCGTTCAAAATTTCCGTGGGTTCGGCCATGACGGGAAAGTCGTAACCGTCGAGTCCCGACTGCCCATGAACATCGCCAGCGGTCACCAATTCCCGAAACAGGGGTTGGGCACAGCCTTTAGCGACCGGAACCGTCGAATTTTGAGCCAAAAACAGAACCCTGCGCGCGTTTAGATAAGTCTTGTCCACGGTTTGATTCCCTGCCACGGTAGTTAGCCCTCGCACGGACAAGGTAGCGAGAGCAACCAACAGAGCTAGGGCATCGTCATGGCCAGGATCCATGTCGAGATACACTGATGGTGCCATGTCTGCCTCCGTTTTATGCTGTGTGTAGTCTTGGCTGTATCTTTTGATTTTGAACCACTGAACTCGGCTGCTGACTTGGCAGACAGCCGCACCGGTTAAAAGAATACCCCGCAAAAGCCACACCATACCAAATCTTAACACACAGCCACCCGGGTATGGTAGGAGGACCCCCTAGACGCGAGTTCGAGTGCATACCTACCAAATCCGACTCACGAAGAACGTCTATCTCTCCTTATCCTCAATCCAATAGTCGCGTGTCCTTCGCGTAGCGGCGCCGCCACCCCATGGAACCCAGGTAGAGTTTAGGGTGCAATGTTGGCCAGTGAGATTGTGATCCAAGGCCTAGAGCCGTATGCGCCCACTATGTCAGCCCTTCCCCACAGTGAAGCCGACTTCTTGCTCCCGCCCTTGGGATGCTCGTCCACCGACATTCTGCCCAACGCCACGGAAATAGGTGTTCTTAGTCACTCATCACTCGGGGTGGTGTCCATTTCACGACATCAGGGGTTTTGTTTTGACACACTGCTTGGTCCCCGTCAATCCTCTCCTAGACGTACGTTTCCCTTAATTAAGTTGCGCGCGATGATATAACGTTGAATCTCATCAGTGCCATCGAATATGCGGAACAGGCGCACTTCCCGATACCACCGTTCAATGGGCAGGTCTTTGGTATATCCCATGCCCCCGTGAATTTGGAGCACTCGATCAACCACCTGGTTCGCCATATTGGCGCCATAAAGCTTGGCCATAGAGGATTGATGTCGGTTGTCCAGGCCCTGGTCGGCCATCCAAGCTGCTTTAAAGGTCATCCATTTGGCGGCATCGATTTCCACCGCACAATCAGCAATCATCCATTGAATTGCCTGGCGATTGGCAATCGGCTCGCCAAACGTCACACGACTCTTGGCATGCTCGATCGCCATGCCCAAAAGTCGTTCGGCAGCTCCTATGGCACGGGCCGGAATAGCCCATCGGGCAGCACCAATCCACCGCATGGCCAGATCAAAGCCGTGACCTTCTTGCCCGAGAATATTTTCCTCCGGCACCCGCACATCTTCAAACACAAGCGCTCCCGGATCCCACTCTCCCATGGTGCGAATGGGCTGGGAGCGCCACCCCATGTCTCGGTCCGCCAAGAAACAGGTGACTCCGCCATGGGCTCCTTTGGACGGGTCGGTTACTGCAAACACCATGGCGAAGTCGGCTTCATTGCCGTTGGTAATGAAGATTTTTTCGCCATTCAACACCCATGATTTGCCATCTTTTACGGCAGTCATGCGTATATTGCCAGCGTCTGATCCGGCGCCTGGCTCCGTTAAGGCAAAACAGGAGCGGCGGCTGCCCTCAATAGTGGGAATTAAATACCGTTCTTTTTGTTCAGGAGTTGCGGAATATAAAATATTGTCCGCGTAGCCACCGAATTGAAAAGGAACAAAGGTGCGTCCTAACTCGACAAAAGCCAAGGCCGTGGCCAGAGAACCTAAATTTGCCCCGCCATATTCCTCTGGCGTGTTAATGCCCCAAAAGCCAATGTCTTTGGCTTTTCGCTGCAAAACTTTTAATGTGTGTGGGGAAACGCCTGGCCGCCCCTCCCGCTCGTTGCGCAATACCTCTGATTCTAATGGCATGACTTCTCGCTCAACAAAATCACGTACCGTATCACGAATTAACTTTTCTTCCGCTCCTAATGAAAAATCCATGCGTGTGCGCCTCCCATTTATCGACCTTGAAATTTTGCTTGACGTTTTTCCCCAAACGCCGTTACGCCTTCGCGATGATCAACGCTCCCTGTCAACAGTACTTGAGCCGTCTGCTCATCTTCCAGCATTTGGGCCAAAGAAGATTGGAAGGCGCGATCCACCAAACGCTTCATCTGTCCCAATGCGACACTCGGACCCATCGCCAATCTCCTGGCCAATTTGGTAGTTTCGGCCGCCAATTCCGCAGGTGGCACCAACCGATTCACTATTCCATAGGCATAAGCTCGTGAGGCGGGCAGCGGTTCGGCTAAAAACAGCAGTTCCTTGGCCACATGGGGCCCAACCAAATAAGGCAAAAAGTAATGACCGCCTCCGTCGGAAGTTAGCCCGACCTGAGCGAAACTCATGACAAATTTGGCATCATCAGCGGCAACAATGAGGTCCGACGCCAACGCCAGGTTGAAACCCGCTCCGGCGGCAAATCCCTGAACACTGGCAATCACGGGCTTAGGCAAGGCAGTCATGGCCAACACGGCACGATTCAACAGGCCAATATGCTCATAAACTTCAGTGGGCTGCGCTCCATCCATGGATGCAATATCCCCTCCCGCGCTAAATGCTCGACCCGCGCCAGATATGACCACTACTTTGACAGCATCATCAACCCGGGCATGAATTAGTTCCGTGGTTAATCGTTGCATCATCGGCTCGCTAAAAGCATTGAGCTTTTCAGGACGGTTCAACACTAACTCCAATATGCCATCCTCAAACCGCACCAACAAATCCTCACCATTCATTTCCGATCCCCCCATATCTAAATATCAGGTCGTAGGCTCCCTTCTACCAAGGCATTGCCATCAGTTCACGGAGCTCCAACACCCGACCCCGCCAGGCTCAGGATTGCGACAGCCCGCGGCCAGGTCCGTTTATGCCGATACTCCCCCATCGACCACCACAATGGATCCCGTCATGTAATTGGAAGCAGGCGAGGCAAGCAGCACTGCGATCCCCTTAAGGTCGTCCTCACCCCCAAATCGGCCGAGCGGCGTATGGTCCAACAAATATTGACCATGCTCTTCAATGAGTCCCTGTGACATTTTGGTGGGGAAAAAGCCTGGAGCAATGGCATTGACCCTTATGCCGTAGGTGCCCCACTTGACGGCCAAATCCTTGGTTAAGGTAATGATGGCGCCCTTGCTGGCATTGTATCCCACCGCATCCATGGCCCGGGGGTCGATGCCGCCCAACCCGGCTACCGAAGCTATGTTGATAATCTTGCCGCCACCTTTGGACATCATCAATTTGCCCGCACGTTGACTCATCAAAAACGTGCCTGTAAGATTGACATCCAGCACCTTGCGCCAGGCCTCCAGGGGCATCTCTAACGCGGGGCTTCCCCAGGTAGCGCCGCTATTGTTGACTAAAACATCGACCGTACCAAAGCGCTCTACCGTACGCTCAAAAACGCGGTCGACATCATCCGGTTTGGTGACATCGCACGGCAACGCCATGGCTTCTACGCCCAAACCTCTAATCTCGTCAGCTGCTCTTTCCAAACTTGCCACCTTGCGTGAACAGACCACCACATTGGCGCCCGCTTCCGCCAAACCCAGCGCAATATAACGTCCCAATCCGCGTCCTCCGCCGGTCACAATGGCTGTTTTCCCTTTAAGCGTAAAAAGATCTTGTATATGCAACGACCTCTCCCTGCCTTTCTTTCGGTATAATTCCTGCGCTAAGATCCTGCCAAGCCGCCTCCATCCACCACCAGGGTGGTGCCCGTCACCCAACTCGCTAAATCGCTGACTAGATACAAAACCGCGTCCGCAATGTCATCCGGTGTTCCTAGTCTGGCCAGAGGACGCTTTGCAGACCTTTCCAAGAACTGCGCAACATCGGTTCGGAGTTGCTCTGCTTCGTTGCGCAGCATGTTGGTGTCGGTATCGCCCGGGCATATCGCATTGACCCGAACGCCTTGAGGGCCGTGGTCAATAGCCATCGCGCGCGTCAAATTAATTACGCCCGCTTTAGACGCGCAATAGGCAGCCGCAGCTGGGCCGCCCACCAATCCCCAGCCCGACCCGGTGTTGATGATGACGCCCTTTTGCTGCTGGTGCATCAGCGGAATCACCAATTTGGACATCAGGTATACTGCCTTTAGGTTGACCGCCAACACCCGGTCCCAATCCTCTTCATCTAAATCCACCACCGTCTGGCGACGGATAATACCGGCATTGTTAAATAGAATGTCTATGCGTCCCCACGTGTCCACCACCTTATTTACTGCGCGCTGGCAATCCTGGTTTTGGGCCACATCGGCGGCTATAAAGAGCACCTGATGTCCTGCCTGTTGCAATTCGAGGGCCAGGGATTCTCCGCTCGGGTCAATATCTAGCAACGCCACCGCCGCTCCATGTCCCGCCAACCGTTTGGCGCATGCCTTCCCAATGCCGTTGGCTGCCCCGGTAATCACTGCCACCCGATCCTGCAACGACACATTGGATTGAATCATTTTCGTATCCCTCCACGTTGGTCACAATCTTGCAAAGACAACGGTTTTAGAACGGACACCAGTGCGGGGTTAAATGGTCTCGCCCCCATCAATGGTGACGCATTGCCCAGTAATGTACTGCGCATCGTCCGATGCCAAAAAGGCGAACAAGGCGGCCACCTCCCACGGCTCAGCATGCCGTTTAAGCGGCAATGACTGGTTGACGGCGTCCAGCATCTCTTCGGTATATTCCGCCCTTTGCATGGGCGTGAGGACATACCCAGGGCAGACCGCGTTAACCCGAAGCCACGGCGCCAGTTCCGCCGCTATTGTCTTCATCAACAGAATCACTCCCGCTTTGGATGCATTGTAATCAGCGTAATAAGCGTGTCCGCGATAGCCGTTGGTTGAGGCCGTCATCAGAATGGTGCCGCGCTTGGTGGTCTGCATCAAACGCGCACCCGCCTGAGAGCAGTAAAAGATCCCACTTAGGTTGACGGACACTACCTTTTGCCACTGTTCTGGTGAAATGTCTAAAAAGGGCTGGCGCACGCTAATCCCTGCATTGGCGATCAAAATATCCAAACCACCCCATAGCTCTTTGACTGTAGCAAACGCTTGGGTAACCTGCGCGGGATCGGACACATCGGTGACGAGGACTTCTAACGGTGCCCATTTACCCAAGATTTGAGCAGACTGCGGATCGCGGTCTAACACGGCCACATGGGCTCCTTCGGCAACAAAACGCTCCACTGTCGCTAGTCCAATGCCACTTGCTCCGCCAGTGATGACCACCCGTTTGCCACGAAGTTCCGGGTATCTAGCAGTAATTGAAGGCATGCAGTTATTCCCCCTGTTCCTGTTTTAGCACCTCGTCGACAATTTCCAACACGGCGGTAATGTCAGATGGTTGATGCGCTGCCGAGAGCACCGAATGGAGCGCATAGGAAGGAGACAAGTAGACGCCATGACGCAAAAGGCTCCACGCAAACTGCTGGAACTGCGGTCGGTCGGCCAGGCGGCAAAAATCCCGATAATCAGCAATCGGCTGTTCCGCACCAAAAAAGATTTGGAACATGCCACCTACGCGTTGTACGTGACCCACCCGATGATGCTGGCTTAATAAATCATTGATTCCTCGCTCAATTTGGTCGCCCACCAATTCTAGATGCTGATACACATCGGGAGTCAATGCGCCTAAATTGGCCCGCGCCACCAACATGCCCAAATGCGAAGCATTCTGCGTTCCATAATGTAAAACCCCACCCCATCGCAAACCATCCATGCATTCAGCCTTGCCGGCTAGAGCCGCCACTGGCAAACCAGCTCCCAGCCCCTTGCCATAGGTCACAAGGTCCGGATTTAAACCATAGCGGATTGCCGCTCCTCCCATGGACAGCCGAAAGCCAGTGACGGTTTCATCCAGTACAAACAGGCAATCATACTGTTGGCACAACGCTTGGAGACCCAAAAGATATCCGGGATTCGGCGCAATCACCCCCATATTAGCCATTACCGGCTCGGTAATCACACAGGCGACTTCGCCCCGATGGCGCTTTAACGCATCTTCGAGCCGTTCAAGGTCGTTCCACGGCACGAGGATCGCGTGCTGCAAAGCCTCAGTTGGGATTCCCGAGCTTTCTGGGATGGCCACGGGGTCCGATGGCAAACCCAAGTCACTATAAGGATGGGGATGGGCTGAAACTAAAAAATCGTCGTACCATCCATGATAATGGCCCTCAAATTTTATAAATCGCCGCCGCCCGGTGAGTCCACGAGCTAATCGCAAGGCTGCCATGGTAGCTTCCGTTCCGGTATTGGCAAATCGCACTCGGTCGACAAAGGGTACCCGTTGGCGAATCGCCTGGGCCACGTCGACTTCAATCGGGGATGCTGCCGCAAACAGAGTGCCTGTGTCCGCAGCCTCTCGCAGGGCACCCGCGATGGCCGGGTGGCTATGCCCTAGCAATAAAGCGCCGTATGCCATCATCAGATCGATATAACGGTTTCCGTCCACATCTTCTACATAAGGGCCCTGGCCTCTAGTCAAAAAAATAGGGTACTCGCCGAAATTGGCAGGCCCCCTAGAAGGCGAACTGACTCCCTCCACCAACGATTTTTGAGCATTTTCAAACAACTGTCGCGATGCCTGTGTGTTGTATCTCTTCATGTGGTTAACCCCCCTGGGAGCAATGGCGCTCGTTGTCTTGGTGTTTAGTTGGATACTGACGAGTTTTCCAGTAATTCCTGGTAGCGCCTGACCAGGACATTGGCGGCCATGGGTATGTCTGAGACCGACAAGGCCTCCCAGTTCAGTCCAAGCCCTTGCCGTAAAGCCTCTTGAGCCAATTTCGTAAAGTATACCGTGCCGGACGGACCAATTTGTTCGATGCCGTCAAACTTCATCGCAGCCTCATTGATGACCACCGCATCATGAGGAGACATCCGAGGGGCTAGGTCCAACACAATGCCGTTAGCACTAACGCGGCAGGGATATCCGCCCGGCAATCCCATCGGCCCCGGAATGTGAATCAACTCGGGGTGGGATCCTAATAAGGCCAATAGGGTACGCATGGCAGAAGCGGCTGTCCAGATGTGGCTTCGAGTGCCGCCAGGCCAATCAAAGGGTTTGAACAACGCCTTTTTTACCCACTCTCCCCCTATCCTGACGTGCAAGTCATAAGGAGGCAACGCAGTACCGGCAAAAAGGCGACTTTCCACACTATGATGGGCGACCAGGCGAATATCGTCAGCCTCTCGATACTGAAGCGCTGCCAGCATGGCCAATTCATCCACATTACCAAAGCCTGCTATCTTTTCAAGGCCTATAGCACGCAATATC
This sequence comes from Bacillota bacterium, assembly GCA_021784595.1. Classification (GTDB taxonomy): domain Bacteria; phylum Bacillota; class Sulfobacillia; order Sulfobacillales; family Sulfobacillaceae; genus Sulfobacillus_C. The sequence goes on along the minus strand of JAJYHT010000009.1, from coordinate 128,700 downwards.
GGCGCGGCAACATCAGGATACGGCCCAATCATAAGCCATGGCGCGTGGCGCAACCCCTCAACCACTGCGGCAAATTGCAACAGCAGGTCGACATGGACCGCCGTCCAAACTCCAAACCCGCCAGGGCCAATGGCGTCTTTGACATAAGTAGGCAACTTGGCTACCTTCCACCAAGTCAGCCTGGTAGCCAAAAAAATTACGACATCGGGGGCAATGTGATCCAATTCCGTTTGCATCGCTGCCTGGTCACTTAAATCCCACACCGTCTGGTAAATTCTTGGCCCATGTCTGCTGCATGCCACAAAATCGGCCATCGCGGCAATTTCTGCGACGGTCTTTTGAGAGCGTCCGGCCAGCCACAGCTCATCATTGAACGATAGTTGACTAGCGCATAAATATGCTAATTTTTCACCAAGGTCACCTAACCCGTAAATTACCACCCGGCCCACGCCTCTCACCCCCTTGCTGCAGATTGCAAAACCACCAGGCAGAATCTTACCGCTCATGGCTCCCCCTTCAACCATTTCGCCGCTACCGGCAGCAATTCCTTCACTAAGACTAAAACCATGGATAATTCAAGCGGCCTCCCTTTTTGGAGTGGGCCGTTTCAGAACGTCGCTGCCACGGTGTGGTCGGCCGCACTGTCCGTGAGGGTGAAGCGTTGGCCAGCAAATCCGGACTGGGTCAGCCGATTGCCGGGGCAATGAACGGGCAAATAGCGCGTTCCTGCGAACTGCAAGCGAAGGGGGACCGTTGGTGGTTGGCCTAAGCAGGAGAGTGCGCGGCTATGATGTTCAAGCACAATGGGATTTCCCGGCAATGGTGGAACGGCGCCACAGCCAGAGTCCAAGGCTGGAAGCCACAATCATCAAGCTTCCTGCCGCAGCCAGCACCGCAGTCGGAGGAAAGTTTTTAAGGGAAACCGAAATCAATCCCAAACCAGCCATTGCAAGCGTCGACATAATGAACTGTTGGAATGCAAACACGCGCCCTTGGAGCACAGGATCCACATGGCGTCCAATATGGGTATCGAGTGCCACGTGCACCAGCGGCCCCCCTACGGCACCCACCGCGTCTGCCGCCAGCGCCCAAGCATAAGTAGGGCTTAGCGCAATGGCAAAAAATCCGATCCCCGAAATCATCCAGGAGATAAAGTAGGCGTTTTGCAAGCGGCGAACAAACAATGGCACAATCCAGAGGGTCGCAATCACCGTGCTGAGCCCCCAGACTGAGCGCAAGACTCCATAACCAGCCGAGCCAACATGCCATACATCTAACGACAGCAACGGAACGGCTAAGGTAAACGCTGGCCAAAGCAAGTTGGTCAATCCCCGAACGGACAAAGCCATACCCAAAAAGGGATCCCGCGTCACAATTTTCAGAGTCTGGCCAAATTCTTTGAAACCTCCTCCCTTCATCCCTGTAGGCGCAATCAATGTTTCATCCGACATGGAACGCCATAATCCTTGTGCTGCGACAAAGAGTACCGCCAAACCTCCCAAAATGACCGCCACTGGCATCACCGTTAGGCTGAGCCCTCCCAGCGCCGGGCCCACCAAAATTCCAATCCGCGAAGCCAGTTCATATCTAGCGGAGGCCCGGCTCAAATCGCCCGGTGGTGTGCTCCGCATCAAGAGAGCCTGCGCGGAAGGCACCACCCGAGCCGACCACCAGCCATTGATCGCAGCCAATACAACCAGGACAATGGCGCTATGTCCGCCCAAGACAGCACCCACCAACATCGCTCCCGCCTGCCAGGCAGCCAGGCCGGAGAGGGTCCGTCCGCCGCCCCGGTGTGGACCCCAGACCCCTACTAATAGCACGGGAAGCATGTCGGCCGCGACGGACACCGCCATCCACCAAGGTGAATGAGTCAGCGTCAGCACCTGCCACAGCAACACCACCCGCCAAATATTTTCCGCCGCATAGTAAAGGCTGAGTCCGGGAAAAAATCGGCGGGCTTGCTGACGGCTCCAGGGAAATGAAGATGGCATAATGTTTAGACCTCTTATGAGAAATGAATTGCACTTAGTGTAGCGAATCATCAGCCACTTGAAAAACACTCATATGCGCGAGGGGCCCCAAAAATGGCTGTCAAGGCAGCACGGAGTTACACAACTTTCAGAGTCCTTTAGCCGAACCATGCGCCATCCCCGAGCCCCAGGGTCCCGGCAGAGCGTTTGCGCAACTTGAGTAACGGAAGAGTTCAGTTTGTTTAATCCTCGAGGGGAACTGCTGCCGGAGGCTGTCCGACCATGTAAATCGCTCAAGTGAAGGATAGTCGCATTTTTTATTCTCGACGCCCCTCATTAACATTTACCCTCATTATGTCACCCACTTTCTGGGTTGCCGCATGATACCACTATTTTATGATAAGCGGGCCTTGCTCCCCCATGGTTCGGGCACACTTGCGCTGTATAGCGGCAACCGCAATTCTTAGATGAATAAAAGATTTCCAAGCTCTTCCACAAAACAATTAGAGTTGTCCAAAATTAAGAGGATTTTTGACGATTGGTGTCGAACAATGCGAATAATTCGGCTCACCTGCGATTATAAAGCGAACTATTGTCGCTAGCGTGCCGCAATTACTACATCTAGTGAAAGGATGAGGTGGATGGTGAAAACAACCCCGAACGACGGATCTGGACGTCACTTGCGTCGCGAATTAACCCTGATCGACTTAACCATGACGGCCATTGGCGGACTTATTGGGTCTGGTTGGCTCTTTGCCTCGATGACAGCCGCAACCATTGCGGGCCCGGCGGCTTTATTGTCGTGGGGCATTGGTGCCATCGCCGTGATTATCTTGGGTCTCACGTTTGCGGAATTGGCTGGCATGTTGCCTGAAGCTGGAGGCGTGATACGATATCCCCAGTATACCCATGGACGTTTAGTCAGCTTTTTAATTGGCTGGGCTGCACTGATTTCTTGGGCAGGCATACCGCCCATTGAGGCAGAGGCTGTGATTCAATACTCTTCAAGTTACCTTCACGGGCTGTACAATGCCACCTCGGGATCGCTTACGGGTTTGGGATTCATCGTAGCGGCCATTTTGGTCGCGGTGTTTTTTGGCGTAAACTACTTGGGCGTCAAACTATATGCCAAGGTCAACACCCCCGTCACGTTTATCAAGTTCGCGGCGCCCACCCTGACTGTCATCGCCTTTTTGATCGTGGGCTTTCATCCCGCCGACTTTACCCACTATGGCGGTTTCATGCCCTATCATTGGGGCGGTGTATTCGCAGCCATATCGACCGGAGGCATCATTTTCGCCTACACCGGGTTTCGCCCCATGATGGATCTAGCCGGCGAGGCAAAGGATCCGCAGCATGACTTGCCCCGCGCTTTTATTTTGGCCATGAGCACCGTGGGCATTTTATATATCTTGCTGCAATTAGTCTTTATCGGCGCCGTGCCGGGACACGATTTAGCTAAAGGGTGGGTATCGCTGGCATTCGCCTCGCCTTACGCTAACTTGGCTGTCGCGCTAAACCTCACCTGGGTAGCCGTGATTCTTTATGGCGACGCCATCTTGTCTCCGTTCGGAACCGGCCTTGTGTACTCCGCAGGCACTCCACGCGGTATTTTGGCTTTTTCCCGCAACGGTTATTTCCCCAAGACCTTTTTATCGCTTAACAGCAAAGGCGTTCCATCGAGCGCCATTTACCTGTCTTTTGTCATGGGATTGCTGTTCTTGTTGCCGTTCCCCAGCTGGCAAAAACTAGTGGGAGTGCTTTCGAGCGCGACCATTCTAACCTATATGCTCGGCCCCGTGAGCGCTGTGGTTCTCCGCCGCACCGCGCCCGAACTGCATCGCCCCTACAAAGTCGGCAAAATCTCATGGCTCGGACCCATCGGTTTTGTGATTGGCAGCCTGATTTTTTACTGGACGGGTTGGCCGACTGATGGCTGGCTGCTGCTGATGACTTTAATCGGCCTCGCCGTTTACGCCTTTTACTTTGCCAAGGATCCCAATCGCTCGTGGCGCGATGTCAAAAGCGCCATCTGGCTTATCGTGTACTTTCTGTTCATCCTCGTGATGGCCAAATTTGGAACCTTTGGCGGCACCAATGCCATTAAAGCGCCTTGGGATGATATCATAGTAGCCATCGTATCGATCGCTTTCTATTACTGGGCCGTGGCCTCAGGCCACAAAACCGACTCCTTGCCGGAAGCCCACAAGGTTGCTCAGGAAGCGCAAAGTCTCAGTCTGTAATTTTTTTGGGGAACGCAATGCGTACCACTAGTACGCATTGTGTTCCCAACTAAGACATCTGTGAGGAGTGTTATCGAATGTCCAATATTGCTGCGCGATACTCAAATAGTTTGGCTGGCGTCGTGCCGATGGAAACCACGCTCCACATCCGTTCCGGCAGCGGCTCTTTCCTGGAGACAGAAAGTGGCGAACGCTATTTGGATTTAGCCACTGGCATTGCGGTCAATGCGTTAGGCTACCGACATCCCGAGGTAATGGCCGCATTAGCCGAACAAGCCCAGCGCCACCTTCATCTATACGGAGGAACCGGCTACCAGGATGTGGTGATTGATTTTGCTGAAGCCATCTTAGCGACGGTAGGACCCCAATATCAACTGTTTTTTGGCAATTCCGGCACCGAAGCGGTGGAAGCCGCCATCAAATTGTCACGCCTCGCGACTGGGCGTCCTGGCATCATCGCATTTCGTGGAGCGTTTCATGGGCGTACGCTAGGAGCTCTCAGCTTGACCGCTTCGGCTGCTCGTTACCGCTCTGCTTATGAACCACTCCTGCCCTCTGTCTACCATGTGGACTATCCTGCCCCTACCCGTCTGGGCCTGACCCCAAACCAGGCTCTTCAGGAAACCCAACGCCAACTGCAAACGGTGTTTGACAACGAAATTGGCCCTGAGCGGGTAGCCGCCATCGTCGTCGAGCCCATTCAAGGAGAAGGCGGTTATATCATCCCACCGCCGGGATTTTTAGAATGGTTGGCTGATGTCGCCGCTCGCAACGGCATCATATTGGCGGTGGACGAGGTGCAGTCCGGCATTGGCCGAACGGGTCGCATGTTTGCATATCAGCACACTGCCATCCGACCAGACTTAATCATCATGGGCAAAGCATTAGGGGGAGGTCTTCCCATTTCTGCGTTGGCTGGGCGGCGGGATCTCATGCAGGCTTGGACGGCGGGTACGCACGGGACCACCTTTGGCGGCAATCCTTTGGCCTGCGCCACGGGCTTAGCCACCCTGCGCACCATTGAAAAGGAAAATCTCACGGCGCATGCCAGCGCACTGGGAAACGTAGCATTGGATATTTTAGGCGCTCTGGCCGAGTTGCCCCAGGTATGCGATGTGCGCGGCCAAGGACTCATGGTAGCCGTGGAATTTAGCGGGGAAAACGGCCCTGGACTGGTCCGTCAATTGATCGCGAAAGCGCTCGAGGAGCACATCATCTTGCATGCGGCTGGGTTGCGTCATGAGGTCATTCGCCTCATGCCCCCGCTAAACATTGATCGCACACTCTTTACCGATGCATTGCATACTATTGCCCGTCTCATTGCCGAGTTGTCCTCAAACCGCTAAGGCCTTCAAACCCCAGATTAAGCAGAGGAGGAAATGCCATGGGATTGTTCCCCTTTCAAAACGAGCCGTTTCTTGATTTCAGTTCCGTTATCGAAATGGACCAAATGGTTCATGCCGTAGCACAAGTTCGCACCCAACTAGGACAGACCTACGACCTTCGCATTGGGTCCCAGCGCCGCGCTGGGAAGACCCTGTTCGATTCCATTAATCCCGCCCAGCCAGCAGAAGTGGTGGGACATTTGTCGGCTGCCGAACCGGATGATGTGGAAAAAGCCGTCTTGGCAGCAGAAAGCGCATTTCGGCACTGGTCTCAAGTCCCGGCCTGGGACCGCGCTGCACTGCTGTTGCGAGCAGGACATCTCTTGCGTCAACGACGCCGCCACATGCTGGCTTGGATCGCAGTGGAAGTGGGCAAAAATTGGTCGCAAGCAGACGGCGAGGTGGCAGAAGCCATCGACCATTTTGAATGGAATGCGCGTGAACTGCTACGGTGGAGTGAAGGCCAGGCCATTCAGCCTTTAGCCTCGGAATTCAACCAATATCGGTACCGACCGCTCGGGGTCGGTGCCGTGATATCGCCTTTCAACTTTCCTACCACACTACCCGTGGGAATGATTGTAGCCGCCATTGCGGCCGGCAACACGGTGGTCTTCAAACCCGCTGAAGATGCTTCCGTGATTGCCCACCAATTGGTCGACATTCTGGATGATGCGGGGCTGCCGCCGGGCGTCGTCAACTTAATTACGGGCGACGGCGCTACCCTCGGACCAGCCCTGGTCTCCCATCCACGCATCCGCTTCGTAGCTTTTGTGGGTTCGCGTGCGGTCGGTACCCAAATTCATCACATAGGGGCTGCCATGTCTGTAGGACAAACCCATTTCAAACGCGTGATGACCGAAATGGGCGGGAAAAATGCCACCGTCGTAGCGGATGATGCCGACCTGTCGTGGGCTGTCAGCGAAATATTATCATCGGCTTTTGGTTACCAAGGCCAAAAATGTTCGGCTACTTCGCGCGTCATCGCCATGCGGCCGATTTACGATGAATTGATAGAACGCGTGGCAACAGAAGCCAAACGACTGCCGGACCAGGTAGGTCTGCCCCAAGACAATGCCCCTTATGGTCCCTTGATCAACCAAAAAGCCGTGTCTAAGGTCCTTCACTACCAAGAAATCGCCCAAATGAAAGAACGGGTGGTGTTGTCCGGCGGTCGGCTGGATCAGGCTGGCTATGTGGTTTCGCCCTTGATTGTGGCCGACGTCCTGACCAGTTCTCCCCTTTTTCGGGAGGAGATCTTCGGACCCGTGCTAACCTTTACGCCAGCAGACACCTTTTCTCAAGCGTTAGAACTAGCCAATGATTGCGAATATGCCTTAACCGGCGCAGTGTTTACCCGATCTCCCAAGCGGCTGGCATCCGCCCGCCAGGATTTTTATGTCGGTAATTTATATTTAAATCGGTCATCGACAGGAGCCATGGCGGGAGTGCATCCGTTTGGCGGGTATAAGGGATCGGGCACTGGCCCCAAAGTGGGCAGCCCCGACTACCTAGGATTTTTTTTAGAAGCTCAAACCATCACAGAGAAGGTGCGATACTAAGCGATGCCGCCGCGCTACTTTGTTCAGTCAATTGAAAAAGCCTTCGCCATTTTAGAGGCATTCACCGCCCAGCGGCCGAGTTTGACCGCCACCGAAGCCGGTCGCGCAGTGGGCTTGAATAAAGCCACCTCGCGTCGCCTCTTGCTTACGTTGCGCGACATCGGATACGTTGATCTGTTGGACACCGGAAAGTTTCGTCTAAACCCCAAAGTGTTGCAACTAAGCCGACATTACCTGGACGGTCTGAACATTCCCGACTTGGCCCATCCCGTACTCGAGGAGCTGACCCGAATGACTGGCGAAGCCAGCAATATTGCGGTGGCCGACGGAAAAGACGCGGTGTACGTGGCACGCGTCGCCGTTCCCCACCGGATATTGTCCACCACGCTCGATGTCGGTTCGCGACTTCCTTTGCATGCCACCTCACTAGGCAAAGTGTTGTTGTTCGGCATGACTCCCCAAGAGCGTCAACGTCGTTTAGGTCCTGCCCCTTGGCAGCAGTTCACTCGCCGCACGCGCACTGATTTTGACATGCTAGAAGCGGATTTGCGCCAAATTGCGCGTTTAGGGGTTTCGATTGCAGACCGCGAATTAGATGAAGGGTTATGTTCCATGGCAGCCCCTATTCGCGACCATTCGGGCCACGTTGTGGCTGCCATCAATTTATCGGCCCACCGCTTAACCATGCCCGCGCAAAAACTTCTGAGCACACATCAGAGCGCACTGCTCGAGGCGGCCAAAACGATTTCGCAATCGCTTGGATGGCCATTGCAAGGAGAGGAGGAATCACTACGCGACAACTAACGCTGGATGCACTGGTCAGAGAATATATCGAGGACGGGATGACCTTATATATGGCTGGTTTTAGTCATCTGATACCTTTTGCCGCCGCTCACGAAATCATTCGTCAAAAAAAGTCCCACCTCACTTTATGCCGTGCCACACCCGACTTGATTTATGATCAGATGATCGCAGCCGGCGTTGCCGATCGCTTGGTCTTCAGCTATGCGGGCAATCCCGGTGTAGGCCTTTTACCGGCGTTTCGACGCGCCGTCGAACAGGGTGACATTTCCCTTGAGGAGTACACGCACTTTGAAATGGTGGCTAGACTGGAGGCTGGTGCAGCCGGACTGCCATTTTGGCCCTTGAAATCTCCCATCACGGACCTCGTGCTAAGACGCCCGGCTGCCACCGTCACCTGCCCTTACACTGGGGCGGCGGTTCCCACGGTGCCCGCCCTCAATCCGGACGTGACCTGGGTGCACGTGCAAGCCGCCGATAGTGATGGCAATCTCTATGTATCTGGTCTGGTAGGGGAAATGAAAGAAGCCGCGTTAGCCGCCAAAACCGTAGTAGCCACCACGGAATCTTTTTATCCGGCTGATGTTTTGAGGACAAGGCGGGGAGAGTTGCTGCTTCCTGGTTTTCGGGTGTCGGCCGTAGCCCACGTGCCAATGGGGGCTCATCCATCCTATGCCAGCGGCCTCTATGAGCGCGATACACGTTTTTACCAGCAGTGGACGGCGATTGCCAAAGATGCCGAGCGTTGTCAGGCGTGGCTTGAGGAATGGATTTACGGGACAGCCAATCATGAACAGTACCTGTCCAAGTGGGGCCAAGACTATCTCAACCACCTCGTGGTTGGAGGGATGTTATGAATAACCGGGATGTTATGGCAATCATTAGTGCACGCCTTCTAGAAGACCAACAACGGGTGCTGGTCGGCGTGGGTACGCCCAATGTAGCCGCTAATTTAGCCAAACGGCTTCATGCACCCAATCTCGTCATGATTTATGAATCGGGGATAATAGACGCCAGGCCCAAAAAACTCCCGCTCTCAATTGGAGATGGGACTTTGGTGGAGGAATCGCTGGCAGTTTTACCGATGGGCGAACTCTTCAGTCAATATCTGCAAACGGGATGGATCGACATCGGGTTTCTTGGAGCGGCGCAAATCGACAGCCGGGGAAATCTCAATTCCACGACAATCGGCTCCTATGAACATCCTACCATTCGACTAGCCGGTTCGGGAGGAGCGGCCGACATAGCTCACCATGCGCGCCGCACCATTACAATTTTGCCCCATAGCCGCGAACGCTTTGCCGCTAAAATCGATTTTGTTACCTCTCCGGGGCACCCCCCGGGCGGTTGTCGGACCGATGGTGGCGGTCCCTGGCGCGTAGTTACCGATCTTGGGCTGTTTGGCTTTGACTCTGAGGGTGAAATGATCTGTCTTTCGCTCATGCCAAGTCATACCTACGAAGAGATTTTGGACATGAGCGGATGGCACATCCCTTTTCAATCCCCGCTGTCGGTGGTTCCCGACCCTTCGCCCGAAGAAATCCGAGTGTTACAGTCACTTTATGACACACTGCCCGGAGGTGCTCTTTAATGTCACAGGTTTTTTATCGATCTCCTATCCGCTCCTATCCCACCATCAGCCATGCTCAAGGTGTATTCCTCTGGGATACTGCCGGTAAAGAATATTTGGACGGCAGTTCCGGGGCGCTGGTGGTCAATGTGGGACACGGGCGCGACGATATCGCGGCCGTCATGGCAGACCAAGCCCGTCGCGTCGCATTTGCCCATACCACCCGCTTTACCTCGATGGCCCAAGAACAGCTAGCCCAAAACTTGGCGGAACGCCTAGGTTCTGGCGATTATTACACTTATTTTGTTTCGGGAGGATCGGAAGCCACCGAAACCGCCATCAAAATGGCTCGCCAATATCACCTGGAACAGGGCCACCCTGAAAGAACAAAGATTTTGTCGCGCTGGGCGAGCTATCATGGCAATACCTTAGGCGCCCTAGCGGTCAGTGGACATATTGCGCGTCGACGACCCTATGATGCGCTTTTGCCCAAAGGTTTTGCGCATATCGGAGTCCCTCGCGCTGAAAACGCGCAGTGTTTATCCGCACTCAAAACCGGTCTCTGTGCATGCCTTCAAGAAGTGGAGGCCGTCATTCAGCAGGAAGGACCCCACACCATTGCAGCGCTTTTTATGGAGGTCGTGGGAGGATCTGCGCTGTCAGCGTTTGTTCCCCATACCGGATATTTACCGGGTTTGCAAACGCTATGCAGACAATATGGCATTCTCTTTGTGGTTGATGAAGTCATGACGGGTGTAGGTCGCTCGGGCGACTGGTTTGCGTTTCAACAGGAATCGTTGGCACCCGACCTGGTAACTATGGCCAAAGGTTTAGCAAGTGGCTATGCGCCGCTAGGTGCGGTGTCCGCCACCCAGTCCGTGTGGGAAACCTTTCGGTCCGGCAGTGGCAACTTTCAGCACGGCTTTACCTACGGTGGCAATCCTCTTGGCGCTGCCGTCGGTCAGCGCGTACTGGAAATTATCGAAGAGGAACATCTACTGGAAAATGTTCGACAGCAGGGAGTTCGTTTGCACCGCCATATGAAAACTCTACAGCAAAAGTTTCCCATCATCCGAGCAGTACGTGGCCGAGGATTGATGCAAGGTATTGTCTTGAAATCTGATCCGATGCTGGCCCCCGGCAGCATCGCAACCCGGTTGGGCAATATCGCGTTTGATCAAGGGCTAATCATCTATCCTGGCAGTGGCGGGAGCACCTCGCCTGTGGGAGATCATCTTTTGATCGCTCCCCCCTTCATTATCTCCGAGGCGGAACTAGATGATTTGCAATCCCGTCTAGAGGCCAGCTTTGCCCTATTGGCTCTTTAAGCCGGCTACGCTCATTGGGCATAGGATACGACAATCAGGAGCCTATGCCCAATCCCTGGAGCGTGAACCGCCAACCTCGGGGTTGTGTGGGCTGAAAAATTCTCATAGTTTGCTTGATGTCCCTCTATTTGTATAGGTTCCATGTCATGGGAGCACATTAAGCTAAATCTCTTTCCGCTATTGATAATGATAGTTATTATCAATATAATGCAGAGAAGGCATGGGTATCCGGGAGGTCTGGTCGGGTGAATAGTCGTCGCTGGGTTATCTTTGCAGTAAGCTTTGGAATTTTTATTGGGACCTACGATATAGCGGCGATCGCGGTGGTATTGCCCCGCATTTTAAAAATCTGGCATCCGTCTCCCCTCGCTCTTACTTTGCTGACCGCGTCGACTTTTGTGGGAATGATCGCAGGCAGCCTGGCGGCTGGGATCCTTGCCGACCGCTGGGGCAGGCGAGTGGTGTTGCTTCTGGATTTCGCCGCCTATGGATTGGCCGCTACGGTCAGCGCTATGGCGCCCGACTTGTCGTTTTTGATTATCAGCCGTTTAATCGTCGGCATTGGCATTGGGGCCGATTATGCTGTGGTGTTCCCCTATTTAGTGGAATATCTGCCCGTTCCAGGCCGTGGCAAGGTAATGGCTTGGGCCTTATGGGCAGCCAACTTTGGCATGTTGGTTGCCTATGCGATGGGCGCCCTCACGCTTTCGTCTCCCAATGGCTGGCGCATTCCTTTAGGCTTAGGGGCGCTTTTAGTGGTCCCTTTGCTATGGTTCAGGCGCTCGTTGCCGGAGTCCCTGCTGTGGCAAAAGCATCGCACGCGTTCTTTAGCACAAACTTTAGACACTTTCCGCCGTCAGCGGCTTTGGAAACCGGTGATGTGGAGCTCTGTGATTTGGTTCAGCTACCAAGTGAGTGATCAAGGCTTGTCGCTCTTTTTGCCGTTGATGTTGGTCACTATGTTCAATTCCACTGTTGCTATCGCCGCCTGGCATAGTGTCCTGGTCAAGGCGGTCACCATTCCCGCCGCCTTGTTGACAGTGGTGACCATAGAGCGCTGGGGTCGGCGGCCCTTGCAAATCCTGGGGTTTTGGGGACGCGGCCTGTCTTTGGTGATCTTGAGTTTTGTCTTGCTGCTGCCTTTAGCAAATCCGTTCTCCCTAGCGCGAGAACCCATGATTGCCTGGGCCTTACTCGCCTTAGCATACGCCACCGGGGCTTGGGGTCCCGACAAAACCACAGTGATTACGGCAGCGGAACAGGCCTCTACGGAAGTTCGCGCCAGCAGCCAAGCCATCGCTGAGGCCAGTGGACGCTTTGGCGGTCTCTTGGGCGTAATTGGTTATAGTCTCTTGTCTTCGACCTATGGCGCCCCTGCAGGCATTCTCTTTTTCGGTGCGATGGCCATCCTAGGGGCCGTGCTGAGTCAAGTCACGCTGCCGGAAACCAAAGGACTTTTGCCGCTGTCCACACCTGATCTCCTGACTCCTGCCCTCTCCGATGATGTCTCGCCCAGTTCACAGCATTAGCTCTACGCTTTTGTAGCCAAACTGAGCGCATACGGGAGCAAACCTGCATTTCATTGTTCGATGCTGTTGACGCTTCCCTCCCTGAAGGAAGGGGATTCTTACGAGAAACCGACTTTGACGTCAGCTTTACTCGCAAGGGGTTCGCCAACAGCCCCCTATCCGGTCGCGCAGGTCTCCGGGTACTTGAGTTGGTTGTTCGCCGAGTGCGGGAGCCAACCACACGAACGTATCCCGTTGTCAAAGAGCGAACATGTGTAGCCTAAGAAAAGATATGTCTCCGCCCTGAACGGCGGAGTTTTACGCCGCATTCAAGTAGAATAGAAAAGAACTTAAAGTGGTCTTTACATCTCTGCTGCCAACCATGAACTCGAGGGATACCCTGTGAAACCGGTTACACGCTTGTTTCTCATTTCCACCCTATGGACATTGTCATCTTTTATGGCATCTAGCTTTATTGGCGCCTGGTTTTGGGACATTGGCACAGGTCTGATTCCCATTATCGTGTTTTACAGTATCTTGTTCGTGGTCATGATTGCCAGCTTTGGGTTAGCATCCCGGATCCGAAGCCGGATAAAGAGCGCTACCCTGATGGCTGTGGGAATCCTTATGAATGCAGGATATTTGGGTCTCTTGCTGTGGCTTCAAGCCGATGCCCGGCACTACTACGTTCTGATCGCCTTTGTCGAGGGCCTCTCGTCAAGTTTTTACTGGCTGGCATTATTTGTGTTGGCGTCAAGTTGGGTCCAAAGCGGCCAGGCCGATTGGTACAACGGGTGGACCGGCACGCTTGAGGCAATACTCGGGCTGACCATACCGCCCCTCAGCGGATGGATTATCGCATCACTGCCTGGGCTTTCAGGCTACCGAACCGTCTTTGCTATAGCTCTGTTCTGCCTGTTAGGCTGCTTTATGCTGATTGCTTTTGGGAAGCATCCCACTAAAATCAGACCGTCTGTGCCGACCAGCATGGAAATGCCCCCCGCCATCCCCGGCTGGCGACGCTTGTTGTGGAGTTTTTGGGCGTTGGGCATGCGGGATGGAATGTACTTTTTCGTTCCCAATCTGCTGCTTTACATAGTCAGCCACAGCACGGTGCTGCTAGGATTTTTTGTGGCCATGCAAGCGGCCATTGAGGGTCTCATCTTCTGGTCCTTAGCGCGATGGTCGGCAAAAATCTCACGCCGGGCCAGTCTGATAGCGGCCACTGCCATATCGCTTTTAGCATTTGGCATCGTCATCAGGCCAATAAACGCCCCCACGCTGTTTGAATTGGGCGCGCTGGTCGCCTTAGCTTACCCTTCATACAAAGTAGCGTTAGAATCGTCCGCACTGACAGTGATTGATCAACACAGCCGTCATGAAGGCGACCGCATTCAATTGACCGGCGTTAAAGAAGTCTGGATCAACAGCGGACGTCTGTTAAGCCTTCTCATGTTGTTGGCCATCGTGGGCCTCTTGCCACACTTTCGCATCGTGAATTTTCGGTGGATCTTGGGACTCTGGGCGCTCTTGCCCATCTTAATTTTTATCACCTATCGTCGATCCCCAGAAACGCCTGCGCCGGCATAAAACCACTAAGACTAAGTAGGCGTATTGATATCAGAGCCAGACCGGCCTGTTGAATCCCAAACGTTTCCACTCACTGTAATCAAGTCCGATATTTTCCTACCCCGACTCGGCGTGGCAAGTTTTGAACTTGTAAGGACATCGATGGTCCATTGGCGCTGATCATAACGGCCAAGCCCATGCGCATTAGGGGTAATCACGATATACTAAGGTCATCACTGGCGTGTTGTTAAGGAGAATCTCTCATGGAATCGTCGTTTGATAACTGGGCGGAGACGTTTAAAGTATTAGGAGACAAAACCAGACTGCATATTTTGGCTTTATTGCAGCAGGACGAATTTTGCGTCTGCGAGTTGGTTTCGGTTTTCAATGTCAGTCAACCCGCCATTTCACAGCACCTTCGCAAGTTGAAGGGAGCGGGGTTAGTGGCAGAACGCCGCACCGCTCAGTGGGTTTTTTACTCTCTTTCGTCCACTCTGCCTCCAATCATTGCGCAAATGCTAGTCCTCCTGCCTGATGTGGGAAGTGAGGTCGCCATGCTCAAAAATCAGGGTCTGCGGGTTCAATGTCGCCCCTAAACATCCCAACCCCAGGAGACCTCATCCAGTGCATCTAATTCTTTCGCTCGCCCTCTTTGTGCTAGTTCTAATTTTAATTATTACCCAGCCCCGCGGCCTTTCAATCGGGTGGACCGCTGCTGGAGGCGGTGCACTGGCCTTGACGTTGGGATTGGTGACCTGGTCCAATGTATTTGAAGTAGTGGGACTCGTGTGGGATGCTACGTTAACTTTTATAGCACTCATCCTAATTTCTCTCGTGCTGGACGAGGTAGGACTCTTTGAATGGGCCGCGCTGCACATGACCCGCGCCTCGCGCGGCAAGGGCGGTCGCTTGTTTGTACTGCTGGGCATTTTAGGCGCCTTAGTCGCCATGTTTTTTGCCAACGACGGTGCGGCCCTTATCCTGACCCCCATCGTTTATGAACAAGCTAAAGCCCTAAGGTTGGAGCCTCGGTCGACCCTTGCGCTCATTATGGCCAGCGGGTTCATTGCCGACACCACATCGCTTCCACTAGTGGTGTCTAATTTAGTCAATATTTTGTCGGCGGACTTCTTTCATTTGGAATTTGGATCGTATGCCGTGCGCATGGTCCCGGTTGACGTAGTGGCCTTGGCGGCCAGTCTCCTGATGCTGTATTTGTTCTACCACAAAAGCTTGCCCTCGTCGGTTTCCATCTCCTCTTTGCCCAATCCCGCCACTGCGATTAAAGACACCCGAGTGTTTCATCAGTCATGGATCGTATTAGGTCTGTTGTTGGTCGGATATTTCTTAAGCCAAGACTTGCATTGGCCGGTCTCAATATTTGCCGGGGCCGCCGCTCTGAGTCTGATTCTAATCAGCTATCGGAGCCCAGCTGTCAACATTGGACGCACCATAGGAGAGGCGCCATGGAAAATCGTGGTGTTTTCAGTGGGAATGTATGTCGTGGTGTTTGCATTGCGCAACGTTGGCTTGACCCATCTGTTAAGCCACGTCCTGACTTGGCTGGCGCAATTCGGCACCGGGGCTGCTGTCATTGGCACGGGCTTTATTGCCGCCTTCCTGTCTAGTGTGATGAACAACTTGCCCACCGTAATGATTAATGCGCTTGCAATCCACGATGCGGGCCATCTCACGCTGCACCATGCCATGGCGTACGCCAATATCGCAGGATGCGACTTGGGTCCCAAAATTACTCCGATTGGTTCCTTGTCCACCTTGTTGTGGCTACACGTTTTGGAGCGCCGTGGCATTCGCATCGGTTGGGGATATTATATGAAGATGGGTGCAGTTCTAACGGTACCGGTGCTATTGGCCACTTTGTTGGCTCTGTGGGGCTGGACTGCGGTTTTGTCTTAAGCAGAATCAGCCGACATGTTGTCAGTATAAAATGCGACAGACTTCGACAAAGTGTCGACAGGATTTCGCGTTTTCGGTAACGAAGATTATCATGGTACGATCTGAACATAGACTATGGAGAAATGGGGCGATATCGGTGCACGACCTCTCAGTTTGTCGACAGCAGTTTCCAAGTTTAACAAGAACGACAGCAAGCCATGAGCCTCTTATCTATTTAGATGGTCCTGGCGGGAGCCAAGTCCCTTATGGGGTCATTGGCGCCATTGCAGAATATTATATGCACCGCAACGCCAACACACATGGTCAGTTTATCACTAGTGAGGAATCTGACGCGGTCATTGCGCAAGCACGCTCGGACGTTAAAGCCTTTTTAGCGGCACCCGAAACCGGCTCGATTTCTTTCGGGCAAAACATGACCACCCTGAACTTTCTATTGAGCCAAGCCATCGGAGCCACATTGAAACCCGGTGATGAAATCATTGTGACCGACTTGGACCACGATTCCAATGTCGCCCCCTGGCTGGCCTTGGCTGCGCGGGGTGCGGTCATACGACGCGTTCCCATTACGGCTTCGGCCACCTTGGATATAGATGCATTCAAAAGGCTATTTTCCGACAAGACACGCCTGGTTGCCGTAGGATGGGCCTCAAACGCTGTCGGCACGGTCAATCCTCTGCCTACCATTCGGGCTTGGGCCAAAGAGGCAGGTAGTCTCTTCTTAGTCGATGCAGTGCACTGGGCACCGCACGGACCCATCAATGCCGCGCAGTTGGATCCCGACTTTCTGCTCTGTTCGGCGTATAAATTTTTTGGTCCGCACATTGGCATTTTGTACAGCAAAAAAGGACAACTAGAGGCATTGCCCACCTTGCGAGTGCGTCCTCAAGCGCCCACTGCTCCAGAAAGGATCGAAACCGGCACATTAAATCATGCAGCCTTGGCAGGCGTATCGGCAGCCATCCAATTTATTGCCTCTCTGTCCGATCAAACCCAACTGGGATGGTCGGATCGCATTCACCAAGCGATGGAGAATATCTATGCTTACGAACACAATCTGGCTAAACGACTCTATACGGGTCTGCTCACAACGCCTGGAGTTACCGTCTATGGGCCAGCGGTCGGTGGGGAGGACCGGGCTCCCACTGTCTCCTTTACCATGAAAGGCCGATCGTCTGAAGACGTGGCGCGTGCTTTGGGGCATCGGGGCATTCTCGCTTGGGATGGTGACTTCTATGCGATGACCTTAGTTGACGAACTGGGCATCCGCGATCAAGCCGGTTTAGTCCGTCTAGGTTTGGCGCCTTACAACACCATGGAAGAAATTGAACGTACCTTAACCGTCATCCGCGAGGTGGCAGCCCATGGCGCGTGACAACCCCCCTCCCCTGGCTCTGATTACTGGCGGCACCTCTGGCATCGGTTTCGCCGTAGCCCAGCGCTTGGCCCAAGAGGGCTACGACCTCATTATCACAGGACGCGACGCCGAACGCGGGGTCCAAGCCCAAGATGCGCTCCTGCAATCCTCACCCACTCATTGTCAGTTCATTTCCCTAGCAAATGACGATTGGTCCGGCTATCAGGCCTTAACCAAGCCCCTTGAGGGCCGGGGTTTAGCGCTATTGGTCGCCTCAGCCGCCACCGGACTGCAGGCGCATTTGATCGACACTCCGAGCTCCGAATTAGACCGTCTCCTACGCGTTAATTTACTGGCGCCCCACCACCTCGTACGGACACTGCTGCCCCACTTTGAATCCCCGTCCAGCGTCATCCTCATTTCCTCTGACGCTGGGGTGGATGGCGAACAGTCATTGGGCGCATATTCGGTGACAAAGTCCGCCCTTAACATGATGGGCCGCATGCTTGCCCTGGATTTGGCACCCCGGGGAATCCGCGTTAATACCGTGTGCCCCGGGGACACCAGGCCAGGCATGCGGTACTTGCTGCGTCCAGGAGAAATTGAGCGATCTCCCGATGATTATTTGTCGTGGCCGCTACCCCCGCGGGGCCGGCTGGGCGAGGCCAGCGACACCGCCGAGCTTGTGGCATTTTTAGCCTCGGAACGTGCCGATTTCATCGTCGGTTCGGTAATGTTGGTAGACGGCGGCTCACGTGCCGGACGGCCCGACCCGTCCACGCGCAACCAGGCACACTAGCAAAATGCTTATGGTGCCCCGGGGAGACCCGCGGGCACTGTTTTTTCTTTACGGCAATTGGGCGGCCGGGGGCTGCATCATCCGGTTGATTTACCCGGACCCCCACGGCAAATCTCATTTTTTGTATTATTCCCTATCTGCCCTAAAATCTATTCGCTAAGCAGAGAAGAAGACACCACTCCCAAGTGACGCTTGGAAATGGTGTCTAGCATCATGCGTTTAATCGTCAGTTCCCGTCTTAACCCTTGGTTCAAGCGACATCTGGTGGAGAGTTCGATGCAGTGTTCCCGAGACATTCAGGCGACCTCCCACGAACTCTGCCAAAGTCCGAATGAACACCAGCGACCAAAACGCCACCAACAGCCAGTAAAAGCCATGCGCGAGCCATCCTATCAGAGACACATGCAGTTGGTCATAAAGCATGTCGGTGCCGCCGGTAAACACTCCCAACGGGAAGGTCAATCCCCACCACCCCAGATTAAAGGGCAATCCACGACGCGCATAGTGTACGGTAGTCAAAATGCTCAGGGTAAGCCACCAAAGACCGAAACCCCACAAAGCAAACGAGGCAATTAAGGCACTGGCTTGCATCGCATGACCCAAGGCTCCAAAGACTAACGGCATATCCTTGCCCAGACCAACCAGCCCCATAATGCCGGTGCCTAAGGTCCCCAGCGAGATCCATGTTGATATAGCCATCTCCGCGGGAGGCAACCGATGTAAAGCCAGTCTCAGGAATAAAAATCCCAGCATCAAAAATGCCAGCGGAACGCTTAATGCCCATAGACCTAAGCTCACGACCATAAAATTCGCTTGGGCGGTTGCTCCCACGACATGCGGCAATAATATGGCGCCGCTGGCCGCGGCCACTTCGGCCGGGACTACTGGCATCAACCAAATGCCAGTAAGCTTGTCGAGGCGGTGATCATGGCTGACGAACATCAAATAGGGCACC
The DNA here is from genome assembly GCA_021784595.1 of Bacillota bacterium. Lineage (GTDB taxonomy): Bacteria > Bacillota > Sulfobacillia > Sulfobacillales > Sulfobacillaceae > Sulfobacillus_C. Next base: position 109,739 of record JAJYHT010000009.1, on the reverse strand, counting down.
ACAATGCCGGATCCTAATGCCATCACCACATCTAATCCCCATAGCCAAAAGGCGATATGCACGGCCACGGGACCAAAAATAGGGGCACCCATATCCACAAATCCGTTAATCACGGTGGCCAATGCCATGGGTACCGCACCTAAAAACATCGACTGCACCGGATCATGCAAAATTTTTACGGAACCTGACCAATTGAACACCCAGCGCGCAACCATCAAAACCAGTAGGCTTCCTACCAGCACCGCATTGAACAGCCACAAACCGGTGCCTAGCAGCTTTAGCCAATGGGGTCCATCCGGATATAAATAGGCGCCCAGCGCCGTAATCCCGGTTCCCATTCCCACCGTAAACCAATTCGGCGTGAAATGTTTCACAAACCCCAACATATGCGTTCCCTCCCTGAGCTGTCTAATGTATTTCAAGTATAAGAACTAATCTGGGGTCCAGCTTACGTGAATCTAAGAACTGGTTTTTAATAAAATCAAATCTGAGATTCCTTTTGACCTTTATGAAACCTACCCGAACGCTTCCATCCGAAGCCCTCCACACTCTATTGTCATGCCAAATCATGAGGATGCTAATCTCAAACTGGCAGTTCATAGCGCCATGGATCTGCTTTAGCGACAAATCGAGAACAGCTGCGGGGGAATACTTATTCCAGGAACTCACTCGTGCGCTCTGAAACGTGTTTGCTCTAACTCTAGCCAGAATGCACCAAGGGATCTCGCCGGCGATGTCGTTGGGCGCGAATGGCTGACCGCACGCTCCATGCCAGTCCGCATGCATATACAATGTTCCCTAAGCTGGTGCCCAACGCTAATCCTCGGGCCTGCAAAACGTGTACCAATATAAAGTCCGCAAGAATGTTCGTTGCCGCAGCCGCTATCGCCCAAACCGATAATGTTGCCGTGTATTGAATTGAGACCAATGCCTTCAGGAACAACTGGGCTAACGCCATCGCGATCATGCCCACTGCAAAGTATGGTAAGATTCCGGCGGTAATATAGGCCGAATGTAGGCCAAAATTCCCGTGTTCATACAAAAACTGAATTAAAGGACCGCGTAGGAGAATAAGAATCACCGTTAGGATGCCCATCACGAGCGCAAGCGCAAGGCTGGAACGCCGTAAAAGGCGCGTCCATTCCTGATATTGTTGTTCAATGAACTGACGGGACAGGGCCGTCAATACGGGAATTGCGAGGGGGATTGCCACCAAGCTAATCGGCAACATAATCAGGAGGAAACTGTAATTCAGTGCCGCGATGCTTCCCGTTGCGAGACGGGAGGCAAAAATCCGATCTACAGTGAGTCCCATGGCGCTCACCAAAGACGTCAGTACCACCGGTAGAGCCAGCCGAAACAATTTTCTAACCAATGAATGAGTCAATGGCCAACGAAACCTAATATGGAGCGGCGCCCGGTGGGTCGCCGAGGCTAACAAGACCAATTGTGTTCCCACACCGATCGTGTATCCCCAAGCCACTCCCCCAATGCCCATCACCCGGCCTAACGTAATAATTGCCGCTATTCGCACAATGTTTTGAAGAACCGACGCCCATGCGGGAGGTCCATAAATGTTCAACGATTGGAGTAAAGCCGTGAAGAATCCCGCCCACAGCCAAAACAAAAAAGTCGGCAGCATGATGCGCGTCATGGTCACTGTAAGTTGAAACGTGGTTCCATGGAAGCCGGGAGCGAGCCCATGGATAATCATTCGAGAAAAGACGAATACCACAAGCGTGAGCACGACGGCCACCACCGTCAAAAGCGTAAAGACTTCCTGGATAAATGCATTGGCATTGTCATGAGACGACGTTTTTTGGGATTCTAAATATAGAGGAACAATCAGATTCGAGACGCTGCCATAAAGCGCAGTAAATAGCAAGTTTGGCAAAACACTGGCCATTAACCAGGCATCGGTCGCGTTGGAGGTGGCAAATAGGGCAGCCATAAGCACTTCCCGACCATATCCCAATATCCGGCTAATCCCCGTTCCCAGGGCAATGGTCCCGGCATACGAACGGATGTCTTTTTGTAGGAGATGCCGCACCAACGTTCGCTTTATCACAAATGGCCTCGGCCTGGCACTCCGTACCATGGGTTTGGGTTTGCCACCATTGTCATATATCCGGTCTTAATTCTTGGGACCTGCAAAGTCGTCTGCCCCACACGAAAGCATTTCGCATAGAATTGCCTGACCCAACGCCTTACATCGTAACCAATATTTTGGCTATTCATCGTGTGGCCTACTCATCAAAAACCCGAAAACGTCGAAGACATTGGTAACATACGCGGTCATGGCGATTTTCTAAAGGATATTGTATCTTGACCTGCTGGCCAATCGAACCGGGCATCACTGCTCTGCCGCATTCACCACGGTTCACCGCGATGCGGTCTGCTTCCTGTGATTGATAATGGGAAAGCGTTATACATGCCTGTAACATAGGGTTATCCCCAATCCTTATGGACTGACCAATTGATGAGAGGTCTACGGAAAAGTTTGGCATTAGCTGAACCAAGAAATAGGACGGATGATACTCTGCCCAATCCCATAGGGGGGATTTTACACCTTGACAACTTTATCCCACATGTTTATTGCATGGTCTTTACACATCATTGGCAAATATCCCTCGCCCTCGCCATTTCACGTCTTATATAGAACCCAAGTTCCATGCTAATCGGCCCCCCAGTCAAGAACTATCCTCCTGTAGGGGTGAAGCACTTATAAGCAGGACACCCATTACTTTTCATCATTTTGCCACCCAGCTCACCCATGAGAGTGTCCGTAGGCGATAGCGAGGTGATATGCTTTCTCGGCCAAAATTAGGATTCTATTGCCGAGAGTTGATGATCTCGAGATATTAATTGTTGTGGCCAATCATAAGTTGCAGACTCCATTAGCGTGTATTGACTAATAACACAGTGCATGGGCCCAACCGATTCTCCAACCATCCAGGGTCCTCTGCATTCCCTTTGAATCACCGGATTTGGTGTCGCAGGTCGGTGAACAGTAGCGAGAGATTTTCAAATCCCGTGGAAACCTTACGCAAGATGGCATCGGCGTTTAAATTATTATTCCTATCGTCATTTAGCAGCGCGCGGAGCGCCGGAAGTGTGCGGGCGACAGGAAGACCAATCGAGGCTAATACCTTCGCAAACTGGACTTGGTGGTCATCCACATGCTCACGATACTGTCTTTCCCGCGGAATGATGATAGGCACCCGGCCCTCTGACAACGCCGTGACAATCGTTGCAGGACCACCATGCGTAATAAGCACGTCGGCTTTCCGAATCAGATGGATGAATTCCAATTCCGGGAGGATGTCTTTCCAAACGACGCCCCCCTCAGACCCCACCCGCGCGGTTTGCACTACAATCGGCCCGCAAACTAAATGCTCTTGTTCGGCTATTTGAATCCAATGGATCGCCCGGTTGAAAGATTGCCGGTGGGTGCCACTTGCAATGAAGACCATAATAATCCTCCTACCACAATCCCTTTAGGATAAAATTGCTTTTGGCTTTCCCACTGCAATACCACCGTGTCAGCAAACCGGTAAACCATTCGGCCCGTGAGGGTCGGAGACGCCACTCGATCAAATACCTCAATAAACATGGTGTGACAGTGTAACAGCAACTTCCCCAGGATGATAAAGGGTACGCCTACCCCAGCCCCCGTGGTCACCACGAGATCGGGATGGTACTCTTGCAAAATCCGACGCGCCAGCCACGCATTTCTTATCAGGTTGACTATGCTTCGATTGGTGGGGTAATACCCCCAATATGTTGGAATCCGATGGGTTGCTACCCATGTTTTCACGTCAGGCGTCGGAAACGAAACCATCCTTACTTCGTCTTGTGAAAAACATGTATGGGCCATCTTCAGTTGCCAAAAATGCCCCCCGTTTGAAGAGACCATGAGAATTTTCACAGCGATCCCCCGTTCTTGTGGCCACTCGCCTGACATACAGCCACAAAAACAGCGTACAACGTGCCCGAAACCATGACTATCACCCACATGGGATGACAGTATCGGTTCACCCTTAGATTCAGCGGATTCCCCAACCGAAGAGAGAGCTAAGACCTTGCTATAATTTCCTACACTAATGATTCATGGAGGAAAACACCCGCGTCTAGGATTTACACGGCAACGGATGGGCAGCCGGTCATCGAGCTCTCGGCCACGTGTTGTAAATTGATCGCCGCATTCACGAAACTGCTCAGTGCCCGTCTGGGAAATGGCCTACGGTGGATGGCCGGCATCAACCTTAGCAATCCGTGACATGATGACGCAGGAAGGGGATGCAAAATGGAATCGGCAATGAACAGATTTGGATAAGTCCAGTAGAACGGTAAGTTTGCTCAGTAACCAACCCAATAGCCGTGGCAATGTAAACTTCGACGTTATATATAGAAATGATGACGTTTGACTCCTGCAATATATCCATTTGTATATCCTAGCGTAGATTCATCGGTCTTTTGCATCCACTCTGGTGTCACGATCTTTCACCAACCCCCGCAATTTCTAATATGACAAAGGATGGTCCACATTGCATATAGAAGATGAGCGCGCCATGCTCTGGCCCAAAACTTGTTGATAAACCTCAGCAGTCTCCCTTGCCATTGCCTGTGCGTCAAAAAAATGCGATACCGCCAACATGTCTTCATCTGATGCCCAAGTAAGCTTGAGACCGCATTCAATCGCCTGAGCCAGCGCAACACTATCAGCCGGCCTGACCAGCAGTTTTGGACCGTAATTGGTAAGCAACTCCCGATTGCCGCCTACTGCCGTGGCCACAATCGGCAGCCTGTGTGCCATGGCTTCAAGAAGCACTAGTGGCGTCCCTTCCCATAATGATGGCAATACAAACAAATCGGCGTCATCGAGGATTCGATGCGGCTCGGCCTGGTACCCCATAAATTCCACGTTGTCCAAAAGGTTGAGCGTTTTGGCTAATCGGACCAAGATTTCTTGTTCTGGTCCATCGCCCAAGATTTTTACGCTAAATGATATCTCTTGCTGTTGAAGTTTTCCTAGACTTTCAAGAAGCACGTGAAATCCCTTCTGAGGTGAAAGCCGACCTATGCATACAATCTGCTTGCGAGATGAAATTGGCCGTTTGATGATAACAGCCGCTGGCTTTTTGATCCTATTTACAATGCGCGTCACGTGGGTTGGTAGGATTCCATAGGTTTGAATTAAATTCGATTCAATTTCCGTAGACACCGCTATGTAATGGTCGGTCAATTTGCTTAAGGCAAATTCTCCCCAATAGTAGAGCTGTCTCTTTATGGGACGGCTTCCGGCCCAGTCTTGGGGGGTAAGATGCCAGGTGTGAACCACTGGGCGACCAGTTAGGTATCCTAAAATGCGGCCATAGAGCCCCCCACGACCACCATGACTATGAATTAAATCAATGTCTGCTTGTTTAACCCATGCCCTCAAGTGAAAAAGCGTGGACGGTGATAGCCTGCGACTCATATCGCACACTATCACCTCACACCCCTTTTCTCGCAGTTCTCCAATCCACGGGCTACTATTTGACACCGCCAGCGACACCTTGAACCCTAACAAAGAAAGTTCCTCAGTCAGCATCACAATATGCTGCTCTTCGCCTCCATGCAAAGGCATTGGGTCTAAAATGAGGACATGGTTCGGCAAAAATCCCGCCTCCATTGCTAGTCTGTCTTCTTGCACTTTAGTGGAATTTTTTGTCGTTCGATATCGCCTTCCAGGGTGAAATCCGTGAATTGATGGGGTGCAATCAGGACATGCATTCCAAAAAACCGAAGAATCTTCTAATTTTCGCCGTGGCCTATCCGGGTTTTGACCCGGGTGCACGGGTGGATGAGAAATTTTCGGTTGTTCCTTGAGTCTTTGTAATCAAAGTGTCGTTTGATGAAGAGTCGGTCACCTTAATACCTCAGATGGATGCTCTCGTTTTTTGAATTTTCCTCTTGGCAGCCCGTATGAGCCAATTCCCAAATAGCGGCCACATCTCCCGCTGGCTGAAAAAAGCATTGGTGACTCCTGTCCACTGCCTCTGTTCTATGTGACTGCGAACCTGACCGACAAACAGGGCTTGTTCGGCCAGTTTTCGATAATATCGGATAATATCGGCGAGATCCTCCCGAAGACTATAGCGTTTTTCCAAGTATTCTACAGTTTCCAACCATTTTGCCCCCGTCGTCGCTACTGACGCTGAAAGGGATCCTCTCCTATTTCGATAAAAGTAGAGGGGTTCGGGAGTAACCACCATGAGCGGGTTTTTCTGCAAGCAGTCTAATAGAAATATAAAATCCTCATGCCGCATTGATTCAAGATATTGGATTTCATTTTGTATCAAAAATAGTCTTTGCACGATAGGTTTTAACATACCTAAGTCATTGCTTGCCAACTCATGGCAAGTCAGCAGATGCGTGTCGCGCCACGCCACGCCAGCATCCTTCAAATACGTCGTCCAGGGCCTTTCTCTTCCGTTTTCTATCAGCCATAAATCATCGGCAACTAAGTGTGCAGATGTTCTGTAAGCTAATGCCAACAGTTTTTCAATCCGCATTGGATGCCACCAGTCATCCGAGTCTAAAAAGGCCACCCAATCACCGTGGCATGCCTTCATTCCACAGTTTCGCGCTGCGGCAGGGCCGTGATTTCCCTCATTCTTGGTCATTTGAATGCGTGAGTCATGGATGGCACGAATCGATTCCCAGGTATCATCGGTAGACCCGTCATCTACCACAATAATCTCTAGGTGGTGATACGTCTGTGCTAAAACCGATTCGATTGCGTTTCCGACATAAAGCTCGGCATTGTAAGCTGGAATTATGACCGAAACCAATTCCATAAAGTTTACCACCCCCGGAGCCCTTACTCTAACTTCTATTGTTTCACGCAGACAATATTTCGGCCATACTCCCAGATGGGTGATTCCGGCGGTTCGTGGCATATTGAACATCAAGATTCTAAAATTGCAAAGACCCATCGCCAACTAGGAAAGCCCCATCTAGCGCATAACTCATTGAGCGCTGGTTTTTGACACCATAGACCGGGAAAGAATTTGGGCGTGGGCTTTCAACCTGGTTGCCCATAAGTCTCATTTCCCGGTTCAGCATAGAGTGCGTTCTTAGATGGTCCACTAGGGCTATCTCTGGTTAGTTGATCCAGGTGCCTTCGGGAATTTTGACAGGTGACCCGTCAGCGGAGCCGATGAATGTCCCCGAAGTAAAGTCTTGAGGATCGCGAAAGAAGATCCGCGTGTCAGGGCTATAAGTCGTCATGCGAGCTCCTCCCACGGTAGACACGCTGTTGACGCTGATGAATCCGCTACAGCTTGCATCAACATACAACGACGCCGCTGAGAAGCTTTCGTTAAATCCCCCAAAGACTTGAGCGCTATGCAAGGCGACTGCCCTGATGAAGCTTCGCTTGTTGCGAAAACCATGACTGCCCAGGATATTGACGTTATAGGGCGGACCAGAACCGTCCGACAGCGAGTCGGCACGGATGACAATGCCATCTTGGGTATAGGCGGTGGTTGATGCCTCCAACACGACATGGTTGCATTGCAAGACAATTCCTGACTCAAATCCCCCCTGAACATTCAGCGTAGCTCGAAAGGGCAGCATATTGGCTGTGCCATCCAAAACCACACCCTGTGTTTGAGGAATAGGCTCCCCTTGTCCGGCAAAGACGGCGATGTTCTGAATGGTTCCAGAGGGCATGGCGACATATAGAGCGGTGGCGTTGGATGTTAATAAACGGGGAGGATAGACAATAGCAAATCCTTCAAGATGTCCGACAAAATTGGTGTTGTCGGTAATCAAAGTCGGTGACAGACGTTGTGTACTAAGCACAACGCCTCCCGCATTGCCGGCCCACTCCAAGGTTGTGCGGTACATGCCCGCGCCCACCATTCGAATGTTCCAAGGCAACGATAGCGTCTCCTTAATAAGATAGGTCCCAGCTGGAATGAACATCAACACTCCAGTCAGCGCCGCCTCTGCGATAGCTTGCGCAAATGCTTTTGTAGCGTCTCCTGCGCTATTTGCCACAGCGCCATATTGTTGGGGAGTCACCACCAAGTCCGAGAGCTCGATGCTCCCAGATGTTGCTTCAGATGTACTCTTGGCCTCTGGGAGTCTTGACAGCTCCTCTAAAAGCCAAGATATCGCACCATGCACAGAACTAAGATGCGACCGTAAGGTGCTAAACTCGTCGTTTTCCATCGATATCTTCCTCCTGTGACATACATAGGGTCGTGACTCAAAAATCCTCCTCATATTCGGGAGTTGCCAGAAGCCGTGGTCAAAGGGCCTGTCGACCGTCTCTGTAAAGCCCGAGGGGGATGATGGACGCGTTTCCAAAAATCCTTTACCCCTAAGCTCAGCATATGCCCCATCTTCTGTTATTGTTTTCCTTTTTTCCTTTATTTGTATGTTAATTTGCAATCCAATCCTGCCCTGACCTGAGATGCTAAAGTCCCACCACGTGCTTGTACTTAAAGAATGACAGCCCAAAGGGGCGATTCGGATTGGAACAAGGTGAATCGCCCGCGCAACCCCATGCCCGTAGACCTCTCTACTTATTTGCCAAGAATTTGACGAGATTCCGCGATTAGTTCTGGATAGGAGTGTGACAGGCTCAAATGGTCCTCCCGCAATGGCAAAGGCGACGGGCTCGGCACCAGCACCCGAGACATACTCGGACTCATTCGAACTCCCGCCATGCCCATGAAGATCCAAAAGAATCCATAACCCGTCCCGCTGTTAAACTGAAAGTCAACCAAACACAAAATCAAAATGACTCCGATAATGGGGCTCCCTTGCGATTTCTTAAGACCGTAAACCAAGGCGTTTCCGAGCCAAATCACAAAAGGCACGGTTCCTATAATACCTACCGAGGCCAACTGTGCCAATATCACGTTTGTTGTCGCTCGACCAGTATTTAACTGGCCCCCGTAGGCAAAAATGGATTGAATGGAGGGCAAATTGCTCAACTTTCCCATTATCCCGGCTCCGTTGCCAATCCAGGGATGCAAGTGAATCAAAAACATCATCAAACGAATGGACGCCAATCGACTGTCCCATGCTTCTAACGCCAACACATGAGATTGATTGGCAACACCAATGGAAACCGGACTAAATCGCGCAATGACCTCGACCACCAGGTGCAGATCAATGGCCGTCAGCAGCACGCCCATTCCCAAGACCGCCCCTAGTCCGTATTTGATGTAATTCCTGGCGACTTGTTGGTCTGGTCCGGTCATAGCCGCTAGAACTATCAAAGAAATCCCCAACGATAGCCAGGAAGCTCGGGCCAAACTCGCTAAAACACCAAATAGGCATCCAAACACAAACATTTTGTACCAGGCGCTGCGAAAGCGCTTCCTGTGATGAATCACCAACAGCATCGTTATACCGCAGGCCACTCCGTACCAGTCCGGCTCCCGCATCAGGCCAAATGGCCTGACAAATCCTCCGTAGGTTACGGTATGAAGAATGTGAGTAATGAGCAAAGGATACTGAAGAAGACCCGAGACCACGACAATCAGGCCCGAAATAGTAATAGCCCATAAGGACGAGGACCAGCAGTCATAACGGATTATGACATCGCACACAACAATTTGCAGAAACAACAGGTAGGCCATCCCTAGAAACTCCACAAAAAATTCGGTTCGACTGACTAATATCGGGTAAGCCATCACAAACGAGGCAACCCACAACCCGGCCCAAATGGCTCCTTTGGGAAACCGAATTTTCTCTCCGTGTAGCAGACGCAACCCCATCCAGCGCGCGACAATTGGGATAGAAAAAATCTGATACAACCGCACGTATGATTGATGTATCACAATTGGGGACCGGTCAATAAAGATGACCCCCAAAATCAATATAATGACAGCTTGGGGTTCGGATAATTTCCAAATAATTATCACTGCCAACACAGCTACAATCATCGCCGGAAAAATAATTCCTTGGGTGACGGCGGCTCCCAGTACTATCGCAAGCGCCAGGTATCCTGACACCAGACCCAGGTCGCGCAGATGTTGCCGCTGACGCGAGTGTTTAGCGCTTCTGAGTTCAAGTGCCCTTTGCATTGATGCCCCCTTGTCTACGATATTTCCGCATGTGGCTTTCTTGTGCATGGTGATAGACACCGAGCAGAAGGTTCGCAATGCGGTCGGGATCGTAAAGTTGTGCCGTCTGAAAGCCTTGCTTTTTAACAAAGAACAATCGGTTGGAATCTTTTTCTAAAAGGGATTCCAGCAGTTTCGCCGTGCGGTTGATGTCTTGATAACAGGACAAATACCCATTGACCTCGTGCTCAACAATTTCTCCGTAGACCTCAATATCATTGGCCACTACCACCGACCCGGCCGACATCGCTTCAATCACAGTAATCCCAAAACCTTCCGCCCGAGATGGAAATAAGGCAATTTTGGCGCTTTGCAACAGCCAGCGTTTTTTTTGCTCCGTGACCTGTCCTAGCCAGGTAACGCCTTTGGGCAAAGGCAACAAGGCTTTTAAGGTCCCGTCCCAATCTTCCCCGGCGAAGACCATTTGGATATGCGGCCATTTTTCCTGCATTTTCAAAAACACCGCCAAGACTTGCGGCAGGCCCTTATGTTCTGCCATCCGGCCCAGGTAAAGCAAATCAATCGGCCGATCGGGGTTTTCGGGAAATCCCACCAGGCTTACCGGATTTGGGATGACCGTGCTGGCCACCCCCACTTCGGCCAATTTATTGGCGTCACTCTTGCTAGAAGCTACCACCGTCAAGGACTGGGCGCGTTTGGTGAACAAATGACGCCAATATGCATTTTTAAGCCTTAGCAAACGCGTGGTGTGAAATATCAATCCGTGACTTTGAAGCACAACCGGAATTCGGGATTGAGTATTAAACCAATGCACCAGTTCCAAAAATCCATCAATGCCATTGAGATGAACCACATCATAGTGAGACTGCGGAGGCTTCCACACCGGTAAACAGTAATTGCGCGATAGGGAGGCCACCCGGCGGATGTGAATCGGCCCGAGTCTGTCGTCACTCGGTAGGGGAGAGGACTGCGGATTACGTATGCGGCAATTCAAGGTTACAACATCCACTTGGTGACGTTTTTGGCTAAGCCCTTTGGCCATTAACAATGAGGCAGATTCCAACCCCCCCTGATACGGCCAAAACTGTCGGCAGACCATTAGAACCCGCACTTAACCACCTCGGTTCGACAGGGTCCACCACAAAAAGCCGGGACCTTCCACCAAATATCTTCGCCACAACCGCCGCGGTTCGTGAATCAGCCGCCACAGCCATTCGCACCGTGCCGAACGCCAAATACGTGGCGCCCGCGGTATTGTTTCTCCGTACATATCAATAAACGCACCGACCCCTATACCCACCAAGCAACCGGTCTGCTGCAAATGCGCGTTCAACCACAGTTCTTGGCCAGGCACACCTAACGCCACCAGAAGTATGTGAGCTCCGCTGGACCGAATATCGTCGATTAAATGAGCTACCGGCACATTGCTATACCCGTCTGTGCCGGACAGTTCAAGTCCAGGAAAAAGAGCCGATGCCTTTTGAATAAATGCCTCGAGAGCCGTTTTGCGTGCTCCATAGACATATACCCCCCAATGCTGGGACCATGCCCGATGCAGCAGATGCGGCAAGAAATCGGTTCCATTCAGGTTTTGAGCAAATCGACACCCGTTGAGGCGAGCTGCAATTTCCATTCCGATTCCATCATTGAATTTCAGGGTCTCGCGAAGAATTGGGGACAAGGCAGTACGATGAATCTTGTTTACCACATGGGTATTTACGAAAACCACTTGCGCCGGCGATTCAAATTCAATGATCCATGAAATCAAATCAAGCCCGTCCTCAAGAGTACAATTCAATATTTCTAAATCGCCGATATTGACGGTCGGCAAAACGGACAATCGGGCTCGTTCGTGAGTACTAATCACGCCTTTTCCCCCCTATGCGTGGATTTGATTTATAGCGTGACCAGTGTATATTGGGTCATTTCCAGGGTGCTATCACCTATTGAGGATGAATTGCCGGACTCACCCCTGAAATCGCTCCCATGACTCTTTATGCCATTCGGTGGCCTCTTGGGGGGACGACCACATGTCCGCGCTTTTATCCCCTGCAGTTCATTTCACCCCTGGGAGATGATGGACAGTCCTCAGGAGTCCGTTGGATGATGCACATGATTCACAATTGGCAAATCAAGGGGCACTCTGCTGGAGGTAGGAACGATAATGGATATATTGCGATTGTGGCGGAGAATGCGAAAAAGCCTGCTGTTTGTGATGGCTATTGCCATCATTGCGGCGGCCGGAGCAGCCTTTGCTGCCCACAAATGGATGAAACCCACGTACCAGGCTACGGCGACTCTTATGGTGGTTCCCAGCAGTCATAGCAGTGACTTTCTAACCGCGTTGGTCACCGACCAACAGCTGGTCGACACCTATGCCAGTTTATCCACCACATCCAATTTGCTGACATCCACACTGAATGACTTAAATCTCAACTGGTCATGGTCCACATTAGCCAAGGACGTGTCCAGCACACCCATCAGCAACACCAATCTGCTGTCCATTAAGGTCAGCGCCACCAACCCACAGCTAACCGCCCAACTCGCCAATACCTTGGCGCACAATACCAGTGTAGAAGTGCAGAACTTAGTAGGAAAACCTCAATTGGAAATTGTCGATCCAGCCACCATACCCAGCACGCCAAGTTCTTCGCCCACACTAAAGTACGGTGTCGCTGCCGCGATGGCTTGTCTCATTTTGGGAGTGGGTCTGTTATTGCTTCGAGAATATTTCGATGACAGCATCCGGGATCCCCACGAAGCAGAAAAAGACTTAGGCCTTTGTGTGGTGGGCACTATCCCTTGGGTTGCTCACCTGCCATCACATCCAGGACCTTAAGACGCCTAGAGTAGAAACATCCGTTGACATATAGGAGGTATTATCATTCCATGCCATTCGCTAAAAGCCAATTGATTACACTAGAGAGAAAACCGCATTTCGCCGACGAATCGTTCCGCAGCATTCGTACCCAAATCGATTTTTTGGCTGTCCCCTCACCCATTAAGTCCATTCTTGTCACCAGTGCGGTAGCCGAGTCCGGCAAATCTTTTGTGGCCGCCAATTTAGCCACCGTAATGGCCCAAACCGGGCGAAAAGTCATCCTAGTTGATGCCGATCTACGCCGTCCACGGCTGCACGCCATCTTTTCGTGTCCCCAAACACCGGGGTTTACCACGGCCATCTCAAAAAAACTGCCCATAACGAACGTACTGCACGAGACTCCCATACCAAATCTCAAAATTCTTCCCAGCGGCCCGTTGCCACCCAATCCGGTTGAGTTACTAGCCTCTCCTCCCGCTCACGATGCCCTGCAGCAGTTATCTCAGCAGGCCGACCTGATTGTTCTCGACACCTCTCCGGCGATTGCCGTCACGGACGCGATTCTGCTCTCCCATATGGTGGATGGAGTGCTGTACATTTTGCGACCCGGACATAATTCACGAAAATTAGACCGCAGGGCGATTGAACTTCTCACTCAGGTGCACGCTCGATTATTAGGCGTCATTGTCAACGGCATGCGTGCCGATGACGAAGCTTCGGACTACGCCATGAGCTATTAATGCTTTGCAAACGCTAGGGAGAAAAACTTTGATGTTTAGCCATTTCTAAAAATGCTAGCGTCGCACGCACCCTAGGATGTTCCACTCGACCCGAGGAGTCAATTTCCAATGTATGATAGATAATGCCCACTTGGTTTTCAATCGATTTCTCGGACAAGAACAGCTGTTTGGCAATTTCATTGTTGGTATAGCCTTGCGCGATTAGCCGCAAAATGTGTTGTTGTCGCGTCGTCAGCTTGTGGTACGGCGAGGCCATCTCCCCCAATTGGCTGATCAACAAGGGGTCCACCACGAGCAGACCGGCGGCCGTTCCCTCAATAGCGCGCACAACGGTTTCTATATTGCGGGCAGATTTTTTCAGTAAATATGACCAACCGGCCACATCGTGCTTAGGCAATATCCGCAATATTTCTGGCTCCGCGTGATTACTGAGCAGTACGATACCAAGATTTGGCTGTCGCTCCTTTAATCGCAGTCCAGTGGCGACCCCGTTCCAACCATTGCCTAAATCGATGTCCAGGAGGGCGACATCGGCAACATGACATTCTAACCATTCCAAGGATGATTCGCCACTTTGAAAATCATTTAGCACTTGAACTCGCGGGTGCTGATTTAACGACAGGCACAGCAACTGGCGAAACAAATCCTCATCTTCCACCACCACAATTCGGATGGGGTCGGATTCTTGTCGCAAGATATTCCCTTCTTTACCATTTATTTACTGACATAATAGCAAACATTATCCGATATGACGTACAACCTTAGGGATATCTCCCCCTCAACTTTAGGGGTATCTCTCTATATCGGCTTTTTATGGGGCGGTTAACTGTTAATCAGGGTCTCACCCCCATCACGGGAGAGATCACCCTAGAGAGGCGATGATAGAGATGACCAAATATCTTCTATGGTCCGTTGTGAAAAGGCAGAACTGGCCGACATCAGGATTTCTTATGGTGTCTAGCGGATGGATAGCCGCCGTAATCCTGCAAAGCGTTACCAATCCCCTGTTGCCCGGACAGCCATCGTACTGGCCTGGGTTATCCATGGTGCTCAGCATTGCCTTCACGGCGTTTCTCGTGTGGAAATCCGGCGGCCAACCCATGAAAGCCAGGATTATTGCCCTGTTTGGGGTTTTCTATCTGCTCACGATTCCCCTAGCCGGACAAATCCGATTCATACCCTTAATCGCCATGTGGTGGCTTTTGGCAGTCATTCCACTATGGTACGCATACCTTGCAATAATTCCCACTATCCGTCACGCCACCACCAGACAGTTGGCCGGGATGTGGATTGGCGCTGGACTAGTCGCGATCGCACTGACTGTGTTGGTGCATACGCTGGCGGGGCAGGTCTGGTTTATTGAGACGGGGTGTCTAGCGGGGCTCTTTGTTTGGGGACAAGTTCTAAAATATCCTCAAGAGGCGACTTTTCCCAGCCATCAAAGTCCTGCAGCGACTTCACCGACCAAGATGGCTGGTGGAGGAGCCATGCTGTTGGCATTGGTCACCGCGTCCCATCTTATCTTAACCCACCAGGCGGTCAGCAACATTGCCATACTGCCGGCGATTCTCATCGTCGGCCCCATCATTATTTGGATGCGCCATCTGGGATATCTCCGATATGTGAGTTATGCCGGATGTTCCCTCTTAGGAGTGGCCTATACGCTTGACCACATACTCTCCCCCATGCTCTCCACCATAT
Organism: Bacillota bacterium; assembly: GCA_021784595.1. Taxonomy (GTDB): domain Bacteria; phylum Bacillota; class Sulfobacillia; order Sulfobacillales; family Sulfobacillaceae; genus Sulfobacillus_C. Next base: position 94,386 of record JAJYHT010000009.1, on the reverse strand, counting down.
TATTAGTGATAGCGGCAGCCCTCTTATTGACATGGGCATTCTCCAATTTTTCCGCTCTACGACCTCAGTGGGCGTGGCCCTACCGCATCGCCAGCTGTAGCGTTATCGCTCTGCTTATACTCGGTTTAGAGTGGGCAACACAAACCATCCTGACAGCTCAGATTATTGACGCCCTGCCACTGATCTTTTTGTTCATAGCGATCCCATTATTGCCGCACCCAAGTGGCCATGCCCTCACCGATCAATCTAGGACCGTGCCAGAACCCAAACCCGAAGAATGGCTGGCCAGGTTTCCATTAACACAACAAGAACAACGCATCACCTTGATGTTGCTTCAAGGTTACAGCAATCAAGAAATTTTAGGAGAGCTCTATATCTCGATCAACACGCTAAAGACCCATCTTCGCAATATTTATAGGAAAACCGACACCAAAAACCGACGCGATTTATACAGTCAGTTTGCTCCGCGCAGCACGGTGCAGCGGGCGTACTCCTATACCCACAAATCTGGATAGACCGCGTCATCCCGTAAACGCAAAAATCCTCTTATGACGGCCGATTTAAATTACTTCGATGCAGAGTCCGGTTTCCAGGATAGGATGGCTGTGCGCATGGGTCTAGGCTTCATCCATACCTCGCCATGTGCCTGCCACATAATCCGAAGACGCTGTAACGAAGTCTCATCGTCTGTAATCTGCAACCGATTGGCGAGGATGTTAAACGCCGTCCCTTTATCTGACAAACGCGGGCCGTGTTGCTCCGTCACAATTTCCACATTGGCGGCAATCCCCTGGGCTAAAAGCTTAGGATAGAGGTCAGCTAGTATGGGCATGCGGGGAGGATCCTGGTTGGGATGGAATGCGGCCCATAAATCTGAGGCAAAATTGAACATTGGATCCACATGCACTCCCAAAATACAGCGAATCGATGCGGATTGCTCCATAGCGCGCACAAATTGCACAGGATCCTCGGAAAATTGAATGACAAAGGCTGCCAATGCCACTTCTGCCTGATATTCCGATTTTGTTGGCCATGCCTCATGCACAATCCGAACACGGTCGGACAATTGTCTTGAGTCGACCGTTCTTTGGAGATACCCTTGCATCTCCAAAGAAGGTTCTAGTGCGATGACCCGGCAACCCGCTTCGGCTAAGGGGGCGGCAAACCTTCCAACCCCGGCCCCGATGTCAAGCACCGTGCGCTGCGGTCCTAAGTTGCGCATCACCTCTTGGACAATAGGTGACTGGGTCATGTCCCCCTCAAGACTCGAGCGTCGCAAACCCTCTGCCATCATTTTCATGGCTTCCGGAGATCTCGTTACCGAATCCCAGGCCTTCCCCTGATTATCTTTCGTCCCCATGATTCATCCCCCCTCATGCTTATTCATCTTATACCCATGATTTGTCCAGCTACTAGTCCGATATAGGTATGATCAACGTACTTGTCCATCTCGCCGGGTTTATCCTAGTACAGTGTGTGCGATAATTTTCATCATCTGGAGCGTCAGTCCGCATGCGTCTTCGGGACCGTTCGCAAACATCTGCATACCTTGGATGTGCCAGGTGGATACTAACCCCAGGGTACCATAATAGAACCTTAACCTCACCTCGGGGCGGATGCCGCAATGTTGGCATTGTCGGGTTTTGAGATTATCCGCGCGAGCAATCGTTAATCTCAAAATTCGCTAACCGTAAAAGCATACCGTCATCTCGGTGGGGGAAATTCCTCCAAAGCAGGCACCCTGTTCGGATCGGACGCCAGCTATTGAATGCGACCTCATAGGAGCGTGCTAATTTATGGACAGAAAACAAGTCGTTTTGGATATGGATCCTGGAATTGATGATGCCTTGGCGATGGTGGTCGCCCTTAACCGATTCACCGTTATTGGCGTCTCCACCGTGGCTGGCAACGCCCCGGTAGAGCAAACGTTTCAAAATGCACACCGCATATTGCAGTTCACTCGCCACTCCACTATTCCTGTGGTCGCAGGAGCCGACCGTCCCCTATTTTATCCCCTATTAACGGCGGAGGACATTCACGGCTTTTCTGGAATGGGCGCCTATACCTGGGACGTGCCTGATGTCCCTCATTCGGGGGAACTAGCCTGGAATTGGATGGCCCGTCGCCTAACTACCTCATCCGTACGTTGCCATCTAGTGGCCACAGGACCGCTCACTAATATTGCCATGCTGTTATGGGCCCATCCTGAATCGCATGAGCACATCGGCTCCATTTCCTGCATGGGTGGTGCGCTGCCCGGGTCCAAGATGGACAAGGCCTTTGAATTTAACGTTTATGTCGATCCCCATGCGGCTGATGTGGTCTTTCGCTATGGGCCTAACGTCCGGCTGATTGGCATCAATGTTGCCCATCGCGCGCTGATGCCCGTCTCCCAACTCGATCGCTTTAAGCAATTTGGGCGGGTTGGCCAGATGCTGTTTGATCTCCTGCAATTTTATGCGGTCCACGCGCGGGGAGAAGGGGGCGATCCACAGGCTATGCCGCTCGACGATGCGCTCGTGGTGGCTGCCACCGAGGCGCCAGAACTTTTTCAATGGGAAGAAATGCCTCTGACCGTGGTGCGCGAAGGTCCTCTGCGCGGCACCGTCGTATTGGCGCCTTATGCGGCCGAGCGAGAACCTGTGCAAGTGGCTACATCGGTAGACGCACCCCAGTTTTTCGAATGGTTGTGGGCTAGTCTAACAGAGTAAGCGGACCTGGATTGATTTAAATCCTTTAAGGTCAAAAAGGTTTCGTCCAGATTGTGCTCCCATTTACCGGGTGTTCATAACTCAGCATTCATCCATCTGCCATTGCCAGAGACGCAGACCCCTAGCACCTCACCCCATACAACATTTTCGTTCTCAGCCCTTGGCTTTCCCGCCTCGGGTGTGCCGCTGCGCCAGACGGCCATTCATTTTTGCGTCCTCCATCCCTTCTTAGCCAAACAATGAGAGGCCTTGACCGATTTTTCCTGTTGCAACCAATCCTATTCGCTTTTTTCCGAGTGTTCTAACTAATAAGCCGCCAAATAATTATCTAAAGAACACAAGAACATTGCAGCTTATCAAAGCGCATTGCAGCGAAATTGAACCAGCGGCCCGAAGTTCATTTTTAGGAGGCCTATTATGCAAACTGCTACGCCTAACTCGCCAATCACATTTGGCGACTTGCCGATTGGGAAATTTGTCAGACGGTTGACCATTCTTTCTGCCATGGGGTTATTTCTAGACGGCTATGATCTGACCATCATTTCGGTGGCGCTCTTGTTCATCAAACCTCAATTCCATCCCGCGCCCTACCTTTTAGGTTTGGTGGGCGCAGCTGCGTTGGGCGGCATGTTCGTGGGATCGTTGGTTCTAGGCAATCTTAGCGATCGCTTTGGACGCCGCACAATGTATCTGTTTGATTTGCTTTTCTTTGTCGTCTTCGCAATTCTCTCCGCCCTATCCCAAAATATGATCGAACTTATAATCTTTCGATTTTTCCTAGGCATTGGCATTGGAGCTGATTATCCGATTTCTTCCGCTTTAACCGCAGAGTTTTCGCCAACCAAACGCCGCGGCATGCTGCTGGTTACCACCATCGCGTTTTGGCAGGTCGGAGCGGTCGCAGCTTACGCAGCAAGTCTTTTGATGTTGCACCTGGGCCCCGAGGCATGGCGTTGGATGCTGGCCTCGGGCGCCATCCCTGCATTGGTTGTGATGTGGTTGCGACGAACCATACCTGAATCGCCACGGTGGCTGGCTGCCGCCGGCCGCAAGGAAGAGGGAGACAAAATAGCTCAAGCAGTAGCTCGGGAACAAGGCGTAACACTGAAGGCAGACACAGTCCAAACGTCCGCCCCCGCTAAGCTAGCCTCGTTTCGTCGGTTGTTCGAACCGGATTTGATTCGGCTGACTATTTTTGCCGCGGGCTGTTGGTTTCTCTTTGACGTTGGCGACTACGGGACCATTGTGTTTTTTCCCACCATATTTAAAATGATGGCGGGATCGACCCTAGAATCTTCCGTGCTGGCATCGGGTGCTATCGCCGCCATTGCATTTGTCGGAATCGCTATCGACTGGCTGATTGTAGACAAAATAGGGCGCAAGATTCCCCAAGCGGTCGGCTTTTTAGGATTGGGATTGATCTTCATTGCCATGGCTCTCATTAAACCCGCCTTTGCGATCTTTCTTCTGCTATTCCTGATTATGTACATCTTCCAACAAGGTCCTGGGCAGATGACTTATGTGTTTCCCGGCGAAGTCTTCCCCACTTCGGTGCGTGCTACCGGCCACGGATTCTCTACTGCATTTTCGCGATTGGGCGGTCTATTAGGGGTGTTTGTATTCCCCATCATGCTCGCTAAATTTGGCCTAAGTTCAGGGTTGCTGCTATTTGGCGTGTGTGCATTGGGAGGATTTATTCTTACCGTCTGGCTCGCCCCCGAACCCAAAGGCACACCGCTAGCAGACGTCTAGGCTGAGAGGCTCACGGCCCAAGCGGGTGGTTCCAACGCCCGCTTGGGCCCGGGACGCCACCGTAGAATGGAGGGACTTTGTGTCTGGTCAATTAATTGCAGAACTGCTGTCGCTGTATTCTGTGGATGGGCAGCTCGATAGGGAGGCGTTTCGTCAACAAGTAAACTTCGTGGCGCCTTTTGTCACAGGACTGTTTGTGGGAGGGTTAGCTGGCGATGGCATGACCCTTTGTCCAGAAGACCTTGCCTGGCAAACGGTGATGGCTCGCGATGAAGGCCGAGGTTTGCCGGTATGGCAGGGAGTTCTACCCGCTGACACCGAGACCGCCTTGCAAAAAATCGAGCAGGCTCGCCGCCAAGGAGCGATCGCCGTGGTGGTCTGCGGTCCAGTTGGCCACACTGCGTGGGCGCTGGCCACGGAGGAGTTCTGGAGCCAGGTCATCACACTCTGCGCACTACCCCTGATTATTTATGATGAGCCCAAGCTCACAGCCCGCTGTCCCGTAGATATAGTGATCGACCTTCTAAAGCATCCCCAGGTGATTGGGTACAAGGATAGTACCAGGGACGTCATTCAGGCCGCGATCGTCACTTCGCAATCATCCCGCAAAGATTATTACTCCGGCAGTGATGGCCTCACCTGGCCGCTGATGGCGATGGGCGCCTGTGGCGTGATCTCCCTTTTGGTGGACCCGTTTCCTAAGCTGCTCAAACTTTTAGTCGGCCAAGCAGCGGAAAACAATGTGTTGGCAGCTCGAGACACCCATCAGCTTGTCGTGCATCTACGCAGGTTGTTGACCCATTGGCCGAACCAAGACGGCTATAAAATCGCTCTTCAGGCCTCTGGCATTGGGTTCCCATCGTACGATTATACGGACTCTTCGTTAAGTCCCGCCCAGTTAATAAAAGAGGTACGAGCACTGCACCATCGCTATTGCTCCGTCCCTTGGGCGCCCTGGCCGGCAACTTTTGATTGCGGATAGTCGCGTCGCCACTAATCACCAACTGTGGAGCGAATGGGATACCGCTTGTCGTACCTTCCCAACCTATTAGGTCAGATGACTCATGTGTCCGAGCTGGTCTAAGGACGGTCTGTCATTCATTTAGGGCGATTTATTTCTTTAAATTTGAGAAGTTGCGGGACCGAAGGGAATATGCCCCCATATGATATCCTAAGGGGGAATAAATCCATGAACAGCATGGTGTTGGGATTGCTTGTGGTGGCAGTTTTAGTCATTGCCGGAACGTTAACTCTTTATGGTAAAATCATCAAAAATCCACCGCAACAATTTAGCTGGTTCTTGTTGCATTTTTCGATCGGGATCGTAGGGATTATCGCCATCGTCATTTTAGCCATTCTTCACGATCTCTCTGCGGCGTCGGCCGCCATCATATCCAGCATCGTAGCCTATAGTCTGGGCATCTATAGCGGAAGGTCCACCCAATCTTCCCTATTGACTACGCCCACCCTCTCCAAAGACACTTCGTCGAATCCATCAAACCTCAACACGGACACAAAATAAGCCAGCCGGGGATTTCCTTATGCTCGGCTGGCTTAACTTTATTGCGCACTGTCAGGATGTTGGGCAATGCGGCGGTCCAACTCCTCGATTTGGTCCTCCAAATCAGCTTTTTGGGCTTCCAAGTGCCGTTTGGCGCGGCGCAATCCCAATAAACTAGCCTCTTCGTTGGGCATTTCAGACTGTCCCCAGCCTTGGCCTCCTTGGCCCTTCATACCGCCTTGACCCTTCATTCCTCCTCGACCGCCATGCATCCCGTGGGACCCCTTGCATCCACAACCCCGCTCTTCTGCGTTAGACATCATCATAGGTAACACCCTCTCTGTTTTATCGTCCGTTATTGCTGCCGGTTCTGGATAAATCTGCTGCTCTAGCTTTAACAGCCCGTCCCATGCCAGTTGCACTCCAGCTTGGAGCCAGCCCGCATTGATGAGATAGCGTGGTGATAAACCCAGATACTGAGCTGCCATATCGAGACCGATTACGGCATTCTGATCCCAAATGGGTTCATCAGGTATAAACCGGCCGGTTTTCTCCGCCAATCTCTGAACGTCTTTATATTTAAACCGGCGATGACTCACTTGGCCTCTACCAACGCGATATGTGGGTAGCCAGCCCTGCTGGGAATACCAGCGAACCGTTACTGGAGAGACCCCCAAAACATCGGCGACATCCTGAACTCGAAGATAATGGCCAAGCATTCTCGTCACCTCGCTCATATAATACTATAGGTTATTCCTATAGTAAATAGGGTATAGCGTTTTTTTCGTATTTTTATTGACATTTGTAGTGTGTCCTCATGTTCACCTGAGAACTCGCTGAAGTCTCTGTTTCGCCATTAAATCGTAACGATTTGGCAACATTTGAGCGGTGTACTATCAATAGAGTAAAGCAAAGGACGTGATGGCGTTATGTCTATAGGAAAACGTATCCTAAGCTTGTTGGGTGTTGCGGCGATAGCCGCCGGTTCTTTTGAGGCAGGACGTGTTATGCCTCACGGTACTCCTTTGGCTATTACCCACATTCCATCCTCGTTCGTGATAAAAAAGGCGAAATGGACTCCGGCCCCGAGCACTGCACAGAATCCTTGGACTACCGAGCCTACCACACCAAACCAGGCCCCGGCATCCTCTGTACCGTCCACTACCCAAAGCGGCACAATCAACGTGGATTCTCCGTCGTCCAACTGGGCTGGCATGGTGCAATTAGGAACTTCGGAGCAAAGTGTACAAGCGTCATGGACAGCGCCTGGGTTTAGTCAGGCCGCCCAGCCTGGCAGCTCCATTGCAGAATGGATTGGATTGGGAGGCGCTCAGTCTTCGCAATTAATCCAGGTAGGAACGATTACCACCGCCAATAATCAAGGAAGCGCCCAAACGTCAGTGTTTTGGGAAAAGCTGCCTGGCTCCGCAGTGCAGACTGCGACAATTCCTACCGGATCGTCAGTTACCGCCCAAATTGTTCCTGCAGGCAACGACCAGTGGCGGCTGATACTATACGTAAAAGGCTCTGCCACGCCACTGATCGATAAATTAGTTTTCTTGAGTCCAAAGCACGCTCAGGCGGTTCAGACCTCAGCCGACTGGATCACTGAGGTGCCAACCGGCAATAGCGGACTCGATTCGCTGGCGCCCGTGTCGTCGACCGTGATGACCAATGTCAAAGCCAACAACACGCCGCTGAAATCCATGAACCCTAACAGCCTTCAAACTATTGGCCTTTATGGCAATGGCGGTCAACTTCTCGCCGCCCCCGTATCCGATTCGAGCTCTACTAGCCAAATAACGGTTCAGACCGTTTATGGCAATCTGCCCAATGCCACCTCCCAAAATCCGGAGCCAGGCTGGGGATATTCCAACGGCTATGGAGCGGGTTCAGGATGGGTTCAGGTCCAAACCTCATACCCTTCCAACGGATGGAACAGCGCCGGCAACGCGCTGCCCGGGTCTGTGACCTACGAATGGTAAAACACCTATTAGCGCTTTTTGCATATAAAACGAGGCCCCGAAAAATGGGCCTCGTTCATCAATGGTAAACTACCGCTCAGTCAGCGTAGTAAAAGTCCGATGAGTCGGACCAGTATACTCTGCCCGCGGCCGAATAATGCGGTTGTTGCTGTATTGTTCCAAAATGTGAGCCGTCCATCCCGAGGTCCGGGCAATCGCAAACACCGGGGTAAAAATTTCGATCGGAATTCCCATTAACGCATATACGGAACCCGAATAAAAATCGACGTTGGGATATAGCTCTTTATTCTCATGGATCACGCGCTCAATTTCGCGCAACATATTGTACCACTTGAGTGTACCCGCCTCTTCCCCCAACTGCTTGGACAAGCGGCGCAATATAGTTGCCCGAGGATCTTCCGTGCGGTAAACACGGTGGCCAAATCCCATAATTTTTCGCTTGTTAGCCAAAGCCTGTTCCACCCACTGCTCCGCCTGCTCCTGATGCCCAATCTCTTCCAGCATATGCATCACTTGCTCATTTGCGCCGCCATGTAAAGGACCCTTTAAAGTGCCCACTGCGGACGTGACTGCCGAATACATATCCGACAATGTCCCAGCCGTTACGCGTGCGGAAAACGTTGATGCGTTCAATTCATGGTCCGCATGCAACACCAGTGCGGTGTTGAATATGCGTCCGTGAGAAGCCGGCGCTTCTTTCCCATGCAACATATACAAGAAGTTTTCCGCTAATGTTAGCTTGGGATTAGGCCGCACCAACTCCTGACCTTTATGATGGCGCTCAAAGTACGCCACCATAGTCGGCACCTGAGCCACTAAACGCAAGGCCTTGCGATGATTGGCCTCCATTGACATGTCCTGACCATCAGGATCATAAATGCCGGCTAAACTTACCGACGTACGAAGCGCATCCATAGGAAGAGTATCTTTGGGAAGCGATGTGATCATGTCGACCACTGGTTTTGCCAGCTCGCGATTGTTGGCTAGGAGTTGGGAAAACTCGGCATATTCCTGTTTGTTAGGCAAGTCATCATGCCACAATAAATAGACCACTTCTTCGAAACTTGTGGTCTCGGCTAAATCCACCACATTGTATCCGCGGTAAACCAGTCGACCTTCTTTGCCATCAATGAAACAAATATCCGAGGTGCCGGCTACGACATCTTCAAGCCCTGCCTTGTACCCAGTTTCTGGCATTGCATCAGGCCTCCTTCGTGTGTTGTCCTCGCCATTGCTAAACTTTTTTAGAGTCTTAAAATTTTCGCCCCACAACTAAATTGTACCTCGTTCTTAGCATGACAGATCCGTTTAATTTCATTCCGCGTTGAAGGCGCAATTTTGTCACAATACTGGAAAATGCGGAAGACCCTGTCAGATCTCTCGCTGCCATACTTTTTGGCCATCCAACTGCATCCCAGTCGGCGGCAGCGAACCCCGCCGCATGTGTTGCGTCACCTCGTGACGAACATAATCCGTCATTGCCGCTTTTTGCTGATCCAGCGTCCATTCCGCAGGAGGTCTTGGAATATCTACAACACGCACCGCGTAGCGATCTTTTTTGTACACTCCTTCATACACTTTAAGATCCACTCGCCACGCCTCATCTCCGGTTTCAACCTCAAGAATTTCTATCGCCATAGTATGTAGAATCCACTCCCTCTATCTGTCGCGTCAATCCCCATCCCACCCAAAAGATGCGTTCAATCTCCTCGAATGCGACCAACAAGGCCGACTCTGGCTGTCCCGAGCGCACCCATACCCCGACTGCTTCCGCCAAAGCTCCCACACAGGCGTGCGCTCCGATAGCAGCTTGCTCCGACGTTAATCCGCACTCCACCAAATCCTCTACGATAAATTCCGCAAAAGCATCCCGAACTCGCCATAGACGCTCCTCAAATAACGGATTGGCTCCCGCGGCACGCACCAGCACCACCGACGTGAGCTCAGTGTCACGGGACAACCCTTCCACCACCGCCCAAAAGGATTGGCGCAACTTATCAGCCGGTCCTGCTACTTGGCTTCTAGCCACCAGAATCTGCTCCATAATGTTGCGATAAAGCTTGTCCATTAGGGCTAAAAAACAGTCTTCTTTGCTGGCAAAGTATAAATAAAAGGTGCCTGCTGCACAATTGGCAGCATCGACAATGGCCCGAATAGTTGCTTGATGATATCCGTTGCGGTTGAAGACTCCTTGTGCCGCTTGCAATATTTCTGAGCGCCGATCCCGTTCTTCCACCCGAGTTTCCCCTTCCTTTCAGAGCTTGCTATAATAGGCTTACAATCTATTAGAGGAGCCCTGAATTTGCTAAGAAATCGAATCCGTCGGGTACCCGTGACGGTCCGCGGAACTCATTATATTCATGAGTATTTAGTGTTGCCAGACGTTTGTGCCGTGGTGGCCGAAACCGAGCAAGGCGTCATTTTGGTGGAACAATTCCGTCCTGCTCTAGGCCGTCGCATTCTCGAGCTTCCGGCAGGCCGATTGCGTCGGGGAGAAGATCCCGTCGCCGGCGCTCGGCGTGAACTGCAGGAAGAAACGGGGTTTCATGCAGGGGATATGCGATTATTATCACGTTTTTATCCGTCAGTAGGCCTGTCTCGACACAAGGTCCATTTGTATTATACGGTAAATCCGACACCTGGCGAGACGAACTGGGATCCTACCGAAGAAATCGAGGTCAAAGTTATTCCGGTTGACGAAGTTCCCAGTTTGCTGATTGAAGGCCGTGCTGCAGACGCCAAAACCCATCTGGGCTTGGTGTATTTTTTAAACTCGCGCGGATGGATTTTGCAAAGGGGACGATGGCGTCCGGTGACCAGTCCCACGTTGCCCCAATCATAAATAATGACTGGTCGTGGGAATGAATATTGAGTAAAATAAGGGGAGACTCTTGAATTTTCCCTTTGAAAGGGATGAGATCATGACTTGCGAACATTGTGGCACACCGGTGGATCCCGCGCAAAACGCGTGCCCCGAGTGCGGTGTTTCATTGGAACCGGCTCGGCGCAATAGTTCACCAGGAAAAGTCATTCCATTTCGGCCCCGACTTAAGGCCACCAAGAAGCGGGTTGTGCCACCCAAGCAGTATCGGACTCGCACTTGGTGGTGGGTGGCCGCTATAGTGGTCGTAAGTATTCTTGTGCCCTATTTGTTTTCGGCGCACTAGCATCGCCGCGATCGAGAACCAATGAAATCCAAGGTAGCTTTGTCTCTGTGTGCTATATGGTGCGAAGCTACCTTTTTCGTTGTTGCCTTAATTCGATCTCTGGGTTATCCCGTGGCGGAATCCATCCAATGGTCACCATCATGACTCACTGTGCGGCCCATTCGATTACGCATGGTGTACACCGTGACCTTTCCTTTCCACAGCCTTTGAGCTATCATTTGGAGCGCGAACGGCAACAAGGCAAAATCCAGATCGCGCCCATCGTGCCGATGCTGCAATACTAACTCTGTAGTGCAACGTGCTCGGTCGACTGTCAGGTGCGGAATGCCAGCGTTTTCTAGGTCGCGCAACAATTGGGATTTAATCAGGGCAAAAGGTGCTTGACGGGGCTCAGGCTGCGATTCCGCCGGACGATATAACGCCAGGCCTGCTTGGGGCAGGATGTTTTCGGTTAATCCGGCGCGAATCAACCCAACATCGTCAAATTCATTGCGGGCACGCCATACCGCATCCCACCCTCCTGCCTGCCACAGACTTTTGTATATGGCGGCCCCCAATCGATACGGATTCAGTTGCGGAGGATGGGTTTCCACCACTTTGGCGTGCAGACGAGATATCTCCCATGACTCCTCGGCCGTAAGGTCCACCTGTTGCAAAAGATGCTGATGCCAAAATGTCGCGTAGCCCTCGTTAGCTATCTTGCTAAGTTGCTGTGGCCAAAAATATCGCGCTTCGGCATGCAACATGCCTAAGGCATCCTTTTCCCACTCCTCGAGACACGGGGCATGCAGTATGATGTGCCCCAGAATATCATCGGACGACTGCCCCATCAAAGGAATCCGTGGTGCTTCGCCAGCAAAGTCCATCAATACCATGGCGGCGTCAATCAGCGATTCTACCCGTTCAACACCATATAATTGGCGCCAATGCTCAAATTTTCGCTTATGAAGGGCCATCTTGGCCACCATCTCCTGAGGCGTGGTCCAAAACAGGCGATTGTGCGCAAAGAAGTCAACATGCGCCGCGACGTGCGCCACGACCAACAAAGCTTGCGCTGGATGAGTGTTGCGGTCCAAAAAGGCATAGGCGGGGCGGTTGTTGATGACCAATTCGTAAATCTGGGTCAGTCGATAATCATGCGAAGTTTTCATTTGGTGAAAGGCCTTGCCAAAACTCCAATGAGCAAATCGTGTAGGCATCCCACTATAGGCGGCAATAGCGCCCAGTGTCTCCGTGTCCACTAGATCAAAATGCACATGAGGGAAATCCAGGCCCGATGATTCGATGGCGGGCGCCAGCCGATTAATCAACTCTCTAAGCTTAGAAGACGTTAGCATGCGAACTCCTCTTTACTGGACCAAAGAACTGATACAGGGAGCGAAATATGTCTTCTTTGGAACGCAGGATGATCACATCCAGGCCCTGGTCGGCGAAGGCCTGATATAGGGGCGAAGGACTGCGTTCTGTGTCATGAATTTCTCCATATCCAAAGAAATTGGCATGACGCTTAAGTTCTAGACCTAGCTCGTGGGCGAGTCCGTTATCAGAGGTTAAATTGCCGCCGTCGGTAAAATGGAAGGCATAGACGTTATATTGCGCGGGGTCAAAACGACTGTCCACTATATCCAACGCCAATCGATACACGGAAGAGGACACCGTTCCACCCGAGGCGCCCCGATGAAAGAAGGTCTCTTCGTCGACTTCTCTTGCCCGCACATCATGGGCCAAAAACACAATCTCCACTCGAGGATAATTTTGCCGCAAAAACTCAACAGTCCAATAGAAAAAACTTTTGGCTAAATATTTTTCAAAACTTCCCATCGATCCCGAGGTATCCATCATCGCCAGCACCACGGCCCCCCCGTGATCGTCCGGCTCCTCGCCAAAGGCCCAAAATCGCAGATCTTGGGGAAGCACCTGGCCTACTACGGGATGACCAAAGCGAGACTGCCGCAGGAGATGGGCGCGCATGGTGGCACGGCGCTGCCACTGACTCTGCGGGCCTGTACGCGACAACGTATCGGGCAAAATGGTCTCTTGCCCCAATCCCAAGGCGCGGCGGTTAAGATCCAGGTCAGGAAGTCGCAAATCTTGAAAGATAACCCGTTGCACCTCTTCCAGACTGAGAGACGTTTCTTCAATGTCACTCCCGGGATCTTCACCTCCCACTTTTCCTCCCGCAGTGCTGGCGTCTTGTCCTGGACTCGCGCTGCCTGGGCCCGTATGCCCCACACTTTCTCCGTGACCTGGGTCAAAGCAAATGCGATATTCCCGGTATGACGGCAAAGGAACCGAAACCAGACGCTTGCCGTCACTCAATCCGATCCTCTCCTCAGACACCATGTCTGCAAGATTGTTGCGAATGGCCTCTTTCACCTTTTGCTGATGCCGCAGCACATCGTGTCCTATGCCCCCCGGCACCCATGACCCTTCTTCCCCCACACTGAACCAGTTGGCCTTCATCGATTGAGCAGCCCCCCTACATGGTGAATCGCCTGGGCAGCGCATCGAGGACAATACCGTTGTGTTTGCACCAGTCGGGTGGCGGCCTGCTCAATCCGCTCAAGCGTCGCCCGGTCGGGAATCGGCGACTTAGTGGTGATTTTGACTTCATCCTTCATGTCATCAAAAAGTTTTTGCAGCAACGCTTGGCGCAAGCCGGGATGGTCGAGATAGTTTAGCGTCTGACCCTTTTCGCACGCTAAGCAGAGTCGCGTAAAAATTTCTTCCCGAAAGGATGGCGCTTGTGTTTCCGTAATTCCCATGCGTTCCTCGACTGCGCGCAACAAGCGTTCATCAGCTCGATTGCCGCTCATGTCCCGGGGTTTTTCAGTGGGATTCTCCAACAACCTCACCACATTGTCCACATAGTTTTGATACAGACGCTCCAAAGCATCGGTAACGTCGTCCGCAAACGCCTCCAAAACATCGCGTTCGACCCGCTGGTCATACAGTGCTTTGGCTATTTGGATCCATTCCACCACCTCTGCCTTGAGAGAACGTTCAGCAAAAGGATTTAGGGTCACGCCATCTTTCAAGCTCAACAGCACAGACAATGGGTCCAAGCACTCAATATGGGGGTGCGTAAGCAATGCCGCCATCCGGTTGATTACATAACGCGGGTCCAGACCCGACAACCCCTCTCCTAGGCCGATCGCGTCCTGCATCATATCATGAGCCTCTGACGCCCGATGAATGTCCTGGTATAGCAAAAATTTTCCGAGACGGTCGCGCCCGGGTTTTGGCTCTTCGTGGATACGGGACAAGACGGCTACCGTGGCAGCCATTTCGAGGGCCCGCTGAGGCACATGAACAGCGGGCGGCACGTAAGGTGTCAGCAACTTGGAGTATATCCGCATCTCATCCTCGGTTCTTAGGTTGTAAGGAATGGGCTGGACGAACATCCGGGATAGTAGGGCATGGTTTCGCGGGTTCTGCACAAAAGTCCGAAATTCATGCTCGTTAGAATGGCCAATAATCACCTCATCCGCGGAAATCAATTGATATCTGCTAGTTTTAAAATTTCCTTCCTGACTGAGGGACAGGAGCTGGTAGAGGAATTTCTCATCTAATTTAAGCATTTCTTGAAACTCCACGACTCCTCGATTGGCAATGTTCAGCTCACCATCAAAACGAAAAGCCCGCGGATCGGACTCACTGCCATATTGGCCCAAGCCTTGAAAATCGGCTGATCCGGTTAAATCAGCGATGTCCTGACTCTTAGGATCAGAAGGCGCGTAAGTGCCAATTCCCAGCCGATGACTTTCCGATAGCACTATCCGCGTAAGTGGCACTTCATTAATATTGCGGTAATAAGTGTGTTCTACCTGCCACTGACACCAAGGACAAAGATCGCCTGCTGCAAAAACTCCCAAACCTTCGGTAAGCGAAACACGCAGGTCTTTTGGCAGCAAATGCAGTGGCTCTTCATGCATAGGACAATCGGCAATACCCCAGAGAGCACCCGATTCGGTCCGTGAGAAATCCTCCAGTCCGCGTTTTATCAAGGTGACCAAAGAAGATTTCCCGCCACTTACAGGACCTACCAGCAGCAGAATACGCTTTTTTACCTCAAACCCATGCGCTGCCGGGATAAAATACTCTTCTACCATACGTTGGATGTAGTGGTCGATGCCAAAGATCTGGTCCGTAAAAAACGGATAGGCATTATTATGGGCGCCCCGCTCTCCTTTACCATTTATCATGCGCCACACTCGCTGGTGACTATTTTCCGCAATGGTTGGTTGTTTTTTCACTCGTTCCAGGTATTCTGGCAAGAATATTGGTTGCGAAATGTCCGCTGCCCATTGAAACTCGTTACGCGACATGGCGTGACCTCCTCAGTGTTTGCCTTAGTATTTCCCATAATTGGAAAATTAATGCCGACGCTGAGAAGTTTTGGCACACTCTTTTTTGACATGGCTCGTAATCCGGGTTCATGGTCAAACGACCCAGATAACGCGTCAAAAATACTACAAGGCCTAGCCCCACCGGGAAACGAGTGTTGGGCCACGAGTCCTCAGAGCCGTGTTTGCGATGTAGAGACCGTAACCCGGCGTGCTGAAGTGATGGCGCTTTCTGAGCAGCCAACATCCGGGGGCCCACCGGAGCAGTTTCCGTCAATATTATGGCGCCAAAGCTTAATTGCCAGCGTCCTGTCCCCCAATGCCTTGCGGCCGCTGTTTATTAACACCGATCCAACCCGTCCCTCACCATGGTCGAGAGAAATACGCACCTGGCATGGGATTGCCGTAAAACGGCAGGTTAGTCTGGCATGAATGTCGAAATCAAAACGGGGAGATAGCCCTGCAACCACAAAAGGAGTATCAGTGCCTCATAATAGTTCGATAGTCCTATGCACACAGAGTCAAGAAATCGGCACAGATCTCACGCATTGGTTGATTCGGACGCAATCGCGACGATGGTTCCCAATGCAGTGGCGCACAGGGATTCTTTTGATTGACCGTTGATGGTGAAGACCTCGCAACGACAGACAGCCTGGCGTTTCCCGGCGTAAACGACACTCGCACGCGCGATAAGGGTCTGTCCGATGGCGGGTTTTAGGTAGTTTATCTTGTATTCCGATGTCAACACATTGGAGCCGAGTATGGATCCCCCCACAAACGTTAATGCATTATCCGCAGCATAACTTAGTACTCCCCCATGCACAAAACCATTTTGTTGCAGCAAATGTTCCGTTATCGGTATTTCTAATACCGCGGTACCGGGAAGAAAGGCAACCAACTTTGTCCCGAGCAAGCGACTAAACGCTTGCGACCGCAACACCTCTTGTCCCATATTAAACAGTGCATTGGCATCCAACGCGGCTCACATCCCCATCATTTCTATATTCCAGGTCGTATCCCAATTTTTATTCCATTTCAGAAGGAATCGCTAGTGCATCCTAGTATAAAGAAAATTTCCGTAAGAGACTAGGCACCAGCCATCGCAACCGTGCGTTTGGCCGATATTTTACAGCAAGCCGAATCGGATCTCTTAGTGTTATCAATTCACACCGGTCCCAGGTCTTACACGAACCCATGGCGGTCTGAGTCGACCAAGTCGGGGCGCCCCGCAACGCCGGGGGGTACGATGAATCCTCAGTGTATAATGCGAGATTCTCCCAAAATCCCTAAGGCAGATCCAAAATCATCTCTAAAAACTCATACTGACCGCCATTGGTGTGGTTTAGATATCGAGAGGTTACTTCAAAACCCATTCGCTGGTAAAGTGTGATAGCCCGCTGATTGAAAGTGGCGACAGCTAGCCTAATCTTCTCTGGGTGAAATGTTCTCACCGCAAATTGAACTCCAGACGAAACAAAAGAATAACCAAAGCCTTGTCCGGTAAGATCTGGCTTCAAGCCCAACCCTATTTCCACCAGGTTGGTTTGTTGGAGGAAGCTAAAAAATCCGGACAACTCGTGGGACGAATTCCAGGCCGAATAATATTCGCCGGTTTGGTTCTCCACCGCTAGCAGAAAATCACGGCAGTCCGCGATATCAGCATTCATATCATAAAATGAATAAGGTGGGGGGTAGTGCCAAGTCAAAATTTGGTTGGCCTCGCTGCCTGTCATCGGCGTTAGTGCATATTCCATTCCACGAAACACCCCCCTTGGTTGAACTAATGCTCTTCACCGCAGTGCACCGCCATCATAACTATCTCCGTCAAGACCCGTAGTTGTCAAATGTCGGTCAGTTGGGGCTGCTGCAGCACTTCGCGCGACATTTCTTGAACTCGAGCCAAAAATGCTTGCACCCCATAGTCAAAGGCCTGATACCGGGAAACGGGTGGATGAGAATGTTCCAATAACAACGTGGCTAAGTAGTGCATGCGGGCGTGCACTCGGCGAAATGCCGCCCAAGCCGCTGCATCATGCAATTGCGTACTTTCCAATTGCTCTAGCCAATCGCCGCACGGGCAATGTACATGGTTCAACAATCGCGTCCGCTCGTCCGCAGTGCCAGGCGATTTTGCAAAAAGCACTACCTGTTCAGCCCATTGCATCACATGATATTGCAGCAGAATCAAGAGATTGGGCGCAGGATTGCCACTTGAGGGAGGCTTCCACGCGGCCTTTTGCCACCTGGCCATCCAAACAGGCAATCGGTCCGCCGGCATCGCAGGCGCAAACCATTCGCCTTGAGCTTCTTGGGCTCCCATGTTATGAAGCGCTAGACTTGTCATCTGATATTCAATGCCTTGCACCACCACATTTTGTCTCATAGCACGGCAAAGAGCCACCACTCCCCCGACCATAATCCAGGTTTCGGTGCCTGGCCGCAAGTCCCGAACAAAGCTACGGTCTAGTTTGACATGATTGGCAGCTAACTTCAGAAGATATGATAAAGAGGCATATCCTGTGCCAAATTCATCGATAGCGACTAACAGCCCTAGTTTTTGCAACTGCCGAATACGCTGGTTAGCCGCGTCGATGTCGGCCAATCCCGCACTGGCCGTCACTTCCAATTCCACACTACCCCGCGGCAATCCATACTGATTTAACAGTTTGGCTGCTTTGACAACCAGTGTTTGGCCGAGAAAATATTGTGGCAATACATTAATGCCTATACGGAGCGAATACCCTTCACGATGCCAGTCGCTGGCCTGGTGCATTGCTGCTTCCAGCACATAGTCTCCCAGTTGGGTTAATATGGCCTCATCATCCAAATACGGGAGAAACTCCGCGGGCAAGTGCAACACATTACCCTCCTGCCAGCGCAACAAGGCCTCGGCACCTATCATATGGCCCGACTTCAAATCCACTATTGGCTGATAAAACAGCACCAAGTCTCTCTGAGCCATGGCCTGGACCATACGATGGCGCAATTGCACCCGCATCTGGGCAGCGACTAAAAGATCGGGCGTAAACAACGTAGTGGCATTACGGCCTTTGGCCTTGGAAGCATATAAGGCTAAATCCGCATTGTGCAAAACACCTGCAAGCGTAGCACCATCATCAGGCCACACCGCAGCTCCCACGCTCAGTGTAGGATGAATCTGGACATCTGAAAGTCCGATCGGCTTTGAGACCTGTTGGCACACCTGGGTCAGATACTCTACAATGTCGGAAGGGGTTTGGGGGCATATTAAGGCAAATTCGTCACCTCCTAAACGTCCCACGATGGACCCTTGCATCCCCGTCACGGCCAAGCGCCGACTCACCACATCCAATAATTGATCTCCGATGGCGTGGCCGTAGGTGTCATTAATTTGCTTAAAATGGTCAATGTCAGCGACAGCCACAATCAAACGACGTCCCTGACTCGTCGCTTCCATATGTTGAGCGTGGTCTAAGAATCCTCTGCGATTAAAGATCCCAGTCAGCGGATCGTGCTCGGCCAGCCATGCCATTTTGTCCTGCTCTTCGTGTCGCTGCTGCAGTATTCCTCCCCATAAACGCGCTAGCTGTCCCACTTCTTTAATGGTCGTGGACTCGGCCAGGGCATCCGCGGCTCTTGGGTTGTTTATTCCCATTAACGGGCGAAACGCACGGCGTGACAATTCCGCCACCACAAAAGCGCCCCCTAAAGCCAATAACAGCAACACCCCGGCAATGGCTCCATTTTCTTGCGCTACCACACCCCAAATTCTTCGTGTCACTTGCCCGTTATTGACAATTGCCAAAAGAACCTGCCGCCTTTGAGAAATCTTTTGCCACGCCACTAACCATTGAGTCGATCCCGAGGGCATAACGACCAGAGTTCTTCCTTGCGGCACGTTAAAGTCAATAGCCGACCAAACATCTGGCAACGATCTTTGACTGGCTGCCAGCAAGTTTTTCGAAGACAAGGCAAGAAGCGCAAATTTTACCGGTATTGTTCCTATTGTCATGAGTTGTATGTTTTCCCAGGGTCTGGTTACAGAAGCAAAGGTCTTCTGCTGGGGAAGAGTGGCCAGTTGGTCCCCCAGAAAATGCAGCCGATCATTTATACGTTCCACTATGACGCCCTGCCCTAGCGCCAGTTCGTGGCGCGCGGAAAACCAAAAATTGGAACCCGCCGCCACAATCCACCCGGAGAGCATCACAATCCAGACCCATCCAAATAGGGTCCATTGTACGCCATGCTTACGCTTAACCGATCCGTTCTTTCTTAGTATTTTCACATTTTTAAGTATAATTTGACACAATGGCAAACTGCAACCAGTAGCCCCTGATTAACGAAACCAATCACGCTTTCGCATATGGAGCAAGAGCAGAACCGTAACTAATGACATCACAATGAGAGAATAGAAGTATCCATAGCGCCAATGGATTTCTGGAATGTAAAAGTTCATGCCGTAAATCGACGCAATGGTGGTAGCGGGAAGCGCCAACACCGACAAGATGGTCAAAAATTTCATCACTTTGTTGATCTCATTGGACTGCATCGAGGTATAGGCTTCTACCATGCCGGACAAGCCATCGCGGATACTGTCGACATCTTCGGACAATTCGCGGGCCCGCGCCGCGATATCATCGAAATAAGGACGGTTGTTTTTGTCAATGTAGGGCACATCGGGGCTCTTTAAAAGCGCAAATATCTCGAGTTCTGGATGAATCATCTTGCGCAGCCGCATTGCCGACTTGCGCAGATTCACGATGTCATTGGCTAAATTGCGATAAGGATGCTCGAGAAGTTTGGCATGCAAGGCTTCAAAGCGCGCCACCACCACTGCATTGAGTTGTGCCAAGCGATGGACATGATGGTAAAGCACTTCGTAAAGGGCAAAATCGACACCCTCGTCCAGCATACGATTTTTGGCGATGAATGACCAGGCCTGGCTCACCACGTTGCTGGCGCCACCGACATGGGCGGTGACCAAGAAATGTTGCCCCAAAAATATCCCCAAATGTAGATTGGATAGGTGATCCAAATCGCCTACGTAATCTGACAACACAAATACCACCGCATCATCTTGCACGAGGAGGCTGGGTTGGCGATTGGCACTGTCCAGAATGCGTTGAACAGTGGCCGGGTGGGCAGCAAAAAAATGGCGGACTATCGCGCCGATGTGTTGCGTTTCGCTCTCGTCGATATCTGCCCATATTTCGTCAGCCGACTGAGGCATATGGCTCGACTCTTCAGTCGATTTATGATCTGTCAAATATAGGTAGTGGGGCACGACCGTCTCCTTGTTGTGATATCAAAGCAATTCTTCCCAGGCATAAGCCAATGTATGCTAACAAGTCTTTGGAGCAAGACTAGCCACGATATCGACACCACCCATGACCCGCCAACTAATCTCGTGGAAAGCGGTCAGGAATAACACCAGCATAAAACGCCGGGGGAATCAGTTTAACCCGGGTGCAAGATGCAAAAAAGTGCACAGCACAGGGTGTGTACACCTTGGTCTAAAGGAGGAGGCAACACATGTCGTCTAGCGGTGGTCCCATTGACTGGAGTCCGATGATCATAGGGTTTGCGGCAGGTTTTCTCTCGCGTCTGATCTCTATCCGCACCGGACGCAGCCATTACCCCGGTTTTCCTTCGGGCTACATTTCCCAATTGGCACTGGCCATCATTGCAGCAATGATTGGGTCCAGTGTTATCGTAGCCTTAGTCGGCAAAGAATTTACCGCCGCCACATTCCTTACCCTGGCGGCCACCCAGTTTCGCGACGTCCGGTCCACCGAGCGCAAGACTCTGGAGCAAGAAGAAGAGTTGATTTTGGTATCGCGGGGCGCTGGCTACATTGAAGGTATCGCCATTACTTATGAAGCCCGCAACTACCTGGCCATGCTGGTCGCACTGGTGACCGCGGTCGCGACCCAATATACCGGAATCGTCATTGGGCTGGTCGTAGGGATCATTGCCATTGTGGTTGGCGAGATCTACATGTCTGGGCCAAAAATTGGCGACATGATTGAAGTGGAGCCTGCCAAGCTGCACTTCGAAAAGGGATCCTTGCTGTACGTGGGCGACGTGATGATGATGGAAGTGGGCCTGCCTCATTCGCGGGACCGTTACCAAAAAGAAGGTATGGGCGTAATTTTGACGCCAAAAGGACGCCGCGGGCAATCGGTACTGTGGAATATCGCCCAGCGCCAAGCGATTTCCCACGAAGCCGCCGCTGCCGTGGGTACGCAAAAAGACGTTGGCTATCCCGAGCAAACACCGCTCTGTCGGATGGATATGCCCAAAGGATCGGGCCGTGCGGGGCTCTCTATTTTGCCCGTGGAGTCCAACATGCAAGCGCTTATCCAAGCCATCAAAAACACTCCCGTCCTCGAGGCAGGAAAGTGGTCGGCACTTACCAGCCCGATACTGCGTCGAAAGGAGATGGACTAGATGGCTGATGCCCCTACCCCGATTATGTTTGCCATCGTAACCACCAACAAAGAAGCGGTGCACGGTGGCATGGCCCCGGTATTCGTCGCAGCGGACGAGCCCGAGCGAGACCGAATTGCCATGTGGTTGTGCCGGATCACCAACTGCATCGCCCATGATCTCCATAACGGAACCATCATCCTCACCGTAAACCAGGCCAGCGTCTAAGTAGGCACCGCCCGTCGCCTCTTGTATAATTGTTAACAAAACGCATGGTAAGAGAGGCGGCGAGCCCCATGGCAGGAAAAATTTATACCCGTCGCGGAGACCAGGGTCAAACCCGCTTAGCCACAGGCGAACGGGTAGCAAAACACAGCGACCGAGTCGCTGCATACGGCATGCTTTATGAGTTGAACAGCTTTTTAGGACACGCCCGAGCTCAACTCAAAATAGACAGGCCCGATCCCACGCCAGATCTCTGGAATCATTTGGAGATAAGCCTAAAAGAATTGCAGCATCGATTGTTTCGGGTCGGTGGCGACTTGTCTCGCAACCCGCAGCAGCCAAAACCAGTGGCCACGTTGCCTGAACATACCGAGGCCTTGGAACGGCTCATAGACCAATTGCGTGACGCCTCTCCGCCATGGCGGCCTTTTACGCTCCCAGAAGGCACTTTGGCCGCAACAGACCTTTACATATGCACTACCGTCTGTCGCCGAGCTGAACGTGAAATCTTGCGTCTGAACCACAAGGAGCCGGTCCCAAAGGCCGTGCTGACCTTCATTAACCGTCTCTCGGATGCGTTTTTTGCTTCGGCCCGCTATGTCAATTTTGCTTGCGGCATCTCGGAAGAACCTACCCGAGAGCCCGAAGGATATTAACCATCGCGGGCTGGATGTGCCGTCTAAAATGGCCTAGTCAATCACAAATAGCGGCAATTTCAGACGGCCTGCCATTAAGAATGCCCAGAGTGCCGCCAGGCCCAACCACAACAGGCCTTGGATGATCGCTGGCAGCCCAATCAAGACCCCAATCCCCAGCACTAGGGAGTACCACGGGATGACTTTTCCCGCCCAAAAATGGAAACAGTGAGTTTCTTTAGCGGCCATGATCGCGCTAGCCGCGATGGTAAACGCCCATGACAAAATAGCTAAATGTGGGATAAAAGCAATCACGGCTCCGATCACCACTAAACTACGGACCAGCCAACGCCAATTGGAAAGCCAGACCAAAAATGTCCATCCTGATACGACCAAAGACAGACTGGCTCCCCAGTGCCCAATCTCTTCAAGCCCGGGGTTTGCGATGAGCGTCCCTATGGCGGTGACCAAAAGGAACCCTGTAAAAACCAACAATGAGGTACGGTATACACGATCGCGACGCGCTGGATAGGGCGGAATGCTAATCCCCGGTGGAGGCGTGAGATGTTGTGTAATTTCCTTGGATGTGAGACCCGAATTTTTCAAACTGCACCTCCTTCAATCTTTCTATTTGCCGTCCTGCTGCTAGGACTCCGTCAATTTGGCGGATAGCCTCCAATGCCTGCCATGAGGGTGAAATGGCCAAACTCTCCATCTGACGTCCCCGACCGCTCGTCCCGGCAAGAACCACGGGAATCGGTCCTGGCCAATCCAAAGCCACCCGATTCAACTCGCCGGCCATCTTCTGGCCATTGCCCTTATCCCGCATCCGTACATAAATCGGTCCCCCGGCCACAGGCCACCTCCACCCTAGACTGGATTCCGCGTCAATAACCGGGGCGGCATCGTCCGCCGCTTCCAGGCCCTCATCAAACAGGGACATTTGGGTGGTGTTGGCGCGACGGCCCGGCATGCCGGCAAACGCGCCCGCAGCATCTAAGATATCGACCGCCCTGTCACCTAATTGGCGCCCAATGCGGGACATGAACTCTGTCACACTCAGGTACGGGCCATGGTCTCTTCGTTCTTGCACAATCCCCTCAGCCAATTCACGACTAATTCCGCGGATTGCGGACAAGCCAACCCGAATGCCGCTGTCTTCTTTTGCATAACGGGCACCGCTGGCGTTGACGTCGGGCGGCAAGAGGACAATGCCCGACGCCACCACCAGGTCAAGCGTTTTTTGCAATCGAGTGGAGTCTGTTAGAGTGGAGAGTTCGGCCGCCCAAAATTCCACTAGATAGTGTGCTTTTAAATAGGCCACATAATAACTTAAGGTACCATAGGCAGCCGCGTGAGACTTATTAAAGCCATAGTCTGCAAACGCCGTAATTTGACGCCATAGTTCTTCCGCCCGCGCCAAAGGCATGCCCCGCTTCGTCAACGCCTCCAACAGCCGAACTTTTTCGTGTGATAGGAGCTCATGATCTTTTTTACTGATCGCCCGTCGAAACAAATCCGCTTCGGCCCAAGTATATCCCGCCAATTGACGAATCACCATCATTAGTTGTTCTTGATAAACCAAAATACCATAGGTTTCTGGAACCAAGCGGGCCACTGGATCGGTAGGAATGGGCTTAAGCTTGCGGCGACGCTCTAGATAGGGGCCAATATTGTCCATCGGTCCAGGACGGTAAAGTGCGACCACCGTCATGATATCCTCCATCGATTGAGGTTTCAACGCGCGCAGCAGTTCCACTACGCCCCCGCCATCGAGTTGGAATACGGCCTCGGTATCGCCCCGCGCCAACAATTTCAATGTCTTCGGATCTCGCGGATTAATACAATCCATCCGCACATCGCCCAACCCGGCGGCTGTTTCTACCTGTTCTATCACAGTCAGAGTTCTCAAACCCAGCAAGTCTAACTTCAACATCCCCAGCCGCTCGAGCGAACTCATTTCCATTTGCGTAATCAAATGCGTCCCTTCACGATTGCAAGGCACCCAGTCGCTAAGCGGGCCGGGCGCAATCACGACTCCGGCCGCGTGGGTAGAAACATGTCGCGGCAACCCTTCCAGCTTTTGAGACCAGTCACTCCACCGGCCCGTGGGGTCCGCCTGTTCGAGCAATGTGCTGACAGAAGAAACCCCTTGGCCTATCCCGATGCGGCTCGCAACCTGGTCAATCGCTTGCGCCGAAATTCCCAACACCCGTCCCACATCGCGCACCACGGCACGCGCTCCCAATGTACCAAACGTGCCAATTTGCGCTACGCGGTCCGCGCCCCAGCGCGTCCTCAAATATTCGATCAGCTCATAACGTCTTTCATAATCAAAATCGAGGTCGATATCGGGCATGGACTTGCGGGAGGGATTTAAAAATCTCTCGAAAATTAATTGATATTTTAACGGGTCGATGTCAGTAATTCCGAGACAATAGGCTACCAGACTGCCAGCCGCTGAGCCACGCCCGGGACCCACCCGAATTCGAGACTTTCGAGCAAATTGCACCAAGTCCGCAACAATCAGAAAATATCCGGCAAATCCTAAGTCGTGGATAATTTTCAGTTCCTGGTTGCGGCGCTCTAACACTTCTGCTGTAATGGCGGGATAGCGCGTAGGCAGCCCATCATCCACCAGTCCTTGCAGCACGGCGAATTCTTCCTTGGGCGAATCTTGGCTCTTTGGCAGCTTCAATACTGGCGGGGGCAGGACCCGCTCTGGACTATAATCGACCAGACAACGAGCCCACCAGTTGGGGGGATATAAGGCAACCAGTTCGCTCACAGGCGGCAGCGCGCGCAGACCGTCTAGCGTCTCGATCCCGCCAATCTTGCCCAACGCCCGATAGGCTTCCCCATCTCTGGCATCATGCCACCGAATCGGCCACGCCGGAACCCACCATCCTGACAAGGGTGCATCGGCGTTGTCCAAGGAGTACGGAGGCCAATATTCCTCAGCTATTCGGAAAAAATCACGGTCCCGCATCTCATCCGGCATAGGCGGCTCACCCGGCTTATCATGCGCCCAAATCGCCAGAACGTGGGGCGATTGAATCTCATCGAGGGTCAACGGCCGGGGCCCTTGCATCAAAAGGCACAAGTGGCGCCAGCCCATTTCATCGACCGCATATAAGCGCATCATATGCGACGCAGATCCCACATCCACCATTAGGCTGACCCCAATCCACGGCGTCATGCCTCGGGAACGAGCCGCACGATCAAATATTTCGGCACCCGCCAATGTGTCCCAATCGGCTAGACCTACATTGGAATAGCCCAGAGACGACAGAGCGTCAAGTCCCGGTTCAAACCGCCAGGTTGAGCGCAGCACGGAATATCCTGACCAGATGTTAAGGAGCGGGACCGGGATCGTCATCTGGCACCTCTTTCCTAAACCTTCTGGACACGCTCCCGTTTCCTTAGGTTGCGGTCCAAGGTCGCCTTGCGCAGCCGGATATTTTTCGGAGTGATTTCCACCAACTCATCCGATTTTACATATTCCAATGCTTCGTCCAAGGTCAGTATGCGGGGCGGGGTCAATCGCACGCCCTCTTCGGCATTGGCATTGCGCATATTGGTAACATGCTTCTTTTTGCAGACGTTAAGCTCCAAGTCGGTGGGACGGCTGTTTTCTCCCACCACCATCCCAACATATACCGGCGTTGTCGGTCCGATGAAGAGCACGCCGCGTTCTTGCGCGTTGTCCAAGGCGTAAGAGGTGGCGACCCCAGCCTCGATAGCTACCAATGCGCCGCGCGGCTGCTCCTCAATCGTTCCTCCATAGGGAGCAAAATCCTCAAATAAATGGTTCATCACGCCGTACCCTCGGGTTTGATTGACAAATGCCGACCGAAAACCCAAAAGGCCTCGCGCCGTGATGATAAACTCCATTCGAGTCTGTCCGGGACCAGCTTGCCCCATCTGTACCATGGTGGCTTTTCTTGGCCCCAGCAGTTCCATCACCGTTCCCACATGTTCATCCGGCACGTCTAGAAACAATCGCTCAGTAGGCTCCATCAATCCGCCCGGCCCTTGATGCATGATGACTTCTGGTTTGGAAACCTCCATCTCATATCCTTCGCGACGCATTTCTTCCAGCAAGATGCCCAGGTGCAATTCGCCCCGGCCAGACACCCGGAATATTTCCGGATCCTCGGTTTCCTCAACCCGCAGCGCCACGTTCCGTTCCTGCTCACGCAACAGGCGGTCGCGCAAATGGCGGGATGTGACATATTGCCCGTCTTGACCCGCAAACGGACTGGTGTTAACTCCGATCAGTATGGTCAAAGTAGGTTCGTCCACTTTTATGGGCGGCAATGGTGCTGGATTCTCTGGATCCGTTATGGTGTCGCCAATGGTCACGTTGGTCAATCCCGACAACGTGACGATGTCCCCCACGGTAGCGCTCTCCATTTCCACCCGCTTCAATCCAATGCGGCCAAATACTTTGGTAATCCTCGCACGACTCAGTGTCCCGCCATGATCCACGATCCCGATCATTTGATTGGATACCAATTGTCCTTGTCGAATCCGACCAATAGCCAGGCGACCCACATAGTCGTCGTGGTCCAATGTGGTCACCAACAATTGCAATGGCTCGAATTCATCACCAACCGGAAACGGAATCGACTCTACAATGGTTTCAAACAATACAGACAAGGTGCTGTCGCCCGACAACTCTTTGTCCCGTGACGCTATGCCCTGTTTGGCGGAAGCGTAGATCACCGGAAATTCCAATTGGTCATCGGTGGCCTCTAGGTCAATGAACAATTCGAGCACCTGCTCCAATACCTCTTCTGGTCTTGCACCCTCACGGTCCATCTTGTTAAGAACCACCACTGGCTTAATACCTTCGGCTAATGCCTTTTGCAGCACATAGCGGGTTTGCGGCATGGGTCCTTCGTTGGCATCTACGACCAGCAATGCACCATCCACCATGCTCAAAATCCGCTCGACTTCACCGCCAAAATCTGCATGGCCAGGCGTATCCACAATGTTAATGGTGACGCCCTGATAGTGTACTGCGGTAGTCTTTGCCAAAATCGTAATTCCGCGTTCTCGTTCCAAGTCGTTGGAGTCCAAAACCCGCTCAGTAAGTTGGTTTGGATCCCGAAAAATGCCGCTCTGCTTGAGCATGGCGTCTACCAACGTGGTCTTCCCGTGATCCACGTGCGCGATGATGGCCACGTTTCGTATGTCACGCCGTTCCATTCCGTTTAAACCTCCATATAGACGTTCTTGTCACCATTGCTGAACGATTTCTCGAAAGCGTTGGCCCCGTTGTTCAAAGTTCAAAAACATATCATAGCTTGCCGAGGCGGGAGAAAGCAACACCACATCGCCTGGTTTTGCACGTCGACGCGCCGCATCCACGGCGGCGTCAAAATCCTCCACGTACACAACCGGAATCGTGCTATGGGCTTTTACCGCATCCGCAATCTTATGCGCTGTTTGTCCCAGCACAATGACGGCTCTTACCGTACTATGCCCAATCGCCCGTCCCAAACCATCGTAATCCAGATGCTTGTCATAGCCTCCGGCAATCAACACAATAGGAGCCTTTATGGCAACCAAAGCCGCCATCGTCCGGTCCGGAGCGGTGGCGATCGAGTCGTTGATATATATGATATTATCATGCTCGCGCACCTTTTCCAATCGGTGCGGCACCCCAGTAAAGCTGGCCAGCGCTTTCGCCATGGCTTTGGGATCGCCTCCCGCCATCACATGAATCGCCAGGGCTGCCAGTGCATTGGCAACATTGTGACGTCCTGGTATCTGAATTTTATCTATCTCAATGACAGGCACTGGCCCATTTTCATCCTGCCAAACCAGCCACCCATTCCTGATCCCGGTTCCTACAGCGGGCAGTTCGGTCAAAGAAAATCTCACCGGCCGTGCCTGATGACCACTGAACAGTGTTTGCAATTGAGAGTCGTCCATGGGAATCAAGGCCCAATCGTTTTTTGACTGAAAATCCCATATGCGCGCCTTAGCCGCTCTATAAGCGGCAAAATCCCGGTGCACGTCCAGGTGATTGGGTGACAGATTTAAAATGGCCGCGCCGTGGGGACTTTTCGTGACCAATTCCAGTTGGAAACTGGACAGTTCCATCACCACCCAATCATCGCGACTAATTTGAGCGACCTCGGGTAATAACGACGTACCGATGTTTCCCCCCACATGGAGCCTGCGACGGCCATCCTGTTTTAATCCTAGACCCACCAAAGTGGTTGTGGTAGTCTTGCCGGCTGAGCCCGTGATGCCAATGATGGGTGCCGGACACAGTTCAAAAAAAAGATCGGTTTCACAAGTAATCTTGGCCCCGGCCGCGGCCATTTGGGCAAGTTCGGGCAAGTCCTTTGGCATACCTGGAGTCACGTAGACCTGATCGACGGCCATCCCTGCCAGCTTCGCCAAATAATCATCACTGCCCAGCACCTCCACCGATCCTGGATCCCGTCCCATAGCCGTCAAAGTGTGCTCAATTTTCACCTTCGGTTTCCGATCTGCCACGATGACATGGTCGCCCCGACCTAGGAAAAAAGGAACCAGGGGCTGGTTGTTCACCCCTAGTCCCACAATCGCTATGCGCTGAGGCCCTGCCATGCTTAGACCTGCTCCAAAAGCTGGGCCATACGGTCCAATCCGGTGCTGAGACGTTCCAAGGACGTAGCGTATGAAATTCTAAAGTATTCCGGCATGCCAAATCCCGTTCCGGGAACCACCGACACGTCAGCAAACTCTAGCCAAGCCAAGGCGAGATCGTCTGCCGTTTGAATCAACCGGCCATGTACCGTCTTGCCGATCCAAGGACTCATATTCACCCATAAGTAAAACGCACCCTTGGGCGATACCACGGACAAGCCCGCAATAGTATTAACCCTAGATGCCGCAAACCGTCGGCGCCGGTCGAATTCCCGATGCATTTCCCCCACAATTTCCTGGGGGCCGGTCAAGGCTTCTAGTGCGGCGTACTGCGATATCGTAGTGGGGTTGGATGTCGACTGCGATTGCAGGTTGCTCATCGCCGCGACCAAATGTTTAGGAGCGGCCGCGTAGCCAATTCGCCACCCAGTCATCGCATAGGCCTTGGAGACACCGTTGATGACCACCGTGCGTTCGCGCATTCCAGGAAAGCGGGCGATTGACGCTTGTTCCGCCCCATCGTAGACCAAGCGCCCGTAAATTTCGTCGGAAATGACAAACCAATCCCGTTCCACCGCCAGCTTGGCAATAGCCTCCAAAGACTTAGGAGAAATCACGGCACCAGAGGGGTTGCTGGGAGAATTCAAGATCAGACCTTTGGTTTGGTCATTTGCCACGACCAGCAAGTCTTCTACGGTCAGTTCGTTGTGGTGCGACGGACTGATGGTTACCGGCTGCACTACCCCCTCTGCCAAAAGAATCTGCTCGGGATAGGTCACCCAATAGGGCACCGGCAACAGCACCCCATCACCCGGCTGCACCAAAGCCATAATAGCGTTGTACAGCGAGTGTTTGGCCCCCACCGACACCAAAATTTCGTCTGGCGTATATTTAATACCGGTATCGAGTGCTAACCGGTCGCAGATGGCATTCTTTAACGCGATGATGCCTCCCACCGCAGTATATCGGGTATGGCCGTGCTCAATGGCCTCGCAAGCAGCCCGGCGGATATGCTCAGGTGTATCAAAATCAGGTTCCCCGGCCCCAAAATTCACCACATCACGTCCTTGCGCCACCAAGGCCTTGGCCTTGGAATCAACTGCCATCGTGGGAGATGGACTGAGTTGACGAACACGGTCTGCTAATTTCAACGGTGATTGCATCGTCTTCCTCCTTGAAAAAATACTGTAGCCGATGCGAACCCGCCTTGACGGGTTCCAGCCCATGGCTCACATCAGCGTACTTCCGTAAATAAGTTGTCTTGCCATAAATCCATCAGCAAGGTACTGAGCCGGCTGATCACCACTTCAATGATCTTGTCGCCTTTCTCTTTGGTTCCCAATCGCCCGTCTCCCGTGGTCGCGTGCCGCAGCGATTTATCTTGAATGCCTTGCGCCTTAACCCGAAATTTTGGCTTATAAGGGTTGAAAGAGGCATCATCCATCCGCACCCAATCTTTGGCCATGGCCAACATTACCGCAGTTTCGTCCTCTCCGGCATGGCCCTGACCCGTGGTGATAGTCAAGATGTCTTGGCTGTAATCCAGCCACCAGTTGACCAGCACGGCCCTCATTCCAGCTTCAGCCATCGGCTCCATCGCTTCCTGCAGTGCCCCGACGTTGCCTCCATGTCCATTCATCAAAATGATGTTGCGAATTCCCCACCGCGACAAATTTGTTCCCACTTCTCCCACATATTGACTAAAGGCTCGGTTGGATACTGATATCGTGCCCGGCCATTGCGCCAGGTCCCAGGTGTGTCCATAGGGCACTGCGGGCAGCACCAGCAGACGATCAGGATACAAGCTTTCCAGCCTGGCGGCAAATTCAATCGGTGCTATGTTGTCGGTCCCTAAGGGGCAGTGCATGCCATGAGCTTCTACACTGCCGCACGGCAAAATAGCAGTGTCAATCTGATTCAAGACCTGTTCTTGAAATGTCTTAGTCGTTAACCGTTCCCAATACACTTCCATCACCCATCTTCCCGTTCTGCAACTCCCGGTTTTTCTCGCGTTGGATGCGGTTCATCAGCCCGCCAATGCTGCCCGTTTCTTTAGCCGTTAACCCACCCCAGCCAACTTGGCGCACCTTCTCCGTCAAGCCTAGGACTTCCGTTGCTTCCATTTTCAGGCTCATCAGGGTTTCCTGTTTGGGGGTTGCTCCTGCCCCGTTAGCGGGTTTCCTCTTTAGTTTACCAGGTTGTGTTTGGTTCGGCATAGCGTCCCACTCCTTCCTCACAGGTTTTCCTTTAGGGTGTCCCGAAAGGTACCACATTATGGATCTGGTGCAGACCAAATGCACGTGAATTTCATCAACGCAAAAAGCAGGGACCTAACTGTCCCTGCTTTTCCCACGCGCTAATTATTTCAGGTTGGATAGAAATGGCACCAGGTCTTTAATAGCCGCAGGCGGAAGACTCAATTGCGGCATTCCACCTTTGGGATTGACCAATTGAGCTTGGATTTGAGCTGGGCTGAGAATACTGCCTATGTGTGACAAATCCGGCGGATAGATCCACTGGCCGGTAGGAGTCTGAATCGCACCGGTTTGATCTCCACCCAATCCCTGAATGTAATGACAGGTAGCGCAACCAGACTGAAAAATGTTGTAGGGCTCTTGCGCGGTCAAGGTACTATGGGCATATACCCCGTTGGCGGTGAAGTACCCCAAAAATAGCGCCCCAAACATCAATAACCCCAGCATCAACGGGCGCTTTAACAGACGGCGTTCTGGATAGCGGTCGATGAAGGGCACCAAGTACAATGCCGCAATACCCAACGCAGGAAACAAGAACATCAAGACCCAGTCAAATTGGACCAGACCTAGCACACTCCAATAATACCCACCAACATCAAAGAAGTTCTCCACCCAGTAAAAATACCAATCGGGAGCCGGTACATACGCCCAGTCGCCCGGATCAGCAATGTGTCCTAAAACCGGGTGAACAAAGATGGAGAAAACAAACAGTACCGTTACCGCCATCAGGCCTACTACCAGTTCCTTCAGAAAGTGTTCAGGCCAAAATGGCACGACGCCCTTTTGCTGATATTCTTTTGCCTTATGTTCGTGGCCGTGGTCGTTCATCAATAACCCCCCTGCCCTCTAATAGGGCCCGGTAATGCCCTGGCGGCGAATCATCAAAAAGTGTAGCCCGAGAAACGAAATTAATAGAGCGGGTAAAAACAGCACATGAATTGCAAAAAACCGAGTCAGCGTTGCCGCTCCAATCTTGTTACCCCCGGATAGGATCTTCAGCAATGCTGGTCCGATGAAGGGGACGTACTTGGTAAAGCTGACTCCTACCTGAGTCGCGAAATAAGCTTTCTCATCCCACGGCAGCAAGTATCCGGTAAATCCAAAAGCCAGAATCAAGATTAAGAGGGTAACCCCCACAATCCAGTTCAGCTCTCGCGGTTTCTTGTAAACACCCATCCAATAGATTCTCAGCATATGCAGGGTGACCATGATAATAATCAGCGACGACCCCCAGTTATGCATGCTGAGCAATTGCAATCCGAACATCACATGGTTCATCAGGTACTTTGTCGAATTGTAGGAGTTGATGATGTCTGGCACATAATACATGGCCAGAAACATGCCTGTCACAAACTGCGCGATAATGAGCAGAAAGGTTACGCCCCCAAAACAATAGACAAACGCTGATACCCGTTCGCTGGGATTGACATGCGCTGGAACCGGATGGTCAGCCATGTCGCGCCACAGTGGCGACACCATGAGGCGATCATCAATCCACCTCACTAGACGCGTATACATCGGTTAAATCGCCTCCACACTCTTGATGAAATTTCCCATCCGAGCCTAGGCTTCTCGCAAGCAGGGCTCTGCCGGCGATTCCACAAGACGTTGATGCGCGTGAGTAAATGTCGACTCGCGCGCAATCCAAACATCGGCACCCACCATCTTCCATCGAAAGACCCCTAGCGGCAGCGGTGCCGGTCCCGATACATTTAGCCCGTCAATGGTGTAAACACTTCCGTGACAGGGACAGTGGAACTGATTGTCGGATTGGATCCAGTTAACGTGGCAACCTAAATGCGTACATATTGGGGATAAAATGTAAAACTGACACGATCCGCCAATGTAACGCAAGTATGCGTAGTCGGCTGCGGGAAGCTTTGCCCAGTGGTCAATTTCAATATATGAGTAGGCCGACTTGACGACCGTCCCGACCCCACCGGTACCCGCAAGTACTGAGGATTGCTGCAGGCTCGCCGCTCCACCCAAATTTACCCAAACTGGAGCGGGATTTTGAAAAGCCGGGGCAATGGCAACCCCTACCGTTGGAATGGCAACCAAAAGCGCAATAATACCCATCACAACGTTAAGGACCCAGTTAAAAAAATCGCGGCGCGTCCAACCTGCCTTTTGAGGCCTTTTGCCCGCCATAGGAATCCCCCCATAAACTGTCTGATAATTCACACGAAAGCTTCAAAATCTTTTCATTGTTCTTCTTAACTATAGTTAAGTGCATTTGGGGAGTCAACCAAAATGACTTTACTTTTCACCGATTCCATCGCAAATTTGCTCAAGTGAAGGTTTTTTTTTGGCTATGCGGTCGCAATCACCAAGGCGATGAAGGCTAAATAAAATATGCCAGCCAACATCAACGGGCCTCGTTTAATCCGCGCCCGCCGATTCTGCCAAAAAACAAACGCCGCCGAAGACCAGCCCAGCAGAGCTGCCGCCAATTCCCATCCATTGAGTCTCCATGATGTCAGAGCCATTCCCAGTGCGGGAACCACCGTGGCCTGAAAAGCCATGGCGCCGGTCACATTGCCAAAGGCCAACGTGTCTTTATCCCTGCGTATCCATAAAACGCTGTTAAGCACTTCAGGTAGTTCGGTGGCTACTGGCGTAATGATTACCGATAGAAGAAATCCGGACATTTTTAAGAACGAAGACGCTCGGTCCAATGCCACCACAAAAAAATGCGCCCCTAAAATCAGTCCTAAAAGCGCCATGGCCACCTGAAGAAAAACCATGGCGCGCCGCGGGATAGGTCGAAACGACAGATGTAGTCGCTCTGCGGGCGGCGCAGGTTCGGCCTTCGTTGTATTATGGTGTAATAGCCTCCACGCATGCACCACATATGCCAGCACCAAGGCTGCTGCAATAGGTTTGTGCCAGACTTCCGGCAAAAAACCTGCTGCCACCGCCAGACCAAATCCGCCTAAAAAAAATCGCAAGTCGCGTTCAATGGGTCCCGGGTCCAATCGTGGCTGGACCCGGCCATTTGACCATAAGCCAATCCCGATAATCATAAAGGCTAAGGTAGCAAGCATCAGCGGGGCGCCCAAGATGGCGCCCAAACCAATCGCATCGTTTACTTGGTTGGCCCCAAAAGCCATCGCCATAATAGGAACCAAAGTTTCCGGCAATGCCGTGCCTAGTGCGGCCAATAATGACCCCACAGCACCTTCGTCCATCCCTAGTACATACCCCAGCCACTCAATGCCGTTGGTAAAATAATCAGCAGATAGCACAATTAAAACCATTCCACTGACCAGGATTAACAGGAGCGACACCTTTAGCCTCCCCTCACCAATGTCAATGGATTATATGGACAATCCAGCAAAAACTATGCGTCCAGTCCAGGAAATCCCTGTTGCCGCATAGCCTCATAAACGACAATCGCTGCCGCGTTGGATAAATTTAAGGACCGTACTGCCCCCGCCATCGGAATTTTTCGCTGGCGGTCCAAAAACTGGCTGAGAATCCACTGGGGCAAGCCCACCGATTCCCGCCCAAAGACCAAAACGTCGTCCGGGCGATATTCCGTATCAGTATAAGACAGCCGAGCATGGGACGTGAACAAATGGATATGCTCGGGGCTTCTCAAATTGTCGGGCAGCGCATCCCAAGACTCATGTATATGTACATCCACCAGATGCCAATAATCTACTCCGGCCCGACGCAAGTAACGATCGCTTACCGAAAAGCCCAATGGTTTGATGAGATGCAGGGAAGTTCCGGTGGCAGCACAGGTCCGCGCAATGTTTCCAGTATTAGGCGGAATTTCAGGTTCCACCAGCACCACATGCAATACATTCTTCCCCCTTATCGTCCTAGTGCCAGGTTTTTGGTCAGTGTTTGCCCCAACTCGCTCGGTCATGCAGGTCGTTCAGCAACTGGCGTGCCACCGGCCCACTAGGTTCTTTCACCTGATGTCCGTCGATGGACCTAATCGGCAACACTTCGGTAAGAGTGCCCGTCAAAAACACTTCGTCAGCAGCCACCATTTCCTCAACGCTGAATGGCGTCAAGTCCACAGCGAGTTTTCTTGCCTCGGCCAACTCCAGTACAACCTGACGGGTAATTCCGGACAGAATGTAGTTGCTTGAGGGGGCCGTCCGTAGGACCCTATTCTGAACGATGAATACATTCGCACTGGTGGCCTCGGTCACCACCCCGTCCCGAACAAAAACCGCATCGAATGCGCCCGCGGCATGTGCCTTTTCCTTGGCGAGCACATTGGGCAAAAGTCCGACCGTCTTAATCCACACTTTAGCCCATCGATCGTCAGCAACGGTAATCATGGGCACGCCCTGTTGCACTGTTTCTTGAGCGATGGGAGCGACCGGCCGCACCCACATCAAGATGGTGGGAGAAGTGGTGCCCGGGGGAGGAAAACCATGAGCTCGCGGATGCGCTCCACGCGTAATTTCCAAATACAAACTGGCCTCACCATCGGGTGACGCCAAGTCATCGATGAGCAAGCGCGCCACCCGCAACAATTCGTCCTGGTCAGCCGTAGGAAGTTTTATGGCCGCTAAACTTCGTTGCAGTCGGGCCATATGCAAGTCCCACTCAAAAAGACTTCGGCCGTAAACATGAACCACCTCATAAACTCCATCGCCAAAAAGAAAACCCCGATCATCAATCGACACTACTGCTTGTTCTTCGGGTATCAAACGGCCATTCAAGTATACCTGCATTCTGGTCATTCCCTTCTCGAAGTAGCGTTTAGACGCGGGTTTTACCGAAATAAACGACCCCTCGAACCGGATCCACGGTAACCGTTTGTCCATTGCTCAATTGCTTTTGCACATCCTGAACCCCGACTACCGCGGGAATCTGGCGGCTCAGCGCATAAACAGCAATGTCCGATGTCCACCCCGCGTCACTCGCCACAATTGCCTTGGCATGATCCAATATGGATACCCACTGGGGATCATAACCTTGCACCACAGCCACAAAGGGAGTCTGAGGCGCTACCGCATTCTCCTTTACAATCAACACCGGTCCCGTGACTGGCGACATGTTAGTGCCCAATCCTTGACCTTTCAAAATAAGATCGGAAATTGTCTCAACCCGCACAAGATTGGTCGTGCCAGGCGTTCCAGCCGGCACCCCGGCAGTCACCACCACCACGTCACCGTCTGCCACTTTATGAGCCTCTCGAGCGATATCAATCGCTTGGTCCACCATATCATCCGTATGCAATGCCGCCCCCATTGCCAACGCCTCTACGCCCCAATACAACGTAAGTTGACGCAACGTGGTCTGATGAGGGGAAATGGCAATAATCGGCACTTCCGGCTTGCAACGGCTAACCATCCGCGCGGTGTATCCCGACTCCGTTACCGTCAAAATGGCGCCCGCATGCAACTGTTCGGCTATTTCCGCTGATGCTCGACTGACGGCATCCGCAATGCGGTCGGTCCGGAATTGAACCCGATGCGCATATTCAGGATGTGCGTCGGCGCGTTCGGCAATCTTGGCCATCATCGCCACCGTTCCCACCGGATGTTGGCCTACCGCTGTTTCGGCAGACAACATCACCGCGTCCGTGCCATCCCAGATGGCATTTGCAACATCAGTCGCTTCAGCACGGGTTGGGCGTTCCTCATCCACCATCGATTCCAGCATTTGGGTCGCGGTCACTACAGGTCGTCCCATGAGATTTGCTTGCCTGATAATAGTTTTTTGCAGTTCCGGCACGTCTTCTTCAGGCAGTTCGACACCCAAGTCTCCTCTCGCCACCATCACCCCATCGGACACCCGCAGGATTTCGTCTAAATGATCCATGCCCAGCGGGTTTTCGATTTTAGCCATTAGGAAAGTGGAGATGTGGTGGTCCTCAAGAAACCGCCGCACTGTTAAAATATCATCAGCCGACCGAACAAAAGACAGAGCGACAAAATCAATACCCTCTTCAGTGATGCCACGGACTAGCGCATCACGATCCTTTTCGGTAAGGGGGTCGAGCGGCCAACCATAGCCCGGCAAACTCAACTTCTTTTGAGAATCTACATCCCCGCGATTTTTCGCCACCAGGCTGATAACATCCGAGGCCACCGACTGCACCTCAACCACCAAACGCCCATCATCAATCCATAGCGTTTGTCCCACTTTAAGCATGTCAAATAAGCCGGGCCAGGTTACCGTAAGAATTTTATCTGACTCACTGCCTTCTCGTCCCAGATAGAACATGTCCCCTATGTCCAAATGCAACGTTGTCCGCAGAGGCCCCAACCGCACTTCCGGTCCTTGGGTATCAAGCATAATGCCAATCTCTTTGCCGAGCCTCATAGCTGCCTGGCGAGCCAAACGAATCCGCTGTTGATGAAGCGGCCATTCGCCATGAGACAAGTTTACACGTGCAACGTCGACACCTGCTCGGATCAACTCCACCATGATGTCGACCGAATCGCAAGCAGGGCCTAAGGTTGCAACAATTTTGGTTCGACGCATTATCTTAAGCGGCCCAGGTTTTCCGTAATTATTTCGTGGGCCTCCTCCGCTTCCCCTTCGGGCACTTGGATTTCGATGTTGCCCCGTCCACTATCGTCGACGTCAACACGCCGCAAATTAACCAACATACCCTCGTCTTCTAACAACTGCTTTAATCGATCAGCCATGCCAATCGTCGGAGCGATATACACAACCGTCCACATGGAAGTCCCTCCTGCCGGTTACCTGTATCGCAAATCTCGCATTGCACCTATATTTTCCTTCTCCCAGGTCCCTGGTGCAACCATAAGTTGCACCCCCAGCACAGAGGCACTTACCACTCCATAGGCATCGCTTCATGTTGGCTGCTTTTCGACCCGCCCGCAACACGGAACAATGATAGCACGGCAGCCACCAATGATAAAAACACTAACACAAATAAGGCATAGCGAATGGCAGGCACCCATGGCAGTTTGGGACCTCCAGCCCGTTCGGTACCGCCATACATAATCAGAAATGCCGCCATTAGCGTGCTCGTTAAGGCGGTTCCCATCGCCATTCCTAAAGAGCGCGCCATGTTCAAAATTCCGCCGCCTACCCCCAGTCGATCGGCAGGCAGACTGCCCATCACTGAACTGTTGTTGGGTGGGGTAAAAATGCCTAATCCCACGCCGACCAATACGAGCTCGATGACCATGAAGAACAGTTCTGCATGTAAGTTAATGCTGAATGCCAAAAACAGGGACGCAACGGCCGTCACTGCCATTCCCACCGTGGTCAGCAACCGCGATCCATACCGATCCGCCAGCCCGCCCGCCTTGGGCGCTACCACCGTCATTCCTAAGGGAACAGCCGTCAGAATCAATCCGGTAATGGCAGAATTGAATCCTGATACCCTTTCGAAGAAAAACGGCATCAGAAACAATACACCAAACATGGCAAGGTATGACAGCAATCCCGTAAAGTTTCCCATGCTGAAAATCGGAATTTTGAACAGCTTTAAGTCTATCAGAGGAGCACGGAACGTCTTTTCCCGAACCAAAAAAGCCACCAATAACACCATGGCAGCGACAAACAGCCCGATTATTGCTGGGGAATCCCAATGCCAAACGTTGCCTTCTGTGAGCGCTAGCATCAGCGCGACTAGAAACGGGGTAAACAAAATAGTGCCCCACCAGTCGAACGTTGCTTTGGCGCCGCTCACTTTATCCTTGGGCAATATCATGGCCGCCATAACGGTACCAATCAAACCCACTGGTACGTTGACATAGAAAATAGCCCGCCATCCAAAGAGGCCGATCAAGGCGCCTCCAATGGCTGGACCCAGCGACAATCCGATGGCTTGTGCCGATCCCTGAAACCCTATGGCTTTGCCACGTACCGAAGCCGGCACCGTGGCGGTGATAATGGCCACCGAATTGGCCTGCAGCATTGCCGCTCCAGCAGCTTGAAACACGCGGGAAACAATCAGCATCGGAAGATTCACTGCAGCCCCACACGCGGCCGAACCGATGATAAAGACAAGAAATCCGAACGTGTAAAGGGGTCGACGCCCTAACATGTCAGCCATTCGGCCAAAGAGAGTCAACAACGTTGCCAAGGTCAGCAGATACGAAATCAGGACCCATCCCACAATGCTCGCTGAAGCGTGAAACGAGGTGCTCATTACTGGCAACGCCACATTTACGATGCTGGCATCAAGGGCAGCCATGAAGGCACCGATACAAACTGTCCCTACCACCAGCCAAATGTAATTTGGCCGCGCTGTAAATTGTTCCAGTGGCATAATTTGCCACAAATGTCTTAAGCCGCTCGCCGAATGAGCGCTTCCCTGTGCCACGGCCATCCCTCCAAAGAAATTTTGAACATGGCTTCAGGCGGACGTATCTCCCTGCTTGCGCAAGGACTTAAGCCACTCTTAGGCCATTATCCCACCATCGATGGCGCAAATCTATATCCTGGTATAGTGCCTTTTAATCAAATCCAGTAAATCGTACAATGTTACTTGATATGCATATAGGAAAGAAGGCACTCCCCCATGCCGTTTGACGCGTTATTATTACGCGCTTTAGAAAATCGTTGGCAATCTCAAATTCCCGGCATGCATGTAGACCAGGCGATGAGCGACAAGGACCATATTTGGTTGGTTGGAAAGCAACACTCCCAGCAACTCTTAATAGTCTTGGCTCCAGGACTGGCACGCATGCATTGGACAACGGGCCTTTTACCAAAAAAATCTATCAGGACAATGAATCCATTCCTCCAACGGTTAGTCCCTTTCGAAATTATGTCTCTTGAAGTTCCTCCCTTCGAGCGGTGGATCAAAATGGAGATTATCCAACGCGACGACTTCGATCAACCACAAACCCGCTTCCTAATCGTTGAATTAGCAGGACATCTGACCAACTTAATTTTGTTAGATCAAGAACACCGAATCTTGGACGCATTTCGCAAGATTGCTCCGTCGCGCCCCGGCCGAGTGGTGTGGCCAGGACACACTTATCAGCCTCCGCCTGTGCGCAACAATCCCTGTCAAACCCACAACCAGGAGGATTTGACGCCATGGGCTAAACGGCTCTATACGCACGGTTCTTGGTCTTGGGACAAGTTTTGCCAGGATTGGCAGCAAGGCACTTACCAGGTTTATCGTCTGACCCCGTTGCAAGGGACCGCTGAACCCGAACTATGGGTCTATCCAATGCCGGGTTATGAGGCTAAACCGGTCAGCGACCTCGACTCGGCGCTCGATGAGCTGTTTAGAGCACGCGAAAAATCCCAACAACTCAAACAAATGAAGGCGCAGCTGATGCGCCTTTGGAGCGAGCGTGCGCAACATCTTGAACAAAGGCTCGTCGAATACCGTACTCAAATCCTAGCCGATCCTGCCCAGTTGCGGCAGCTTGGAGATCTCTGGCTGGCCTATCAATATAACTTCAAAGACCACGCTGCGCCCCATACTATCGAGGTGCCGTCGCTAGTTGAGTGGGAACAGACCGTGAAGTTGACGCTCCCATCCGGTGAAACTCCACTCACGCTCGCTGAGTCTCATTACCGCGAGGCGCGCAAGCAAGAAGCCCGCAAAAAATCTTTGTCGCAGCTCATGCCCCAGATCGAGGGGGAGTTGGCATTGCTAGGCCAGCAAATCGAGATCCTCCATCAGGACCAGGTTTCACCAGAGTGGGTTGCCCAAGAACTGCAATCGGCTCATCGAAACTCACCCAAACATGTTCAAGAGACATCTCAGCCTTATCGCCGGTTTAAGAGCCAGAGCGGATATCCGCTCTGGGTGGGCCGCTCGCGAGAGGAAAATGCCCAACTGACATTTCGCGATGCCCGCCCCGATGACATGTGGTTCCATGTCAAACAGTCACCAGGATCCCACGTCATTTTGGGATGCGGCAAAGCCAACCCCACTCTCGAAGACCTGCTAGACGCTGCCGAATTGGCCGTGTTTTACAGCCAAGCATCCCAATCGTCTATGGTTCCGGTAGATTACACGCGACGCAAATTTGTTCGCAAAAGGCCGCATGCCGAGCCGGGTCAGGTTCTCTATCGACAGGAAAAAACTCTATACATTACCCCTGATGTCCATCGGCTCAAAAAGCTGGGGGCAGTTCGCGAAAAATTGGCGCAGGAATAGACACGGGACTAGAGAGGACCAAACCAGTTTGAACTGCCCGATCCTAACACCAAACGGGATAATGCTCCCCAAAGTGGCCGGTTGTTTCCTTGCCCCGTCGGCAGCAACCGGCTCGGTCGCACGCACGGGCACGTTTTTCGCATTGCGTGACGTCCCATGACTACGACGACATAAAGGCGTTGACTAGGCTTTGGGTCGAGTGAGCGGCACTTGATTCCGACACAGCGGGCACTCCGCAGGATCCCAGGTGGGAATCGATCCTTTGGCAAGGCGCAAGACCGCTTCATAACCCCGGCTGTTCCAGTGCGGCTTATCATGCCCGCGGTCCACCAGTGCTCCTACAGCTTTTACTACGGCCCCCTGTTGCTCTACCAGAGCGATGACCTTATCGACCGAGCTCCCGGTGGTAACGACATCTTCTACGACAACAACCTGTTCTCCCGGTTGCAACTGAAAACCGCGTTTAAAGCGCATCGTGCCATGCTCGTCTTTTTCTGCAAACAGTACCCGACCGTCGGCCCAATGCGACGCCACCGCATACGCGGGTATAATACCGCCTATGGCAGGCCCCACCACCGTATGAATGCGATATGGTTCGAGTAATCGAGCCAATTGCTCTGCCCATGGCTTTAAAGCCCAAGGGCGCTCGGTCAATCGTGCCATCAACAGAAATTGATCGCTGTGACGACCCGTAGTCAGTAAAAAGTGTCCCCGCAAGTAGGCCTCGTATTGCGCTAAGTCTTCCAAATTAAAATCCATGTCAGTGATTCCCTCCGGCTGCAAAATGGTTTTTGTCAAGGCGCGTCATATGAATCACTTAGGAAAAGAACGCCATCAGTTCCTGGTATGCCTTGCGAAAGTCAGTCCTTGCAGTAAGTGCTCGGCCCACAACCAAATCCGTTGCCCCGACCTGCCACGCTTCGCCAGGCGTAGCAACCCGCGCCTGGTCATTGGCAGCGCTCATGCCCCAGCGCAATCCCGGCACCACTATGCGAGCCGTGGGCCATAGTCTCAGGATCGTTTCCACTTCGCCAGCGGAAGCTACCACGCCTGCC
Organism: Bacillota bacterium; assembly: GCA_021784595.1. Lineage (GTDB taxonomy): Bacteria > Bacillota > Sulfobacillia > Sulfobacillales > Sulfobacillaceae > Sulfobacillus_C. The sequence goes on along the minus strand of JAJYHT010000009.1, from coordinate 51,620 downwards.
AGATGGGCCTGATGGGCCAGGTCCGTTAAACGACGCACGATTTCTTGGCTCGAACCCTCCCATCCCATACGGCGCGTATCCATCTCATCAAGACTAGTCAAAAGCGTTACGCCCACAACGGCCAGAGAAACGCGACTAGCATTTTTCATCATTGCCATGCCGCCGCTAGTGTGAATGGTGGTTAAACTTACCCCCAATTCTGCGATGCGATCCAATGTCCGATTTACGGTATTTGGTATGTCATGAAGCTTTAAATCTAAAAATATTTCCAGGCCCCCGTGGGCCCATTCAAAAATGGCCTGCGGTCCGATGGCAGTAAACAATTCGAGGCCCACTTTAAATTGACGGTGTGGACTGAATCGCTCCAATACTGATTCCGCTGCGTCTCGCGAAGCCACATCCAATGCAATCCAAATATTAGGTTTATTCATAGGCATCCTCGCTTGCTGGCGGCAAGGGCACACGGCCCGGCAGTGCCAAGCCAACCGTCTCCGACAGGGAGTTCAGTTGGAGCGACCTCAGGACGGCTGGTAGAGCCTCAATAATTTCCTGCATGCGGTTGGGATATTGAAATGTGACCGTGCCCACCATTACGGCTTGTGCCCCGGCCATTAAAAATTCCACCACATCCAACGCCGAATTGATGCCGCCCATGCCAATAATAGGAATGTCCACCGCTTGTGCCACCTCATATACAATGCGCAGCGCCACGGGTTTCACGGCCGGACCCGACAAACCCCCGGTGATGCCTCCTAAGGCTGGCCTGCGCCGCTTAACATCAATCGCTAGACCCATCACGGTGTTAATCGCTGAAATCATGTCGGCCCCGGCCGCTTCCACGGCTTGCGCTATCACGGTCGGGTAAGTCACGTTGGGGGATAGTTTGACCATCATGGGCAAGTCTGTCACGCGGCGGACTGCCTGCACCACGGCAAAGGCTTGATCCGGTTCTTGCCCAAAGCTCATCCCACCCTCTTTGATATTGGGACAAGAAATATTCACTTCCAGCGCATCGACGCCTTTTTCTGCGTTGAGACGCTCGGCCACCCTTTGATATTCCTCCACCGTGTGGCCGATGATGTTAACAATCACCTTAGTACCTGTATCCCGCAAGAATGGCAGATCTTGGTGGCAGAATACTTCCACCCCATGGTTTTGCAGTCCAATCGAATTCAAGAGTCCCAGCGGAGTTTCCCACACCCGGGGCGGGGGATTGCCGGGCCAGGGCTCCGGTGACACTCCTTTGACACTCACCGCCCCCAATGCTCCGATATCCACGAAGGAAGCGTACTCGGGCCCGAATCCAAATGTTCCCGAGGCCGCAATAATAGGATTCTGCAAACGCAAGCCCCGAGGCAATTGCACCTCTAAGTTCATTCGAAGATCAGCTCCTCCGCAGCAAATACTGGTCCATCTGTACAAACCCGACGGTAGACGGGCCCGTTTTGCCCATTGGCCAGCACCACGCAGGCCAAGCAAGCACCCACCCCGCACCCCATGCGTTGTTCTAGTGCCAGCCAGACGTTGCTTTGTCCTTGAGATGCCCGAGCTACCGCGCCCAGCATCGGCGTAGGGCCGCAGGCATAGACTTGTCCCGTAGGATGCTTAGCCAGCCAGTGCGCCAATGGGCCCACAACCGTGCCTCTCTGTCCCTGCGATCCATCATCGGTGGTTACCTCGACGGCGGCGCCTAAAGCGCGAAATTCCTCTTCCAAAAGGAGCAGCGCGGACTCGCGTGCCCCTAAAACTACCGTAGGCGGCTCGTTTAAAAACGGGGTCCAGGCGGTTGCCGCCGCCAACAAGGGAGGAATGCCTACTCCTCCCCCTACTAAACACCATGGATGACGGGGATCGGGCATGGCAAATCCACGGCCTAGCGGCCCCATCAAGTCCAATTCGACGCCCTCCTGCACGCTCGCTAACCAGCGGGTTCCATCTCCCACTATCTGAAACAAAATCGCTGCTGTGCCTGCACTGTGATCCAGACGCGAAAACGAAATCGGGCGTCGCAACATGCCGCCGGTGGCTACATGGACAAATTGCCCCGGGATGGCTTTTGCTAAAACCGGACTATGAATCCACAGCTCGACGTGCCCGGGCGCGGGCTCATGCCGTTTAACCACACGGCCTCTAACCATCTCGGCCAGTCCCCCCACCTCCTTATTCACCAAATGTCGCTTGCCCCCTTCAACGAGTAGACGGCGCCAACCACTCATTTAGTGAGTGCACCCCAAAAGCTTGCCGAGAACGTTGACGCAATCCTTCAATAGCAGCCGCCACCGTATCCAACGACGTGAAACACAGGACGCCCCGTTCGACCGCCGCGCGGCGAATTAAGAACCCTTCCCGCTCACGATCGCCACCCACGCTTATGGTGTTGATGACCAAGTGAAACTGGCCTTGGCGGATCAAATCGACCAAATGCGGCCGCCGTTCACCCAATTTGTAGACTGGGGTGGCCGGTATGCCTAAAGAAGACAAAAGCGCCAAGGTGCCTGTTGTGGCATATAAACGATAGCCCAAGCGCGCAAGCTCTTCCAGGTAGGGCAAAGCTTCGCTTTTATCCTGGTCTGCAATCGTGACCAGAATTTTCCCTCCCGAGGGCAGCCGAAATCCTCCCGCAATCAGCGCCTTATACAAAGCACTGGCAAAATCTTTGTCTATCCCCATAACCTCGCCGGTGCTTTTCATTTCAGGTCCCAAGGCAGCGTCCACCATATTTAATTTGCCAAAGGAAAAGACCGGCATTTTGACCGCATAATGATGAGGATACGGCCACAGCCCCTGGGTATAACGCTCGCTCAAATGGCCCGTGACTGCAGCTTCAATCGCCATGTCGACCATAGGAGCACCCGTAGCCTTGATTATAAACGGCACCGTGCGGCTTGACCGAGGGTTGGCTTCAATGACGTACACTTGATCGCGGACCGCCACAAACTGGACATTTAAGAGACCTCGAACCGACAGCGCACGGCATAGTTGGGTGGTAATCGCCGTCACCCGTTCAATTACCGCCTTGGACGCCTTTACTGGCGGCAACGCAGCGATCGAATCGCCGGAATGGATGCCAGCACGTTCCACATGTTCCATAATGGCGGGAATTATGACCCGCTGGCCATCGCTCACCGCGTCCACTTCCAACTCTAAACCGTTCATGTAGCGGTCAATCAGGAGGGGTTGATCGGGTCCCATTTCGTGACTGCGCGCCAAATAATCGCGCAATCCGTCTTCATCATCGATGATTTCCATAGCGCGTCCCCCCAGTACATAGGACGGGCGCACCAAGACTGGATATCCAATCTCCTGACCAGCAGCTACCGCTTGGGCATCCGTAATCGCCGTCCGGCCCGGCGGTCTTGCGATATCGTAAGTTTGAAGAATGCGCTCAAACTGTTCCCGATCTTCAGCTCCTGTAATTCCCTGCACTTGAGTCCCAAAAATAGCGACCCCCAGACGGGCTAGATCGTTTGCCAAATTAATCGCGGTTTGGCCGCCAAATTGTACTATGACCCCATCGGGTTTCTCCACATGAATCACATTTAGGACATCTTCCAAAGTTAATGGTTCAAAGTACAGACGGTCGGACGCGTTAAAATCGGTGGACACCGTTTCTGGATTGTTGTTAATCATAATGGCCTGATAACCCATGGAGCGCAGCGCATTCAACGCGTAAACACTGGCCGCGTCGAATTCGATGCCTTGTCCAATGCGAATGGGACCGGAACCCAACACCAAAACTTTGGGGCCCGAAAGCGGTTCAGCCTCATTCTCTTCATCGTAGCTAGCATAGTAATAGGGCGTGATGGCGGGAAACTCTCCGGCGCAAGTGTCCACCATTTTATAAGCGGGAAAAACTCCCTGAGCCATACGCTCGTCCCGGACCCGGTCCTCTGACTGGCCAGTCAATTCTCCTATTCGACGATCGGCAAATCCTTTGCTCTTCAAATCACGCAGTCGGTCACTCCATTGATCTGGATGAGACAACAACCACTTTTCCTCCGTCACAATATCCGCTATGGCGTCAAGAAACCATCGGTCGATTTTTGTGGCTTTAGCCACAGCATCCACCGAAATGCCGCGTCGGAGCGCCTCAGCAACATAAAACAGTCTTTCGTCGGTAGGTTCAACCACGTTATTCCATACCACTTCATCGGAGGCTAGAGCTTCTAATGGGCCGGTTAGTCCAAACCGCTTAATTTCCAGCGACCGTACTGCCTTTTGCAAGGCCGCGGTAAAAGTGCGGTCAATCGCCATCACTTCGCCGGTAGCCTTCATCTGCGTGCCCAGATGACGGTCCGCACTGGCAAATTTGTCAAACGGCCACCGGGGAATTTTTGCCACCACATAGTCCAAAGCCGGTTCAAACGCGGCAGTCGTGGTTCCCGTAACCGGATTGCCAATTTCAGGCAATGTCAAGCCGATGGCGATCTTTGACACGACCCGGGCAATTGGATATCCGGTGGCCTTTGACGCTAAGGCACTGGAGCGGGATACCCGGGGATTCACTTCGATCACCCGGTAGCGGCCATCGGGATGCAAGGCAAACTGGACATTGCATCCGCCCTCTACCCCTAAGTGGTGGACAATGTCTAAAGCGGCCGTCCGCAGTAATTGATATTCTTTGTCAGACAAGGTTTGGCTAGGCGCTACCACAATGGAGTCTCCGGTATGCACGCCTACGGGGTCAAAATTTTCCATATTGCACACCGTAATGGCATTGCCCGCAGTATCGCGGATGACTTCATACTCCACTTCCTTATAACCAGCAATGGACTCCTCTACCAGCACCTGACCGATTGGGCTGAGTGCCAGGGCATGGGGCAACCGCTCCATCATATCGGCATCGCTATGAACAAATCCACCGCCGCTTCCGCCTAAAGTATAGGCAGGGCGCAAAACCAAGGGATATTGCATCTCACCGGCAAAGGCTAGTCCCTCTTCCAGTGTGGTGACCGTTTTACTGTTAGGAATGGGATGTCCGAGGTCGATCATCAAACGGCGAAACGCTTCGCGGTCTTCGGCCATCTCGATGGTAGCAATCGAAGTCCCCAACACCTGTACCCCTAAATCGGTCAAGATGCCTGCCTTGGACAGATCGGTGGCCAGGTTCAGACCCATTTGCCCTCCTAAGGTGGCCAATATCCCGTCTGGACGTTCCTTTCCCAGGATATAAGCTAAAAACGAAACCGTTAGCGGCTCCACATAAACGATATCGGCCACTGAAAGATCCGTCATGATGGTCGCTGGATTGCTATTGACCAGCACGACTTCAATGCCTTCTTCTTTTAACGCCCGACACGCTTGGGTTCCAGCATAGTCAAACTCCGCTGCTTGGCCAATGATAATCGGACCTGATCCGATGACTAATACTTTTTGGATATTTTGCCGTCTAGGCATCCGCATCCCCCTCTGACTTCGTGACCCAGGCCATAAATTCATCAAACAGGTACAGCGAGTCGGAGGGACCCGGACCCGCTTCCGGATGATGCTGCACCGACAGCACTGGACGCGTACGATGTTGCAGTCCTTCCACCGTCTGATCATGAAGATTGGTTAGCCGCACTTGGTAGCGGTCCGCCAACGAATCCGCATTCACCGCATAGCCATGATTTTGTGAGGTAATCAAAACTTTTTGCGACCGATGGTCCCATAACGGGTGGTTGGCTCCATGATGCCCAAACTTCAAAGGATAGGTCGAGGCTCCCTCCACGATCCCTATCAACTGGTGGCCTAAGCAAATGCCCAAAGTCGGATAGTGGTCTATTGCATGACGCACCGTGGGCAGCACCTGTGGAATACTGGCTGGATCGCCTGGTCCGTTGGAGAGAACGACTCCATCGGGCTTAAGCTGATCGAGAGTGTCCTCATCAATCCCTGCCGGAACCACGGTAATGCGCGCACCCCGACGCTGGAGCTCCGCTAATATTGAATTTTTGGCCCCGTAGTCTATTACCACGATATGCGGCCCGCGGCCGTCAATGGTGATGGCCACGGGTGTCGTGACCCGAAACACACTGTCGGTCAAATCCACGGACTGGATAGCTTCCTGTATTGCCTGGTCCGACATGCCAGCGGACGACAGGACCGCCCGTTGCGTTCCTTCTGCGCGAAGAAACTTGGTCAAACTCCGGGTGTCCACATCAATCAATCCCACTTTTCCATAGCGTTTCAAATAGTCATCTATCGATTCTGCTCCGCCAAAATGCGAGGGCAATCGCGTGGCCTTATGCATCACCAAAGCTGATGCCCACGGGAACAAAGATTCTGCCGCTTCCGCAAAAGTTCCATAGTTCCCAATTAGAGGGTAGGTCAATACGACAATTTGCCCATAATAGGACGGGTCGGTCAAAATCTCCTGATATCCGGTCATAGCCGTGTTGAACACAACTTCCCCCGCCGCAACCTGGCCTACAGCCCCAATCAATTGCCCGTGATAACGGTTCCCGTTGGAAAAGGTAAGCCAACCATCCAGCATCACGCCAACACCTGCCCTTCCCGCATAGTCCATACACCGCGCAGCATAGTCCCCACAGCCCTTCCCTTTAGCTGCATTCCATCCATCGGCGTGTTGTGTCCTTGCGAATAAAAGGCGCGCGAATCGACAATCCATGATGCGTGTGGGTCAATCAGGGTTAAGTCAGCGGCCGCCCCCTGCACCAGTCCGGGATAGTGGGCACGGAGCGCCCGGTGCGGCCCCACTGTCATCCGAGCCAATAGAGTCAGCGGATCCATCAACCCGCTATGCAAGAGGGCCGTGAACACCGCGCCCACACTGGTTTCCAAACCGCTAATGCCATATGGCGCCTGTGGAAAGGGAGCGGCTTTTTCATCCATATGATGTGGCGCATGGTCGCTGGCAATCACGGACACCAATCCCGAAGCCACTGCTTGCCTCAGTGCCGCCCGATGCGTTGTCGGCCGCAGCGGCGGATTGACTTTACTGATGGGCGACGAATTCCAGTCCGATACGGCCGAATCGGTTAAGAGCAGATGATGCGGCGTAGCCTCAGCCGTTACCGGCGCTCCTCTGCGAGCGGCATACTCGAGTGCCTCCAGCGAGCCTATAGCAGTGACATGCGCCACATGCAAGGGTCCCGAGGTTAAAATGCTGAGTTCCACATCCCGCCAGACCATCACTGATTCTGCCGCAGCAGGTGCGCCGGACAAACCGAGCTGATGGGAGATTGCCCCTTCATGCATCACAGTGCCCTCGGACAACGACAAATCTTCTGCATGCTGCACGATGGGATGACCAAGCATGGAGACGTAGCTTAAGGCGCTGCGCATCATCCGGGCATTAGCCACCGGTTTCCCGTCATCAGAAAACCCCATCGCGCCGGCCTCTTCCATGAGGCCCAATTCCGCCAATTCCTGGCCAGCCGAACCCTTGGTCACCGCGCCCATCGGCCACAACTCCACCAATCCGATTTCCCGGGCCCGGTTTCGCTCCCACGCGACTAATGCCGCAGAGTCAATCACTGGGCTGGTATTGGGCATGGCCGCCACTACCGTAAAACCTCCCGCGGCAGCCGCCCGGCTGCCTGAAAGCAAATCCTCTTTATGTTCTTGACCTGGCTCTCGGAAATGGACGTGGATGTCGGTCATGCGCGGCACCGCCCACAGGCCTTGTCCTTCGATTACTGTCATGCCCTGCACTGGACCGGCGGCGAACCGTCCATCGACAATGAAGACGTCCCCCATGGCATCGGTAGCCGTAAACGGGTCCAAAATCCTGACATTCTTAATATGCCACCGGGTATTCCCAACTGTCTCGTTAGATGTCATGAGTTCCTCCTAACAGACGGTACAGTACCGCCATTCTTACCGCAACACCATACCGCACTTGGTCTAGTACAGCGCTTTGGGGACCATCCAATACATCGCTATCAATTTCCACCCCGCGATTTTGGGGTCCCGGATGCATCACACAGGCATCTGGCGCCCACTGGGCCAAGCGCGGTCCGGTTATTCCGAACAGCGCGCGATATTCCCGCACTGAGGGGATCGAACCGCCCTTTTGGCGTTCGTGCTGCAATCGCAGTACCTGAATCACATCGCATCCCTTGATGCCTTCCTCCAAATTGCTGGTCATCGCCACCCCCAGCTCCGCAGGCAGAAGATTTGGCGGTCCCACCAATGTCACCTCGGCTCCCATGGTCTGAAATCCCCACAAGTCTGACCGTGCCACCCGACTATGCAAAACGTCTCCCACAATCGCCACCTTAAGGCCTTCCAAGCGACCTTTCCTCGCTTTAGCGGCGACCAAATCCAGAAGCCCTTGGGTCGGATGCTCATGCATCCCGTCGCCCGCGTTGATAACCGGCACATCTAAAAGATCCGCCAGCAAACCGGGTATACCGGACACTTGGTGGCGAATCACCACGGCATCGATGCCCATCGCGGTCAAGTTGCGGGCGGTGTCCCACAGGGTCTCCCCTTTTTCCACACTAGAACCGCTGGCTTGAAAATTTATCACATCAGCACTCATGTATTTTCCCGCCAGTTCAAAGGAGTTACGGGTCCGTGTGCTAGCCTCGAAGAACACGTTGGCGATTGCCCGACCGCGTAGCGTTGGCACTTTTTTAATGGGGCGGCTTAATATTTCACTGAGGCTTTCTGCCAAACTTATCAAAGCCTTCAGGTCGCTTGAATCCATGCCCTCTAGTTTGATAAAATCCCGCACACTGTTCAGGCTCCCTCTAACAAAGCATTTTGTTATGCGTCGTCATTTTCTGGCTTAATCAGCACGACTTGGTCTTCCCCATCCGACTCTTCGAGCCGCACTGCCACTTTCTCGCTTCGCGCAGTGGGAAGGTTTTTCCCCACAAAATCGGCTCGAATTGGCAATTCACGGTGGCCTCGGTCCACCAGGACCGCCAATTGAATGGCCTGCGGACGTCCATAGTCGGACAGCGCGTCCATGGCAGCCCGAATCGTCCGGCCCGTAAACAGCACGTCATCAACCAAGACCACCACCCGCTTATTGATGGCCGTGGTAATTTTGCTGGATTCTACTGGATTGAATGGCCTTTGAAACCAATCGTCGCGATACAATCCAATATCCAAAATCTGCACAGGAACCAAAACATGCTCAATCGCTTCGATGTTCTGCTGAATGCGGTGAGCCAACGGGACTCCTCGGCTGCGAATGCCGACTAATACAATATCGCTTGCCCCATGATTGCGTTCCACGATTTCGTGAGCAATGCGCATTAACGCTCGCCGCATGCCGTCGTGGTCAAGAATTTCCGCTTTTGCCACGGTATTCCTCCCAATAAAAAATGCTCTACCCCTGCGAAGGCTAGAGCAAAACCATCGGTGCCCCTTTCCAGCCTCGCAGGACTGGTGTTAAAGGAAGTGTACCCCAAGACATAATATACCACCCGTCAACCAAGGTAAAGAGATTATCTCGGATCCAAGCGAAACGCAATCAGAGCCTCTAATGAAGGGTCTAAGAAAGCCTCCTTGGCCATCACTTGAGCCACCACCGGTTTAGTAACCCAACTGAACCAAACGCCTTGGGGATAGCACACCATATTGGGAGCGTGAGTGCAGAGCCGAAGACATGCCGTGGTGAGTACCGCGGTGTCGGTTCCCTTGGCCAATCGGCGCGCTTCTTTGGCGATAGCGCGCGCCCCCCGGCCGCGGCACGCCGCGCCAGTGCATACCAAAAATCGCCGTGATGCGAGATGCAACGGACCTAAGCCTTTCATCGGCACCCCCCCTGACTAAAAATGCTGGGTGACAGCCTTCTCTTCCCCATGATACCCTATTTGCGTTTAGGAGGTGGCAGTTGCGATGCAAACAAACCCACACGACTTGAAGCGCATGTGGCGTCGCACGTGGATTTTGGTCTTAGTGCTAGTCTTGCTGGGTATCGCCATGGCCATAGGCCTCGACTTGTCCAAAGGACAGCTCCATTTGAACACAGACTACCTTCACCTCAGTAAAGCTCTCATCATTTTGGTAGTGGGAGGCCTCATCTCGTTCATCCTGGAACGGTACCTGTTTCGCTTGGCCCCCAATGCCGGCGGCCGTACATCCTCTTTGCGGTTCATCGTGCGTCTGATTTTGCTGCTGGTGGTGGTGCTCTCGGTATTGGCTGCCTTTGGAGTAGGACTCTCCTCCGTAGTGTTCGGCGGAGCATTTTTCACCGTAATCATTGGACTGGCGGGCCAAACCATGTTTGGCAACCTCATTGCCGGAATTGGTTTAGTCATCTTTCGCCCCTTTGATGTCGGCAACCATATCACTTTTGTAGCTTGGCAGTATCCGATGCTTATGCCATCCTATCCTCATGACGCCCTAAAACCCGGATATAGTGGCGTCATTACCGATATTAACCTGATGTACACGTCCATCCAAAGCGATCAAGGACTTCCGCTAATGGTGCCCAACGGGATTATCATTCAAGCCATGATTGAAAATCATTCTCGTTCCGAACAACGCCACATCCGGTTCCGTTTTGACATGCCATTGGCCGTGCCTTCCGAGCCCGTTATAGACATGTTGCGCGATATCTTAAAAAATCTTGGCTATCAGGGCGAGGCGCTTGTCATCGACGTGGCTCCCACTTCGTATTCCATAGCCGTAACCCTAGCCTATAGGGGATCGTTACCTAATGAGGACGCCGTCCGTAATCAAGTGTTCAGCCAATTGGTGCCCCAGTTGGCGGCATTGAACATTCCTAGCCCCTCTTCCACCTAAGTCTAGGGGAAAATGCGGTCCAGCAACGCAGCGGTGAGGATCGGACTACAGCCATCGATGGGTTCAAAAACCCAAGGAGTTAGCGATTGCCACCCGTCGAAATTCAAGCGGGCCCAATCATCTGGCGGATATGCTGTGAAACACAAGGGCTGCCCCGTGTGAGGGTGCAAAAACGCTAGTTGAGCAGCATGGAGCGCCTGTCCTCCCAAACCTGGCACCATTTGACCGCCATAATCCGGATCACCCACCACGGGATGGCCTACCGCCGCCAAGTGCACCCGAATTTGATGAGTCCGTCCGGTTTCCAACGAGAGTTGAATTAAAGTATATCCCGGGCATTGCGCAATACTCCGGTAATGTGTCACTGCAGAACGTCCGCCCAAAATCACTGCCATTTTAAGACGGTTTTGCGGATGACGCCCAATGGGTGCGTCAATCATCCCCAGCGCGGGCGTCATCTGTCCCGTGACGACAGCAATATACCGACGATGGACCAAACGCTCGGCAATCGCTTTGGAGAGCCGCGCACGGGTATTCTCATCACGCGCCAACACCAATAGGCCCGTGGTGTTCTGGTCCAAGCGATGAACCACACCCGGACGAAAGTCGGTATCCGGGCCTCCCAACAAAGGTGCCACCCGGTGTACCACGGAATCATCTTGGTGCCCACGGCTTGGGTGCACCACCAAACCTCGCGGCTTATTCACCACCAAAATCCAGGCATCTTCATAGACAATAAGGCTTCGGTCTAATTCCCCTGCAGACCACAGCGCTCTGGGTTCTGGCTCGGTCCATGAGACCTCCACCTCATCGCCTGCATGCACCAAGTCCCTAGCTTTGATGGGACGACCATAAATCAACACGTGACCCGCGTCAATCTCGCGCTGCCAAGCCGTCCGCGACCGCTCCGGCAGCATATCCGCAACAAATCGGTCGACCCGTTGTCCCTCAGCCGTCAGAGGTGCCGTCAGCACCCTCTTGGGCATTCTGATTCGCCTCCTGTCGATTCCAGTACTCCCAGACCAGCAGTCCCATTCCAATAACAATCGAAGCATCCGCGAGGTTAAAAACAGCCCAAAATCTAAAGTGCAGATAATCTATGACCCGACCGGTCACCACCCGGTCCCACAGATTGCCCGCCGAACCACCTGCTAAAAGGCCTAACCCCCAGATCGTCCGCCGCGGCAATTGCACATGCTTCCAAGCCACATAAGCAACACCCGCCAACAGGACCACCGCCACGGCGATGAATAGGCCTGTGCTGTGGCGCAGCAAAGAAAACGCCGCCCCGCTATTCAACACGTAAGTAATCCACAAGACACCGGGAATAACCGTAATGCTTTGGCCAGGAACCATGGTGGCAGCCACCCAAATCTTCAAAACGCGGTCTGCGGCTACCGTGGCCAACGCAATCCAAAAAATCCATCGACGCTGCATTCGGTTATACCCCTAACGTGTCAAGCACCGTGACACAACGGGCGCACAAATCTGGATGGTCTTGATTTTCGCCCACCTCTGGCGTGTATCGCCAACATCTTTCACACCGGTGCCAGGATGTGGCAAACGCCTGAGCGTGCGCTTCGCTGTCTGCCCCCAACTGAATCTTTACGTCGGCTGCCAATACCATCTCCACCAACAGCAGGCGTTGGGTTTCCGTCACCTGATCCCCATCGGGCACGGTGAGCTCGACCACTCCCTCCAACGAATTTCCAATCGTCTTGTCTGCGCGCAAGGCTTCTAAGGAGCGTAACATCACCGTCCGATAAGATAACAGGCGTTCCATTTGGACTCTCTCCTGGTCCGTCCATCCGATATCCCACATCTTTGGCCACTCGGTCAGATGCACGGACTGAGGTCCAATCCGGTATTCTCTGGTTTCGCGATATACCTCGTCGGCGGTAAACACCAATACTGGTGAAATGCCGCGCACCAAGACACGTAAGACGTATTCCAGCACACCCTGGGTTTCTCGGCGCAATGGATCGCCTGGAGCCAGGGTATAGAGTCGGTCTTTGATGACGTCAAGGTAAAAGCTGGATAAATCGATTGTCATCAGACGCACCAAATCATGCACGATGGGATGAAACACATACTGCCGATATGAGGAGCGTGCGTCTTGCATCCACCGGTTGACTGTCGCCACCGCCCACCGATTGAGAGGATCCCTGACGAGGGTCGGAGACTGGCCGTCAAAGTCGGCCAAATTTCCCAGCAAAAATCGAAAGGTGTTGCGGATCTTTCGGTAGGTTTCTGCAAGTTGGGTCATGATTTCATCGGAAATCCGCACGTCAGTTCGGTAGTCGCTGGTAGCCACCCAAAGCCTCAAAATATCGGCGCCAAACCGTCCGACAATATCCATCGGGTCAATGGTGTTGCCTAGCGACTTGTGCATTTCTTGCCCCGCCTTATCCAACACCATGCCGTGGGTCAAAACCATTTTATAGGGAGCGCGGCCTCGAGTGGATACTCCGGTGGTCAGCAGACTGTTAAACCATCCACGATATTGGTCATTCCCTTCCAACACCACATCGGCGGGCCATTCCAACCCCGGGTGGTCGGCCAGCACCGCGGCTTGGCTTGACCCTGAATCTAGCCATACGTCAAAGATATCCATTTCTTGCCTCACCGCATGACTATGACACTGTGGACACGCATAGCCCTGCGGTAAGAAGTATTCCGCTGCGTTTCGCCACCAGCTGTCCGCTCCCTCTCGGGCGATGATTTGTGCAACGCGCCGAATCAATCCCGCATCCAGAATGGCATGGCCGCAATCTTGGCAATAAAAGGCGGGAATGGGCAATCCCCATACGCGTTGACGCGACAAACACCAATCCTGCCGATCCAATACCATGCGCCGCATGCGCTCCCCACCCCACTCCGGTTCCCAATGAACGGGGAAAGTGGCGGCCACCAATTCCTCTCTTATCTGATCGATGGACATGAACCACTGTGATGTGGCGCGAAAAACAACTGGATTTTTACAACGCCAGCAAAAGGCATTTTGGTGATGAAACTTATCAGCCTTCAACAATGCCCCGACCTCCGACAATTTGGCATTGACGATGGGATTGGCGTCTTGATAAAAAAGCCCTTCGACCACAGGAGTACCTGCATAAAAACGTCCCTGATCATTCAAGGGTTGCACCACCGGCAACTGATATCGCCGACCCACCTCAAAATCCTCGACGCCATGCCCAGGCGCGGTGTGCACCAAACCGGTGCCGGTGTCTTGTGTTACGTGCTCTCCCAAAATGATTGGCACATCGTGACCCAAGTAGGGATGTTTGGTAACAATCCCCTCGAGTTGAGCTCCTTTAAAGGGACCCGCTATCCGCTCAGCCGTCAAGCCCAAAGTGCCCACGACCGATTCCGCCAACTGCTGGCCCAGGAGCAACGGTCCCGCTGCGGTATCCACCACCACATAGGGCAAGTCGGGGTGCACGGCAATAGCCACATTGGCTGGAATCGTCCACGGTGTTGTGGTCCAAATGACGGCGCGGGTGCCTTGGGGCAATCCGTGCAGTTCGGGATCGGTGACCGCAAATGCCACGTAAATCGAATCCGATTCGTGATCGTTATACTCAATTTCTCCTTCTGCCAGGGCTGTTTCGCAATGCGGACACCAATAGACACTCTTGAGGTCGCGATAAATCAGCCCTCGCTCGACCATATCGGCAAACACACCTAATTCAGCACCCTCGTAGGATGGACTCATGGTCACATAGGGATGCCCCCAATCACCCATCACCCCCAGCCGGCGGAATTCTTCCGTCATCACCCCAATATAGTGGTTGGCCACCGCAGCGCATTCTTGTCGCAACGTCAATGGATCGATTTGATGCTGGGACAGACCCAACTTTTTTAATGCCCGCATTTCAATCGGCAATCCGTGAGTGTCCCAGCCAGGCACATACACCACGTCATAGCCTTCCAAATTCCAAAACCGATTGATCATATCCTTTAGCACTTTGTTCAACGCGGTCCCGGAATGAATGTCACCATTCGCATAAGGAGGGCCGTCGTGAAGGATGAATTTAGGGAGCCCATGCCGCAGTTTGCGCTGGGTGGCATAAAGTTCTTGAGACTCCCACTGACTCAACCACTGAGGCTCTTTTTGAGGCAAATTGGCTTTCATGGGAAATGAAGTCTTGGGTAAATTCAATGTCTGTCGATAATCCATCGCAATCCCTCCGAAAATAAAAATAAGCCCTTGCCAAATGGCAAGGGACGCATGCACCGCGGTACCACCCTTGTTCCGCGACTAAACGCGGCACTCATGGCGCATTAACGTGCGCTGCTCGGCCGTCACTAATCCCGCTGGACTTCATGACAGCACTCACGGGCGATCTCTGAAAGGAGAGGCACAGGCTTCGCACCAACCGCCTGCTCTCTTTAGCCCCTTAAACCTTACGTTGGTCCCGATCATCGCGTTGCCTATCATTGGTTGTTGACTCATTGTAACACACACGCTTACTCGTTCTTTAATGAAAAGTTATAGCCGTCGTTCAAAATCGACAGTTGGGATTCCAGCAAGCTTTTGACTTGCGCTCGGTATTTGTCCGTTTCCTTACGCAATCGCTCTAGTTCCATCACCGCGTGGCGACCTTTTTCTTCGGCTTGGTTGATGATTTGCTGGGCCTTCGCCTCTGCCTCACGCACGATTAATTCTGCTTCCTTGCGTGCTGCCAGCTTAACTTCTTCCGCTGTTTGCTGCGCCACCACCAAAGTGTTTTGCAACGTCGATTCCAGTTTTCGATATTGCTCCAAACGTTCCGTCATACCTGACGTGTTTTCTTTCAGTTCATCATTTTCGCGAATCAATGTCTCGTAGTCTCGGACTATCTCATCCAAAAACTCGTTGACTTCATCTTCACTATACCCACGAAATCCGTGCTTAAACTCTTTGTTTACAATATCAAGGGGTGTCAATGGCATAAAAATCCTCCGCTCCCGTTACAACCTAGCTAGTCCCACTAACAATCGAACCAAAATAAAGCCAGCAATATCCACTAAAAAAAAGGCAATCAGAGGAGACAAATCCATCATTCCGACCAGCGGAATCCTCCGACGGATGGGAGACAGTACAGGTTCTGTAAATCGATAGGAAATGCTCGCGATACGCGACCATACCCCATCCGCCCGTGGCGGCACATACGACGCCACAATACGCACCATGAGGATTACGAAAAAGAAATCCTTCAAAATATCAACCGTTTGGATCAAGTGATAAAGAATTACTGTCACTTAGACAGACCACGCATCCATCCCGGGGTCTCTTCTTGATCCTCACTAGCCACTTCAATGTTGCTAGGTGTCACCAGAAAGATATTTTCCCCCACCTTGCGGAGCCCTCCGTCTAATGCATAGGCGACACCGGAAAGGAAATTCAGCAATCTTTGTCCTGCCTTTTCTTCCGCCAGATCCAAGTTGACAATCACAGGACGGCGGCCTTTGACCTGGTCGGCGATAGCCTGTCCATCCTCCAATGTTCGTGGATGCATGACCACTACCCGCATTCCGCGCGACGATGGCAAGCTAACCACCCCACCGCGGCGTTTTTTAGGCACTTCCTCTTCCCAGTCGGAAGCTGCCGCCGTTTCCTCAACATCGTAGGACTCTCCTTCAACCTCTTCCAAGCCCACAAAGTTCAAGAACTTCCCTACTATATTAGATTTCAAATTCTTACCTCCTCTATACTATGACTGCTAGGCCCGAGGCCCAAAAATTCTGGTTCCTAACCTAATCAAGGTACTACCGGCTTCGATTGCCCACTCGTAATCCTCGCTCATCCCCATTGAGAGAACTGTCAAAGGAGCCCAAGGGTACCCTTCTAACTTACACATTCGCCATAATTCGCCAGTTTCCTTCATCAATTTACGAATTCTTTGCTTTTCTGTTGCAGAATTGTCGATTGCGCGTGGAAATAAAGCCATAATACCAATAAATTCTAAATGAGGCCAGCTTTTTCCACGTTCCAAAAATCTGCGCACCACGTCAAGGTCTGGCGCAAACCCCGACTTGCTGTCTTCCCGACCCCCATTTATCTGGATCATTGCGGATGCAAGACCCTGAGTTTGGGATAGGCGCATTTCCAACTGGTCGGCAATTTTCTCACTGTCTATGGAATCGATGGCATCGAAATGATCTATGGCATATTTTACCTTGTTAGTTTGTAGATGTCCAATTAAGTGAAGGGGCACCGAAGGTTTTTCTGTCCATTTGTCCCGACTTTCCTGAACACGGTTCTCTCCAATGCAATCGACCCCGAGCGCGATGGCTAAAAGCGCTTCCTCACGAGTTCTATTCTTGGTGACGGCCATTAGTCGAACCGTCTGCTCGGCATTGGTTCGAGCAATATGCTCACGGATATCGCTTAAATTTCGTTCGATGTCCGACAAATGAATCCCCCCATACGTCCAGTGCGACCTTTGTCTCTCCGATGCGAAAAAAACTCTTCTGGATGGCATGCCGTGCATCGCCCTAGGATGTCTATGTTATCGCGTTCAATTCCAGCCCGTTCCAACAGTAAGCGGTTAGTCGTCCACAAATCCAAATAAAAATGATTCGCATCCCGGCCAGGCGCCAGTGTCTCCTCGTGGCATAAAACATCTCGCACTTTGCGTGCCACAACGTCATCAACTTCATAGCAACACGGTCCAATCGAGGGCCCGATGCCAACGCGCAGCCGGCCAAGATCCCAACCTTTCAACGCCAGAGCTTCAATCGCTTTGATTTGAATGCCGAGTGTGGTCCCTCGCCAGCCCGCATGGAGAATCCCCACCATAGAACCCACCACATCCGATAAAAATATGGGAACACAGTCAGCAAAGCCCATCCCCAACACCACGTCGTTGTCAGTGGTCAACAACCCATCCACACCCGGGACACTCGTAGATGCCTGAAAAGCTCCTTGGCCTGCGTTGGCTGCGCCGACCCACGCCAACTGTTCCTGATGAACCTGCTCCGCCATCACTAGGCGGTGCACCTCGGGCACCGAGCGGCGCCGATTCTCTCGGACCGAACCCGTCGCATCGCGGACCATAAACGACAGATTACGGGTATCATATGGTGGTGCGCTGACTCCACCCAAGCGTGTAGTGAACCAAGCCGTCACCCCAGGCGAAACATTCCACTGCCAGTTATTATCCTGGCGCCTCCATTGCATGGTCTCCCTCCTATCCTGACTTCATTATGCCGTGCGCTACGGATGAAAGTCGAGACAATTATCTTGGCGTCAGAAAGGGATAAAGCACCCTTTGGGGGCGCTTTATCCCAAAACCTCTTCACTCGCCAATTCAACCAAAATCACGTCGTGCCCTATTTTACGGATATGGCTCCATTCGATCACCGTATCGCGCTCGCGGCCCAACAACCCCAAAAACCTTCCAGTTCCTAGGATTACCATCGCTTTGATCCGGCCTTGCTCTAAGTCAAGTTCTAAATCGCCAATAAATCCCAGCCGTCGTCCGTCAGTGACATTTACAACGTCCTTTGTCCGAAGTTCGGAGGTTTTCACCATGAGAAATCCCCCCAAACTCACCTTATGTGGGGCCGGGACTCGCTAGAATGGGAGACAAGTCTTCCTCAGAGCCAATTTAGGAAATCCCGGATAGGGCGCGGAATCGCCCAGGAGACTCTTATGCGACCGGACAGGGGGGACACCGCACTCGGGGAAGGCGACCAGGGAACACTTGGGGGGGGTGACGAGGTCCGCGGCGTGACAGTCGTCGAATAGGGTACCGCCAAGGCGTTGCCCATGTCGATAAAACATAGAGACGGGAACAATACACACCACCAGTTGTGTCCGTCTCCACGCCCTAGTGTAATCAAGAGCGCCATATAATGACCTGCTGGCAAAACCCAACTCCCATACGCTTTAGTAGGAAAAACAGTCATCCCCAGACTGACCCGCGCCCGATAAGGCACTCCTTGGTAAGCCAAAACCTGGTCTGCTGTGCGGTCAATTTTAGATTTTATCGTTTGCAATATCTTTTGAGCTTGGCCGTAGGTGGCGACATGGTCCAACCGCGGTTCGAGTATTCGCAACACGGCATCGCGAACATCCAACTTTACCGCCTGATCCACGGGATTGTCCGAATTGGCTATCACCCGAAACCGAATCACTTTAGGTGTGGTGATGGACGTTTTTGCCACCTGGATTGATGGCGGTGCGGCCACCGGTGCCATACTCCATAAAAAACCCATCGATAACAGGGTGACGATGACTTGTTTAAACCACATAACGTTCCCTAACTCCCTTTAACCCATCCCAAAACCATTTCCCCAGTTCACTTCCAAGCCGAATTACATGAATTTGCGCATATGGGTCAAGGCACCTTTTTCCAACCGGGACACTTGCGCTTGACTAATGCCAATCTCATCGGCGACTTCCATTTGGGTCTTGCCATCAAAAAACCGCATAGTAAGAATCAAACGTTCACGGTCATTGAGCCTCTGCATGGCTTCACGAATCGCGATGCCCTCCAGCCAATTGCGGTCATGATTTTTCTCATCACTAATTTGGTCCATGACATAAATGGGGTCCCCGCCATCGTGATAAATCGGTTCAAATAGCGACATCGGCTCTTGAATAGCGTCTAATGCATAGAGGACATCTTCTCTGGGCACCGACAACTCCTGCGCGATTTCACTGATGGTAGGCTCTTTGGAGAATCGATGCACCAACCCGTCACGCACTTGGAGCGCCTTATATGCGATATCGCGCAATGAGCGGCTAACCCGTATCGGATTGTTGTCTCGCAAGTAGCGGCGGATCTCTCCAATAATCATCGGGACCGCATAGGTGGAAAACTTGACGTTTTGACCCAGATCAAAATTGTCAATGGCTTTCATAAGTCCGATGCACCCGACTTGAAACAAGTCATCACTGTGTTCGCCGCGATTTTGAAATCTTTGGATCACGCTTAACACCAACCGCAAGTTGCCATTAATCAGTTGATCACGTGCTCCCACATCTCCTGCTTGCATGGCGGCGAACAATTCCCGCATTTTGACATTGGTCAGGACCGGCAGTTTGGCGGTGTTGACGCCAGGGATTTCTACCTTGTTGAGCGGCATTTGATGTTGTGTCCCTCCCCGGAGCCGTCGACCGACTCACAACTGCAGTATCACCAAATCGCCACGCCCCTATACCGCACGCCATTCATTTGGCACAAAATGGCACCGCTATGCCTTTTTAGGGCAAAGAGACCCGCCCCCTTAAAGCAAGCTCAGAGGTACCTGTAGGAAACGCAGCGAACAGATTAGCTATGGCATGATATCATCATTGCATCATCACACCATTAATCTCAGGGAGGCAAAAAGGATGGGGCCGAGGACTCCTGATTTGACCAGGGTGACAGCACCCTGGCCAGCGATGCCTAACATCGAACAACTATGGAAGGCGGCCAACCTTCCGGTGCCGTCACCGGATGTTCAGCGGAAATGGTGGGTCAAAACTGATAGAGCACGTCGGCCCATCGCGGTGATTGGCATTGAACGTTATCAATCCAGCGCGTTATTGCGATCATTGGTTGTGGCTGCATCTCACCGCGGACGTTATTACGGCAGTGGCTTGGTATGGACTGTGTTGCACGACCTGCAGTCCGAAGGCACCCAGGATGTCTACTTGCTCACGACGACCGCTCAAGCATTTTTTGCCTCTTGGGGATTTGTTGCGATCACACGCGATCAAGCGCCTCCGCTAATCCAATCAAGCGACGAGATGCAGGGTGCCTGCGACCTATCGGCCACCTTGATGCATCTGTCGTTGACCATTCGCCCAGTGCGTGTCCGACCGGCGCGCATAAGCGATGCCACTGCCATTGCCGCGATTTACAATCAAGGCATTGAGGATCGGGTCGCCACATTCGAAACCAGCCTTTATAGCGCACAGGAACGAGCACATTGGATTTCAGACCGCGACCCGCGCTTCGCTGTCTTAGTCGCGGAAACCGATGCCAAGGTTGTAGGATGGTTGTCTCTCAACCCCTACAGCGCTCGTGCAGTGTATCGGTTTGTGGCCGACATCTCCATCTATGTGGACCGAGCAGCTCGCGGTCAGCGTGTAGGAACCCGGCTCTTGCAGGCTGGCTTAGATTGGGCTCGCCAAAATAATTTCCACAAACTTGTTCTCACACTCTTTCCTGAGAACCGTGCGGCACGACGTCTCTATCAAACAAATGGCTTTCAGTCTGTGGGAATTCTTCACCAACAAGCAAAATTGGATTGCCAGTGGAGAGATACCGAATTGATGGAATGCCTACTAGACCCACCTGATCGTTAAAACAACTCCTCATCATGCCTTCAGAAGGCTCGCACCATTACGAGCCTTCGCGATATCCCGCAGCATAAAGGTTTATTCCATGCGGCGAAACTCTTTTTGAAGTCTTTTGATTATGCGCTTTTCCAGCCGTGAGATGTAGGATTGGGAAATGCCCAGCGAATCAGCCACTTCCTTTTGGGTGCGCTCATTTCCATCATGCAATCCAAACCGCAATTCCATGATGCGTCGCTCACGGCTATTCAATTTATCCAAAGCCCGTCGCAACAATGAGCGGTCTACCTCTTCCTCCAACCGTTTATAAATAATATCATTCTCAGTCCCCAAAACATCCGACAACAGCAATTCATTGCCATCCCAATCCACATTAAGCGGCTCGTCAAAAGATACTTCGGACCTCAGACGAGAGTTGCGCCGCAAGTACATTAAAATTTCGTTCTCGATGCATTTGGAGGCATAGGTAGCAAGTTTGATGCGTTTTTCCACATTAAACGTGTTGACTGCCTTGATAAGACCAATAGTGCCGATGGACACCAAATCCTCAATTCCAACCCCGGTGTTCTCAAACTTTCTCGCTATGTAGACCACCAGTCGAAGATTGCGCTCAATCAAGACCGAACGAACACCGATGTCGCCCTGACTGAGTGACATCAATAAGTGAGCCTCCTCATCCAAACTCAATGGCGGCGGCAGTGCTTCACTCGATCCCACATAATGAATGTCGGAAACCTTAGGGTCTAAACCCAACCAGTTGCGAATGAGGCCGCCCACGCGTACTATCCACACGGATAGAGATGCCCGACGCATTTGCTGAATCATGCTCCCACTCCCTCCCTTCCAGAATTCCCACGCAATGGCGCAATGCATGACGGATTACACAACGCTTGGTATGAATGGTCTTGTGCCACCGGGGCTGCGCTGAACCCAGCGACGACTGGCATTAGACGATAGGCTACCCCGTCTTTCAGCCCTTCGGCATAATCGATGGCCAGTACTGGCAGTCGACCATTGCCGCCTAAAGAATGAAACGAAATAATTCCCAATTTACCTTGCCATGCCGCGGGAGGTGTTGCGAGGTGTCCTTGGGTTACCTCCACGACCCAATGCAACACTTCAACCGGCAGCCACTCAATGGCGACTTTGGTTTCTATAACTATGACCGGCCGCCGCAATACGGGATCTTGCAACTGATTCCCCGAATCCCATAGTGCGCGCACCACCATGGCTTTCCCATCTAATAACAGCCGCACATCGCCAAGGGTGCCTACCGCATTGGCATGTCGCCTTCCCCATTTTGGCCCCCAAATTGTCAACCCTGTCACAATGCCCGGCAGCAACAAGAACATCCAAGGCCAAGACGGAAGGTTAGGGGCAACCCGATCTGCCCACGTCAGCATTGCCAGAGCCAGACCTGCCGCCACCACCGTTCCTCCTAACAAAATGGCATAACTCGCGAGCCATAAGCGCCGCGGCAGCGGGGCCAACGCCACACTCAGCATGACTATGGGCCATATCGCAACAATTCCCCAGGGAAGCGCATAAAGATTTTGCCTCAGCAATACCCATAGCGTAGGAAGAATTCCAATCAAGGCTCCTGTCAGCAACCGAAAGTGACGGGTCCTCAAACCCAACAGACGGGAGGTGAGCCACAAAAGGACGCCATCCATCTCTAGGCTGAGGAGGAGGGTGCTTATCCCATCGACCATGACCAGACCCCCTTGTCTACATTAGACACCTTATGCGCTCGCTTATGCCTGGTATGTCTGTCGGCCCCTATTCTAGGCAATATCTCGAAAAAATCGTGTCATACAAAGCAAGGTCAGTCCATCAAATTGACGACAAAAATCCGCCCGGTAAGGGCGGATGGGTATATAGAGCGAAAGCTTTTCTCTAGCGCCTTTAGGTGCGGCGACGCAAGAAGGCGGGAATGTCCAAATCGTCGTTGGCAAACGGCTTAATTTCGACTTCTTCTCGTCCCGAATCGACCTCAGGGCGCCGCATGTTGCGTTCTCCCGAGAATCCGGTGGCGATCACCGTGACACGCACCTCGTCCTTCAATGACTCGTCGATAACTGCGCCAAAAATGATGTTAGCTTCTGGATCCGCTGCCTGGATGACAATTTCAGCCGCTTCATTCACTTCAAACAAAGACAGGTCACTACCGCCGGTAATATTCAACAACACACCGCGCGCGCCGTCGATGCTGGTCTCCAGCAGAGGGCTGGAGATGGCGGCCTTAGCAGCCGTAGCAGCCCGAGCTTCACCTTGGCTAACTCCCACTCCCATTAATGCCGAGCCCATTTCAGACATAATGGTCTTAACATCCGCAAAATCCAAATTGATGAGTCCGGGTACCGCAATCAAGTCAGAAATACCCTGGACGCCTTGGCGAAGCACGTCGTCGGCTATCCGAAAAGCTTCCACTATCGCCGTGCGTTTTTCCACCACTTGCAGCAGCCGGTCATTGGGGATCGTAATCAAGGTATCGACTTTAGCCTTTAAATTCGCCGCGCCTTTTTCAGCGAAACTCTGCCGACGCCTTCCCTCAAAGGTGAACGGCTTGGTCACAACTCCTACTGCCAAAGCCCCTACCTCCTTGGCCACCTCCGCCACTACAGGCGCCGCACCAGTGCCGGTGCCACCTCCCATACCCGCGGTAATAAAGACCATATCAGCGCCCTTTAGCGCATCAGCAATCATTTCCCGGCTTTCTTCGGCTGCTTTTTGACCAATATCTGGATTGGCGCCAGCACCAAGGCCCTTGGTAAGCTTGGTCCCTACTTGCAGTCTTGTAGGCGCCATGGACAATGCTAGGGCTTGAGCATCGGTGTTGATGGCGATAAACTCCACACCTTTTAACCCCGCATGTATCATGCGGTTAACCGCATTAGTCCCGCCTCCCCCTACTCCCACCACTTTAATGACCGCAAAGTTCTCAGCCGATTGATCAAATTCCAACATCCTAGAACCTCCCTAGGGCCTACAGGCCTTGGCGTTTACGTCCACAAATGCATCCAAAATTTTATGAGGCGGTCCCACACCGTATCCGGTGCCGGTCTGACGCCTTCTGCCATTGCATTTTTTGCTACACCTACCACAGTGGCATATCCTGGGCTTTTTGACAAATCTGAAAGGCCCCCCAGTCCAAAAGGTGCCCCAAGCCGCACTGGCCAACCCCAGCGAGATTCCAAATGCGAGGCTAAGCCCTTTAACATGGCCCCTCCGCCGGTTATCACCACCCCAGCTGCGGGTCCCTTAGACCATTCGATGCGCTGCAAATGGCTCTCTACAAAGTGAGTCCATTCATCCACACGGGCTTCCACAATATCTTCCAATTCTTTAACCGGGATTAGTTTAACAGATTGGCCACTGACCGCCCGCACTTCTAACGTGCCTTCGCGATCGGCGCCTACTGCGGCATATTCTAATTTCAATCGCTCTGCTTGAGTTGTCACTACGCCTAATCCGACGCTCAAATCCGATGTTATCGATTCCCCACCCAGCGGCACAACACCCAGATATTGGAGATGGCCAGCGCGATACACGGTAATGCCGGTCGTCCCTCCCCCAATGTCTAGATGTACCACCCCTAATTGCTTTTCATCGTCGGATAACACGGCCTCGGCCGAAGCCCGCGGAGCCGGCACCAAGATAGTTGGGGTCAATCCCGCCATGCTGACCACCCGGCGCAAGTTGCGCACCACGGTCGATGCTCCCGACACGACAAACACATCGGCATCCAACTGGTGAGCGACCATCCCCACCGGATCCACCACCCCTCGAAATCCATCCACGCCGATACCCCGTCGCAAGGTTTGAATGGGTTCCCGGTCGCCATCGAGAGGAACTTGAGCTGCTTTGGACAAGACTCCCCGCAAATCTTCCTCGCGAATCGTTCCTGTCTTTAGTCCGATTCGGGCTTGTCCCGGCACAATCGTCAAGTGATCGCCGTTTACCGCCACCGCGGCCTGGGTTAAATCACTGCCCGCCATGCTGTTAGAGCGGTTTACTGCATCCCGGATGGCTAACGCCACCCGTTCTACCTCGAACACTAATCCCCGTCGCATTCCCACCACGGGCGTCGCCGAAATGCCCAAGACTGCCAGTTCTCCATCTGGACGCACTTCTGCAACTAAAGCCGACACTTTAGTGGTGCCAACATCTATGGCTAAAATCAGTGGGCGTTTAGGCACAACACACCTCCGAGGATAAATTCGACACCATCCCTCTTTCTCCTTTTCTCTCTACCTAGGTCATATTCCTGCCTCATAGAGAAGTTTGATGCAATTTTGAACGAGATTTTATCCAGCGGTCCACGAGAAGGTGGCGAATACTGCCCAGGTTTTGAAAAATCCGGTAGCCAAACGCAAACAGCGCAGCATAGAATAGTGGAACCCCCAACTTGTTGCCTGCATAAGTGAATAAGGCCGCTAAAATCGCATTGGTAATCAAACCCGACACAAAAGTCACCGGTACAAAACGCCCCTCAAGGCCAGCCCGAGCTCCCCCAAATGCCGTATCTAACGCCGCCAACAGCGCTATCGATAAATATTGCGCAAAGGCCAATGGCAAAATAATGGGAAAGGCAAGTCCAATCAACAGTCCTGCTAGCAAGCCTACTAAAACGATCCACATCTTTGGGTTGAGCCCCCCTGAGGTATTTCCCTATATCTTAGCAGGTTCGGCTTGAGAAAAATGTACTGGCAGTTGATATCCCAGAACTTTCAATTGCGGTCGCATGCCATATTGAATCGATACCAATTGAGACCATCCCTGAACGTCGGGATCCTTGTTCAATGCCGCCAGCATTGCTAGAGGGGGACCGACCGCTTCGATAACATAGGGAGAGCCGTAATTGATGCCGTTAATGCGAATGGTCGGTCCTGCACAAAAAATCGATGTCGTCGACACATACCGTTGGCCGTCAATCGAAATGGCCGTAGCGCCAGCCGCCGACAGCACCCCGACAATATGCAGCACATATTGGTCATGGACCAATTCATAGATGGCAGGCTCTCCAGGAAATGATGCGCCCGTCGCATCATGAATCTTGACCACCACTCCTGGCCCGCTCACCGGGGTTAATCCCGCCATACGCTCTGCCTGCGCCAAATGCCTTTTGAGGGGACTAAGCGGAGGAGGGGCCAAACCGCTAAGCTGGGATGACAAGTCTGCCACTTGGCGATTTAAAGCCTGATTTTCCTCAATCGTTCTCGTCACTAAATACGTTAAAATCTTCCCCTGCTGTACCCGCGTGGTATTGTTCAGCACGGCAACCAGACGCATTTGCTGGCTGACTAATATCCCCAACACCATCGCAATCGCCGCCAGCACCAGGTTCCATCGCCGAGATGCGTCCATTTCCCACCGGTCCCATGTTGTTCAAATATTCTTTAGTATAGCCTAGGCCAGCGTTACATCGGCGCCGATGGCAGACAACCGACCAGCAAAATTCTCATAGCCGCGCTCGATAATCTCCCGTCCTTCAATGACAGTTTGATCGTTGGCTTGCAGACCCGCAATCAATAATCCAGCTCCTGCACGCAAATCCATGGCCGACACTTTGGCTCCGTACAAGCTGTGTCCTCCGTATATCAACGCCACCCGCTGATCCGCCGCGATTTGGGCCCCCATCCGGCGTAGTTCTCGAGCATGCCCCAGCCGATTTTCAAAGACCCGCTCCGAAATCAGATGGACCCCCGGAACTTTTAACAAGAATGCCATAAATTGCGGCTGCAGATCGGTGGCAAATCCTGGATACGGATTCGTGTTAAGAGAAACCGACATGCGCCGATATTGCTCTGGAGCAATAATTTCTATGGTTTCGGCATCCACTTCATGGACCTTTACCCCTACCTCACGCAACCTTCCCCAGAGTCCGGGCAGGTGGTCGACCAGGCAGTTTTCTATCCGCAGATGCCCACTAGCGGCGGCAACCGCCAGAGCAAAGCTGCCGGCTTCAATACGATCCGGAATAATGGTGTATTCTGTGCCCGATAGACGCGGTTGGCCGTAAATCCGCACCTCTGACGTACCAGCGCCGCGGATGGTGGCTCCCATCATCTCCAGAAATTGCGCCAAGTCCACTATCTCCGGTTCCATGGCGGCATTTCGAATCCGCGTTTCCCCATTAGCCAGGGCCGCTGCCATCATAATATTTTCAGTTGCTCCCACGGACGGATAGGAAAGATGGACATCGGTCCCAGTCAAGCCATTGGCCTGCAGGATGAGTTGCCCTTGCTGAGTGCAGCTCGAAGCCCCCAGCTTAGTCAGTCCATCGACATGTAGGTCAATCGGACGATCCCCGATATTGCAGCCGCCAGGTTGAAACACCATAGCTTGCCCCAACCGTGCCAACAACGGTCCGGACACAAAAAGAGACGCCCGCATTTGTTGCATTAATTCGGCAGGAACCACATATTGATCAATAGACGTTGGATCAATCATAAGTTGGGCGCTTTCCCACCACACTTTAGCACCTAGCGCTTGTAAGACTTGGATCATGACGTCAATATCCCGTAATCGGGGCACTTCGTTCAGCACCACTATATCATTCGCCATAATGGCTGCCGCCATAATCGGAAGTGCCGCATTTTTTGCCCCTTTTACTCGCAGGGTGCCTTCAAGCCGGCGCCCTCCTCGTACCACAAATTGTCCCATGATGTATTGGTTCCTCCCTCTCCCGGACCAATCCAACGTACTTCCGGTCGTAAAATAACGCCGGCGTCTCCAAAAACCGCACACCGGATGCGGCGCATCAGCCGCAACACATCTATCGCCCGCGCTGATCCCCGGTTAATAATGAAGTTTGCGTGCAGCATCGAGACTTCTGCATCATTCTCATGCCATCCCTTGGCCCCAATCCGCTCTATCAATTGCCCGGCATAATGCGGCAAAGGATTTTTGAACATACTGCCGGCATTGGCTTCCCCCACGGGTTGGCTGCGCAAACGGTACTCCATATGATGCGTCATCAGCTCGCGTATCGCTGCAAAATCGCGCGGCTCTAGTTCTAGCGTGGCATCCAACGCAATCCAGGGTGTCTTTTGAAAGCGACTTTGCCGATATTCAAATTCCGCTTCTTTAGCCGCTATCTCGCGCACCCCATGTACGGGGTCCCACACCGTCACGCGTTTTACGACAGCAACCATCGAGGAGCCATGCGCCCCCGCATTCATGACTAACGCGCCGCCTAACGTTCCGGGAATGGAAATGGCGAATTCTAGGCCCGATAATCCGGCCTTGGCCGCGGTATTGGACAACTTAGTAAGCAAAACTCCAGAACCGGCACGCAAACATGGCGGATCCACTGCAATCGACTTTAGTCCGCGAGAGGTGGAAATCACCACAGCATTTAGCCCTTGGTCTGAAATTAATACGTTGGTGCCCTGACCGATAATAAAATAGGGAACCTCATGATCCCGCACCCATTGCAGCACGGCAACCACCCCGGATTGCGAGTCCGGCTCAACAAAGACCCGGGCTGGTCCCCCAATTTTAAAAGACGTGTGCCGACGCAACGGTTCGTCTTCACGAACCGTGCCAATATCCAAATTTCGCAGCTCTTCAACGATTCGTGAAGCTTCCAATTCAGTCACTCTCCCCGTCCTCGCGCTGATGCCAATATCGCGTCCACCATTTTTCGTTCCGCATCGGGGTCATGCATTGCCAGCGCATTTTGACTCATGCGGGCTCGCAATGGCGCGTCAGTCAACAACTTTTCTAAAAGTTCGGGCCCTTGCCGAGCAAGACTAGCCTCCGACACCATATATCCCGCCTCTCGCTTGACGATCAGCTGTGCATTTTTGGTTTGGTGATCCTCAGAGACATTGGGAGATGGCACTAAAATAGCGGGCAGTCCAAATGCCGCGCAATCGGCCAGACTCATTGCACCAGACCGTCCAAAGAACACGTCGGCAGCTTTAAGATATTTTTGTATGTCGTAAAAATATTCGACCACCCATACCCGCTTGGAGTCGACGGCCATGCCGTCCAACACCGCTTGAATCTCTTGGTGATAGCGTTTCCCAGTCATCCAAAATATTCCCCAATTTGGGTGCTCCATCAAAATCGGCAACCATGACAATAAAAACTGGTTGAGTGCCTTGGCTCCTTGGCTTCCGCCTGTGGCCAGCACGACCACGGTCCCGGGCGCAACCCCTAGCTCTTGGCGCACTTGTTCCTTGGAATCGCGCACCCCTATGACCACGGGATTGGGGACTACCGCCAGCACGGTCCCATCAGGAAAGTTCTTTTGAGCCTCATCAAAAGGCACCAATACCCGAGACGCTTTGGATGCAAGTTTTCGATTGGTCAGCCCTGGCCACACATTTTGCTCCTGTATCACTAAAGGAATGTGCAGGATAACCGCAGCCAAACCCACCGGCCCCGAAACGTAACCGCCTGTACCCACTACCACTGCGGGCCGATATCTGCGCAAGATTACAAAAGCCTCCCACAAACCCCTAAATGCTGCGGCCACTCCCCAAATTTTGGCGCCCAGTCCTCTTACCAGGAACCCTCTGGCATGAATCGCAGCAAAGGGAATACCCCGGCGCGACACCAGCTCTCTTTCCAATCCGTGTTCGGTGCCAATATAGAGAACGTCAAGGTCTGAAACACGGCGGTTCACGCTGTCGATTATCGCTAGTGCCGGGTAAATGTGCCCACCGGATCCGCCGCCGGTCACCACCATCTTCAACCGCATCGCTCCCTCATGGCCGTCATCAATTTTTGGGGAACACTCCTAGGGTATGCAATTTCTCATATTGCGTGCCTGCTAATATTGAGCAGAATACCTACCCCCGCCAAACTCAACACCAACGACGAGCCACCATAGCTGATAAACGGCAGCGTGATCCCGGTAACTGGGAGCGTTGCGGTGACCACGCCAATGTTGATCGCGGCCTGAATGGCAATCATCGTGGTAATTCCCGTCGCCAATAAGCTGGAGAATAAATCCGGTGCCCGCATGGCAACCCGAAAACCACGCCAGGCGACCACTAAAAACAGCACCACCACCGTAACCGTGCCTAGCAACCCTAATTCCTCACCTAAAATGGCAAAAATAAAATCCGTAAACGACTCCGGTAAAAATCCTAAGGCTTGGCGCGAATATCCCAAACCCACCCCCAAAACGCCTCCGGATCCTAGTGCCAGCAAAGCTTGGATGGTGTGAAATCCCACTCCCAATGGGTGCTTCCACGGATCGATAAAGGCCAGTAGGCGCTGGCGCCGATATTGTTCACCCAGCATAGCCCACGCCAACACAGGCAGGGCCAATGCGCTGAGTCCCAACAAGTGGCGCTTTCGGACTCCGGACACAAACAGCATGACAAAAAATGTTCCCGCAATCGCAATAGTGGTGCCCAAGTCAGGTTCTGCCAACACCAGGACAAAAATAAGGCTGGCCAATAAAATATGCGGCACCACTCCCCGCCACAAATCATGCAGCTGGTCTTGGTGGAGGCTGAACAAATGGGCAAACATAAATACCATGGACAGCTTGGCCAGTTCGGACGGCTGGATTTGCAAAGGGCCCACCCCAAGCCACCGCCGAGCGCCATTGATCTGAATGCCGATATGGGGAATCAGCACTAAGATTAACAACCCGATGGACATCGCGTACAGTGGCAAAATCAACTTTTTATACCGCCAATAGTCTATGCGCGATGCCGCCACCAGCACCAGAATGCCTAAGGCCGCCCACACCAGTTGATGTTCCAGATAATAGTACGGCGAGCCAAATTGATGATACGCGGTAGCAGCACTGGCCGAAAAGACAATGACGGTTCCGATGGCTAACAGGGACAAAACGGCCCCCACCAAAATGTAATCAATGCGTTGCTTTGGTTGTGACATTTCCCCACCCCCCGCCGCTACCACCAGGCCAATAAAACCCCTAAAATGGAAAATACCCAAAACACGGACACCACGCGTTCTTCCGGCCATCCTCCCAACTCAAAATGATGGTGTATGGGGCTCATGCGGAACACCCGTCTCCCGGTCAACCGAAAACTCACCACTTGAATAATGACGGATAAGGTTTCCACCACAAACAAAATCCCCACCAAAGGCAACAGCAGCGTGGTTTGGCTGACAATGGCCAGCCCCGCCAAAGCCGCGCCTAAGGCCAATGACCCGGTATCACCCATGATAACGCGCGCCGGATGAAGATTGTAACGCAAGAACCCCACCAACCCCGCCGCCATAGCCAAGGCTACCAAAACCACAGTATGGTCATGAAAGGCAAGCCCCCAAAAGACGAAAAACATCATCGCAATGGCGGTCGCCCCTGCCGCCAGTCCGTCAAGCCCATCGGTAATGTTCACCGCGTTTCCGCTGCCCAAAATGGCCAGTACGGACAAGGGGCCATACCACCAGCCAATATCCATGGTTCCCCACCCAAAGGGCAGCACGTATCGCCGGTCGACATGGAGAAAATGGCCCACCACCCACGTAAAGACCACCGCCAAGATGATCTGCAAAAGTAGTTTTTCGCGAGCGCGCAAGCCTAAAGGCCTCTTTAGGGCCACTTTGAGAAAGTCGTCGGCAAATCCCACCAGTCCAAAGCCCCAAATCAAAAACACCAGGGCCCATGCTCGTAGGCTCTGGGCGTCAAACAAGGCCACCACAATGGGAAGCGGCAACAAAAACAAAATGCCGCCCATGGTCGGAGTTCCCTGCTTTTTCAGGTGGCTTTGGGGTCCTACGTCACGCACCATTTGCCCAAACTTTAGCCGGTGCAATATCCGAATCAGGATCGGCCCTGCTCCCCAGGCCACGGCAAACGCGACCAACCCAGTCCCCCAAATGGTCATTGGGCTCCCCCCCAGTCCCGAAGCTTTGCGATCAAGTCCTCAAAGTGCATTCCTCGAGACGCCTTCATCAGCACCACATCACCCGGACTCAATTTTTGCTGCAAAAAACCCAAAGCTTCTTCCAGAGTATCCACATGATGCGCTGCATTGCCTGCCCCCTCGGCAACCGCGCGGCTTCGGGGACCTACGGCTAAGACCATATCGGCCCGACCTTGGGCGTACACCCCCACCTCAAAATGACCGGAAACTTCGGCTGGGCCCAATTCCAGCATGTCGCCCAACACGGCGATTTTGCGTCCTGCAAAGGAACTTAAGACGTCTAGGCCAGCTTTCATCGAAACCGGCGACGCATTGTAAACATCTTCCAGCAAGGTCACCGTCCCCAGATGTAAAGTTTTGATGCGCGAGCGGTCTTGGCCTACGTTTTCGATACCCTCAATTCCTCGCGAAAGAGGCACTCCTTGAGCCATCCCTACGAGAAGCGCCGCTGCCACGTTATGACCATGATGAGCGCCAATCCATGGCAAGTTGACGTGCCAGCGACTGTCGCGGTGCAGCAAGTCGATCAAGGTCCTGGTTCCCTCAACGCGTGCGGTCAATACGCGCAAATCAACCGACGCATGGGTACCATACCACATGACGTGATGCGGCGTTTGTTCACCCAATTCGCGCACTCTGGGATCGTCGTAGTTTAACACTGCTGTTCCGCCGCTTACTAGTCCTTGTAAAATTTCTCCCTTAGCCTGCTGAATCTTTTCCATGGACCCTAACTGTTCCAGGTGGCTGGGGCCAATGTTGGTAATAACCGCCACAGCTGGGGGTGCCATTTGCGTCAAGTGATAAATCTCGCCAGTTTGGCGCATGCCCATTTCCGCCACAAAGTGAGTCATGCCATTGGATTCGGAAAAAAAAGATAGCGGAAGACCTATGGCAGTGTTGTAATTTCCGCGTGATTGCCCGGTTCCGTATGTCGTGCGCAATACCGCAGCGGTCAATTCTTTAAGACTGGTTTTGCCAACACTGCCGGTTACCCCAACAATTTGGATTTGTCTCTCCCCGATGCAGTGGCGCATCATCTCGTCCATTGCCTCTAACGGAGATTTAGTGATTAAGAGCGGTCCCTGTGTCTCGCCAAAAGTCTGTTCTACCATCGCGACAGCACCCTTATGCCACACTTGCCGGACAAATTCGTGCCCGTGATTTTTAGTGCCGGGAAGAGCTACAAACAGGCTGTCAGGACCAGTTTCCCGGCTGTCAATGGTGACATTGGAAACCAACCGCGATGGGTCAACTTTTTGTGAAACGGCGCCGGACCAACGGATGGCCTCGCCAAAGCTTACCGTCATCATACTTTGCGCAACTCCTTTAGCACTTGGCGGGCGACTTCCCGATCATCAAAATGGATGGTTGCATCGCGATAAATCTGATACGTCTCGTGACCTTTACCGACAATAAGAATCACATCGCCCGGCTGGCCCCTGTGGAGGGCTTGACGAATGGCGCGTTCCCGGTCCAATTCAACATCATAACGCCCCTTGGCTGCTTGAACTCCATGGGCAATTTGCCCAATAATATCCATGGGGTCCTCAGAGCGTGGATTATCCGCGGTCAACATCACCCAGTCCGCCAACCGACCTGCCACTTCTCCCATCATGGCGCGTTTGCCCCGGTCTCGATCACCACCAGCCCCAAAGACCACTCCGATTTGCCCCATTGCAAACTCGCGGGCGGTCTGCAGCACGTTTTGCAAACCATCCGGCGTATGCGCATAGTCGACTATGACAGTAAAAGGCTGACCTTCATCGATCCGTTCAAATCGCCCCGGCACACCAGAATACCGAGCCAAAGCCTGCGCCATTTGGCGGGGCTCCAAACCCCATATGTATCCCACGCTCAACGCTGCTAACGCATTGGATACATTAAATCGGCCCGTCATGCTAAACTCTATGGCTTGGCTCTGACCATCGGGAAACTCAGCAAAAAATTGGACACCTCGGCTCCCAATTTGCACCATGCTCGCTTTAACATCCACTCCTTCGGAGAGTCCATAGGTAATTACCGGCACTCGGCTGATAGAGCGCAATCTTTCGGCGTAAGGATCGTCGCCATTAAGCACGGCGGCTTTGGGACCTGGCTTTGGGGTATCCCCTAAACGCCGAAATAGCAACGCCTTAGCCTGAAAATAGGATTCCAAGTCTGGATGAAAATCCAGATGGTCTTGCGTCAAATTAGTAAACACGGCCACATCGTAGGCCACAGTATCAACTCGCGACAGCACCAACGCATGTGAGGACACTTCCATGACGGCCGCCTTCATCCCGCGGTCAACCATGTGGCGCAAGATGCTTTGCAGATCTGGGGCCTCCGGGGTTGTCCGCGATACCTTAAAACTTTCCATACCCATGAGCGTATGCAAAGTTCCAGTTAGCCCGCAAGAAACATCATTGGTTTCCAGCAAAGCACGGATGAGATGAGTCGTTGTGGTTTTTCCATTGGTCCCGGTTACTCCCACGAGCCATAAACGCCGTGAAGGACTGCCAAAATATACGTCAGCCAGTTGTGCCATCGCAACCCTTGCATGCGGGACCACCAGTCCCGATCGCCCCTCGGGAATGGACTCGGCATGTTCTACCAAAAACGCCACCGCACCCCGTGATGCGGCTTCCTGACAATAAAGATGGCCATCGGTACGAAAGCCCGGAATGGCGCAAAAAATGTTGCCATGCTCCACAGTGCGAGAATTATACGCTATACCAGTAACCTCCACGTCCTGTCGCCCAACCGGTATGACATGCTCCAATGCCCTAGCCATTTCTCCCAATTGCATACTGCTATCCTCCCACCCTACTCCCCTTATGACCTGCCTAATTTACGCTGGCATGCATCCTTACTTAACGCATTACGGTTTTCACATCACCATGATCGTCGTGCCAGCCCGCACTTGGGAGCCTGGCGGCACCGACTGCTTTTGCACCCGCGAAGAGAACTCTGATTTCCTTTCCACATTAATGCCTAGCGCAAAGCCCAGTTGCTGCGCTGCGGCCAATGACATCCCAACCAAGTTGGGCACCGCGACCCATTCCAAATAAATTCGTGCCCTTCGCCCGAGCGTAAGATGCAACAAAGTTCCAGCGGGTCGCCACCCTCCATACTGCACGGACTGCTCAACGACTACTTCACCCTGTCCCACAAATTGTACCGGAAATCCGAACGCTTCGGCATCATCCGCAGCACTAACCGGATCCAAATTTACCAAATTGGGAACCATCTGCAGGTCCCCACTCCTGGGTGGCTTGATGGGCTCCGTGGGTTTTAGTCCCAAATGGCGAAAGATATCTCGGGTAAGTCTTCCAAAAATTGGCGCAGCCACCTGCCCTCCATAGAATGCTCCAACCGGTTCATCAACGTTTACCATAACAGCCACTTCGGGATTTGGCACTGGGCCAAACCCTACAAATGACGCTATATAAATCCCTTTTTCGACCCGACCATTTATCACTTTCTGCGCGGTTCCAGTTTTTCCCGCAATCTTAAAGCCCGGCACCTGCCCTAATTTGCCGGTGCCGGAAGATACTACCGCAACCATCATTTGTTGCACCAACTGAGCCACATGAGATGAAATCACCTGCCGCACCACCATGCGGTCAAATCGTTTGAGGATTGTTCCATCGGGCTTTTTGACTAGACGAGCCGCATGTGGGCGCAATAGCACCCCATCGTTGGCAATAGCGGATATGGCATTCAGCAATGCTATCGGAGATACCGTGAGTGTCTGGCCAAAAGCCATAATGGCCAAGTCAAGCGCTGTTACTCGAGATGGTTTGGGGAAAATTCCTCCCGCTTCCCCGGGCAGATCGATCGGCACCGGATGAAGTAAGCCAAATTTTTCAAGGTACTCATAAAATCGTGTCACTCCAAGACCAAGCCCC
The DNA here is from genome assembly GCA_021784595.1 of Bacillota bacterium. Taxonomy (GTDB): domain Bacteria; phylum Bacillota; class Sulfobacillia; order Sulfobacillales; family Sulfobacillaceae; genus Sulfobacillus_C. The sequence continues at coordinate 15,882 of JAJYHT010000009.1, read as the reverse complement.
AACTCCATAAACCCTACGTTGCAGGAATTCTTGACCACCGCGGCCAAAGATTCTGCGCCGTGACCCTGGGGCCGCCAGCAGTTCACTCTGCGTCCAAGTACAATTTTAAATCCTGGACAGTAAAAACCCGCTCCGGGGCTAGTAGTCCCTTCTTGAAGCGCAGCGGACAGCGTCACCGGCTTGAAAATCGACCCAGGGGGAATCGCATCGGAAACCGCCAACACCCGATAAGTCTTGGGATCGAATTCCCTAAAGCGGTTTGGGTCAAAGGACGGCCTTTGCGCCATTGCTAAAATTCCCCCAGTAAGCGGGTGCATCACGGTAATGCTGACCGATTTGGCTCCGGTGCTTATCATAGCCTGTTCACAGGCGCGTTCCGACATCCATTGGATTTCTTCATCCATGCTTAATTCCAGGGTATCCCCTTGGACCGGGGGGATCACACGTTGCCGCGCAAATTGGATGGTTTGCCCCGTTACGTCATATTCCTCTTGAATGCTGCCCGGCGTTCCCTGCAAATATCGATTGTACATCATTTCCACACCTGCAAGTCCTTGGTTGTCAATCCCCGTGAACCCAAGAACAGGACCTGCTAAAGTTCCTTCCGGGTAATAGCGGGCAGTTTCAGTTATTAAATAGACCCCGGGCAGGACGGCCATCTGCCCCTTTAGCGGCTCCAATTCCGCAGATGATAGACGCCGCTTTATCCACACAAAGCCTTGGCGCCGCTTAAGTCGGCGAAGAACATGTTCTGGCGGCAAGTCCAATATGGTCGCCAACAGGATAGATTCCATAGTCCGGTGCTTTCTGGTTTGTACTGGGATGGCATAAGCCGAATAGGCATGGTGGCTTCCCGCTAACAGATGCCCATGGCGGTCGACAATATTTCCCCGAAAAGCGGCCAGCGGCACTCCACGGAAATGGGCCGATTCAGCCAATTTCTGCAGCCGGCTGGCATCAATGCCCTGCACGGTGACCAATCGCCCCAGCAACCCGACGTCAAACACCCCCACCGCGGCCAACACTAAAAAGTTTCTTCGTTTCATCACCAAGGTCGGTCGATCATTCATTGTGAGGAGCCTCCTTGTGGCAGGACGGGCTGTTACTCACAATTCTTATGCCATTGGCTAGGCCGACAGAACTCTAGGGAACCAGCGGCTTGGATCCATTGTCTGGACCTGCATAGGGTTTGATGCCCCAATATTGGAACATGAACTCCGCTATGTGCTTCCATACGGGCGCCGCCACTTGGTCGCCATAAAATAAGCTCCCAATCGGTCGGTTGATCATCACCAGCATAATAAACCGTGGATTCGGCATTGGCCCCATTCCCATATAAGAAGAAACAAACAAACTATTGGAGGTGCGTCCATTAACGATTTTTTGGGCGGTTCCCGTCTTTCCCGCAATGATATAGCCGGGCACTTGGGCAGGAACACCGGTCCCTTGGGTGGCTTCCAACGTCATCATGTGCTGGAGTTCTTGCGCGACGGCTGCAGAAGTGGTGACGGACTCCACCTTAGGCTTAACCGATTGGACGATAGAACCGTTAGGAGAAATCACCGCCTTTAAAATGTGTGGTTGCATCATGACCCCGTTATTAGCCACCGCCGCATCCGCAGCTATCACTTGCATAGGAGTGGCTGCAAATCCTTGGCCAAAACCGATGGTCGCAAGATCGACGGCGTTGACTTGACTTTCAGGCAGCCATACACCTGGGGAATCCCCAGGCAGGCCCACTCCACTCGGGTGATTAAATCCGAACAACTTTATGAAGTGATATAAACTCTGGGCTCCAACTTTCAGTGCCACATCCATAAAGACCTGGTCTGACGATACTTCGAGTCCACGGGTTAGCGTGATCCATCCCCACCCGTTAGGATTCCAGTCATCAATGCGCACTCCATCCACAATCTTATAGCCTCGGGTGTCAAACATGCTGTTTGGGGTAAAAAGCCCAAGTGTCAAACCGGCCGTGGCCGTCACGGGTTTAAAAATTGATCCGGGGGGAACCGGGTCCTCCACCGCATAGTCTGTCATCTCTAGTGGCGTAGCGTGGTAATAGTTGTTAGGGTTGAAATTTGGCCAGTTGGCCAAGGCAATCACTGACCCTGTATGAGGATTCAATACAATCACGGTACCATTTAAGGCGTGGGCGCGCTTGACCCCCCACTTCAACCATTTTTGCGCTACGGTTTCAATATTGGCATCAATTGTCAATTGGACGTTGTTTCCAGGGACGGGCGCCGTATAGGACTTTTGCCACTGTGGCAAAGGATTGCCTGTGGCGTCGGTGCGCACCACCCACTCTCCCGAATGCCCGGACAAAATTTTGTTGTACTCATACTCAACACCCGCTAGCCCCTGGTCGTGCGACCCCACCATGCCCAATACTTGCGAGGCCAAGGTTCCATTAGGATACTCGCGTCCAGTAGAGGGTATCACCGAGATTCCCACGAGGTTTAAAGCAGAAATTTGGTGAGCTACCGTCGGTGTAACCGAGCGGGCAATCAAGGCATACCATGACTTATCCCCTAAAACACTGGCCAGCACTTTTTGGGTAAACGGCAAATAGTGTGACAAGGACTCTGCGGTAGCGGCCACTTGCTTTTGGGAGGTGAGATATTTCGGTATCGCCACTACCTGATAGGTCGGGGCATCCATCGCCAGTACCAGCCCATTGCGATCCAAAATTTTTCCTCTACTAGCTGGCAAGGCAATCCGATGCACATGGATGCTGGATGCGTACGCATGAAGGTGATTGGCATCCGCCACCTGGATCATCGCTAATCGGACCACTAGCAATACCGAAAATAGAGCGGTGTAAATTAGGGTCCACAGAGCACGGTGACGTGAAACCCGTATCGAATGGTTCTTCATTTTGAAGTCAGGGCTCCACGAACCGCCAAAATCCACTGAGACACCTGGTTATACCACGGCTGATAAGCAACCCGAGATCTTACTGCGCTGTGAATTCCGGCACTGACTGCGGGAACTTTAAGGGCGAGATGAAATTTTTGACTATCGATGGCCAAGGATCGAGGAGAACTCATCTCGGTAACCGAAACTGCCAAAACTTGATTCTGCCGTTGCAACATCGTATATTGGTTTTGCAGCGCATCAACCTGATAGCCCATAACTAAAACATGCACTGCTAAAAGGGTCGCTGCCAATCCTCCCATCCATACCCCGGAAATCCATAGCACGGTTTTCGCCATGCGATTGAGACGTCGCCGGGGCTTGGGAGCAATCTTGGGACGCAGTTTCTTTTCCCAGGTGCGCGCCAAATTGCCCTCTCCATAATAGATGGCATATTCGTTTTCTTGTTGATTGATCACTAGTTGCAACCTCCTTGACCGATAACCCGAAATTTGTTGATATTCCATGAAAACTGTCGGCATTGTTCCCGTAAATGTCCTGACATCCTCTGCCTGACCCTCACCTTTGGCAAAAACACGCATTTTAGCAGAATGTGCCCGCGGGTTTCTTTCGATTTCCTCTTCTGACGGCAAAAGTGGCCGACGCGTCAACACAGTACCCAGTTCACGACTCTGCCACTCTTTGAATGTGTGCTTTACAATGCGGTCCTCGAGTGAATGAAATGAAATGACTACGACGTGGCCCTTGGGAGCTAAGGCCTCAAGGGCTTGCAAAAGTCCTTCGCTGAGGGCCTCGAGTTCGTCATTAACCCAAATTCGCAGGGCTTGAAATGTACGTCGCGCAGGATGGCCTCCCGTGCGTCGGGCAGAAGCTGGAATTGCCGCCTTAATTAATTCCACCAGCTGCCCCGTGGTTCGGATCGGTTCTTTTTGCCGTGCGCGCACAATAAATTCCGCAATCCGCGAGGCCCAGCGCTCTTCTCCCCATTTTCGCAAGGCGTCGGTTATGTCCTCTTTTGGTTTCATATTAACTAAGCGAAAAGCGGTTACCGAACTATCCGGATCCATCCGCATGTCTAATGGCGCATCGGGATTTTGATATCCGAAACCTCTATCCTCGCGGTCCAATTGTGGCGATGACACTCCCAAATCAAACAGCACGCCGTGGACCGAACCTACTTCCTGGACTGTCAGCAAGTCTTTTAGATTCCTAAAATTGCCATGGCGTATGGCAACGTGCGGACCAAAAGGAGCCAACCGCTCACGAGCTGCGGACAAGGCAGCCGGATCTTGATCAATCGCTACCAGACTAATGGTTGGATATCGAGATAACAGCAAATGGCTGTGGCCCCCTGCGCCCAACGTAGCATCTACATATAAACCTTCGGGATCGGTCACCCAATATGACAGTACCTCCTCCGGCATTACGCTAACGTGGGTAAAGGTCACCACAGCTACGCCTCCCATCAAAAGCCAAAATCAGCCATTTTTTCGGCAACATCTTCGTAACCTGATTGCGCAGATGTTTGGTACTCAGTCCACCGCTCCTGCGCCCACAATTCAACTCGATTGCTGACTCCCACCAACACCACATCTTTTTGCACGCCTGCATATTCACGCAGACGCGGTGGAACGGTAATACGGAACTGGCGATCCACTTCAACATCTTGAGCGCCAGCCAAAAACAAACGAGCGAAGGCTCGAGCATTAGCATTTGTCATCGGCAGGGCTCTTAACCGTTCCTCCATCTTGTTCCATTCGTCCATCGGGTAAAAAAACAAACACCCATCCAGACCTTTGGTCATCACAAAATGGTCTTGAAGATCGTCACGCAGGCGAGCAGGAAGGATGATGCGACCTTTATCGTCCAATGCATGAACGTATTCTCCCATCATCATTTTTCCCACTCACCTCCATTTTATCTCCACTACTCTCCACTTTACTCCACTTGATGATTCGCTTTCAATGTTTTATGTTCCTGCTTTATAAAGAAAGTTTTTTACTGTCAAAAACTGGTAATAAGCGACCTCAATCACACTATCCGTATTGAATCAACAGCAAGCACCACAAATTGGCATCGTGCTCAAATTCGTTGACACTATTCAACACGGACCGTATAATAAGACGTCGTTGTGGGGACGTAGCTCAGTTGGGAGAGCGTCGGCATCGCAAGTCGAAGGTCAGGGGTTCGACTCCCCTCGTCTCCACCAATAGTTTCATCGCAAGCCCGTTGGGGCTTTTTTTGTTGGATAGGTTCTACGTCAATCCGGCCAAATCAGAAAGACCCATTTCGGGTCTCCCCCAGGACCAGCAATACATGCCACCCATATGCACTTTTATAGTCGGTGCTAGGTCATACGCCGTGTTGACTGTTCAAGAAAGTGGACGGGTTGGTAGAGTTTGTAAAAATTATTGGGTAGTCCAACGGGTTTGGGCGTTGTTATTGTGTAGACGACAAGTTGTATTTTATGTTGCTACCACTTCTAATATGTCGAAGACCCCCTGTTGGTCGACGCTCTTTTTGGAAAGGAAGCTACTGGACTATTGGTCGCCTCCTCCCAACCCAGCTCAGGATACAGTTACAGCATTAGCGCACAATGCCTTGCCTCCCGGTCCCCAACACATGGGGCACCACGGTTATCCGTCATGCCACGTCCCACCCACCGGGGCAAACCCAAAATCTATCGCAGTGGGAAATGCGGGCTAAGTACTTCTATTGGCGCCGAGTAAAGCGTCGAGTTGCATGTACACCGAAGTCTAAACCACAGGCACGTTGCGAACTAAACCCGACCCTCTTATCTCATGCAGTGAAAAGGATTTGCGCCCAATAGTCCAGGTTTGTATTTCACCCCGTGGGTGCCTTAATCACCCGTTAAGGGCGATAGGTTTTCTCTGATCAACATGGGACGCTACATCAGGGGCCTTCAGGTGCTTCGAGCCGACGCTTTTAAACATGGTCGGCCCCGAATCCAGTCGCCTATGGTCAGCACAATGATTTTTTGAAAGTGGTGACAACGATTGCAGCAATTTTATCGTGGGCGTAGAGTGCTGATTACGGGGCATACCGGCTTTAAGGGATCGTGGCTTTCGGTTTTGTTAATGCTCTGGGGCGCGAATGTCTATGGCTATTCGCTGGAACAGCGACCAACAGATCCCAGTATGTTTACCCTTCTCGATTTGGCCTCACACATGGAACAGGATTTCGGCGATGTCCGTGATCGCGATTCATTAAAACAGGCTCTGCGGAAGTTTCAGCCTGAATTGGTTATTCATATGGCAGCCCAGCCGATCGTTGTAGAGGGCTTTCGAGATCCCGTAAGAACCTTTGAAACTAACATCATGGGAACCGTCAATCTACTTGAACTCGTGCGAGAGTCTGAATCCGTGAGCGGCGTCATCATAGTCACTAGCGATAAATGCTATCGTCCATCGCTCGACCATGCGGTTGCGTTTTCTGAAGGTGATCCGCTCGGAGGGGACGATCCATACAGCGCCAGCAAAGCCTGCCAGGAATTGGTTTCTCAAGCCTATGGCCGAATGCTCGCTATGGAGGGAATAGGGGTAGCCACGGTCCGGGCCGGAAATGTTATTGGCGGCGGTGACTGGGCGACTAGTCGTTTGGTTCCGGATGTCATTCGCTCGTTACGGCGGTCCGACGTGATTTTCTTGCGTCATCCGCTCCATGTGCGCCCTTGGCAGCACGTGCTCGAACCATTGGTGGGCTACCTTCGCGTCGCAGAGAGGTTGCTTCAACATCCAGGGGACTACTGCGGTCCATGGAACTTCGGGCCGACCGAACGAAAAACCGTGCAAGATGTGGTGGACGTGATCCAACAGTGTTGGACACGCCCAATGACGGTCAGGGCGTCAGACGATCGGAATTTTTACGAGATGCCCAGTGTAATCGTAGATAGCCGAAAGGCTCAACGAGAATTAGGATGGACTCCGGTCTGGGACTTTGCGACAAGCGTGCGCATGACGGTGGAGTGGTATGAACGTTGGATGGACGGTGAATCCAGTGGTCAACTATTGGATTTCACGATAAATCAAATTGGCACGTTTGTTCAAGATGCCTTGCGCGCTCACCTTGCCTGGGCGGAGGGATTATGATGACACGCGCACAACGCATACGTGAATTTTTAGAAAATGATTTGGCGGTGCCGATTCCAGCGGTGCCGGTACCCGTGGACCAGGGCAACCCAGTTGCCGGTAAAGTGTATGGCATTGAGGAATTGGTATCAGGCATCGAGGCATTGCTCGATGGATGGTGGACTAGTGGTAAATATTCGCTCCAGTTTTCTCGCCAACTCGCCCGTTTTGTCGGTGTCCGCCACGCGATTTTGACCAATTCGGGATCTTCGGCGAATTTGTTGGCGCTTTCGGCGCTCACTTCAGAGCAGATGGGAGACCGCCGACTGCGACCGGGCGATGAAGTCATCGTTCCCGCCACGTCTTTCCCCACGACGGTTAACCCCATCTTGCAAAACCAATTAGTTCCGGTTCTGGTAGATGTGACACTGGGTGATTACAATTTGTCAGTAAATGCGCTAGCCGAGGCAATTTCTCCGCGTACGCGAGCCATTATGGCCGCCCATACCCTTGGCAATCCTTTTAATCTTGATCAGGTAATGACGCTGGCCCGTCTGCATAACCTCTGGGTCATTGAAGATGCATGTGATGCGTTGGGGGCACAATGGAGGGGAAAAATGGTCGGCTCCTTCGGCGACCTTGCTACGGGAAGCTTTTATCCTGCCCATCATTTGACGACCGGAGAAGGCGGCGTGGTCTACACCAATAGCCCGCGACTCAAGACGATTGTTGAGTCGTTTCGCGACTGGGGTCGGGACTGTTGGTGCGATACGGGATGCGACAACACCTGCGGTAACCGCTTTACGCGGCACGAAGGCTCTTTACCGTTTGGTTATGATCATAAATACATCTATCGCCACATTGGTTACAACTTGAAAATGACCGATATCCAGGCCGCCATCGGTGTCGCTCAAATGGCGAGATTACCCCAATTCATTGAAAAGCGTCGCGAAAACTTCAGGGTGCTGTATAGCCTGTTGGCTGACTTGGCAGACCAGTTGCTCCTTCCCGAACACCATCCTGAGGCGGATCCAAGTTGGTTCGGTTTTCCGATTACATTGCGGGAAGGGCGTACTCCACCCCGCCGTGACTTCATTGCACGTCTTGAGGAGGTTGGCATTCGCACCCGTCTTTTGTTTTCTGGCAATGTGCTTCGGCAACCGGCATATCGCGAAAGCATGTTCCGCGTGGCTGGGACTTTAAAAGCAGCAGATGCGGTGATGCATCAGACATTTTGGGTTGGGGTCTATCCGGGCTTGGGAGCAGACAACATGCACTATATTGCAGACACCATACGAACTATTTTGAAGCGAAAGGTGGAGCTTTAATGAAAGTCGTTATTCTGGCTGGGGGTCTGGGCACCCGATTGTCAGAAGAGACCGTAATTCGACCCAAACCTATGGTGGACATTGGCGGAAAACCAATTCTTTGGCACATCATGAAACTTTACTCCGCTCAGGGCTTTCATGAGTTTATCCTCTGTTTAGGGTACAAAGGATACCAAATTAAAGAGTACTTTATGAATTATTTCCTCCATAGTTCCGATGTTACGGTTAATCTCCAAACCAACGAAGTAGAATTGCACCATTGCGCGGCCGAGCCCTGGAAAGTTACATTGGTAGATACCGGAGCCGAGACGCAAACCGGAGGCAGACTGTCGAGAATCCAAAAATACCTTGAGGATGAACCCTTCTTCATGACTTACGGGGACGGTCTATCTAATGTGCGATTGCAAGACCTATTGCGGGAGCACAGACAGCACGCTAATGCGGTGGCTACCATGACCGTGGTCCAGCCGCTAGGACGTTTTGGAGCGGTCGAACCGGATCCATCAGGCCTCGTGCATCGTTTTCATGAAAAACCCCAAGGGGATGGCGGATGGATTAACGGTGGATTTTTTGTCCTCGAACCATCGGTCTTTGAGTACATTCGGCAAGATATGGAGCCGTTTGAAGGAGACCCGTTGCGTCGCCTAGCACAACGAAGGGCGCTTTTCGCCTATCGCCACGACGGATTTTGGCATCCTATGGACACGCTGCGAGATAAGACGCTACTCAATCAACTATGGAATGCCGGGCAAGCACCTTGGAAAATCTGGAACTGATGGCATGAATATTCTCATGTTCGGGGGGAGCGGGTTCATCGGCAGTTGGGTCACGAGGTGTCTCTTGGATCACGGCTTCACGGTAACGAGTGTCGTTCGCGATAAACCGGATGGGCACTGGCGTATAGGATGGTTGGCTGAGCGGTATGAAGGGCTTTCGACTGTCGCGTTGCAAGATGTTTTTGGTCCGCGCATTCGGCAGTTGTTAGCTGACAGCGAGCGTTTTCATGCACTGGTCAACTGTATAGGAGATGGTATTGATCCCACACGTCACAATACGACAGACCTGTGGACTGCCAATGTCAAGGTCCAGTACGAAACCGTGACGCTCGCCAGAGCGTTGGGAATTCCTCGACTAATCGTTGCAGGGTCAGGATTTGAGTACGGATTTAGCGAGTCGGAGCGCTCCTTCGACGAAGCGGATCCCTTGAGACCTTGCACACCGTACGCGGCGGCCAAAGTCGCGGGCTTCCATACGGTCAAGACAGTGTGTCAGGAACACGGCATCTGTCTCGATTATCTGCGTATATTCGGCGCCGTCGGAATAGGGGACAATCCCCATCGACTGTTGCCTTACGCTATCCGCACTCTTGTGAAGGGACAGCCGCTCACCCTCACGGATGGCCATCAAGTTCGCGATTTTGTGGCGGTACAAGATATAGCACACGCGTTTGTGGACGTTCTGCGCTGGGATATCCCCCATGATTTCGAAGTCTTCAACGTTGCCTCAGGACGTCCACAAACGGTCAGACACCTGGTTCAGTCCATCTGCCGTCACTTGCATGTTGCGGAGTCCTTGCTAGCATGGGGCACAATACCAAATCGACCTTCTGAAGGGCGCTTTTGGATCGGCAACAACCAAAAGATCAGCCGGGTTGTGGGATGGTATCCTCAGATCGATTTAGAGTGGGTCATTCAAGCTGCCTGTGATTTCTATAAGAAGGCGGAGGCCCCATAAATGCTTGACATCGGGGTCCCGCTGAACCCATCTGCCAATTGTTTTGGCGACACGGCATATTCAGAGGCGGCCTAAATATTCTCGATAGGATTTATTTACGTCTACTACCAACGGCTGATGGCCATGACGTTGATCGACTGACGGGAGTTCCATAAAGTCCCCATACAAATTGGCCAGATACTGCTCGCATTGATTGGGCACTGGCAAGTCATACCCTTCAAATTGAATTCGTCGAGGCGCACCGAATATCCTGCGGTCCATAATTTCTCGAGCCCCTCCTATATGGTTGGCCCAGTTTTCTGCCAGGTCGGTAGACACTCTGGAAATAATCCAGTCCATAGACCAACATCGCCAAAAGGTTAATCTCTGAGACTTGCCGATGGGAATACGCCGAACAACTTTAAAGAAAATATCCTGAATCATTCGAAACAGGGGGAAATGGGGAACCCCATCCAGCGGAAACACGTCGATAAAAATTCCGTGGTGTATCCTAAGTTTCGCCAAAGAGGGCTCGATAAAGGTGGTGTTATGACGATTAATCTTCGCATAGGAAAAGGGGAAATGCGGCTGAGTCTGGTAGGTTTGAAGGTAGTAAGGCCCCTGGAGTTCCCGTGCGCAGACCTTCAAAAACCGCAGATAATCAGATCGCGGCAGCGCGATGTCGACGTCATCATCCCATGGGATAAATCCACCATGCCTGACCGCGCCTAAAGCGGATCCCCCAATCAAATAATATGTAATGGCATGCTTTTGGCAGATACGTTCGACCTCCAATAGCATCTCCAATTCCTTCATTTGCAATTCTCTCAACTCATTGGCTTGCACGATAATCCCGCCTTTGACAATTGACGATGTTGATGGCTACCATATGGGTACTCGATTTTCGCGTTGCAGACTGATTTTTAGACCACTCCTTCAAAAGATGTATCAGTGTGAACTACAATGGCTACGGGTCGATTTAAAGACTGCCTGCGCGATATGAAACCTGACGTCCAAGCGCGAACCGGAGGACGTTTACCGTCCTAAGTGGTATGTAACGCATCATTAACAACTTAACAGTTAAGAGATATACGGGTGCCAACATAGGTAAAAAATGCCGCCATTGACTAGCTCGATAGGGAATAATGTGGGGCACCTTTCCATTGTGGTAAATCAGACTTTTAGCATTGGCTGCAAGTCCATGTGCACTTCTTTATTTAATTATCATTGTCGCAAGTCGCGGCTACGACCGCATCACCCTGTATGGGTGATTTATGCCGCCGTTGGGATTGTTTTCATGCCTGCGCACAAGCTATCGAGATTCGCGTCCTACAAAATACACCAGCTGCACGTTCTTCACCCTGCCCTGCGACGTACTCCGCCAACCAAATATCGCCGCCACTCGATCGACCCAATTCGCGATCTTCGGACAACCGGACGGATAGGCCAGCGGGCAGACCGTCATTGCGGCCGGGTGCACGAGCTTATTGGCTATCGGCGAATGAGCCAGTGTCCTCACGCAAGATCAATTAGAGGATACGTCAAGCAGCCCGCTTTATAAGGATACATTCTGACTATTTCAAAAAAACGGGAACTGCCTCAGGGCTTCAGCTATCAAACGCACTGGTAGTAGTGTACAACGCTTAAGAGGTTGGGCTCCGCGACCCAGTAACTACTGGATAGAGCCCAGCGGGTCCAGCCCATCGGACCACGATTATCCATCACGTATTCCGCACCTAACATAAATTTGGCAAAAGAAACATTAAATAGTCGTAATATTCTGCAAGGGGTTTGGCACCCGCCACGGCGAATAGAATTGGTTTGACCAATAGACGTGACCGTCTGGCTGAGGCGCTGGGCCCGGAGCAATTGGGCCAGCTCATCCATGTCGCCGACTCGGCCTTAGTCACGGGGCCTAACCTGGCGCGTTGCCTGCGGTTTATTTTTCTCTGCCCGGAAACCTTTTCGCTTGAGCGGCGAGGGTGCGCGATCACCGCTGCTTCACACGTACCCACGGTTCGGATGCGGGGAAGCCTTGATGAAATTTTGGAATACGTGCAAAAGGAGTGGCATTAATGTACGTCATCGTTAATGGCTTGCCAGGATCAGGAAAGACCACCTTGGCAGTATCGATTTCGAAAAAATTGGGTTGGCCAGTATTAGAGAAAGACCTGTTCAAGGAAGTGTTATTCGATTCAATGGGGGTCAAGGATCGTGATTGGTCGAAAAAATTAGGAAGCGTTAGCATTGAGTTGATGTATCGTTTGGCGATGACTATGCCCAACGCGATTCTTGACAGCGTTTTTGATCGACGATTCGCGCCGAAAGACCTAAAGCGTCTGCAAACCCCCATTGTCGAGGTATATTGTGACTGCCCTCCCGAGATTGCGGCACAACGCTTTTCCGAGCGCCAACGTAGTGGGCGACACGATGGACACATCAGCGGCGGCGTCGATTTTACCGATTGGATAGCCAAGGCGGGAGAACCTCTTGCAATAGGTGCTACATTACGGGTGGATACTACGAAACACGTGAACATTTGCGAAATCGTGTCTTGGATTTCGAATTCCAAGCAAATGAAGGACTGAGTGACTATGGGTGCAATATCTCAGGTTCAGGTAGACTTTTTCCGGAGAGCCGGATACATTCGCATAACTGGCCAAGGGGCACTCGAGCACATGAAAAGTGTCATTCTAAAAGCCCTCGATGAGGCCGGTGATGGCGTACGTTACGACTCCGGGCGGCCTTATCGCGTCAGCAATATTCTCTTTAGAGACGCGATTTTCTGAGAGGTCTTCACCGCGTCGTCGGTCGTTGGTCCGCTCGAATCCCTACTGGGACCGAACATCGAGCTGTTCAGACAATAGACACAATCATGCCACGATCAATCCCAAGGGATATACAGGCGTGAGGTTTCACCGAACGGCTGTACTTATGTCATTCCTACCTCACAGTACCTGCCGTTCGTTGGAATTCTAAATAATGGAGGCACCTGGCTCGATGAGCACCATGTATATGCGGGGTTGTTAGACCAGGCACTTCCGGTTCCGATGCATGCGGGACTATCCTTTAATACAAAGGGCGGCCACTGGCCAGTGCCATCACGGTGTAAAAGGCACGAAATCCCTCAAGTACGGTACTAGCTAGATAAGACACCGTCCGTCCGTCAATGCGTTCCATTCCGGGGCAGTACATCGCGCGGTCCGCCATGTCCGCGGTCATCAATCCAATATCCCACCGAACGGGCAACTCCACCCGATAGGGTTGTGCCGATTTTTCCCTGAACAACGTTAATGCCTGTTCCACCCCTTGAACCAGACGTCGGGCAGTTTCTTTGGGACCGTACAAAATTGCCGAATTGCGGCTTACTCCTTCCTTTACGACCACTGTGACCACGCCGTCCAACAGTGCCGCCGCTTCACGCGACAATTTGTCATCACCGGTGACCATCAAAACTGGCACCCCGTAGTGGCCGGCCACTACCGCGTTAATGCCCGTCTCACCCACGTCACGCCCATTGATGGCAACGCGAAATATTTCTCCCGAATAGGTATGGTCCATTACTGCCGCAGCAGTCCCCGCCATCGCATGATAGCCTACAAAAAACCCTATATCTGCGCCTGCCATTCCTTGATTCATCGAGAGCGCCTTGGTCCCGCCGGAGATCAGTCGCACTCCGTCAGGCAGCTGGTTCCACAGTAAGTTAACCATCCCGTCATGGGAATCGTTGATAAGGATCTCGTCTACATCTGGTTGACTCTGCAATGTCTGGATGATGGGATCCAACTCAGCCATTAAATACTGGCGGCCCCGTTCATATTGGGCCTGTCCCGGCAACAATTGGGATCGTTCCACAATACCGCTTATGCCTTCCATGTCTACTGAAATCCACACCTTCATCAGACAACACCCCTTAAATCTATAATTGTTAAATAATCGTGTTTTCTATCGGAATGCGGTACCGTTCCATCGGGATGCGCCCCTGCCACGATTCATCATTAGAAATCTGAACCCCCAACATGGCCACCTGATTGTGGTCATATTCGGTTAGCGGCCAGGCCACTGTGATCAACCGCCCTGTCATCGCGCTCTTCACCACTTCGCTACGCAAGCCAGATGCAACGCCAGCGGCATCAACCCGCCAATGCCTCATAGTGCTAGTATGGGGCATGTGCAGTGAAACGTGAAATGTCTCTTCCACAGTCATAGACCTGCGCAATTCGACTTGCACTCTCTGATATCCATTTAAAATCCCCCACCGCACACGATGAATGGGCGCATCCTGGTTAAACCACTTGGTCCATGCGTTCCGTGAAGGGTTCTCCAGCGTAATCCACTGCAAATCCGTGGCCTGTCCATTGACCTCATCCCCGTCGGAGGACGGCATGTCAGACACCGATTCTTCCATCAGCATCTCCGACAATCTCGCAAAAGCGAGCATGAACGGTTTGATTAATTCCACCTGACTTTGATAAGCCATTAGCGCCCTTCGCTTGCGCATAACGGTATCAGAATCAAAAACAAATTCTCGCCATCGTCGGGGATTCAGGTGGTATAGTGCCTCAGGCGCCCGTTGATGAAGCAGAGGACGAAATGCCAGTGGCAAGGGCCATGCTGGCCAATGCACCAAATAACTAAGATGCTGCATATCAAATTGGGAACCGGTCCCCGCCAAACGAGCAAATGCACCAGTGGCCCAGTGATCGGGATGTTCGTCATATCCGCTAGGCGCCACAACCCACCGCGGTTTAATATCTAAGAACAGGCGCCGCAATAAACTCAACAGTTCACGGCCCAAATATGGCGTGTTTTCGCCCAAAGTTTCAATATAGGGAGATTTTGTCGCTCCGGTGGTCACACTGCGAAAAGGCTCTCCGACCCAATGATTGAACAGCAGTTGGTCTAATCCCCCATCGGGAAAACCTAAAAAGTGGACGTGTTCGGGTCCCACACCCAGAACCGCCATGGCATCCAGGGTTTCGCGCATACGTCGGTATCCCAAGTTAAGATATTCCTCTGGCGTCACCTCGAGGGTCAGGTAGTAGCGTTCTGCGTCTTGCACAAATCCATCGCCATTGGTTAGCAAAATGACATCCACCCGATGCCCGTTTTCTACAAACTGGCTGATTAATCCCCCCGCACCCAGCGCTTCGTCATCTGGGTGCGGGGCGACCACTACTAAATTGCCCGTTTTAAGATTCGATGGCGAAGAGGGGATCCTGGGCATTGACAGCTCCCCCTTTGTGCACATAAATTGCGCTGATGCGTCCCGAAACGGGGGCAGTAATTTCGTTTTCCATTTTCATGGCCTCTAAAATCACCACAATTTGCCCTACCTCCACTATTTGTCCCGCTGCAGCCCGCACATCCAACACGGCCCCTGGAAGCGGGGCCTCGACCACTACGCCGCTTTCAGTAACATGGCGCGAGACCGTAGGAGGCGCAGATGGTGCAACGGTTTTCTCAGAAGCCGTCACCGGCGCTACGGGTTGTGGCTTGACGCCCTCAATCTCCTCCGCCTCTACGTCATATACCACACCATTCACGGTAATACGAAACTTCCGGACTGCCATTGGTTGTCGTCCCCTCTTCTCCAGTTTCCTCGCCTAGTTTTTACAGCCAACGCCACAAAGTGGTGCGAGGCCAACTTTCCCGAATCCTTATTTGTCCTGTCGACTCATTGAAAGTGTCTCCTAAAACCGCTGCTAACGCCGCCATAATGGCAACAGCCACACCGGGATCCAACACTTCTTCATTTTGTTTATCTGGATTCATAACGGGATATTGCCGTGCCGCTTGCGCGGCCGGTCCTCCTTTTTATTAAATAGGCTCATCAGCGCACGAGCTAGATGAGCACGCGTCTCCGCGGGATC
>JAJYHT010000059.1 GCA_021784595.1 Bacillota bacterium | reverse complement strand
AGTAATAATAGTGCCTATTCCAAGCAGTGCTGACGCATGAGCCTTGAAACGCTCTCACCGTACGAGGGTCTTGGAAAATTTTTTCTGTAAGGGGACTGGATCTTTTTTTGAAGGTCTGAGATGATAGCATCGAGTCCGTACAAGGAGCGAAAGACTGCGATGCCCATACGCTTTGATGAACCCTTTTGGATTGGTGATCGGTATTTTTCGTTAGACGATATTGCGTTGATCCAGAATACCCTGCGCCGGTTTCGACGCCTGGGGCGACCAGAACTGGTCGCCACCCTGTGCGAGAATCTCCCATGGACGACGGCGACGGGAGCCCCACGCCTTGCCGCCTGTCGGAAACTCCTCGATGCGATTGAAGCGGCCCACTGGATGCCGGTGCCCCCCAAACGGGCCCCTCGGCGTGGGCGGCCGTCCGCCGACCACCAAGGCGACCCGATCCCAGATATCGCGATCACCACCAGCCTGGTTGCGGTGCAACCCCTGGTGGTCACCCCGGTGGATCCCAGCGACATGCCCATCTGGAACGCCACGATGGCGACGTTTCACCCCTTGGGTTATCAACAAGCGTTTGGGGCGCGCCAACAGTACTGGATCGTGTCCCTCGCAGGGTCCGAGCCGGTCCGGCTCGGCGGCTTGCTCTTCGCGTCGGCCGCTCAAAAACTCCAGGCACGCGATACCTGGATTGGGTGGGATGCGGCAACGCGTGCGCGTTTTCGGGCGCGGATTGTCAACAATAGCCGTTTTTTGATTTTGCCCCGCGTGCATATCCCCCATTTGGCCAGCCATGTGTTAGGACTGGCGGCCCGGCGCATTCGGGCCGATTGGCAAGCGCGGTATGGGTTTGCGCCGGTTTTACTGGAAACTTTTGTCGAAGAGCCTTGGCGAGGCACCTGTTATGCCGCGGCCAATTGGCAGTGTGTGGGCCTGACCGCGGGACGCGGGCGGAATAGCCGCACCAAGCAGGCCACCCTCCCGAAAAAGACCATCTGGATGTATCCGGTGGTGCGTCACTGGCGCCAAGCATTGGAAACCCCCTGGCCGTTGCCGAAGATGGAGGAGATCGAATGACGGCTCGGTCTGGGAGACGCCCGCCTTTGCGCGAAGGAGGGACCACGACCCTGCCCAATACCAAAGTGCCGTATCGGACACCGGAGGAAGAACAGGCCGCTCGGGAGGCCGCGGTGGAGGCCCAATTACAGGTGTGGCGGCAGCATCTGCCGGGCATCTTTAAAAAGCTCACGCAGATCCCGGATTTGCGTCGTGTGGGCAGCGTACGCCATCGGATTGCCGTTGTCCTCTTTTATGGGCTGCTCTTATTTGTGTTTCAGTACGCCTCGCGGCGCGAGGCCAATCGGAACGCGACGAGCCCGACGTTATTGGCGGTCCTTCACGAGGTGTTTCCAGACATCACGACGGTGCCGCATTTTGACACCGTGGAGCGGCTTTTGCGGACGATTCCGGTCGACACCTGGGATACCGTTTTACGCGACCGAATCACCTCATTGCTTCGTCAGCACGGGGTCCAACAGTACCTGGTGCAGCACCGCTGGGTCATCGCGGTGGATGGATCGGAGAAATTTGCGCGACACCAACCCTTTGCCCCCGAGGCCCTCCGCCAGGAGTTCTCGGATACCAATACCCGCTATCGCGTCTACGTGGTGGAAGCAGTGCTGGTGGTCGAATCCGGGATGGCGCTGCCATTAACCACCATTTTCGCGGAAAACGATCCGGCGGCACCGCCGGACACAAAACAAGATTGTGAACTCAAGGCCTTCCGCCGCTTGGCGCAGCGGCTGAAACAGTGGTTTCCGCGTCGTCGATTAATCTTGGTGCTGGATGGTCTGTACCCGAACGGGCCGTTCATGGCCTTGTGCCATCAAAATCATTGGGATTACCTCATCGTGTTACCCCGGGCCTGCTTGCCCAGTGTGTGGGAAGAAGTCGACGGCTTGCGCCGTCTGGATACCGTAGGCGCGCAGCGCCGGGAATATCACTGGGGCGACCGTTTCCAAGTGTTTACCTGGGTCAATGAGATCGACTATACGTGGACGGAAAAGGGTCAACAGAAATCGCGGCGGGTCCACGTCGCCCTGTGCCACGAAACCTGGATTGACGCCAAGGGAGAGACCCACGAGTCGGACTGGGCATGGCTGTCTGGGCAACCGCTCACCGCCGACACGGTGGTGGCCCGCTGTAATCGGGCCGGACGCCATCGCTGGGCCATCGAAACGAATTTTTTAGTAGAAAAACGGCACGGGGACCACTTTGAGCATGCGTTTTCCTATGATTGGACCGCCCTCAAGGGCTGGCATTATCTCATGAAACTGGCCCATCTGCTCAACGCGCTCACCTTCTGGACAGAGGTCGGGAAAGCGCTGCTCGCCACGCGTGGTTATCAAGACGCCATTCGCTTCTTCCGTGAGACCTGGACCGGTCAGTGGCTACGACCCGAATTTCTTCGGAAGCGGGCCATTGGCCCGCTGACACCCTAGCGGTTGTTTCTCATAGCCCTTCGCAGCCGTTTCAAACGAAACGGTCATTTTGCCTGGCATAGCCGAGGTTTTACGGGAGTCGTGCCAATCATTTCAAGTCCCCAGCGGTGTTTTGGCCCCAGAACCTATTTGTTATATTTCGTCATGCGTCAGCACTGCGATATTTCTAGAACAGTTGCCCATGGTGCGTGCCTGTAGTATAATTACAGCGCTGTCGAAAAGCCTTAGGTATTTTTAGCAACTTATCGGCACAGACTAGTTACAATAGTCAAGCTCTATGGATGACGAGGTCTTCTATATTTTAGCGCACATGCAACACCTTCGACACCAATGATACATCCTTTCGACGGGATGGCGGAACCGGCAGACGCGTACGTTTGAGGGGCGTATGAGGCAACTCGTGGGGGTTCAAGTCCCCCTCCCGTCACCATATTTTTGAGACTCCGACTGTGGGGTTTCTTATCTTTCTGCGGATCATCTATCAGAGGAACACCGTGGTTTCCAACACCTCACTGCGTACCACAACCTTTTCGAAAAACAGGCGAATGAGATCGCCGAAGTCCTTAGCATTATTAGGGTCGGCCATAAAGTTCGCCCAAGTGCTTGCAACTGATAGATGTCCGAAGACATTCATGCCGGCAATAGCGTCAGGGGAGCCGCTAGAAAATCCATCTGAGAAGCAACGTTTACTGCATATCGCGCCCAGGGTGACGGCGGATAGTCCGTAATGTCAACCCCTTTTTATTAGCGCGGCGAAGCTCTTTTCGAAGGCATCCAAAGTATGCTGAATAGCCTTTTCGTCGTGTGCCAATGACAAGGAAAAGCGATTATAGGGCTTAGAAAATACCCCATGTTCCATTAGTAGAAAATCGAGTTGCCCGCGTAACCGCCGATGATCTGCAGATTGTTCCGCAGCAACAATATCCCACGGCCTTGCGCCATTTCCCTCTTGTTCATTAACAAAAACGAGATTAAAAATAGATCCCTCTCCCACCGTCTTTATCGGCAGCCCATACCTTTTGCCGAGGCGTTCCACTTCCTGCCTGAGATTCTCAGTCATTTTCAATAGCATCCCATAGTGATCTCCGTCTTGCAAAAATTCAATCGTGCGAAGTCCCGATAATAGAGACATAGGATTTCCGTTAAATGTTCCACTGTGAAAGACCACGTCATGAGGCGCATTCGGTCGTGGTGCAGTCATCTCAAGAATATCCTTACGACCCCCAACCGCTCCAATTGGGAATCCGCCGCCCAGTACCTTCCCTAAAGAAGTCAGGTCCGGTTGTATGTCATAGAGCTCTTGAGCTCCTCCCAACCGAACGCGAAAGCCTGTTTTCACTTCATCAAAAATGAGCACCATGCCCAACTCTTTGGTAACCCGTCGCAAGTGTTGCAGAAATTGAGGGTTGGCCGGAATGTATCCACTTTGCAGGGGCTCCAGGATCACCACACCAATCCGATCTTGGTTTTCCCGCAATATGCGCTCAGATGTCTCAGTGTCATTGAACGGCAGAACTATGGTGTGATCAAGATAGTAATCTGGCAGGCCCCTGGACTCGGAGACTTGTCGGGGATGAGTCCCATCATTAATGATGGGCTGGGTACTCACCAAGACCTGTTCATGACCGCCATGATAGTGGCCAGCAAACTTTGCAATGGAGGACTTCTCGGTATATGCCATACCCAAACGAATCGCAAGAAGTGTCGCTTCCAAGCCAGAATTGGTAAAACGCACTTGTTGAATGCTGGGATAGAGCGATTTAATCTTCTTGCCCATCGTGAGTTCCAATGGATAGGGGACTCCAAAAGAGGACGTGCCATAAGTATCCCAAACCTCTTCTACCGCTTGTTTTACCACTGAATGTCCGTGACCAAGGATCAACGCTCCAAACGACAGCAGGTAATCTACATAATCGTGATCGTCTACATCTTTCAGCCAGGCTCCCTTAGCAGACGCAAACGACAAGGGATAGGGATCATAATATTTAATATTTCCCTGAACTCCTCCAGGTATGACCTGCTTTGCTAACTCATAGAGCGCATACGAATTCGACGTAGGATGAGTATATGTAAGGTCCGTCATTAAGGATTCCCCTTTTGCACCGATATGAAATAACTCTTGCATATCAACTGACAAAGTGCAACGTCACATAACAAAACCATCGGTCCATGAATCGACGTCTTCATGGCAAAGAGGCAAGCGCCACATTTTTCTCTAGGGATAAATCTCCGCAACCTGGTCAACCATAAATTTCTGAAATCGGCACATCGTGAAAGAGAGGACTTTGCCATGCACATCGTGGTGATTGGAGCGGGTCCCACCGGCCTATCGGCGGGCTATGAATTGGTTCAAACAGCGCACCAGGTTACCATCTATGAACAAGATCCCCACTTCGTCGGCGGAATTTCTCGTACAGTAGAGTTTAAGGGGTATCGTTTCGACATTGGTGGCCATCGCTTTTTCACCAAAAATCCTGATATTGAATCTTTTTGGCACACCATGCTTGGAGACGATTTAGTGCGCTGCCACCGTCTATCCCGCATTTTTTATGGGGGAAAGTTTTATGACTATCCCTTGCGTGCTGGCAACGCCTTCAGCAACTTGGGACTTCTCAACACGACGCTGTGTCTGACCCACTACCTAAAAAGCCGCCTTGTTCCCCGTTATCCCGTAGAAACATTTGAAGACTGGGTGACCAATCAATTTGGTAAGCGTCTTTATGAGGTGTTTTTCAAAACCTATACGGAAAAAGTGTGGGGTATGCCCTGTAATGAAATTAGCGCGGATTGGGCCACTCAAAGAATCCAAGGACTGAACTTAACCAGTGCCGTAAAAGCTGCACTGTTCCCTCGCCTAGGATCGGGCACGGCGATCAAAACCCTGATTAACACGTTTTGGTATCCCACATTGGGACCCGGCATGTTATGGGAACGCATCGGCCGCCACATCCAAACCCGTGGGGGAACGCTAAGGATGGGGGCTAAGGTGTCCCGCATCGTGTGGGAGCCACGAACCGGCGTCACCGCCATCCGTACCTCCGACCAGCAATTTGTGGCTCCCGATCAGGTCATATCATCCATGCCAATCCGGTCATTAGTGCGCGCATTGCGGCCCTCCGCTCCCATGAGCGTTCAAAATGCGGCAGAGTCCCTGCACTACCGCGACTTTATTACCGTCGCCTTAATTATCGATGCCCCACAGGTGTTCCCTGACCACTGGATTTACATTCACGATCCCCGGGTCAAAGTTGGTCGCATCCAAAATTTTAAGAATTGGAGTTCAGCCATGGTGCCAGACCCTTCAAAGACATGCCTCGGAATGGAATATTTTTGTTTTGAAGGCGATGGACTGTGGAACACCACGGATGCTGAGCTATTAGCCTTAGCGGAACAAGAAGCTCGGGCGATTGGATTGCTGGGCCGAGCGCAATGTGTAGACGGGGCGGTAGTGCGTGTCCCAAAAGCCTATCCTGTCTATGACCACGACTATCGTACCCACTTGGGCACAATCCAACGCTTTTTGGCGAAACAGATACCCAATTTGCAAGTCGCTGGGCGCAACGGCATGCATCGCTACAACAACCAAGACCACGCCATGCTCACCGGGTTTTTCGCCGCCAAGAACGCACTAGGCGCCCACTATGATTTGTGGGCGGTGAACGGAGACGCGGAGTATCTCGAAACGGTCCAGACTCGTCGCACCGTGCCGCATCGACTCAACACCCCACCCATGAGGTGATCGATGTGTACCAATCGATACCCGCCGATTATTCTGACAATGAAATGGAGCAGACGTTATGAATAGGATCCACTGGACTGATGGGATTCTAGTATTTTTTACCTTTTTCCTTTTGGGGACTGTTTGGGCTGGAATTATGCCCCTATGGCAAGGCCCTGATGAACCCGCTCACTTCGCTTACATTCAATATATGGAATATCATGTGCTTGCTCCCCGCCAAGACATTGTTCCGGCAGGTCAAGCGCCTTGGATCTTTAGTCCCTCCTCGTCAGAGTTCGCGTCCATTGAATTGTCTCAACGAAAGCGCATTCTGTTCGATCCTTGGTCATGGTTCTCCATGACACAGAGCCAAAGACAAGGTGCGCTCCATGAGTTGGCCCGCGCCAGTCAGACTGTCCAATCTCAACAGGCAGGCAGCCAAAATTATGTTGCCGTCTATCCTCCTCTGTACTATCAAAGCATTGCCCTATTCTTGCGGCTGTTTGTGATGAAAAACATTTTAACTGCAGCCTATGCTGCCCGGATCATCACCGCATTGTGGTTGGGCATATTCGGTGTTCTCTGGAATGCCGTGCTGGGCCTGGTGAAAAGCTCGCGCAGCCTTCGACTAACCACGCTGATGACATTGGCATGTTCCATCCCCACCCTAGGGATGCTGGGCGGCACGATTGGCAACGACATCGTCTCGGTTACGGCCTGCATGGGAATTTTTTTAGCGGCTGTTTGGGGTTTTCGCCACATTTCCCAACTTCTTTCGAAGTCTGCGGCGGTCGGTTTCGGCCTAGTCGCCGGATTAGCGATGTGGACCAAAGAAGAAGCCTACCTGGCCTTGTTCATCACCACTCCCTTTGTCATTCACGCCGTCTGGTCACATGCCGCATCCCCCCGAAAACGTTGGGTTTGGTTGGGTATAGCCTTTAGTGTCGCGATGGGAGTGTCGCTGCCTTGGCTGGCACTCACAGTCCATCGCTATCAATCGCTGGTTGTGCCCCTCACATATCAAAGTTCCGGTCTGAACCCCAGGACCTTCGGTTTTGTGTTCCACCGTGAGTTCTGGAACCTGCCTTTTGAAATGAACTTGATGGTGACCCAACTCTTTTTTGGGATGAACTGTCCCTGGTGGAAGCCATGGGATTCAAAGCCGTGGATCCATGATGTGCTGGCACTCACCGCATGTTTCTTGTTGGCAGGCGGCATGATTGCATCCTGGAAGAAGCCCGGGTGGACTCTGGCGGTGACCTGGTTGGCCATTGGCGGCGCCACGCTATGGACCCTCCAATGGCAATATGATGTCTTAACCGGTGCATACTTCTTGCAAGGCCGTTATTTCCTTTTCCTGGTATGCCCATTTTCGTGGCTTTTCGCGCACTTTTGGCTTCGCATACACAAGACGGTCCGCGCGGCCTTTCTGCTGGGTTCAGCGATTATCTCCATAGCCACTATGAACCATACCTTATGGCGGTACTACCATAAGTCGCTGTTCTCGTTTTTGGACGGACATATTGTAATGCTGGCTCCTATCAGTGTGACCGACTTCTCGCGCATCGCAGTAAGTGTTCTGATTGGCTTGCTCATCGGTTTGCTCTACTGGACCATGGCGATACGCCCCAACCGCAAGACCAAATCACCCGCTCTTTAGAGCACGTCAAGCCAAAGTCCAACAAGGCTGAGACTCGAAGTATTGCCATTTGGTGGCGTTCGTATGGATAATTACCACCCCAACTCTGCTCCATGATCCCGCAGCCACTGTTTACGCGTCTCAAAATCTGAAAGAATCACCCGCACTGCCTCCCAAAACGTTTGACGATGATGCGGGTACCGACGATGCGTGAGTTCATGGACAATGACATAATCAATCACCGAGAGTGGCGCTTGTACGATGCGCCAGTTCAACGCAATCAGCCCGTCGTCACGGCAGAAGCCCCAACGGGACTTGTACTCCGCAATTTTAAGACGTGCCGGAGCCGCCCCGACGATGGGACTGTAAAGGTCGATGCGCTCTGGCAACAAACACTGGGCTTCCTGCTGATACCAAGTAGTCAACAGTTCGCGGACGAGGATAGGTTGTTGTGGCGACGGTATGTAGGGAACCGTGACGAGAATCTGCCGACCCTCAAGGATGACTTGAGGCGGCTTGTCTTGCCGCTGCACCTTCATTCGCAGAAGCTGGCCACGCAGCAAAAACTCTTCCCCGGTGACAAATTCCTTGAGAGGCACGCTTGGCAGGGGCTGCGTTGAGTTAAGATGTTTGAGTATCCACCGTGCCTTGCGATGAAGCAACGGCTCAATCTCCTTGAGACCATAATCCGGTGGCAACAGCACCGTGACCCTTTTCTGGGCGTCGATCTGAATAGCTGGATGCTGTCGGCGGGGTCTCTCTTCAATCGTATAAGGAATGGTGATGGTGCCAATGGTAATATTCGGCATGAGATCTCGCGCTCCTGTTTACGGGCCTTGTCGCGAAACCCGATCATCCCGCCCACTCCGCTGACGGACCACCAGGTAGTTTCGCACGATTCGCACAACCGCGCTCCGCTTGTTCGGTTGGTGCTACCTATTCTGATCACCCCCAATATTACAGGACCATCGATGCGCTGAAAACAACGAAATTGAGACCTACCGTCATCGTTAATCTGGCCCAGGTTTCCTTTTTTGACGAGTTGCGTCCGTCAGAACATGGGGAACGATTTCCGAGGCGCGATGGACTGGCCTCTCTTCAACACCATCAAAAGTTGTTGCACAAACAGCAGGCCGAATTGATGCAGAAATTGGCGTGGTATGAGGAGCAATTAGCTCACTCAGCCAATTGGGATTCGCGTGTCTCGCCAACGAACCAATCCGGACCAACTCCCACTATTTGATCGCACACCGTAATCTCAACCACATATCCTGGATGAGATAAACGGGTCCCAACTGTGCCCGCCGGTATATATATATAGGATTCGGACCACACTAAATGCTGTGGTCCGAACCGATAAACCACAGTCCCGGATCGATCGTGCGGAGCCGGGTTGCCCAACCTTTATGAAGATTCATCAAAGCTTGCGCAACCGGTGGAATTGGCAATGGTCCACGAAACGTCTGAAGCCTCAGCGCATGACGGTCCCGGGTTCATTGGGCGATCAGTCGCAGACGATCCCGCCAACCTCTGGGAGAAACTGCAGGCGCGTCCCCCCGCCCGTAAAAAACCCTCGGTTGATCTTAGCAAGGATGCCGCAAGCCACATTAACCCATCGGCACCGCGTTGCTACGGGCTTTCTCGCCAAATGGCCAGAAATGCGCTCTGCCAAATACGGATGCGCAAGCGGGGACAAAGAGCCCCAAGAATATGACGACGTATAGCAAAAGCCCCACCATGATAGCAAGCGCTAATTCCATCAGCGAGGACACACCGGTGACCAGCATCGAACCAAACGTTACGGCCATAATGAGAGCGGCGGAGAACACCACTCCCCCCATACTCCCCATGGCGGTCTGAATCGCTTCTTGAGGGGACATGCCGTAACCGAGTTCCTCTTCAAATCGTGACATTAGAAAAATACTATAATCTACCCCCAACGCAATCAACAAGAGAAACATAAAGAACGGGACAGTCCAACTAATTCCCGGTTTATCCAACACATGTATGGTGATCACCTGCACGAGCCCGGCCGTGACGAAATAGGTGCCTGCCAAGGAGGCAATCATGTAAAGCGGTGTGATGATGGACCGTAGCAAGAGCACCAGCAGAATAAAAATGGCCAAGAGCACTATCATGACGGTGCGAGTAAAATCCTGGGTCGATACCCGGTTGAGCGCCGACTGGGTCGGCGTGGTGCCCGTCGCATACACCGTGCCCGCATGAATCGGACTGCTCGCTAAAGCCACATTGGCAGCAGCGGTAATGCTGTTGACATGATTCAAGGCTGCCACGGAGTAGGGATTGACGTTAAAGATGATGGTAAATTTAGCCACATGACCATCCGGAGAAATATAGGCATTCATAGCGTGTTGGATGTTCGGATTAGTGAGCGCGCCCTGTGGGACATAGAAACCGGGATCACCGGTCTGTTGGGCGGACGTCGACGCTGACAAATATGACGTCACCTGATTAAGACCCTTAGTCAAGTGATTAAATCCCTGGGTCATTTGCGCTGTAGCCGCACCACCAGCGGCTATTGATGATGACACTCCCGTGGTGGCTTTCTGGTTCGCATTAACCAATGACTCGGCGGCTGACTCCAACTGATTCGCATGGCCCAAAAGTTGAGACATCCCTTGTCTGAGACCTCCGACGCTTTGCTGCAATCGGGAAAAGCCGGGCTCGATCTTTCCAAAATTTTGCACCAGTTGTTCTGATGCTTTCGATTCTTTCTGCAGTCCCGATTGCATCGATTGGCTGAGACTTTCGATTTCTGTCCACTGTGGGCTTCCTTGAGTATCCGGGTGGATGGTGGCCCATGCAGCAATCGCACCCGCCAAATTATCGGAGGCCTGAGACAGTTTGTTCGTCGCATCAGACGATTCCGCCATGGCAGACGAGATCTGGCCAGTCGAATCCGCGGTCTGACCAAGGCCATTTCCCAATTGAGTCATTCCTGTTTGCACCCCGGAAATGGCCCCGGACAGCAAGCCCAATCCCCCACTTAGTTGAGTCAAACCCAAGGTTATTTGCTCTAGTCCCTGCGCCAATGCTTGACTGTTTGCGCTCCCCGATTTTCCTTTGGCGGAGAGCTGCAGATCTAATCCAGCCAGCCCCTTTTCCACTTGTTGCAAGCCTTGAGCTGCTGTTTGATTCTGACTACTGAGGTCAAACGCGGACAACTGAAGTCCGCCCGGTTGAGTGGCGCTTTGCACCTCTTTTACCACGGCTACTCCGGCCATGGCTTTAGACATGTTTTCAATCGTCGTTAACCCTTGCGGGGTCCGAAGATTATTGGGACTTTTCAACACGATTTGACTAGGCAATACGCTTCCTGGCCCAAATGCTTGGGCTGCGACATGAAACCCGTCGGCAGACGGTGCAGACGGGATATCGTCTAACGGATTAAAGGACCGCTGGTTGGTAAACAGCATGGCTACCGGAATCAACATCACCAGCAAGGCCAACAAGGTCAGCCATGATCGTCCAACTGCTACGCGGCTGGTAGCCATCCAAATCCGTGACCGACGGTGAGTTCCCCCTGTAGTGATGCGGCGGGGCCAAAAGGCCGAGTGACCCAAAATGCTTAGTGATGCGGGCAAGAATATCAGACTGGTCAAGAGCGTAATCGCGATCCCAATGGAGACGCCAACCGCACTGCGGTACAGCCCAAATTTCGCCAGACCCAACACCGCAAACGATACGAGCACAGTCAAAGCACTAAAAACCACCGTCTTACTTACCGCTTTCAGAGCCGAGGTCAACGCGGCCTCGACTGCCCCTTTGCTGCGCAGCATCTCCTCCTGATATCGATTGATCATAATGATAGAGTAGTCTGTTCCCGCCCCAAACAGGATGGCAATGAGAAACATCTGAGTGAAACTGGAGACTGGAAGACCACGCTCGGCAAACAAGGCAACAATCCCCGAGGTCATGAGATACGAAACAAGAATGGACGAAAGCGCCATAAATGGAGTAACAATGGACCTAAAGACTAGGAGTAAAATCAAGAACACTAGGCTGATGGCCACCACCGCGGTCTTTTTGACACCGGCTTGAGAAATTTGAATATTATCCTGTTCAATGGGCGCTTGCCCCGTCAAAAAGACTTTTGCGTTAGTCGGGGGACGATTGAAAATGGCTTTAAGGTGAGTAATCGCCGCGGCGGTCGCCGAACTCATTTCATTATGCAAAAACCCTACCGAAGCGATTTCCGTGGTATTGTCATGACTGACGTAGGCAGAAGACAATTTGTGGCTGGTATTGTATATATCGTCAAGGTATCGGATACCGTACTTCGTTCGATGGGCATTGATCTCCGAGAGTGTTCTTTGAAAATATTGTTGATCCTGAGCGGTAAGACCACTGGGATTGTGCAGTACAATGACACCTGTGCTCTCTGCATGTTGCTTTGGATTTACCTGATTCAGCAGCTTTTGGCCCTGCATCGTTTGGGATTGGGCTGGAAGATAGTTGGTGCTAGTGTGTGATACCACAACACCCAGATTAGGCAAGAATAGCAATGCTCCCGCGGCGAATCCAAACCATAGAACGACAATCGGCCATTTCAATCGTGATATCCACTTAGCGTATTTTTCTAACATATTGCTCCCCACCCCTACTCCACTATCTATCTCATTTATATCTTTTATGATATATCTTAAAACATATACGAAGACAGGTTGCCTGTCAAAAAAATCTTGAAACCCGGACTCGGGTCAATTACCCTTAACAGCAACTACAGATCCTTTTCTAAGACTGGGGTGAATTATGCCGCGCAAACCCTTTATAAGGATGATGATCCTCAATTACTTGTTACAGAACGACGAACTCATCGGCTATGGATTCATCAAATATTGCCGGGCAAACGGCGTTCTCGCATCACCCGGCAATATTTATCCGCACCTTAAGCAGTTGGAAGACCAGCGCGTTATCGCCTATCGGGTAGAAGGCAAGAAAAAGGTCTATTCGCTGACCGAGCTGGGAAAGCGGGAACTAGCTCTAACGGGGGTCTCTCGAGTTCCGGAGTTTCTCCGAAATGTGTTTTTTCGAAACATGAGCTTGGCCTCAACCATTGATTGGTCCGACTCCACGGATGTGGAGAAGTTACTCAACAGTGTCCGTGAGGCGAAAGACTTTTTGGAGAAATACGTTCAGGACCTGAAATAGAATCCCATATGAAAGAGCTCAAGTGTGGACAGCCGCTATGAGAGGGCCCTTTTCAATCGTGGGAGAGGACAAAACCGCCCCGGGTCACAAAATTCCAATCGGGCCATGCATCATCGTAACCTCTTCGCGCGGCCTGTCGTTTTGCTTCTTATATGACATGAACGAGAGAGGTCTGCTATGAGCCGCCGACTGTTACCGTCCCTGCCCCTACTTCTGTTGCTCTTGGCCATAGCGGGTTGTGGCCAAATTCATCCCACTGCCACAAGTCCGAGTGCTGTATCTTCCCAGCATGCCGTCGGCGCGTCGACCGCCGCGCCATCTCCCTCGTCATTAGCGGTGGTAAGTGCTGTGAAACCCCACAGTGTCGTATTGACGCCAACCCGTGTTATCTCCCCGCCCAACACCTCGCAACAAAACGAAACCATTGAGGCACCGTTGATCCCCGGAACCGGCATGGACACCATTTCCGTTGCTTTGTCTTCGCAAGCGGTAGGCACACTCACCGTGACTTCAGCCACTCACGCTCAACTGTGGACTCTGCCCAACACTGGATGGGTAGGCATAGCTGAATTTGGCGACCGGCATGCGCCAGTGCTGTTAGCCCGCGGAGACCAATCCTTTTGCGGTACGGGCGGCTGTGTTTATACCGGGTATACGTATGATAACGCAACCCATCACTTCGTTCCGGTGCCCTTCAATCCTTTTGGAAATTTGGCCTATCGGTTGACAGCCTCCCATAAGCAGTGGCAAGCCATCCCCCAGGAGAGCATTAACGAATCCAGTCTACTTGGGTATGCGGGACTCACATCATCGGGACTCAGCACCATCTTTCGCCTTTATGGACCCCTCAATGGATCTA
>JAJYHT010000052.1 GCA_021784595.1 Bacillota bacterium | reverse complement strand
GTGCAACGATATCGTCTGCGCAATAGCTGAAACCACAGCCCCGCTAATTTAAACCAATCACTCAACTCGATAAGACTGTGCTAAGGACTGCCGAGCACTGTCTTATCTGTATCCATGCCTGTAAAAAGTATTTGGCCGAAAGACAATCTAAGCCCAGCTCGGGCTCGGCCGCCTCCCAGCAGGGTTTGCCGATTAATCTAGAGCCCAGCCTCGTGATCGCTCCACCGCCTTTTGCCAGCGCCGGTACCTAGCATTGACCTCTTCTTTTGAGGCCTGAGGGTCGAACCGTGTGAACTCTTCTGTTTGCCGAAAAATATGTTCCGGTCCCGAATATATCCCCACGCCCACTCCGGCTAAATAGGCTGCGCCTAAGGCGGTGGTTTCCCAGTTATGCGATCGCAAGACGGGAACGCCTAAAATGTCTGCTTGAAATTGCATCAAGAACTGATTGCGGCTGGCTCCCCCGTCTACCCGCAATTCGGCCAGCGGATATCCACTGGCTTGGACCATCCTGTCCAGCACATCCCGGGTTTGATAGGCTACTGATTCCAGCGCCGCCCGCACAACATGGGCGCGTCCCGAGCCCCGGGTCAGTCCCACAATGGTGCCGCGGGCAAATCCGTCCCAATAAGGGGAACCCAATCCAACAAATGCGGGAACCAAATACACATCTTGGGTGTCACTGACGGATAGTGCCAGCTGTTCACTCTCCGACGCCGAATGAATCATCCCCATCGATTCTTTTAACCAATCAATCACGGCTCCCGCCATGAAAATGGATCCTTCTAGCGCATAGGGCTTGCCGCCAGCCACTTCACACGCCAAGGTGGTCAATAGGCCGGGGACTGGCGGCACAGGCTGGTCTCCCGTATGCATTAACAAAAACGCCCCGGTGCCGTAGGTGTTCTTGGCCATTCCTGGATGTATGCAGCCTTGTCCAAACAACGCTGCCGCCTGATCTCCCGCTAATCCCGCAATCGGCACCGCATCGCCCACGACACTCGCATCCGTAGTGCCAATATATCCCGCCGACGGGACTACTGTGGGCAAAATGTCGGGCGGGATATTAAAGATGCGCAGCAATTCGGGATCCCATTGCCGGGTGTGAATGTTGAACAAGAGCGTGCGCGAGGCATTGGTGACATCTGTCACATGCGTCCGTTTTCCGGTCAGATTGTATACCAGCCAACTGTCTACGGTGCCAAAGCACACTTCTCCCCGCTCAGCCCGTATTCGCAGACCCGCCACATTGTCCAGTAGCCATTGAATTTTCGTGGCGGAAAAGTAGGCATCGAGCACGAGACCGGTGCGCTCTCGAATCACCGGCTCTAAACCTCGCGCAACCATCTCCTGGCACAAGGCGGCCGTACGCCGGCACTGCCAGACAATAGCGCGCGCCACTGGCTCTCCCGTCACCTTGTCCCACAACACGGTGGTCTCGCGTTGATTGGCGATGCCAATGGCTTTTATATCGCCGAGCCCCAAGTGTGCCATTCCTAACGCTTCTTGCATCGCATCACGCTGGCTTTGCCAAATTTCCACCGGATCGTGCTCCACCCATCCCGCTTCGGGATACCATTGGCGAAACCTCTGCTGTGCCGACGATAGGACGCGCCCATCAGATTGCAAGACCACAGCGCGTGAACTGGTCGTGCCTTGATCCAGCGCTAAAAGATATGTCCGCATTGGCCCGTGCTCCTTTTGTTCATTGGTTGGTGGCATGTGTTGCAGGATAGGATAGTGTGCGCCAGCCTAGAAGCATCCCAAACCCAATCAGTCCCAAGCCCGAGAGCACATCGACCCAAGCGATCCCTTTGGCGGGCACATGGTGGCGGATTAAGGCCATTACAGTCGACAACAGTGCAAACCAGGCCGCCGACCCCATGCCGACACCCAATACCATCCACACCGGATTGCGAGAAATGTGCGCTGTGAGCGCGGCAGTGAATATGGCTCCCCAGGCGGCGATGGTCATCGGATTGGCCGCGGTGGCCACCAAGGCGGTTCGAAATGCAGCCTTGGCTGTTATGACGTCGGCGATGGTGTCCAGTCCCTGTCGCACTCGAAATGCCACCCATATGCTTTTTGATCCGAGATATATCAAGACTCCGGCGCCGACGATTCCAAATATCGTCCGCACGATGCCCATGTGGAGAACTTCAGCCGCGCCAATTTCCCCCATGGCCGCATAAAACATATCGATGAGGGCAGCGCCCGCGCCAATCGCCAGCCCTATCCAAAGGCCCTGTCGCAACACGCTTTTAGCGCATAAGAGCCATATCGGCCCCACTTGCGCTGCCACCAAAAATCCCAGTCCCATCCCAAAAGTCAGCCCCGACATCCTGGTCACTCCTTAAAAGCTTAACTCCTCCCCCCATCATCGCAGGACGGGAACGACCTTGACAATAAATTTTTTCCATTGAGCGTAAGCGCCTGGCCACCACGCAAAAACCGACGCGACCGGCGGGCCAACCCTTGACGCTCCGGGACGCGGTACGGGCGATGGCCAAACTCGGCGGGTTCCTGGGCCGGAAGAGTGACGGCGAGCCGGGGGTCAAAACCTTGTGGCGGGGATACCGCCAGTTGCAGTTGCTCTGTTGGTGCGAAAAACTCCTTCATAGGATTTTCGATCGGCCCTGGCCCGTCGCGTTTCGCGACGGGTTTTTGCCTGCCCTAAATAGGGGTTTATCGATCTCCCGCACGTCCGGCACGGGTTCCAAGTATCCGTACTTCCGCAAAATGTTCAGGTAATAGACACAGCCGGCCACGCTTTCGCCCAGCTGTTTTGCACGGTGTATCGTCGTTGCGAAGCCCAGATGCAACAGTTTTCATCGCAGGGGATTCGACAACGCCCGCATGCGCTCTGGACCCGGAGTCTGGGACAGCATCTACCGTGGGTCAAACGTACTTCGGGAGAACTTTTGGTTGTCCTCGGCGCATTGCTTCTCAACAGGATGGTAATCTTGCAACCCGGCGTTGAAATTCGCACCGTGGCGCTTTGGTTTAGGATTTTCTACGGGAAAGATGAATGCCTGCATCCCTCTTTAGTAGCTTTGAGTGCAGACATTCCATTCATATGGGGGTGGTAATTATCCTCCCCAGCCAGAGCCTCCCGAACTGGACGAGGATGTCGGGCTGGTCGAACTACTGGATCCATAGTTCGAACCCGATCCCGATGAACCCGCCGTTAGGGAGGGCTTCGCAACCCACCAAGTGCCCAGTAATCCCTGCCCGTTGGCTTGACCCGCCTTGAGGTCACCAGAATAGAGGTAGAGCGGATGTCCATTATATTCAACTTGGTGTCCGTGAGAATCCGACACCACACTCAAGGTGCCGCTTAACGACGACGATGTTGTGATCTTATTGGAAGATCCTAAAAGGGGATGCCACAATGCACTGCAGGAACCATTACAATGCGACACTCCTGGGGAATCTTTCGTAAAGTAATAAAGCGTGTAACCCTTGGAATCTTGCAGAACATTTTCTGCCTTGCCACGTACCGTCGCTGATCCCACCTGGATCGAACTCGTCCCGTTGGTGCCCTTAACTGTCGATGCCGTAGGTGAGGAAGAGGCGGAACTGTTGCCACTGCTTGCGTAAGAATTTGTCTTGCCGGTAGCAGCCGTGGCACCACAGCCGGCCAGGACAACAGTCAAACCTATGCCTCCGATGAGAGCCCAAAGGGTTTTTCGAGAAAGTCGTACCGAATACTCTTGTAACCGATGTGCCATGTAGTTAACCTCCTAATCCGATCGACCTCCATCACCTGTTTGTTGTGGCCAACGCTAGATATACCTAAAACATTGTGACCCTCTACGTGATGAAACGTAAACCAGGGTACTATCGGATCACTCTAGCATCAATTTTTTCTCTATGATGAGGGTTTGCTCCGTACACCAAACGCGAATCCTTGCCCATCGGGATGATGCTAGGGCGCGCTGTCGGTCACAGGCCATCAAACTTGGTGGCACTCGAGTGGCCGCTAGTCGAGATAGCATCTACCACTCCGCAAGAATGCCCGACAATTGGGTCACTGACTCCTGCCACCGTGGGTGAATCGTCCGCCATTCCTCCCCCTCAACGGTTCCGTTCTCGGCATGAAGCGTCTGGTGAGGAGTTGAACCAAGCGACATAAGTGGACCTCACAAAATTCCATGCATGCCTCGCCATGACAGTGTTTATCTCATCTTGCCATGGTCGCGGGTCGGGGCATCCGGTCCATCGAAGACAATCTTAGAACGACGCCCTTAGGAATCGTCGGGGGGATCCAGGAAAGTATCCAAGGAAACCTTTAATGTACAGCAATCCGATGAGCCATCCGGAGCGGCATGGGCATGTTCCCGCTCTCGTAGGCAGTCAACACCGTCAGAGGAATCCCCAGTTCTGTTGCCACATCTGCCGCAGAAATGCCACAAATGCTCAAAGTTATCCGTAATTTGTTGCTCAGGGTGTCTAATTCTGAGGGGGATTCCCCGTGTAGATCTGCTTGCAAGGCCTCTACACTTCCCCATTCCCGAAGAATTGCCGCCTTCAGATGGGAGTGTCGGCGAAACACCCGACTTAACGGATATCCGAGGGCAATGTACTCCCGCACAATCTGTCGCATATCTTCACGGCTCCAACGGGAGTTTGGTCCGAGACTCGACGCTTCCACTCCACTGGCTTTGAGAGCATTTCGCCACGAACCAAAGTGTTTTTGGGCGGCGGCATAGAGGGCCCGATCCTGACGCCGGACAAAAAAATCCCGCAAACTGGCGTGATCCGCATGTAAACCGCGAATCGCTCCGATAATTTGGTCGGAATCACGCGGTACCGTATGACGTATCCGATTAGGATCTTCTCCAGCTGCCTCCAAGGCTTGGGACCAGGAACCAAAGTAATACCGAGCCGCGGATACTAACCGGTTATCTAAGCTTCGTATATGATGAGCGTAGAGCGGTACGGCATTTGCGGAATAACAACGTATCTGCGCGATGATCGACTGCTGGTTCCATGAGCCTCGCGGGACGCGGGTCGATGGAGGTCGGACCGAGGCGGGATCCACCCCGGCCGCGGCCATGGCATTGTTCCAATTTTCAAAGAGCCTCCGACCGGCTGCGATCAGTCGAGAGTCCTCCACCTCTACCGCCTTCGCATTCAGCGGTTGGGACGCCGCCGCCCGATCCTGGATGGCGCTCGTCACTGACTCCCGATCCCATCGTGGTC
The DNA here is from genome assembly GCA_021784595.1 of Bacillota bacterium. GTDB lineage: Bacteria > Bacillota > Sulfobacillia > Sulfobacillales > Sulfobacillaceae > Sulfobacillus_C. The sequence continues at coordinate 8,947 of JAJYHT010000052.1, read as the reverse complement.
GTTGGGTCTTACCGCTTCCTGCCATTTTAGGGTCGTTGCCGATAGCCATCCCACTCCCCCCGATGCTGCTCTTACCCCAAGGAACCGAAAGAACGCGGCAATCGGATCACTATCGCTGTCGGTTGTTTATAATGGGGGGAGGGGTGTTGTCGTGAAACAACGAGAGGACCGACGGGCCATCGAAGGAATCCAAGCGCTAAGAGATCACAACCCTGATGGCTTAAAAACCTTATATGACCTCTATGGCCATGCGGTCTATTCCCTGGCCTATTCACGACTGCACGATGCGGGCCTCGCCGAAGAAGTGACCCAAGACGTGTTCTTTAAATTGTGGAAAGCGGGGCCCAGTTGGGACGCCACCAAAGGAAGCTTTCGGTCTTGGCTGTTTACGATTGCTCGTCATGCCACTTATGATCGCTTGCGGACCCTGCCCGCTGGCGAATGGTTAGGCATAGACGGCATGAATGAGGCGCTCTTGAGCAAAGACGATCCCTCGTTAGAAACAATCACTGATCTAGACTACGTGGAATCTCTCATGCGAACCCTGCCCGGAGAGCAACAAAACGTCCTAAAAATGATCGTGGTGAAGGGACATTCGGTACGCGAAACGGCCTCACATTTGGGTGTCCCAGAAGGCACCGTCAAAAGTCGCTTACGGTTAGCGCTGAACCGGTTACGCATCGTCGTAAGCCAGGAGGAACACCGTGGAACATTGTGAACTGACCCGATGGCTATCGAGTGACATGACTGCTATGGAAAAGACCGAATACCAACAGCATCTCGCCCTGTGCCCATCCTGCCAAAATGCCCTCACCGAGCGCTTGACCATGGAGGATGCGTTAGTGTTCCTCGAGGCGCCGATAAAGCCTCCCCGATCTACATGGAAAGCCATTAGGAACCGAGTAGATCCGCGAAGGCCGCGAAATCGCCGGGTATCGTATGCTTTTGCGGCACTTTCGTTGGGTGTGATGGTTGGGGCATGGAGCCTCCATCACAAGGCACCCACTGCCCCCCCGGTCTTTGCTACGAATCAACTAGAAGCTCGTCTTACCAGCTCGAATCCGGCCATTCACGGGACCGCTGTGCTGAACCTTACCAACCACCACTTGACGGTCCGCATCCACGGTTTGGCCACCTTGCCGGCGGGGCATCTCTATGAACTATGGACCGTCAAAGGTAACCAAGAAGAAGCCTTAGGCGCCCTCAATTTGAAGACCCATCAGGCAAGTTTCAGTGGGTTAGCTCACGCCGGATCGGGATACGAATTGGTCATCTGTCCGACCCAATCAGGTTGGGCCGCTCGTACCACACTAGGCCCTGTGGCGGCAAAAGGTGCGTTTACTGCCAACTAACCTGACTCAATGAACGATGTCCAATACCGGGTCAGCAAATAAGCTTTCGCGCAAGTGGAGAATGATGACTTGTGAAGATGAAATCCCTGGGAAGAAGGGATCAACTGCCGATTTTTTATGACTCGGCGATGGAGGGACAATTTGAACTTAACTAGACTATTCCAACATCCGCGAGGATTACAAGATCTGACGCCCAATCAACTAGATACCAAGCTTGGAGATGTGCCCCCCGTTATCATTATCGACGTCAGAACCCCCGGGAGTATAAATCAGGTCATATCCCCGGGGCTGTCACTATACCCTTGGGTAAGGAGCATACTGTGGTAGGCACCTGGGACACCACTACGGACATCATTTTAATTTGCAAAACGGGTCATCGTAGTCAAGCGGCGGCCGCAAGGCTGTTGAACCTGGGATATTCTCATATATCCCACCTTAAAGGAGGCATGGATGCGTGGCGACGCGAAGGGAATCCCGTTGAAAAATAGTGCGTCCGGTTAGCACTACCGAAGATTTTCATGGTTATTGGCTGAAATCATAACCTTGCCATACACTAAGCAATGGAAACGTTGGATTCTGTGGGAGATCCAGACCAAGGCAATGGCGACCGAACACAGTCGGCGTAGACGACACCGCAGGTCCGAAGGTTATCAAGAAAGCAATTTGGACAAATTTACGAAGAGTCTTGACCTACCACGGTACAATAAAGAGGACGTTACTATGAGTCCGTTAGGAGGAGACCCGTGTCCGTTCACCGGTCATTTTTTCGTTGCGGACCTCCCGCGATGATAGGATTCGCTATGTGTATCGACGTCACGATCCCCAGGTCAATGAACTGACCGTTAAGGTTTCCCGACCAATCTTATTCGGTGTATGCGCCTTTGTTCTGGTATCTCGGGGCATTCTTTACCGAACACCCCTATCGCCACGGTGATCGCTAGTCAATTGGATACGGTCTTAGAGGGGCGGACAGGATGATAACATACTGAAATCCGACGACACTATCCTCTAGCCTCTGTACTCTAGATTTAGGGATTCTTCACATTTATTAGTCCACATGACTGCGCCCTTTAATGGCATGCCAATGTGTTTGTCTAACATTATTGCAGCGCGATGAATGGAGGTTTCTTAATGATGGCATGTGCACAGTGTCACTACACCACCGCACCAGAACAGCAGCTGCGTTTCTGCCCCGCATGCGGGGCACGTTGGGCTAGAAGCAAATGGCGTCGGGTGTATCATATCGGCTTGCCCTTGCTCACCGCATTAGCATCATTTGTTCCGTGGGTACGAGTAGGACTGGGCTCACACCAATCCCTATGGACTGTGTATCAGGTCAGCTCGTGGGCTTGGATATGGCTTGTCGTCGACTTGCTCGTCCTGGTGATCAGTGTTTGGCCACGCCAAGGAATGACCTATCGAATGGAGCGCCTTTGGCAATTACTCGGAGCGGGCACGTTAGCAGTCGGTGTCTCAGTATTGGTATCGACCGGCATGGCAAAAAAAGTGTCTGCGATTTTGGGGGCACCAAGCCCGGTTCACTTGAGTGCCGGATTGCTGCTCTTTGTTGTTATCTTAGGTGTGTGGACCATCTTCGCCGCCTTGGAATGATGCGAGGTTCGACGAAATAGGGTTTGCAGATAGATCGTAAGCGCCGAGAAGCCCATGAATTATCGGTGCGGCGCTAGCCAAACTCTACGACTGCGCGCATTTAACAACCTCATGCTCTCTTATATTCCGCGCAGAAGATGACGATGCAACCGCAGAGATCTTTGCTCGGTTTCACCAGGGCCTTACGCCGTCTCAGGAGGTTTTTGGTTAAGACATCACGCGGCGATCCTTACATTCAAAGCCGATAGTTCCATTCTTTAGCATGCTAATGACGTCACAGGCGGTCGACACTCCGAGTCAGGAATCCCGCGAGAATCAACCCGCGTTGCAACGGCTGTTGTTCTGTTCAGTGTGATAAACCTATCCATTCGATCATTGGAGTGGCGCCGGAGATCGGGGGTCCAGTTTGTCCTATTCCGTGGTCACGTAGGATTTTGACGAGATAGTCGACCAAATCCGTACCCGCAATGCGCGTTTCCCGTGGAAGTAATTCTGACCACATGGCCAAGATGTCGTACCGTGCGAATCCCGCTCGTCGTGGCCACCATGTAGCCTTCGCCCGCCAACATTGAGAACGAGGTGCAGAAGAAAGAAACACCCCTACAACAGGGATGTCCTTCGGTTGGGACACCTTCCCGTCAAAAACCTTTTCAGTGATGTAGCCGTCCTTGCCACCACAGCCCCATACCAAACACGACCACCACAAGGCCACCCATTACCGCGTCACCAAGATTTATCATGGTTCATCGCCTCCCGACTTCTCTTCTTAAGAGAACCATACCCCATAGCCTAAGAAGAGCCGAGGATCGCACGACCCAAAAGCCGGGGTCTTTGGATCCTCAGCCAGCCTATCAAGATAGCGTGGCTACGTAGTCGGCTTGCCGCGGTGAGACTATCGATGACGACTACCCAGGCTCCAATGAACCGGAACCCTAAACATCGTTGACCCCAACGGGATATTTAACCTACTCCAGTCGAATTGATGGGCACACAATGCAAGGCCACTGCTTGCGACACCGGCCTACTGTTGCATGGGGTGCCATTTTGGATCAAACGCAATCCTCTTTGTCGGTGCGAACCGGCGTCGCGATAGCACCCGGCATAGGTCTCAAGCACTGGCTGATCTCCTATCGCAAGTAGTCGTATGGCTCGGGGGTGGATCTTGGTGCCACAACTTCAGTTTCGTCCTCGGTGGAGCCAGGCAATCCGCTAATATGGATCCGATGAAGACTCAACAACGCAGTTTACCCGATCGGTTGGCCCGTTTCGGCTCGTAACAGCCGACGGTTACCAAACGATCCGACCGGCGCGCATGTGGAGCGTTAATTTTGGAGTCGACAATTAGAGCCATTCCTTGTTATGCTCCATGGCAGAGGAGCGTGAATTTGCGTGATTACGGTGGTCCGATTCATCTTCTGGGTGCACGTCAGTATGGCCGTGAGTGGTTTTGTTTTATCCGGGGTCCTGGCGGTCTGGATCCTACGGCAGGCGGATATCACACACCTTAGCCGTAATTTTTGGATCTGGCAAAGAACCGTCCAATGGATGACCGTCGTCCTGGGTTTAGCCGGAACAAGTCTTTACTTGATGGGCAATCGGCCCAAGGATCCGCTCCACATCCTCTACGGAGCCTTGGCCCTCCTCGCCACACTCTTGCTTGCCGGTTTTGGGCCAGATCGCGATCCACGAGAATTGCTCTCAGGGTGGTCCGTCAATCCCAAGTGGATCCTATTTGGGCTAGAAGTCTTTTTGTGGGCGATGTACGGACGCGGTCTCACCACCGGATTCTTTGGCTTTTAGGTCCATGACCGCTCCCAAGGTCACTTTCCACCGCCGTGCCAACTCCCGAGAATCAGACGGGACCACAATGCAAATCGCGGCATGAGACTGCGGGAAATGGGCTACTCCGTACAAGGTGAGCACAGTCCCTTACGTGGTTTGCCATCATACATCCCCAGATAAGTCAGGTTATAGGGTACGGCTTCCACTAGGCCTATCTCGCGAACAAGAAAAGTAGCACAAATTTCGCAGGCGTTTTCGTGGAAATGTGTCACCTAGTGACACGATGGCGACCTCTGGGGTATTGGATCAGTTGCACCGACAGAACTTTCCTCCGGAGTCGTCGGTGCTGGGAGGATTTAGTCTGGGGAAGTGTAACGTAGGGTACAGTCGCCCGCGTTAGGTCGCGTTCGGATGCGGTTGGCTGCCGAGGCAGGCCCGGAGCAGGCGATCGGCAATCCGTGCCCCATATGCTGGCGATTAAACCGGTAGGTGAATTCTTCCAAATAGAGTTGGCGTCGGGCGCGTCCGCGCCCGTGATAGGTCCCATCAATATACGCTTTCGCGAGACTGATCAGCGTATTGACCCAATGAAAGACCGCGGGGGCCTCGGGATCACTACTCAAGGTAATCCGGTGATCCGCTTGATGGGCTTTCGCGCCGGCCGCGTAGATGTCGGCGCCATCACTCCACCACACCTCGTATTGGTCCACCCGACGTTTCAGTACGTCCAACACCGTTTCCTTCTTTGAAGACTCGACGGCTTCCAAAAAGGCATACTGCGGATGCCCTTTGGCGTTCAAACTAACCCCGACAATCACGGGATCTTGGTCCGTTCCGCGGCCCCGTTTTCCCGCCCCATGACTGACGCCTCCAAAATAGGCGTCGTCGAGCTCCACCAATCCGCCCAACTGGTACTGGGCATTGCGATCGATCATCGCCCACTGAATCTTATGATGCAACAGTCAGGCGGTGGCATACCGTAATCCCAGTTCGCGGCTGAGCGCTAGAGCCGATTTTCCTCCTTTATCGACCGCGATCAGGTAAATGGCGAGAAACCACACCCGCAAGGACACTTTGGTGCGATGAAAAATCGTGCCCGCCGTGATCGAGTCGTGATGTCCACACGCACTGCATTCATACAAAGTGCCGGTCCGTCCGGACCGGTGAACCTTCCAACACTTGGTTCCCTGACACTGGGGACAAACAAATCCCTGAGGCAATCGTTGCTGATAGAGGTAATTTTGACAGGCCTCTTCGGTCCCGAATCGGTCTTGCCATTGGATCAACGTCATCTACTCATTCCTCCCCGAGTGCCCCGATTGTCCCTAATTTTAGCATACGTTCCTCCACTCAGGGACTCTTCCCTGACTTAACCGTTTATGTATGTCTCCGAATGACCAACATCTCATTCCCCCGTCGCCACCACGTGGCGCAAGGGGCGACGGGGCATCTTAATGAGGGTCCAGTAACACTGGGGCCCGACGGAACACCGATGGGAGTCTCCTGCCATCCTTCTCCTGCCGGGATCTTGAGCGGTGCGTGGGGGAAAAACATCCCCGCGCGATGGGGCGGAAGCCACCCCCGAGCAGAGAATCCTGTGAGGACTGCGGGCCCCGTTAGGGGCCGAGAAAAGCCGAAAGAGATTATCGTAGGTTTTTTTAACCAGGAATTTGTGATAGAAGACCCGGTGGATTATGTCTCACAATGATCGGTTAGCACAAGCCTTGACATGGCATCAGCAAGAAACTCTATGGCGGCAGCAACAACTGATGCGCCGCGGAGGCTGGTCCCTTCGAGAAATTTTCGAACTGATCAATACCATTCCGATTCCCCGTCCTCCATCCCACCAGACGGCACACGACGCAGTCCATCAAAGCCCCGAAACCGGCAAAATCTCCAGCGATGATCATTCCCCGGATTCAGCCGTCTATGCCGATTTCCTCGCGGTCGGCGACGACATCCAGAAGCGCCGCGTTTCAGCGATTGGCTGATCGGTGAGATGATCTCTGTGGCCCGACACGTTGAGCCAGCCGAATCAGGGATAGGGTTCAGCACATGACATATACCGAAAGGAACCCTCACGATGAATATCCGATACGCTGTGCGGTTTTTTCCAGAGCCACGGTTCCCCATGTGGCATCTGGTCGATCCCCATGATGCGCAGAAGACCGAATGTGGATTGGCAATCCCGCCCTCTCCGGCGATGTATCCGTGGGATAAAGGGCTAGTCGGACCTTTTGACAACACTTGCAGTAACTGTTCGACCTTAGATCGATGGAATCGGGGATATGACCTGTAAGCATTTACCCCCTCGTGAAAGGAATGACAGAACGGATGATCAAAACCATTCATCAAGTGCAAGCTTATTCGCATCCCGATGCCCATCTCGCACTGGTCTTAGCAGAACTCGAAGATGCGACGTTTCAGTCTTATGTGGTCTGGATGCATAATACCCGCACCGACAGCATGAACCACGGCGATTATTATGGCACGTTGGACGAAGCCCAAGCGGGATTTGAACAGCGATATCAACGCATCTTAGATTATTATGGCAAGGCCTAAACCGAATGTTTCATGGTATCAGCACCCCATACCGAAAAGATGATAGGTCATGGGGCTCGTCGCATGCAGGAACCTAAGAAAATAGACTCTCTGTGATCATCGATGTGCCCACAGTGTTTCAATTCACTGATAATCTTTATTGATCCGGCCGCTGACAATGCCTGGTGGAATGTATGAATGCTGAGTGTAGATATACTCAGCCTGCTTAAAATATCATGCTTATTTTGGCACTCTACCATTTCCAAGAAAGGATCTTGTCATGAGTAAACAAATTCCTATTCGGCAAATCACGCTTGCCGATGATGGCGCCATTCGTAAAATCGATACGTCACGGGGACCGCGATTTGCACTGCCCATCCTCTACCATTTGGCTGACGGTCAGGTAGTGCCTTCCCAATACTTTGCGCGCCGGAAAAAAGATGCGATTGCTCATCGCAATCGGTTGCCATTCGCTCCACACATCTTAGAAGCCGTATTGAGCGACGTAGGCGAATTCATTGGAGTCACCGACACCACTGAGTAATAGGACTTATCCTCAGGTGATTTTTACCTTCACTATGCCACTTAGGAGGCGTTCGAAGGTCGGTGACTCTTATTAATCTGCTTGTTCTCAACGTCATCATAGAACCTTTTCAGGGCAAAGCCTCATCACCAGCCCCGTGTAAAAGCCGGACTGTCGGGCGTCGTGCTCAAATCGCACGGTTGGAGGTCGGCTGGATCTATCTGGCGGTCTCGCCCAGCACCGACACGGCCACCGTGGATTGGTCCGACAACGCCGTGGACCAGGCCGGTCGCCTGGCGAATCCTCCCATTTTGGACTATATCGGTCATTCATCCCGGCAACAACAGGTCCTTCACTTATGGATTGAGATATGACCCCTTTCATTCTCCGCAACGAGTAGGTAGAACGCGGCCTTGAGGCTTGGCCGTCATGGCGAGTTTCTCTTGGGCCGCGAAGGTAGGTAAAGGGGAGCCTCGGGGCTTGGCCGTCGTGGCGAGTTTCCCTTGCGCGTCCCCTTCCCCGCAGAACCGGACATGCAGAATTACCGCATATACCGCTTCTTTTCCAGCGATAGTAAAACTCTCCAATGACGGCGTGGGGTGGTTCGATTTACAATGACGAGGAGATCAAAATAATGGGCTCCGATTGTCATAGAAGCACCCAGGTTATGGAAAATAGCCTCCCCGGGCACGTCGCGAAAACATTGGAAATTCCAAGGGAAAAGAGGGTAACACGACACCATGAGCATGAGTCCGGAAACCAAACAAGAACTGATTTTGGCCTCGTTTCGAGCCGAAGTCTCCATCGCCGACCTGTGTCGGCGGGCCCAAGTTCCCGAATCCACGTTCCGGGATTGGCGCGACCGTTTTATCGCGGCCGGTACGGCCGCCCTACAATTCAACAAGTCGTCTGCGTCGAAGGGCGACCCGGAGAAGACCGCCTTGATCCACGAAAACGCCCGGTTAAAGACGGTGGTTGCCGACCTTTCGGTCGAGAACCTCGTCTTAAAAAAGGGGCGGAATGGGGTCTTGTCCCGGGTCACCATGTGACTGAAGAAGTGCAACGGGATCTGGAAGCGGTGATTGCCGCTTCGCCGTGGTCGGCCCATCGGATTTTGTCGCTACTCAACGTGCCGGAA
>JAJYHT010000065.1 GCA_021784595.1 Bacillota bacterium | reverse complement strand
CCCCATACGCGCTAACCTAACAGATCATTGACTCGCATTGGGGCCTTCTTTTACGTGGTCGCTCCTGGAGTGCTTTCGTCCACGCCCGCGAGGCGAGGCACCAATCGGCCAGATCTACCGCCCCCTGCACGATGATCCGCAGGTCCTGCCAAATCAGCTGGGAAATACGCCACACGGTGGAGGATGTCGGTTTGGACGGGAAACCCGTAGGGGGAAAAATCCGGCCCTTGGGTCCGGAGACCATCGACAATCACCGCGCCCAACAGTTTGGCTAAGAGATAGGTTTGGGCTAACTCGGGGTCGAACGCGCGCAGTGCGTCGATGTGGAGGAGGCTTTTCAAGCGTTTAAACGCCAGTTCGATCTGCCATCGGAGGCGATAGAGCTCGAGGATTTCGGCGGCGTCCGCCGCCGTTTCGGACAGCGTGGTGAGAATCAACACATAATCCGCGGCCTCCAAGGTCTCGTGAGCGACCGTGTAACCGTGGTCACGGGCGTCCTTCCGGGCCTTTCGACGCGCTTTCTCAGCGGCCTGCGGGGATTTGCGCATGGCCACAATCCGCACCGTCAACATCGGTCGGTCTTTGGTGCCCGGAATCTGCACCCACCACTCCCCCGGAGTGGCGTCAGGCAACTGGCGCACCGCCTCGAGCACAGACCACGGTTCCCCCTGCAACGTGCGGAATCGGAGCGCATTCCATCCGAATCGGACGATGACATGCGCCTGCTGCGCGACAATCCATGCCAGCGCGTTCGGTTTCGCATAATTCCGATCGGCCAACACCACATCCTCCGGTCGCAGGTGGAGCCGCGTCAAGGACTCTCCTCCATGCGCGTCGGTGAGTTCTACGTATTCCCATTGACCGGTGCCCAGGTTCCATTGGGCATGAAGACGCCAGGTAGTACCTGGACTGCCCGGGCGTTGAATGGTGCTGCCATCCGTCAGCACCAGCCGGAAACGACTCTTCAGGAAGGTGCCGATGCCTTGCGACCGAAACCATTGATCCAACAGATGACCGAGCCACGCGGACGCGTGGCGGAGTCGTTTGAGGACAGCGACGTCCGACACATTGGCTAAGCCACTCCGGCGCGCCCAGGCCGCAGTGGTTCGCAAAGACCAATCGTTCCAGGCGTAGGCGAGGATGAGCCGAAGGAGGGCCTCCGCGGACTGAATAGCCCGCAAGCGGGTAATCGCCCCAAACGTCCATGCGGCATCTTGCCACCCTTTGGGGAGGAAATGGAGCACGACGGCCCATTGTTCCTCTAAGTCGGTCTTTTGCCTCGTGGATTCCTGGGCATCATTCGCATTCATCTTCACGTCGATTCATCTCCATAGGACGGGATTTTCTTCCTGTCCTACTTCGCGACTCTTAGCGAGAAATCCTTTACCTGCCAGCAACTTTGTTTAAAGTTAGCGCATATGAGGGGTTGCCTGCGGGGCGCCCTTTCTCGCAGATTGAAGAACAAAGAATCAATATCGTCCGGCTATTAACGGGTACAGTGACATCAGAAACTTCTGCATACTGTTGTTATTCCAAAGGGAGCTGTTCAATGACAATGTTACCGTGGTTTGAGGCAATGGATATTGAAGGGGAAATCGTTTCACCCAAAACTTTAGTGACGGGAGATTTGTTGCTCATTGTAATGTTGCGCGGTTTATACTGACCTTATTGTCGGAGGGAGCTCGGCGAGCTTCAAAAGTCTTTGCCGGCCTTGGAGCAGGAGGGAATTCGTGTCATCGTCATTGCGCCTGATAGTAAAGAGGCACTTGGAGCATATCGTGACCGCCACGGGTTGATAGTGCCCATGATTTCCGACGCTCAAGGCACATTGCTCTCTTTATTGGGACAACAGGTTCAGTGGTGGAAGTTTGGACGGTTGCCGGGCACTCTGGCGGTACGTGGGGACGGACAAGTGGTGTGGCGCCAGGTCGGCCGAACAATGCGGGATATTCCCGACTTTAGTCAAGCGCGAACATGGTTTGGCGGAGAAGCGATGTCATAAATGGGCCATTTCATATGGCACACAATGGCAATTAGGACTAATATGATAGTGACACTCTCCGAGTTCTATTGTAATGTACGTACAGTAAGGTGGGACGCGGGAATAGCGGATACGCTTGGGAAAAGCAAGAAGAGCCTCGCGGCTGATTGTCGTTGAGGTTCTAGGGTCATAGGGGTAAGGCGCTTTGGGCTTGTTGGGTGTGCGTCAGCGTGTCTTTTTAAACTTTTGCAAGCGAAATAAGGGAGGCTCTTTAATGGTTGGTGGTGGGATTCAATATATTATTCGGTTAAGCATGCAGCGAGAATTAGTGCCCTTTCGTCAATTGGTAGAACTGGTTGACCAAATGGGGGGAGACATCGTGGCACTGGATCTGGTGCGCGCTGAAGACCAACGTACGATTCGAGATTTGACCGTGGTCATGCCTTCTCCCGAACATTTGCAGAAGTTGGAAGATGCCCTGAAAGACATGCCCGGAACCGCCGTGGAAAATGTGTCAGACCGCACCTTTTTAATGCACCTGGGAGGGAAAATTGAAATTCATCCGCGCGTACAAATTAAAACCCGCGCCGATTTGTCCCATGTCTACACGCCAGGAGTGGCGCGTGTGGTTCAAGCCATCGCAGACGATCCTAACAAGGCTTTTCAACTGACTATGAAGCGCAACACGGTGGCCGTGGTCACTGATGGCACCGCTATTTTAGGGTTGGGTCATTTAGGTCCTAAAGCGGCTTTGCCTGTAATGGAAGGCAAGGCGGTATTATTTAAATGGCTGGCGAACGTAGATGCGGTGCCTATTTGCTTGGATACCACCGATGTCGACGAAATCGTGGAGACAGTGGTGCGAATCGCCCCTGGTTTTGGGGGGATTAATTTGGAAGACATTGCCGCTCCGCGATGTTTTGCGATTGAAGCGCGATTGCGTGAACGGTTAGATATTCCGGTCTTTCACGATGACCAGCACGGTACTGCGGTAGTGATCTTGGCGGGCTTGATAAATGCGGCTCGGGTAGTAGGGAAAAATCTTGAGGATTTGCGCGTGGTTGTGGCCGGAGTTGGTGCGGCTGGGACGGCCACCACGGAACTACTTTTGGAGGCTGGCGTAAAAGATATTGTGGGATATGATCGGTTGGGACCCATCAGCATGGATCATTCATATCCTGATCATCCTGCATGGACAGAGTATGCTAAGAAAACCAATCCTTTCCGGCGGGGTGGATCACTTGCAGATATTTTGCACGGAGCCGATGCCTTTATTGGGGTATCCAGCGGAAACATCTTAAGTGTCAGTGATGTGGAAGGGATGGGTCCGGATCCCATTCTCTTTGTTATGGCTAATCCAGAACCTGAAATTCGACCAGAATTGGTCCAGTCCAAAGTTCGCGTGTTGGCCACCGGCAGATCGGATTACCCTAATCAAATCAATAACGTGCTGTGTTTTCCGGGATTGTTTCGAGGGGTGTTGGACAGCCGGGCCAGCACGATTACCACCCGAATGAAGCTGGCAGCGGCGCAGGCGTTGGCGGAGGTGGTAAAGCCCGAGGAATTGTCTGCAGAGTACATCATTCCCAGCGTTTTCAACCGGGAGGTCGCTATTAAGATTGCTCAGGCGGTAACCCACGCGGCGGAGGAAGAGGGAGTAGCGCGTAGGATTTCGCCGACTTTACGGTAATTGCCGGGATCCTCAGACCCTCAGACCCGCAAATTTGCAACTTGGGAGTGGTAAATCCAGGTGGATGATAGACGGCCAAAAGTTTCATGGATCCAAGATTGGTTCAAATTGTTGCGATCTCCGGTGCCATGGTCAAGAGCTTCGATAGCGCGATGGCGAATTGCGGGCGTAGTGGTGCTGTTTATGTTGCTGGTCAGTTATGGCCTTCTATGGGAGGCTCTGCGGGGAGAGCTCATCTTGGTGTGGGTCGCTCTAGGCGAATTGTTGGCACTGGCGGTGATGGGATCTGTCTTCCTATGGGCCATTGCCGGACGTCGACGCGATGTAAACGATTATAGACATTAGAGTTCAGAGGGGCGCAGGCAGGTGTGCCAATTGGTCATGTAGAATGTGGCTACCGGAGTGGACAATAAGGTAGCCTAAAGTCCCTACAAGGACAGCCCAGATTACGGCGGCTAAAAGTTCGCGGAGCCACGGTGATCTGGGAGAGGACTCTATGGTGTCAGCCGCTTGGTCCGCCAATGGTGTCTCACGCACCGAGCGTCTGGTGTGTTTCCCGATAACAAAACCTATGGCCACGCCCAAGGCGACCAAAACGAAGCGGATTGCCCAGACATCATGGGGACTCAGGGCCCGAGTAACTGCAGCGGAGTTGCCACTGATCAAGGTGGCTCGCATTGAGGATATGGCTTTTTTGGCTTGTGCTATCGTACTGAGCGCACCGAGCAAGTAGGACCCGCCGATGAGCGGCACCTCAAGAGCCGCTAAAACCAGCCACCAAGGCCAGTGCCATGGTGGCCATTTCCATGTTCTCGTGCTCATTGAAGATTCCTCGGGACGATTCCTCCGCGGGGGAGTGTTATGTGACATTGGCCGCTCCTTATAGCCTTAGTATACACGACACTCCCCGCATTCAAACCGTTTGGTCAGGCTGGCGGGAAAACGCCGACCAGCGTACCGTAGTGAATGTAGTTCCAGGCAATTGCAGCATTGGCTATGGGTAGTTCAACACATCCCAGGCTTTGCGGGAATCCGTATTGAGCCCGGGGGAACCCATGCACTGCATCACCGCCATTAAAGTAGTTAACATAGGGGACTCCTGGGTCCGAATAGGGCTGCCCAAAGGGGTTGACTCCACTCATCGTTTGGCTTAAATACCGAATATAGACGGGATAGGTGCCAAGATACGTGGGGCTTTGCGGGATACCTGTGTTGCATAACGAGGTCAGAACGACCTTCCCGTTGTACCATAGTTGTAAGGTTTCCGGCAAGGTTTCGGAAACATGGACATAACTGTAGCCGTCAGGATTGACGTGGTCGGCTAAACGTGCCGCGATCAGCGCCTGCCAAACCTCCGGTCCTGCAATGCCATCCACAACGAGCCCGTTTACCCGTTCGAACTGCATGACTGCGCCTTTTACCATGACGTTGTATACATTAGGCTGCCACAGGGCCTCTAATGTGGCTGGGGTATCGCTATAGCGCCAAGTGAAAGTGCCCGCCGGTGGAGAATAGACCGCCGCTTGTTGGCCCCCCAAGGTGTCTAAACGTGTGCCAGTGGGTGTCCAAGTAAGCGGCAGATAACCTAATTCAGCCAATAACTGATCTAGGCGAAGTACCGAACCTGGAGCGACGTTGAACTCTTGAGTGACAGTTGTGGCTAGATAGCTCCCATTGGTGGCGCGGACCCCATATTGTCCGCCGGGAATCTTTAGCGCTACTTGAGCCCCCGGGCCCCAACCGGACCCCGAAGATTCAAATTTCCAGGTGGTGGGAGATACCTGGGTCCATTGCCCGGGGACACTCGGTAAGAATTGCCATTTTGCGAGATCCGTGCGCGATATAGGCGAAGAAAAAGTCACCGAGATGGTTTTCGCAGTCGACACAGGTTCAGTATGAATTGAGGCCGTCAACCAATTGGCTGTTTTCCAGTGGAGCACTTGAGGCTTGGACAAGGTTTCCCACGACCTCGCGGCGGTCTCCACCACCACTTGGCCTTCTTTGTTAGGGGGCGTGGCGATGGTGGTCAGCCGAAACTGAGTGACCGGACTCGGCGGTGTCACTAATGCGACCTCTTCAGGCTTAACAATGCGCATGTCGGCGGCGGGAGACTTCAATGCAACCGACACGGCCTGGTCTACCCCAATATTGACTAGAGGGTTGGCGAGTGATGGATTAGCGGGTGTTTCAATGGTCTTACTGACGGTACCATGGTTGAACGGGAGCCAGTCCAACCAAGTCGGGCCTGCCACTGAAATGCGAACCACGCCAATGGTATCGGGCTGTAGAGTATGGCGAGGCCACAACCCTCCATGCTGCCATTGTAAAGAAAAGGCGCGGCCATTCACTTGGTAGGTGGCGCTGGTAATCCGAGTCGCCATGCCCTGTAAGGACACGGAGGCCAAGGCCTCGGCATTCGGTCCAATGTTGGCGCCCGGCTTCTCGGTTATGGCGGTGGTGACGAGGAGCCCTGCTATGAACACAGAAGCCAAGACAATCCAAAGCCAACGCGGTGTGGGAGTTGTGCGCCTAGGAGATCTTTGGGTCGGTACATGGGTCATAACATCGCTTCCTCTCGTGACTCTACTATCTATAACGCGAGGAAGGAAAAACACGTTACCTTAATGGAAAAGTATTCAGGTAGTCAGCCACGATCCATCAGGGATGAGAAGGGTAAGCAGTTCGGCCATACCTTGGAGAATCTGAAGTCGTGACGCGCTCCAACTAGAGGGGCTGAGAAAATCGCCCTCCAAAAGTCCCCAGGTGGGCCGGCCCAAGGGCATGACGGCCACTGACTGGGGCTGCGCCAAGTTGCCATGAAGCGGTCCCGCGAGAGTTGCGGGGAGATCACAAAATCGCTGAACCACTTGCGGAGTTTGAGAAATATAACATTGACGCACCACCGAGGGAATTTCGAGTGGAACCAAAGTGCGTACTGCATGGCCTCGGCTGGCAACCGGAAGCAAACCTGCAGGGGTAACCATAAAACAGGTCAATGAATACGGATGCAAAACTTTATCTAGGGTGGTCATGACCAAATTCAATTGGTCGCGCTTGGTGAGCGCGTCACTGGATAGATGTTCCATGAGCAAGGCGAAGTGAGAACGGAAAGGGTCGTAATAGTCGCCTTGAGCCGTTTCGGGCAGAGCCATTTGGGTCCTTAATTCTGCCACATTGCGGCGCAGCGCTGGATCTGGAAATGGATGGCGCTCCCATGACGAGGGGCGAGAAAAATAAAAACCCTGACCAATGTCCACGCCTAAATTCATGCAAGTGACCATCTCATCGTAGGTTTCAATTCCCTCCGCAATGAGCGAAAACCCAAGGAACTTCGCAATCTGTTCAATCGACGCGATTAAGTTGCGTTTGACTGCGGATCGGTCGCAACCGTCAATCAATCCCCGGTCAATCTTGACATAATTGGGACGCACAGTAACCAGTTTTTGCAGGCCTGAATAACCAGAGCCAAAGTCGTCCAAAGCGATGGAACCGCCTAAGTTTTGATAGTGGTGAACCAGGGGTTCCATGGTTTCACCGTTCCAATTGCCTCGTTCCGTGATCTCAATCACTATATTGCCGTCCGTGGTCGGTATGAGACGTTGTTGGATAGTCGGGTCGCTTAATGAGTCGGGATGCAAGTTAATAAAAATTGGCACATTGATGTGATAGTCGTGTGCGAGATGCATTGCGCGCTCGACAATGAGACGATCCATATCCACGGCTTTCCCCAACTGGGTGACCAGCTCAAAAAACTCTTCTACCGGCATGGAGGCGCCCCTTTGGGTGGTGGGGCGGCTAAGGATTTCATATCCGACAACATGTCCACTGGATAAAGAGACCAACGACTGAAACGCGATAGAAAACAAAGGGCCGCGTTCGAACCATTCCGTTACAGATAGTTGATTAAGGGGTGCCATCGCGTCCATGCCTGTGCTCCTACTATGATAAGTTGTCGATTTACCTCCACATTGTGGCAAATTGCCCTTCAATAGTCTACTATTTTACGAATGTTCCCAGCCGATTTCTGCAATATTTATTCTGTATCAGATATTCCAAAGGCAGAGAACGCCATAGTCGGCTAACAGCAGTACCATATGCCAAATATCGGCAGTCAGAGTTGCGCCTTGATCTTTACCGGGAATGTAAGGAATGTGGCTCAATCATTGAGGAGATCCAATACCTATAGATGTTATGGGGAGTACTTAAGTGCATACTCCGGGATTATTACAAAATTATCATTTTCATTAAGTGCTGATGTCGGTGCTCCTTCGCTCCGTGGTTTGTGCTGTTTTAAATACCGCTGTATATTTCGATACGGGGAGAGTTGCCGTATCATAGATTATAGCCTACCAGGCGCTAGAGGCCTGAGCGATGTGGACCGGCGAAAATTGTGGCGAGTATTAACGGGCCATGGACAGCCTGCAAGACTGGCGTGATAAGGCTATGAACGATACGTAACCCAAGTGGCCGACCGTTCAGGCTTGGACCCGCTGATATTGCCAGCTTTAAGGACGGAAATGGAATGGGTGGTGATTGAGCCGATGGTTCGTTGGGTTCGTACCCTTAAGATGCAGACCTCGGTTGAGGTGATTGGAGTCAGCAACGCAGATGCCACGCTGGAAGAATGGTTGCAGCGATTTGATTTGTGGGGTCTTTTTGATCACGCACTTAACTCCGCCCGCGTTGGCGTGGCCAAACCTGATCCAGCCATACATCGTTTGGCATTTAAATATACGGCATCTTCACCGCAAACCTGCCTGTTCATCGATGATCGCGACCAAAACATGCCAGCGGCTCAACACCTAGGGATTCGCACAGTCATGTATCGAGGTTTTGATGACTCCGCTCATATGATTGAGGAATACTTTCCGGGTTCGGTGCAGTGTAGGCATAAACCAGACATAAGAGTCTACCAAAGAAGACTTGCTTATGAAAGGACGAGTTCGCTATGGCGCATGTAGCATTGGAGGATGATGGGGTCCACATTTCTCTAAGTCTAGCAGACAAAGTTTTAGCTTTTTCCGGATCACTGCGGGTACCGTATACCCATGTTCTTAAAGTGTTGACCGATCCCGTGCCTGATGCGTGGTTTCGTGGTATTCGCATTGGCACTAATCTGCCTGGCGTCAAAGTCGCTGGAACATTCATAACGGGTGAAGGCAATATTTTCTATGATTTTCACAATCCGAATAAGTGCCTCACTTTGGAATTGCAGCATGATCGATACGCTAGAATAGTGGTTGAAGTGGATTCCAACCAATCTCCTAAGCAATTGCAGCAGGAGATACGTGAGCGTTTAGGCCAGCCCGAAGCCTGAAGAACGGGGGCAGACGCAATGTCTGTCCCCGTTTCCTGGGCCATCGGTTTCAGGGATTGATATATCCGGCGCCATAATAAGTCGATTGATAATACGGGCTGTTTAGATTTGACACCCGTACTCCAAGTCCAGGTTCTGGCGCTTCAACAAAGGCTTGACTATAACCGAGCGCTGGATAGGATCCAATGTATAACCCAACGTGAGAAGCTCCTGAACCATCAGTGCTGAAAAATACCAAATCACCTGGTTGCAATTGCCACTTGGCAATCTTATGGGATGCTGCATATTGAGCCCAACTCGTTCGAGGAATATTTACGCCGTTTCGAGCGAAAACATATTGGACCAATCCCGAACAGTCGAAGCCTGCGGGCGACGCACCGCCCCACACATACTGGACACCTAGATAAGATAAGGCGGTATCCACCAACGCGTGTCCAAAATTGCCACGCGAACTGGCAGCCGGAATGGAGGCGCTGGTCGAGCCCGAAGCTGGAATTGTCAGGACCTGGCCAACCTCTAGCGCGTTGGGATTGCTCATCCCGTTGGCGGCAGCGATAGCTTGCCATGAAACACCGAACTGCGCACCAATCTGGCTTAAGGTATTGCCCGGTTTTACTGTGTAACGGTTGCCGCTGCTTGAAGACGCGGCACGTGTCACCGGTGCAGGGCTACTGGAATTGCCGCTCAACAAAAGTACTTGGCCCACTCTTAGTGAGTTCGGGTTGGACAAGTGATTCAACGCCGCCAGTGTCGCCACAGTGGTGTGGAATTGCGCAGCAATTCCACTGAGGGTGTTTCCCGGTCTAACGGTGTAGGTGGTGCTGGCACGGGTGCTAGCGAACGTCGGACTCGAGGAGGCGCTGGCCGCCGTGGTGGATCCGGAATTTAGTTGAAGAACCTGTCCCGCACGGAGAAAATTTGGATTCGCCAGGTGATTTAACGCCACCAATTGAGCGATGGAAGTGTGAAACCGCCAGGCGATTCCGCTAAGAGTATTTCCTGGCTGCACGGTATAAGTTTGAACACGGGCAGAAGCGAAAGAAATACTTGATGAAGCCGTCGCTTGATGAACTGAAACGGCGGCAGCTTGTGGGGTCATCGTTAGAGGTGACGCCACAAATGCGCCCATCATGGCAGTCGCCACCAGGGCTAAGGGTCGCAATGACATTAAGGAAAAAGGCTCCCTTCCTTCCAATATTGCCTTCGAGGTTAGTTCGTGGGTTCGGGCTGGAGGCGCCCTACGCGGAGAAACCGCGATTCACCAAAGCATATAAATAGCTTTTTTCCCCCGTACGTTCGACAATGGAGAACGATTCGGCTTTGAAGGAGTCAAAAATAACCTTACCTAACAAATTCTGTTACGTCATGGCGCAAATTGACGCTAAAGGGAACATTTTCATTCAATTTGGCAGAACAGGGCTCGTCACCGCTGTTTTTCGCCAAGTTTTAATAAGATGGGGAATACTGGATGGAATGAGAAAAGCATTTTAGAATTGACTGAACGCACGAACTCGCCAAATACGCAACGCCTTGGGGTTTGTACCCATCCAAGGCTTTCCAAAAGGCATTGGAGGCGACAATATTCTTGAACGACTAATGAGATTGGGGATCCAAGAAAAGATTTCGAACGGCATACCATCGCTGAAAATGGGGGTGGGGGTAGCCACCCATACTGAGACCTTCGTTGCTCTGCATGCTATTATTTAGATGAAGGTATCTTTTATTATGAAGAGCGGAGGAGGCATTGTCATGAAAACCAGCGACAAACTGAGGACAAACGGTAGTCTGCCATGGCGCGGCACATGGCATGGTTTAGATCCTCGCACAAAGGTGGTCAAGCCGAAAAAAGGCCGAGGGTCATATAACCGCAAACAGAAGCGAGGTCTTGAGCGAATCCGGGACGGAGATGCTCAAGACCTCTTACTGTTCCGTCTACGTGGGACCATTTAAAACCAGCGAAATCCTCCTGGGCGGGTCTATGCACTCCATAAGCGAGCCCTGGCTCCATGGTTTGGTGTATCGTTGGGAAAACGACCCTTGTAATGAAGGAATTAACCGAATTAAGGAGACCAATCCGTATTCTTTTCGAAGGCGCTGGATAAGAAGCCGTTTCCATCCAGCGTTGCGCTACGTTGATAGCGGTGGGACCAAAGGCGGCGGGCACTCCAATGGTCCAGTTGATGAAACAATTTACGGACGTGCGCCTTTTTGTAGCACGCGACCCAGCCTCGAATGACCGTGTTGACATCCGCAACAAGTTCGGCCGTCGTCACGGGGCCCGACGTCGGGTCAGGGCCCGGATATATTCGCGAAACCGTTGCACGCTTTTGTTGGTGGGATAGGGAATAGGCATATAGGCTGTAGCTCCGTCCCCCAGGCGGGATAAGTGCAGGGGTGTTTTCCCGTATGCGCGAACTTATGGCGCGGAATCGCACTGCAGATGCCACTTTGGGGATCGTGGGAAGGGATTCCATCTCAAATGTGCTAGGATGATGAGAGATAAATGGCGAATACCCACGGACAAGACTCATTGGCAAACTGGGAGGTCTTATGCGTTGCGAAGAGTGCGGACAGCCGTTGGATCATCTTTTGTGTTCAAATTGTCAGAGCGATCAGAGGGGTGGCTTATTTAGTATCGCAAGACAGAGCCTTCCTAGCAATTTGCTGTTCTATTTGGCGGCTATTGTCCGTTCGCGCCTTTATTTAGGACTGCTCTTCTTAGCAATTACGCCTATATTGCTCTTGGATCTAAGAATTAACGTTGTGGTAGGTATGATGGTCTACTTTTCCTTGTTTTGGTTTTTTGTGTTTCAGCCCCTGCTAGCGACGCATATTAAAATCAGTCCTCTGATCGTAGATGTTGGAGCCTATATATTCACAGGGCTAGTGGGCACGACGTTGGCTATGATAGTGGAGTCTTTTTGGTACACTCATGGTGGTGCGCCATGGCTAAATGCTCGCTCTTTTATGCTGGCGGCGCCAGCCTATGTTGTGTTTGTGGGAATCACTGAGGAATTTGCCAAGCAAATTGTGGTTTTAATAGTGTTGGGGGTTCAACGATTGCGTGGCAAAGTTTGGCCGCCGCTTACCTATATGATGTTGGGAGTGTCATCTGGTTTGGGATTTTCCGCAGTGGAAAACATCTCATACGTGGAACATGGGATCGCCTTTGAAGTGATGCGGCATGCGTTTGGGTTAGGAACCTTCACGGCCTTGACGCGTGCTCTTTACACTCCATTTTTGCACGCTATTTGGGCAGGTATTGCAGCTTGGGGCTTTGGACAGGTTGCAGCTAATGGATTTACCCGTTGGCGTGTGGGCGTGGGGTTATTGAGCCTGGCAGCCATCCTGCATGGAATCTATGATGCGGGCATCGCCCGCCATCCCATATTGGCTATTTTCGATGTGGCGGGCTCGTATTTATTGTTTTTGGCTTTACTCCTAAATTCGCGCCGTCGCAATCGAAGAAGAGTGGTGAAGGCGTAACGGATGATCGACGAGCCGTTCAAAAGCCCCATGGTCGAGCATTTAATTTAAAGGATGTGAAGCGGTTTGCGCGTTGATGAAATCCCCTTGTTGGCAGGTTTGGAGCCCAATGTGCGCAGCCAATCGCTAGTTATGCGGCACTTCTCTGAAGGAGAAGTTATCTTTCACCAGGGAACCCCCACCACTGGCTTGTGGATGGTGTTAAACGGACGGGTGGCCATAGAGCATATCGGCGCCCGAGGAGGCCTAGTGACCTCCGGAATTTGGGTGCCGGGCGACATTATAGGTATTGCGGGGCTATGGGACCAGTCGGGATATCCGGGGTCAGCCCGCGCCCTTGATACTCCCACAGAGATCGCATGGATGGACCGGGCCACCGCACTGTCCCTGCACCAACAGGTACCATCCTTTGCCATTGCCATCAGCGAATTTTTAGCACGCCGCCTGCGATTTGTGCAAGAAAACATCGCAAACCGCCAAGGACGGCCTGTAATTCAACAATTGTCTATAATCTTATCAATGCTAAGCCGACGCACCGGAGTATACGTGCGCTTGACGCACGAAGATTTGGCTCATATGATTGGCACGCATCGGGAAACCATCAGTCGGACCTTGCAGGAACTGCAAAAACTACATTTAATAGAGAGTGGATACGGAGAAATTCACGTACTCGATCAGGAGGGCTTGGAAAAACTTGTGGACGATTTTTAGTTGGGAGAACTCATGAACGAAGTGATGCAGCATACATTGCTGAGTTGGGTGGATTGGATTGCTTCAGCGAATCCAAGTGTTGGAGGCGGAAGTGCTGGCGCTGTGGCTGGCGCACAAGGCTGGGCCCTGATCGACAAGGTTCAACGCATCGACAAAGGCGCATTTGCCAACCTGGACTCTCCTCCGTTGGGTTGGAGAGTGTTGCTATTGCAACTAGCAGAAGAAGATCATAAGGGATATCAACGACTACGAACAGCTCGCAAAAATGGCTTGGATGCCCACGATGCACTGAAGCATTCATTAGCTGTCTCGTTTGAGATTGGACAAGTGTGTTTGACCGGGATGGAGGTGGCGGTTCCTGCCGTAACGCGCATAAAGGCTGTGGTAAAGCCCGATTTGGAAGTGGCTGTTCATCTCTTGCACACGGGTTGCTTGAGCGCCATCATGAATATGGAGGCTAACCAGGAAGACGACAGAGTTGACGACCTAAAAGTTGGCCAAATAAGAGGCCGTCTTGCTGTCTTATGGCATCAATACCTAACCGTCTCGGATTCTTAGGCTCGCTAATGGCTGTTGATATCGGATGGGTGGGGCCGCCAAGTCATAAGCCAGGAATCACGCCAAGCCCCTTCGTGGTTTTGGTGGCGCTCTAGTCTGGTGGCGATTTGGAATCCGGATTTTTCATAGCTGCGAATGGCGCGTTTGTTATCGACCATAGGGTCGACGGTAACCACGCGGGCTTGATGAGTTAAAAGCAAATAGCGGCAAGTGGCCGTGACTAATCGTGTGCCTAACCCCTGCCCCCACAGGTTTGTCCTTCCAATAAAGAGATCGATGCCCCAACTGGTGCCATCATCGGGTATCTTCCAAAGCGCGCAGGTGTTCGTGGGCAAACGATAGAATTGGAGATAGCCTAGGGCCTGGTGTTCTTGTAGAGCGAGACACGCTGTAATCGGGTCGCCGCGTCTAGGCAAATACTTTGCGGCGATGTCGTTGCGGCTAAACGTCTGGTCTCGTCCGCCATACCAGGACAGCACCTGAGGGTCATTAAGCCATTGCCAAAGGATGTCGATGTCCTCACCCTGCAAAAGCCTCACGTGCAGTTCTCGCTCGGAAAATAACCAGGAGTGCATAACGATATCCTCAAATCTTGCAGAAATTTATGTTCCTATCAAGAGTACCTTGTGCTGAACCCCCCAGCAAGAGATTTTTGACGTGTGAGCTACCATGGGAACAGGCTAAAAAGTCATAGGTGTCGTA
>JAJYHT010000064.1 GCA_021784595.1 Bacillota bacterium | reverse complement strand
TCAACAATGTGACCTCCGCATTCTCACGTATACTGCACCAGATCAGCAAGGAAACTATAGATTGACATATTTGCGCGCTAATTCTAACATGACTCATAGATCAATACTAGTCATCATAACGAACATGGTTCACATGAATTTCGGCTTGCGAAGGGATGCTGATGAATTGTCCGGAGAAGTGCTGCCCAAATCCAAACAACGCCAAGAAATACGCCGCCAACACCGCCTGCGCGAGTTATTAAGGGTAGCCTCGCGCCAATTTACAGACAAGGGATATGAGGCCACCACATTAGAGATGATTGCCGATGAAATGGGATTAACCAAAACCGGCCTCTACAATTACGTCAACAGTAAAGAGGAAATTGCCGCCTTAATTTTGGAAAATGCCATCACGCACCTTTCACAGACCTTGGAGCATCTGCAAAAGGAATATGCCAGTCCCAGAGACATCTTGCATGGCATTGTTCTAGAGCATGTGAAAAGCTTGGCAAACCATCCGGCATCGCCCATGCTCGTGATGCGATTTGATCAGGTCTTGGACCCCCAAACCTTTCCGGCCCTATACGAGCTTCGCCACCGCTACGAGAACCAGGTCCAGGACGTCATTGCGCTCGGCATTGCACAAGGACAATTTTCTGTTGACGATCCAAAACTGGCCACGCTGTTTCTTCTGGGCGCGGTCAACTGGGTCGCCCGGTGGTATCACAGTCCGACGCAGGGAACCCCATTGGACGCGACCCATGTGGGCCAATGGTTCGCAGAAGTCATCGTAGGCGGCCTGACGTCTCCGGATAGGTTAGAGTCTTCTTTGCCGCCTCGCTTGACTTAGTCCTTACAATTGATGCCACGTTATGGAGGTAGACAATGAGCATAGTATCAGTTGACATAAATGAAGGCGTGGCCCATGTGCAAATGAATGCTGCCCACAACGGCAACGCCCTGTCAGACGCCATGGTTTCTGAACTGACCACCATTTTACGGCAAGTGGACCAAAATCCGCAGGTTCGGTCCATCATGCTAAGTGCGGCTGGCAAGAATTTTTGCGCGGGTGGCGACCTAAATGACTTTAGGGCAGCTCAGAGCAAACCCTTGGAGCAAGGCTACCGAGATATTGAGCCTAGCATGGCGCTATTTTCTTTTGGACTTAAGATTCGCACCCCCATCGTCGCTGCCGTGGGGGGCGCGAGCCGCGGCGGGGGGTTAGGTTTAATAGCTATGGCGCATGTGGCAGTAGCCCGGCCCGACGCGACTTTTGCTCTGCCAGAGGTGAAACTGGGCCTGTTTCCTTTTGGAATTTTTCCCTTGCTGTCAAGGGCCATGGGACCACGCAGAACTCTCGAATTAGCCTTGTCCAGCCGGGTTTTCGGGGCAGACGACGCCCTCGCCTACGGCTTAATTCATCAAGTATCGGACGATGTTCAGGGTAGCGCCGAGGAAATTGCGATAATGCTGGCCTCGCGCAGTAACTTGGCGATCAGTACAGGACTGGAGGCCTTCAACCACTTGACAGACCCTGGCAGCTGGCCCTTTGATTACGTTGGCCTCTTACGCCTTTTAACCTTTAAGAGCGAAGCCTTGGCGCAAAACGTCGAACGGTTTCTTCATCCTCACCAGCAGTATCCCGATGACTAACCCACGCCATCACACGAGGAGGAATTCACCAATGGATACGCTGCGAATTGGAGCAGGCGTTGGATTTTACGGCGACACTTTTCTGCCCGCCATCGAGATGATTCAAAAACAGGCTGTGGACTACGTGTGCTTTGAAGATCTGGCTGAACTCACTCTCGCCATTTTACAAAAAGATAGAGCGAGAAACCCTCAAGAGGGGTACACCAAAGATTTAATTCCCATGTTGAAAGCCACGCTCTCCGACGCCGTCAAAAACGGCATTCGCATTATCACCAACGCAGGCGGACTCAATCCTCGGGCAGCCGCCGACAGAGCCATCGATGTAGCCTCCTCCATGGGTTTGACATTGAAAGTCGGTGTTGTCCAAGGGGATGCCGTGTTGAATCGATTAGACGAGTTCATGCCATTTCAACACATGGAAACCGGCGCAGCCCTGCCGGGCGACATTCGGTCCCGCGCCTTATTTGCCAACGTGTACTTGGGAGCCCGCCCCATAGTCAAAGCGCTGGAACAAGGAGCTGATTTGGTCATCACGGGGCGAGTCGCCGACCCGTCGCTATTTTTAGCCCCCATCATCCATCACCTGGGATGGGACTGGGACGATTGGAATCAAGTGGCCTTAGGCACCGTGGTGGGGCACTTATTGGAATGTTCTTCCCAAGTCACCGGTGGTAATCATGGCGGCCACTGGGATGCCATCACCGGGTTGGACCACATTGGATTTCCCATTGCCGAAATTCAAAATGGCGATGAGATAATTATCACCAAAACCCCCGGTACTGGGGGTCGCGTCAGTTATGACACCGTACGCGAGCAATTGTTGTATGAAATCCATAATCCCCATGCCTACAGGACTCCAGATGTGGTGGTCGATGTCACCGGAGCCCGCATAGAAGAAGTCGGACCTG
This sequence comes from Bacillota bacterium, assembly GCA_021784595.1. Classification (GTDB taxonomy): domain Bacteria; phylum Bacillota; class Sulfobacillia; order Sulfobacillales; family Sulfobacillaceae; genus Sulfobacillus_C. The sequence continues at coordinate 57,668 of JAJYHT010000064.1, read as the reverse complement.
ATCGCGTAAAAGTTTGCGGCATTAAGGGCACTCCCCGTCCGCAGCAATATAAGGCCCTTTTGGGCTACCAAGACGGCTATATGGGGCAGGGCATGCTGGGCTATAGCTGGCCTGACGCGCTGAAAAAGGCCCAAGCTACCGAAAGCATTCTACGAGCGCAAATTGCCCGCCTAGGAGTTCCAGTCGAAGAAATTCGTGCGGAATATTTGGGGTATAACTCGCTCCATGGTCCCTTGGCCAGCGACCAGTATGCCGACCAGTTGAATGAGATCTACTTGCGATTTGCGGTCAGAACTCAGGATCGTCGGGCCGCGGAACAAATCAGCCGATTAATGGTTCCCTTAGCGCTCGGCGGGCCGCCGACCGCGAGTGGGTTGATAGGCGTGGATCGAGCTCGCGGTTTGATGGGACTGTGGCCCAGCCTAGTCGATCGCGATCCAGTCGATCAGAACGTGCACGTAACCATTGAGGAGGTCAGAGGATGAAAATTCAGGATATGGCCTATGCTCGCTCGTCAGACAAAGGTGATCACGTAGATATTAGTCTTTTCACCTATACCGAAGACTGCTATCAGCAACTTAAAGATTTGTTGTCAGCTGAGCAAGTACGCACGTATTTTGCACCAATGGGGATCGGAATCGTCGAGCGCTGGGAAGTTCCGGGATTGATGGCGTTAAAGTTTGTCATCCAGAACGCTCTGGATGGCGGAGGATCGCACTCGATCCGCGCCGACAACCAAGGTAAAACATGGAGTGGAGCGCTTTTACGGCTAGCTGAACACCTAACAATAGAAAAACCGAGAGGATGAAGAATATGGGGCAACGAGAAGAACGTGTGCTAAGTGAACAACAACGGATCCAACAAGGCGGGCCGTCGCGCGGCCACGACAAACAGCGGGACGCGGGCAAGTTATTTGTACGAGACCGTCTGAAACTATTTTTCGACCATGGCGCTCCCGTCACCGAATTTGGGCAGTTCGCGCATTGGCCCGATGAAGAACTGGCGGCGGACGGCGTCATCACAGGCTCTGGCTCGATAGATGGCCGCTCGGTGTTCTTTACCGCCAATGACTTCACAGTCAAAGCGGGGTCCATAGGGAAATACCACGGTGAAAAGCTTATTCGCACCCAACAGGCCGCTATACGGGCCAAAAAGCCCATTTTATACCTGGTCGACTCATCAGGCGCACGCATTGATGAAGTCGCCGGGCATCACGTTGATCGCGACAGCGCGGGCAAATTGTTTTACCTACACAGCGTGATGTCAGGCGCTGTCCCCCAAATCGGGGTCCTATACGGCACCTGCTTTGCGGGAACTGCCTATACCCCGGTATTTACCGACCTGCTGGTGATGATGAAAGACGCGGCCATGGCCATTGCTTCGCCGCGCATGGTGGAAATGGCCATTGGTCAAAAAGTCACACCTCATGATTTGGGAGGCGTCGACATCCACACCAAAGTAAACGGAACGGCCCACTTCATTGCAGACAGCGAAGCGGATGCCGCACGCCTGGTTCGCCAAATTCTATCCTATTTGCCGAATTCATACGACCAAAAGCCCCCCCGCGCCCGGTCCCAAGAGCCGCTTCGCGATCCTAAAGACATCGACGACATTATCCCCTTGGACCCCAATCGCCCCTATGACGTGCGCGAATTAATCCAGGCGATTGTGGACGGCAATAGCTTTTTGGAGGTTAAGGCTCAGTATGCGGGAGAACTCGTGACGGGGTTTGCCCGCTTAGACGGCCGCGTCATTGGAGTGGTGGCCAACCAGCCCTTGATTAAAGGCGGCACCATTTTCCCAGAAAGTGCGGACAAGGGCGCCGAATTTGTCTGGCTGTGCGATGCCTACAATATTCCGCTGCTTTATTTGGTGGATACCCCAGGCTTTATGGTGGGCACTGCCGTAGAAAAAGGCGGCATCCTGCGACGCGGACGAAAGTTCATTTTTGCCACTTCGTCAGCTACCGTACCGCGCATCTGCGTAGTGGTTCGCAAGGCTTACGGCGCCGGCATTTACGCAATGTCAGGGCCTGCCTATGATCCTGAACTGACATTGGCCCTGCCCTCAGCGGAAATTGCTGTGATGGGTCCAGAAGCCGCCATCAACGCGGTCTATCTCAACAAACTGAATGCTATTGAAGATCCTGTGCAACGTCAAAAGGCAGTCACCACACTGCGCGACGACTACCGAAAAAGCTATGATATTTTCAAACTGGCATCCGAACTAGTGGTCGACGAAGTCATTGCACCCCGAGACCTGAGAAACCAGCTCGCGCGATATTTTGAACTGTACGCCGACAAAGAAGTGAGTCTACCATCTCGAAAGCATGGCACCATTTTATAACTTTAATCCCCTGACTCTGACCAAAAAGGAGAGGATTAGAAATGTCCAATGTTTCGGCTCTGATGCTGCGTGACATCTTAATCCGCAATGATCAAATTTGGCCTACGCGCACAGCAATATTGGACGAGGCCGGTCCCATCACATATCGTGAACTGTTCCGCCGTGTCAATCAGGTGTGCGGAGTGCTATGGTCGTTGGGTGTACGCCCTGGTGACCGGGTGGCAATACTAATGGAGAACAACACAGAATACATCGAGCTTTTACTGGCACTCGCACACATGGGGAGCATCGCCGTTCCTCTGAATACCCGTCTAACCGCTCGCGAGCTCATATTCATTCTCAATGACGCCGAGGCATCCTTATTGGTCACCAGCCCTGCGTTACAGCACATCGCCGAAGAAAGCAGGGCCCAAGCCCGTTCAATTCGGCATGGCCTCATCGTTGATGCAGAGGATTCGGTGGGCCAGTTTCTGTCCTACCAGACGCTCGGGGCTCTGGCAAGCCCTCTGCAACCGGATATGATTCCCGAATTGAACGAAGACTCTACCGTGATCTTGCTTTATACCAGTGGCACTACAGGCGCTCCTAAAGGATGCATGACCACCCAGCGCTCATGGATTGGCAATAATATGAATATGGCAATGGCGTTTTCCATTTCAGCCGATGACCGCTATCTGGCTCTTTTACCTTTTTTTCATGTCGCTGGGCTTGGCACTCTATTTTCTCATCTCCATGCCGGGGGCACCGTGGTCCCAATGGCTAAGTATTCTCCTGCCGGCGTAGCTCTAATGGTGGAGAAACATCGTGTCAGCGTCGCCTTTTTGGTGCCTCCCATGCTGCAACAGTTATTAAGTTTGGAAAACCGCGAGCAATATGATTTATCCTCTCTGCGAATAATCATCGGAGGAGCTGGATTTGAGCCCGCATGGGTTAGCGAGCGGGTTGAAGACGAGCTTGACGCGAAATTCTACGGAATATATGGCCAATCAGAATCAGGAAATATCGTGACTGCCGCCACCCGTAGGCAAATTGCCAAGCGCCCTTCGACCTACGGATACGAATTGCCAGGGTTTCGAGTCCGTATTGTGAATGATGCCGGTGAGGAAGTTCCTGTGGGAGTTCGGGGCGAACTCACTCTGCGAGGCCCCTCCCTCATGACAGGATATTGGAAACGTCCGGAGGCCACCCAGGAAACGCTCGGCGGTGACTGGCTTCACACCGGCGATATTTTTATCCGCCATCCAGATGGGGCGCTGGAAATGATTGACCGCAAGAAATACATCATTAAAACGGGAGGAGAAAATGTTTACCCGGCTGAAGTAGAGCACGTTTTGGCAACACATCCCGCCGTTGCCGACGTATCCGTGATTGGCATTGCGCACCCCGTTTGGGGCGAAACAGTCAAAGCCTGTATTGTCCTGCACCCGGGTCATAATCCCTCTCGCCTAGAGCTGGCGTCATGGTGCCGAGAGCGCCTGGCTGGCTACAAAATTCCCCGCTATATTGAATGGATGGAGGAAATTCCCCGTAATCATTCGGGAAAACCGCTCAAAAACCTGCTCGAACAACGACCGTGCGATGCGAGTCAAGAGGTTGTGCGCAGAGACTAGCCGCATTGCGAAGGAGGACGCACCAAAATCCCGTCCTCCTTCCCTGTTATTGCAGACTTATCCAAACGTCTTTCATTTCGGTGTACAAATCCAAGGCATGATGGCCCATTTCACGGCCAAACCCAGACTGCTTAAATCCTCCCCACGGTGCGGCCGCGTCGTACACATGATATGCGTTTACCCATACCGTACCGGCTTCCAAGCTCTGCGCCAGATAATGGGCAGTGCGCACGTTCTCCGTCCACACTCCTGCCGCTAATCCATATTCCGTAGCGTTAGCCCGCTCTATTGCTTCTTCTACGGTATCAAAGGGCATGACCGCCACCACAGGACCAAAAATCTCCTCTCGCGAAATCGTCATGGCATCAGTGACATTGGCAAATACGGTTGGCTGGATATAGAAGCCCGAACCGGCTTGCACCATTTTATCGCCACCAGCCACCAAGGTGGCACCCTCCTGGCGAGCCGATTCAATGTAACCTAGCACCCGCTGAAACTGTTCTTGGGAGACCACCGGCCCCATTTGGGTCTTGGGATCAAGAGGACTTCCCACCCGCATATTCTTCGCATAGTCAGCCATTTGTTCCAGAGCTTGGTCATAAATCTGGCGTTCTACCAAAATTCGCGAACCTGCCGAGCACACTTCCCCCTGATTCATAAAGATGCCCAGCATCGATCCCGAAATGGCCCGTTTCAGATTGGCATCGGCGCAGATGATATTAGGGGACTTGCCGCCCAATTCCAACGAAACCCTGGTCATCCGGTCGGCTGCAGTCCTCATGATGGATTTTCCCACCTCGGTCGAGCCGGTAAAAGATATTTTGTTGACTCCGGGATTCGCTGCCAAAGCGGCGCCCGCTTCCGGGCCATAGCCTGTAACAACGTTGATTACACCGGGTGGAAAACCGACCTCGGTAATCAACTCTGCCAAACGCAGAACACTCAGCGGCGATTGCTCGGCGGGCCTCAGTACCACGGTGCAGCCGGCAGCCAATGCCGCCCCCAGCTTCCATACCGCCATTAATAAAGGGAAGTTCCAGGGAATAATGGCGCCCACCACGCCCACCGGCTGGCGCACCGTGTAATTAAAAAATGCTCCAGCGGAAACTGGAATGGTTTCTCCTTCAATTTTAGTGGCCCATCCCGCCATATAGCGCATATGGTCAATTGCCATCGGAATCGTACCATATTGAGCCTGTCTTATCGGCATCCCCATATCGATGCTGTCCAACTGGGCTAGTTCTTCCAAGTGCGCCGCCATCGAATCCGCCAGCCGCCAAATCAGGATGCTTTTAGAACCGGGACTCATAAGCCGCCATGCCTTGTCGCGAAACGCTCGACCGGCCGCCTCGACGGCCGCTTGGACATCTTCCGCTTGCCCTCGCGCTACCGTGGTCAGCACTTGCCGGTTGGATGGATCCACATCATCCATGGTGGCGCCCGACATCGACGGCATCCATTGCCCATTGATATAGTGTTGGTGAGGCTTTTTAATAAATTCTTCGACCGTTGTCAGTAACTGCACTTGCTGGGCCAATCCGATCGCCTCCGGTAGTGGAAAATCCTGGCTGTTAAACTTGCGAACGCTTGTCAACAATCCGCACTGCTTTACCTTCACTGCGCGGCAATACGCCGGGTTTATGGATATGAAGCCCCACGGAAATCCCGAGTTCGCTCCTTAGCATGTGCAATACCCTATTACGCAAAGCATTAGATTTTGCATGGTCTGCATCCAAAGAACCCACGGCAGCAAAATATCCTGGAGTGACCTCGCAGTGGACCTCCAAGGTGTCCAAGGCCCCGGCCTGCCCCACCACCACTTGGTAATGAGGCGCTATCTCGGAAATCTGCAACAAAACATACTCGATTTCCGTCGGAAATACGTTAACGCCGCGGATGATCAACATATCATCCAATCGCCCCTTAATGCGCGACATTCTCATCAAGGTGCGTCCACAGACACAGGGCTCAGGATCTAAAGACGCAATGTCTCCGGTCCGGTAACGAACGACGGGAAAAGCCTCTTTGGTCAGCGACGTAAACACCAATTCACCGGTTTCTCCATAAGGCAAGGGTTCACCGGTATTAGGATCCACCACTTCGGTCAAAAAGTGATCTTCCGCAATGTGCAATCCATTTTGTGCCTCGATGCATTCTATGGCCACCCCAGGTCCAATCACCTCACTGAGACCGTAAATGTCCATAGCCTTAATGGCTAACGATTCCTCAATCTCAACACGCAATGCCTCGCTCCACGGCTCGGCGCCTAATATGCCATACTCTAAGCTGGTGTCGCGCGGGTTTATGCCCATTTTCACCATTTCATCAGCAATATTCAGCACATAGGAGGGAGTGCCAGAGATGCCGCGCGGCCTGAAATCTTCAATTAAGCGCACTTGGCGCGGGGTATTGCCTCCAGATACCGGTATTACAGCAGCGCCTAATGCTTCAATCCCGTAATGAAGTCCTAACCCACCTGTAAAAAGACCGTAGCCATAGGCATTATGAAACCTATCCCCGGGTCTGCCGCCCGCACAGGCAACAGCCCGTGCAACAATTCGAGCCCACCGATCAATATCTCCCTGAGTGTAGGCTACCACGGTGGGTTTCCCACGAGTCCCTGACGATGCGTGAAATCGCACCACCTGCTCTAGTGGCACGGCTGATCTGCCAAACGGGTAATTATCCCGCAAGTTGCTTTTACGGGTAAAGGGCAATCGCGTAAGATCCTCCAGGGAAGCAATATCAGAAGGTTTAACTTTCGCCGCATTCATGGCTTCATGATAAAAAGGCACGTTAACATACACGTTTTCTAGAGTCTCTTGCAATTTTTTCAATTGCCATCGTTCAAGCTCCGAACGCGGAGCCGATTCCGTCGCCGAATCCAAAATCATGCCGCATGACTCCTTTCTAGTCTATCGCATCCACATTCATTCACATCACCCACATCGAAAACGTTTTAGGGAGGCTGCCGCACCGCCCTGGTTCATCCATTCCGCCCAGGCTAGTGCCTTTATCCATGATGCAGAATGTTTTTTCGGTCCTTAAACAGTTTTAATCTTTTCAAAGGGCTGAGCACAATCATGGCAATAATATACCGCACGGCATAGAGCAGGGCCAAAGGGACTGGTATGGCTGGTATGATGAGAGCCACAAAAAGGACACGTCACTTCCGATTGTTCGGAGGGCGGAGCTATCCCCCACTCGGACAACGCTTGACGTCCCCGGGCAGAAATCATCGACGATGACCATGGCTGGTCATGAACCCACCGAATCGCCACCGGCCTACCCGCCATCGCCTTTTCTACATTGCGGCCAATGAAATCGAGCGCCGGACAACCTAAAAATGTCGGAATCAAGTCGATGTGCACGGTGTCCCCCTCCACCGATACGTCCCCCACCATTCCCAGATCAACAATGCTAAGTCCAGGAATTTCTGGATCCATCACTTGCCGCAACACTTCAATAATTTGGTCTTTCGAGGTCATCGTGAGCCACCTCCTTCATTACCACGGTGCCGATAACCCAATGCGCCGAACTTCGGTCATTTCATCCAGCAGGTCAGCCAATGCCTCAGAATGTTGCCCTAGCCGACCATTTAATGCTGGTTGCGGTATGGCGGCCGGCTCCGGAAGTCCAAGATGTCGGAACTGGGCCTCGATACGGTCCATCCATGCCGTTTTAACCACCTTTTCAGACACACCCTGCAATCCGAGATCGGGCAAAAATGCTTCTGCTGGTCCCCACGAAAACAGGTCGCCCAGCATCTCCCAAACCTGGTTTACTCCCTCAATCAACCGCTGGCGCGACTCATCAGTTCCGATCGCCAACATCTCAAACCCGGTCTGGAAATGTTGCAAGTGGTATTGCGCTTCGCGCCGAATCTTTCGCACGCCATCGGTTAGTGGTTGGTATGGAGAAGCCAGCAATCCCTGATGGCGTATATCATCAAACACTTGATATAAATACCGCAATGCTATGGTCCCTGCCCAATCGTGGTTAGGTACTTCCAACAGATGGGCATTGGTCCACTCGGCAGCCGTGCGCAGATAAACCTGTTCATCTGCCGACGGCAGCCCTAATGAGTGAAGCAGTTCATAGTAGAATTGCGCGTGACCGAGATTATCTTGGCTGATGGAGCTAAGAGCCATGTCTCCTTCCAAATCGGGAGCCAAGGCAAGCCATTCCGAACCGCGATGGCCCAAGATCCATTCATCATCAGCTATTGGTTTTATCACCGCCATCAGTCCGTGGGCCGCGCCCTGGAGAAGGTTATCCATACTGGTCCCCCTTGAAAACGTGTTGTTGTGGTCCTTTTAGCTGTGTAGGCCTAATTCTCTACTGAAGACGTGATCTCTCAAGACCGAATGTCTTTAGCCACTTCTTCAATGGTCATGGCTTTCGCTTTAAACCGCTTCCAGTGAGTCGCATTGTCATATCCCCCTGGCAACCGATATCGTTTGTCCATTCCCTCTACAGGCAAATGGGCTTCATCATGCGGCGAGCTAAAGATGCAGTCTTGCGGAACGACCCACACATTGTATGCAGTCTCCCTACGAAAAAATATTTCGCGCGCCAACTGCAAAGCCAATTCGGGGCTGGCGGCCCTAAGGCTTCCAACATTAATGTGAAATCCTAAAGACTCTTTTTGTACAAACACTTCAAACACCGGGAATTCCGCAGTCTGAGATTCATGCACTGGTTCTCCCTCCTTCGAAACAAGATTAGTAATCCTTCTAACTCCCCGTCAGACGCCGCTTTTTCTAACTACGGCTACTTTTGGGGTTTTGTCGCAATCACATTGCGGATTGACGCTCGGATCCTTGATTAGCAATACGTTGTGCTGCGGCATTCATTGCCTCTCGCACCCACCGCTGATCGACATGAGCTTGCCGGCGTAGAGCCAATCGCGCTTGCGACCGCGGTCCGGTATTGTTACGCACCATCGCATTATAAAGTTCCCAATCAGGTTGGGAATAATGCCATTCTTGGGTAGCCGGATCCAATCTCAACTCCGCGTCTGGTATTGTCATGCCTAACGCTCTTATTCTGGGCACGTAGCGGTTGATAAACTTTTGGCGCAATTCCTCGTTAGTCTTAGTGCGAATTCTATATCCCATCATGGCCTCGGCGGACTTTCCCATTTGGGTAGGCCCAAAGAAAAACATCATCGGCGCCCACCATCGATTGATCGCCCCTTGCAACATCTCGCGTTGAGCTTGGTTGCCTTCCGCTAGAGCTAAAACCACGGCTTCTCCGTGCTGCATATGAAAGCTTTCTTCAGCCACAATGCGTTTTAGCATTCGCGCATAGGGCGCGTAGGAGCTATCCAACAACATTGCTTGGGTGATGATGGCACCGCCATCAACCAAAAACCCAATAACACCGGCATCGGCCCAAGTAGGAGCCTCCATGTGGAAAACATTGTGGAATTTGATGCGCCCATCGAGCACATCATCCATAAGTTCTTCTCTTCCCCGCCCATAAGGCCGACTGAGGTCCTCCGCCAAACGGAGCAACATTTGGCCATGACCGATTTCATCTTGAACCTTGGCGTTCAGGGCCAATTTGCGCCGAATCGTGGGAGCCTTCGGCACCCATTCCTTTTCCGGGTAGGCTCCCATAATCTCACTAATGCCATGCATGTGGATTTGTTTTATCAATAGATTCCTGTATTCTTCGGGCATCCAATCGGTTGCCTCAATTTTTTCTCCCGATTCAATGCGCGCCATAAAAGCGGCCATGCGTCCGGTATCCTCCACGGATTGCCCCTCCTCAAAAAGTATTTTGTTATCTTGTTGGCACGGGCTCCCCAATCCCCATCGCCCGGATCATGGAGCAACCCCTATGGTTGGTAAGACAGAACATTCACAAAGCAATCGCTTGCTTAAAAAATAACATATCAGCAGGCCGCCGTCGAGAGATATTTATGGCCCATGCAACAAAAAAGAATGGTAATAATGGTACAAGTGGATCCCATGTTCCGCATGTAAACACCGTCATATGATTAAACTACCGACAACGGTGACGGTACCCGCCCCATAAAGATCCGAATTTTGTCCTCCCTAATGACACCGCGGTCGCAGTGTGCCCGATGGTGTGAATTGGTTGGCGGTGGTGGATAGCTCCTGCCATGGGTCGCGCATTGCGCATAGTGTGCTTTTTGGTCATCACCATTTGCATTTCCTCCAAACAAGCGTCACGACACGTGTCTGGCAAGGCCGACGCAGCGATCTGCCGCTGTTCGGGGTCTGGATGAATCGTGCGAATCCAGGGCCATGCGAAAAACCGCACGGGAGCCAAGCCCATTTTTCTACGGTGTAGTTCGTTTTTTCGTTTGTTGGAGTATCGCAGTTTAAATAATGCCATTCGTCCAGAAAGTCCCGAAATCGGGGCCTTCCGCCTGTGAACCAGATTCTACAGCACCGTGAATGGGCGAACATGATAGACGTCCGGACGGCGTTGGATAGCCTCTGCATCATGATGGGTTGTCACATCGTACATCCGAATCGCGTGCTCGTCCTGAACTAAATCCACCATGCCCAGGAGCCAATAAGTAGCTCCTTGCGGACTCTGTTGCCAGGCAGTCCCCCCGAAACCAAACTGTTTTCCGGCAGTCAGCAGCTTGGCCCGATTTCAGCACACTTCTTCACGCCCGCTTCTTGACCAGGATGGGCATGGACCCGGCCGCACCTGATTGTGTTCGAAAGACTCACAAAGAAATTCCAGGATACCGTTGTCGGTCGAGCCCCCTGTTTATCGCTTGCCAAATCGCTGGCTTGATAACGTTCACCCTATTCGGATTGGGGTGTTAGACCACTTTGCTTATGGAACTTGTCCAGAAAGTGGTTCCAAAGAATCGTGGTGCCATAAAAGTGGGCCCCTCCACCACGCGCGCATCCATCCCCAGTTTATGTTAGAGTTAGAGTAGTTCTCGCACCCAAAAATTATCTATTATCTAAGGAAGGATCTGAACGCGCAGTGGCAGAAAATCGGGATGTTTTTGGCGACGATCTAGGCATTGTCATTACCGAAGAGCGGCCCGAGTTAGTGATAGCGCATCTCACCATTTCCTCCCGCCATTTAAATCAGCACGGCACTGCGCACGGCGGCGTCATCTTCTCATTGGCCGATGCCGTATTTGCGCGAGCCAGTAATCTGCATGGCATTCCATCAGTGGCACTCGACACCTCTATGACCTTCATCCGAGCCGCCCGAGCGGGCGAGAAATTGGTCGCACGGTGCGAAGAAAAAACACTGCGCCGACGCGTTGCAGTGTATACCGTGGAAATCCATAACGCCCACGATGAGTTAATTGCTTTGTTTCGAGGCACCGTCTTTCGGATGCCGCCCGAGGTGAGCCCCAATTAGAAAACCCTGCCATAATCTGCTTGCTGTCAAGCTCACGCAACTTTGTCGCCGACCTTCAGATTAATCTACTATAATCGCGCCAGTTGACGTCGCTCATTCTATGCTCTGAGATACCTAAGGCTGTCCTGTCAAACGCAAACCGATAAAGCCAGGCAACCTACTAAAATCGGTTGATCGGATTCTTGTGCTTGGGGGCTCACGCAGTCTTTGCTATTGGCCCGAACTCTAACAAAACCAGCTGCATGAAAATACAGGTATCAGACGCTACGGATCCACTGATCCTTATTAACCTGCTCGACGTTGCGGGAATCACACGATCAGTATCATTACGTCTTTCAGGACTGCAAGCAGCTGGGACAGATTCCCCACACCGCACTGAGTCGCCGCGTCGGCTCATCCGCTAACGTTACCAATGTCGTTCTCCGCCGGCGCCGTCAATAGGCTGCTCTCAATGGATTGATTGCACTAGGCGCCACCATGATTACCATAACGGTGGCTAATCCCATCCGTCCTTTTTTCGCGGACGGTTGAGGGATATGGTTCACCGGAGCGTTAGAACTCATTGGTCGGCAAGTACATCCTCTAGATGCGTAATCGACGAGAAAATACCCCAGCACTTACGGCAAAGCATGTCATAGGAACTAAAAGGCGCTCAGGTCACGGTTTTGGACTTAATCCAGTTCTTGGTGCTGTTGCCCCCACCCCCGATAGCGGTATCTGTGGGGAGGGGGATTTTGAACAAACGCACGGAAACTTCCCTGCCGTGTTTCTCGAGTTGTCGCGCCATGTCCGGACGTCTGCACCATAAGCAATGGCATCTAATGGGGGCACCATGGTATGCTCCTCTAACTGCCTTCTACTAAAACACTCGCAGATCCCGTGCAGACTCAACGCGGTAACCGTTTGTTGAAAATTTTCTTCAATCCCCGAGTCGGAGCTGTCAACGGTTCTCCCATTTGGTGCCAGGTGCCGCCTGCGCGTTCGATTACTGGTTTAGCCAGCCTTTCAGACCCAATTCCCAATATCTCAAAATCTGGTCGCAACGTGAGCAAAGATTGAAGTCCCTCTTGGAGTATTTTGGTATTTGAGCCATTAGATAAGACAACTACATTGCGGATCGTTCCTAGTGCGCTCATCGCAAGCTGAGTGCGAAAATTTGCGCCAATATCCACACCGCACCACGCATAGTCCTGGATCAAAAAAGTGTGAATATCTGCTGCAGACGGCATATCAAATATGATCGACCAAGGAGGTGGAGCAGGCACGATCCCTCCCCACTCTGTTGCGTAAGGTTTAAGTTTTTCGTATTGTGACAGTGGTCTTTCCCATACTTCGATATGCAATGCGGCGGTCAATCGCGCCAATTGCCAGTCCAAATCAATCCAAACGCCTCGACCATGCTGCCGTTTAGCTTCGGCTGTCATGGCCGGAACAATATCGTTCTCTCCCGTTAGATAAGGCCTCCACAACACCCATCGTTTAGGCAGCACCAACTGCCGTTCTGGCTCTAAGCGCGGACTTAGCCAATCTAACAGCCGCTCAGAAGACAAATCTCCTAACACTATCTCCGCTCCAGCGGCATCTCCTATGGCGCCCTGCTCATCCTTGGGAATCCAAATCAGCCATTGGATTGCTTGGTATGAAGCGATAAATTCCTGCACCTGATCCCAGGGAGGTCTTCCGGGCAATCGTTCACCAATCAAAACCCTATCCGCTTTAGGACAAATCTCAATCAGTTCAGACCAACTGCCCACAAGCCGGGTTAGGACTTTTTGAGACTTCGCGAATTGCTGAACCTCTCTATGACCGCTGCCCACCACAATCATGGAGACACTCCAATCAAAAAAATTTGAGCACGACTAGACAATTTCATGAACGACAGCGCGTCTTTCATGGGCAATCGCACCAAGATGGCACTCTGATTCGACCCCAAAAGATTGCTGGCACCGGGCGCGCTTAACACTTGCTCGGTGGGCGACCTCCATGTCCTGCCATCTCTTAAGATCAGAACAATTTGAATTTCGCTGCCTGGAGTGGCTACCGCCATATCTTCGGAGAATGACGGGGTGACCGCCACCAAAACTCCCGACACGTGATTCATCGGGGTCAACAGAGCAGGCGTTATCACTTCACCAGGGACCACGGGTTCTTTTAGCACCCAATTTTTAGAAAATGAAATGGCATGCAACGAGATCCTCGACTGGGAAACATCACTCGAGCTTAAAGCGTTGCCACTGGCCACGAAACGAGTTGCTACCGGAACCGATGCAGCCGAAGCAAATAAATGGGGCAAACTCAACACCGTGTATAAAATTCCCGCTACCAACATAGCTATCGCCCCGGCACGCGGCACTTTAACTGGTAAGGTCATACATATCACCTCGTTATTCTGAATGGGAAATCAAATGAAGTTCGTGCGGAGCGGCCACCACATTCAAGGGCACATGATCATCCCCCACAATGAGCAAGCCCTGCCCGCGTTGCGCCAGAGTCAGCAAATCTATTTCTCCTTGCTCTAGCCGCATCAATTGCGCAATCTCGGTCAAACTTTCCGCGTGCTGGCGCAGCAACAACACAATAGGGGAGTTGCGCAAACAGACTTGAGCTGCCTGGCTGCGCGTAAAGTCCCCTATGTCTTGGGTAATGATTGACAAGGCAGTGCCCCATTTTCGGGCCCGACGGTACAAAGCTTCAAGATATTCGGCCGTTTTTTCATCGATTAACAGTTGCCACGCTTCGTCAAAAACCACAAGCTGTCGATGAACTTGAGTGACCGTGCGAGCGATATGTTCAGTCAACGCCAAGTACGCCGCCGCCTTCATCCTTTGGGTTAGCCTGCTTAAGTCAAATACCTCAAATTCAGCGCTAATGCCCTTATGCTCGGGCGCTAGGACCCGCCACCGATGGATTAAAGACTCCACTCTCTCCGCCACCATTGGATTTATTTCACCTAAGACTTTCAAAAGCACTGTGCCGTCGCACAAAACGTTGCGCTCATGCCGAAAAACATACGGCTGGTCTCGACCAGCGGTCTGCGGCCTCTCTTTAAGAATGCGCCATAATGCACGTTCCGTGGCGGGCACCATTTGATCGACGCCAGGATCAAGACGTTGTAAAAATCGCACCAAGAAATCTGTTTGCCGCTCGACATCTTCTGCGCTGTCGTCGGCATAGATCACGAAGGGATCCCAGGGAAATGCCGGATTAACGGGATCCCCGATGGCCCACACGTGCGCACCTGCCTTCTCCAACATGCGGTACTCACCTTCAGGATCCAATACTTTGACGGGTATCCCACGATACCGGGACCGAAGAATTTCCAATTTGGCGCTGAAGCTTTTACCGGCACCTGACCATGCCACAGTAACCGAATGGGGTGACGGCAATTGAAACCGGTCCACAATCACCAATGACCGACTTTTTGCGTTGGTTCCCCACACTTGCCCCTGTGGGTGAATCAATTCTTGCGACGCGTAAGGGAACAGCGTGGCCCAAGCCTCGGTGTCCATGTCGCGCGGATGGGGAGGAGAACCAAACACTGGAAGCATTCGGCGAAGTCCCAAGTCTTGTTGATATCGCAACACGCGGACCACCAGCAACATTCCCGAGGCCATGCTTACCAAAAGATTGGAGGACTCTTCCAATTCCTGACGACTATTGCCCCATAGCGTCAAGGTTAAGTGTGTCTCAATCAAACGGGTTTCTCCCCGTGCAATGCCCTGCCGTATCCGCTGGGCATCTTCGATAGCCGTATGTTGCAAGGGATCAGCTAACCGACCCGAAGACCGGCTAGCCTCCTCACTTCCTAGGCTCCACAACAAAGAGCGTCGCATGGAACCTAACTGCGCTTCATACGGCACGGGGCCGGAATATAGAGTGATGGCCAAAGGCCGAGGAAAGCGCAACAACGGCTCGAACCACCCCGGCTGAACTTCCCGCGGATAGGCGATAACAGAGAAACTTCGATACCATTGGCCTTGCATCTGCCATTCCCCAGCTGATAGATGGACGGAATCCGGCATAATGGCATCCACCATTGGTGAACGCGTCAGACGTCCTATCAATCCCATGCCCAATTCACTCCCGGAGGCAGTGCCTGTCCTCCTCCTAAACTGGCATAAAAAAACTTAAAGGTTTCTTCTGCCGAAAACAGTCTAAGTCGGATGCCCAAAGGTCGCAGCCCTTCTGCTACAACATCCCGCCTACGTCCCAGTTCCTGCTCTGCTTCATCCCATAGAACCTCGCCCCGCCGCAAGGGGCGACTCCGACTATCGGATCCCTGCCAAGACAAGATGACAAAAAACCGCCGCCGCAAGAGATGATGAACGGAAACCGTTTCCTGAATAAAGTCAATGTAATCGCCTAATGACGGCCGCAAATGGGGTTCGATTTCCTCCTCGCGTGACTTCAAATCCCCCAAGTAATCATCTAGCCGCAGCATGTCCGACCGAACCAGAAGTTCCACTGGGAAATTCAATCCGTTGAGAAAAACCGTATATCCATGGATGAGGCGCTGTTGATCCCCTAGTGATCGAAGCGAAAAGTTCACCGGAATAGCCTCGCTAACCGCAGAAAAGCGATCCCGTCCGATAAGGCAAATTCCTGGTCCAATGGCTCTAATGGGTAGTAATCGATTTAATGAAACCGCCATCTCGTGCACCTCATCCCAATGAATTTAGACAATCCTATTTGGCGATATAAAGCTTTGGCCTAACTGTGTGACGCAACAACAGCAATCCCCACTCTGACACTGACAACCCTTGATATCGCACCCAGGCCATGATCACACCGCCACTGCTGAGTATCACCATGGCCTCCCAGTGATCGGCCCATCTTCGGTGGTGCGGCCAGACCAACAGATCAGCGGCCAGCCCTACAGCCAACCAAACCAAGTCTTTGAGCCGCAATCCCCACAAAACTACTGGCTCTTTAGACAAAGGGACTGGAACGATGCGTACTACATCCATGGCAACAATCTCCCCCGTTGTCCCGAAGCCCCCAACAGCCGCCGCAATTGGTCGGGAATTTTAGTCATATACCATAAGACACCTGCATCCAAAAACTCATCGCTTAGGCTGGAGGTGTGGGTCGTCAGCTGAACAAACATCCAAAATGTCATCGCATGCACACTTTGCACGAACACCGCGACCATTAGTTCTCGGACAATGTTGTTCAGCCAACTATCGTCGGTTCCTGATGCCCACAAGATGGCAAACCATGGGAACAATCCCGCCAAAACATAGATTTCCACAGTCCGCAAGGCATAAAAGAATCCGAGATAAATTAATAGAACTAATACCAGCGCCCCTAACCCCAGTGCCAACAATGGATTGACCGACAGTTCCAGTGACGATGCGCTCACCAGATTGACCGTAGGGACATGGGAAACAAAGGTCAGTACGATCTGGTTGTTGAGTTCAAGCAGCGTATGGATGACCGGGAGCGCCACAACTGCCAGCACAGCGGCGGTCACGATGCGTTCCAACGTCAGTTGCGGATGTTTGGGATATAAAGATACTGGCCACATCTGCCGAAGCAAACTCCACACCGCAATCAAAGATAGGGCGGATAGCGCAATGGTCAAATTCATCCGATAAAGTCCGCCAGCAGCATCACTCCACCTTACCGGCGCAAACACCACTTGACGGAACAGACGGCTCGCAACTTGAACTAAGGCTTGATCCACCCAACGCGACAATTGTTCCAAGGACCACGTTAAAGGATTAAGAGACGACATATTGCAAAAGTTGCCGTATGACGTCCACCAAGAGGATCAAAGCCAGTCCGATTGCTGCTCGACCCATTAACTCCTTGGAACTTTGCACTGCCCGAGGACTATGTGCCACCATTAGACGAATTCCTCCATAAACCATCACTAAAGTAAATACCCCGCCGGCAACATCAACCAAAAGGCTGGTCATCCGGGAAAGCATAATCAGCAATTGCGCTGAAGGCATCGGATATTCCCCCTATCCAGCGTATATTGCCTTTAGGCAACGCTGTACCAGCATGGTACATCCAAAAATATTCCGAATACCTATCAAAAATTAAACGGAAAGTTCGACAAATCTGAATTCATAAATTTGGAAGAAGGGTGAAAAATGACGATTTATTGGTCAATTTATGTGATCCCGACGCAATTACCGGATTACTGTAAAAAATTCAGAACGGCGTAAAACCCTTCCATGATTCGGCACACACTTGATAATCCGCCACATTCCTTTCTTATCGCGGTCGCTCTTTGAGCCATGGCGGCAGGCATATTAAAGGGCAAGTCCTGGTATGGACTTGCCCCGACACAAATCTTTATGCCCCTTGCGGAAATCTAATTCGTATCCCGATTGCGGTCGTATACGACGCACCCTTGAATGATAGTTTTGTCCACGGTGCTGCGAAATTCAAAGGGATGGCCGTTCCATATCACTATGTCCCCGTCTTTGCCTGGCTCGATGGATCCCAAACGTTCACCGACACCACAGATATCGGCTGGATTTTGGGTAATAGCGCGAAGGGCGTCTTCTTCCGCCAATCCCTCCCGCACCGCAAAAGCAGCACTTGCCACCAAATATTGCACTGGAACCACAGGATGATCCGTAATCAGCGACACCTTTACGCCAGCTTTGGCTAAAATGCCCGGCGTTTTAAAACTGCGCTCGCGCACCTCAACCTTCACCCGGGCGACCAACGCCGGGCCGAGCGAGACTGGCGTCCCGGCAGCTAAAAGTTGGTCGATGACTTTAAAAGCTTCCGTACCATGTTCAATGACTTGTCGCAGGCCAAATTCTCGGGCTATGCGCATCGCAGTGAGAATGTCATCCGCCCGATGCGCATGAGTCCGCAACGGTATGGTGCCATTTACGACCAATCCTAAAGCTTCCATATCCAAATTGCGAGGAGCCTCAGGATCTTTGTCATGCTTTTGGGCATAGTCGATGGCGTCTGCCAACGCCTGTCGGAACACACGCGCCACACCCATGCGCGTCATCGGCGCCTTCTTGTCCGTTCCATAGACGCGTTTAGGATTTTCTCCCATGGCACTTTTCATTCCTGACGGATTTTTCAGCACCATCTCTTCCACATCCCGACCATACAGACGCAATGTAGCGCCCTGTCCTCCAATCACATTCCCGCTCCCTGGGGTGACCCAGGCCGCCGTAATTCCTCCTGCAATCGCATCGAGCAACGCCATATCCTCAGGATAAAAGCCATCGATAGCGCGAATGCCCGGGGTGATCGGAGCAATCATTTCGTTGCCGTCGGCTCCTTCTCTTCCTTCACCATCATTAAACACTCCTAGGTGGGTATGCGAATCTATGAAGCCGGGCAACACATACTGGCCATGGGCGTCGATCACTTGCGCGTCCCGGGGTATTACTCCAACATCGCCCACGGCGACAATTTTGCCTGCGTCATCTATCAATACCGTAGCCTCGGGCAAGGCGCCTTGGCTGATGGTTTCCACACGACCTCCCACTATAGCTAGCACTGCACCCCCACCTCACTCTCTATGTTGTTGAGCCTGTTGTCGATGAGCCAAACGTTCGGCCCGGCGGGTCTGTGCCGCCCGGAACCGCTCCTCTTCCTCGGACGTGCTCAAGATTAAGGGAGGAACCTCAACGGGCTTGCCGTTGGCGTCTAAGGCAACAAATGTTAAAAATGCCGAACTGGTACGCTTGATGTCAGCTATGGCCATATCCTCCCGGAATACTTCCACCCCGATCTCCATTGAAGTTCGCCCCGCCCAATTGATTTGGGCGACTAAGTGCACCACCTGCCCCACTTTTATGGGATGAAGGAATTCCAGACTGTCGATCGACGCTGTCACGGCAACACGCCCTGCGTGGCGTGCTGCGGTCATGGCGGCTGCCAAGTCAATCCAGTGCATCACCCGTCCGCCTAATATATTTCCCAAAACATTGGAATCCCCAGGCAAGGCCAATTCGGTCATTTCAGTGCGTGAATACGTAACTGTTTTTCCCGTCAGTGCTGACAAAGACTTCACACTCCTACACATTGGTATAAGCTAGCGAATCTAACCGCATCCTACTCGACAGACAACGACATGTTTAGTCTACCAGTCTAGACCCGAGGGAGCGAATCATATTGGGAATTAAAACACCTTCCAGACAAGCCCGTCCGGCTAAGACCCGTCACCACCAAGCCTTTCAAAAAGATCTCACCTCTGGCACCCTGACGTTGCTCACTCTAGGCGGGATCATGGGTTCAGGCCTCTTTATGGCCAGTGGATTGGCTATGCGTCATGCAGGTCCGAGTGCACTTTTGTTATTTGCGGTTGGCGCATTGGCCATGTATCTGGAAATTTCCGCACTAGCAGAAATGTCGATCGCCACCCCCACCCCCGGGTCGTTCCTAGTATACACGCAGCAAGTACTGGGTCCTGGTTGGACTTTCGTATCCGGATGGATTTTCTGGTTCTCCAGCGTGCTTACGATGTCCAGCGAAGTCACCGCGGCGGCTTTATTCACTCGTCTCTGGTTTCCTGGCATTTCTCTTTGGATTTGGTCCTTGGCATATTCGATTGTTATCGTTGCGGTGAACTTCATCAGTGTGCGCGGCTTTGGAACCATAGAAGGTATTATGGCGGGTGTTAAAACCTTGGCCGTCTTAGCTTTCATCGGAGCAATCCTCTTAGCCTATTTTCATATTACTCCCCACGCAGCCGTTCCTGTCAATCCTCTTCATAATTTTACTGCATATGGCGGATGGCTTCCCAACGGGTGGTATGGCGCATTGCCCGCCATGCTGCTAATCCTTTTCAGTTATGCCGGGACTGGTGTTATTGGGTTGGCCGCAGCCGAAACCAAAAATCCGGGGCGCACAATTCGTTCAGCTATTCGCAACACGGTCACATTAATCGCCGTAATGTACTTGGGGTCCATTTTCTTAATATTGTCCTTGGTTCCTTGGACCCATATGTCTTCGCACATTAGTCCTTTCATTCTTGCCCTACGCGCAACGCACATCCCGTATGCCGGGCTGATTATGAACTTAGTGTTGCTCTTTGCCGTACTTTCTACCATGAATGCCGCCCTATATTCCAATGTCCGAGTCCTGTATGGGTTGGCGCATGCTGGACATGCGCCCCGAACCTTAGGCCGCTTAAATAAAAAGGGATTGCCCACCCATGCCATTTGGATGAGTTCGGGACTTTTGGCCCTTACTATCATTTTAGCGTACTTGCTGCCTTCCAAAGCCTATGCCTATTTAGTGACTGCAACTGGTTTTCAGGCGATGTTCATTTGGCTCATGGTGCTGTTGACCCATCTCTATTACCGACCATATTTAGCAAAACACCATCCTGAAAAACTCACCTATAAATTGTGGGGATTTCCTTACACCACCATTTTTGTCATGGTCATTGTGGTGGGAGCGCTTCTCGTTTCGCCACTGGCCAAAGGAGAGTTGTACGGAGCTATCGTAGGTTTTGCCGGCATCGTGATAACCTGGCTCATTTGGATGATGGCCAAACCCTATATACTTGCCCACGCCTCGAAATAGCCTTAGTTTTCGACTACCATGGCGGCCACTGCCTCTACGTGGTCAGTCCGGGGGAACATATCCACCGGCGCCACATGTTCCAAGCGATAAAGTGGCTTTAAAAGCGCCACATCTCGAGCCAAGGTGTCCGGATTGCAGCTAACGTAAATCAAGCGCGAAGCACCTAAGGACCTAAGCGATTCAATCACTTGCGGTAAAAGACCCGCCCGGGGAGGATCCATGATCACGGACGACGGCGGCGTCTTGCCTTGTTTCACCCAACGGGCAATGACTTCCTCGACTCGTCCTGCCATTATGGCTACATTTTGGACATGATTCATGGCAATATTGCGCTTTCCATCTTCTACCGCCCGCTGGTTAATTTCCAATGCCTTAACCACTTTCGCACGGTCTGAGGCCAAAATCGCCAATGTGCCCACGCCAGCATACAAATCCCACACCTCAGGGCTGCCTTGGGGGATGTGCTGCAAGGCTAAACTGTAGAGCCGTCCCACCTGCAATGGGTTCACTTGAAAGAACGACTCAAACGACAGGATGAATGATTTCCCTAAGATCTCGTCGACCAGCGTATCCTCGCCCGCTAAAAGCCGGGTTTCATTGCCCAAGACCCGGTTGGTGCGATCTGCATTGATATTGACCCCAACACCACGGAGGGAGGGTATATCCTGTAATAGTTGGTGTGCCATGTCAAATAGCCGATCGTCCCAGTGATGCACCACAATCAAGACCAGGCTTTTTTGTTCTCGTCGCGAAATGCGCACCAACAGATGCCGCAAGATTCCCTGCCCGCTACCTTCATGGTAAGGCTCAATGCCTAAAGTGTTGGCTACCAGCGGAGCCTTTGCCAATACCTCGTTCACTAGGGAGTCTTGAATATCACACTTTTTGGTTGCGATGACTTCATGTGTGCCGCGAGCAAATAGTCCTAAATACGTATGCCCTGATTGTCCTCCCCAGGGAAATTGTCCTTTATTGCGATAGCCATACGGATCGTCCGCGCCCACGATGGGTTCCACTGGAGGATGGTCCACATGGGCTATGCGAATAAATGCTTGACGCACCCGATCTTCTTTATATGCCAATTCTTGGCCATAATCCCAATGCTGAAAGGCGCATCCTCCGCATTTCTCAAATATAGGGCAGCGGGGAACAATCCGGTTTATCGTCGGTCGAAGAACTTTCTGCGTGGTGGCGCGAGAAAAGTTTTTACGCACTTCAGTTATTCTTGCCTGGACATTTTCCCCCGGCAGCGCCCCCGAGACAAAGACCACCCTCCCATCGGCATCATGTCCCACACCTTCTCCAAATTGTCCCATACGTTGCACTTGCAACAAGACCGTGTCATCCACCTTAGCCATCAACTTGTACCGCAGGACTGTGCAACCAAACCCGATGCTCACTGATGGCCAGCGGCAAGCCCATAGGCAGTGTCACCTTGCGTGGTCCGTGTCCTGCTGGCAGTCCCCACCACAGCGGGACATGAGCTCGCTGACAAATGTCTGCTACCACGTGCTCGGCGGTATATTCGACAATATTGTCGGGGGGTAGACATCGGGTCGCTTCTCCAAATACGACACCGCGAACGTTGGCCAAGGTGCCCGAAAGCCACAAGTGCGTCATCATGCGGTCAATCCGGTACACGGGCTCACTCACTTCTTCTAAATATAATACTTTGTTGTCCGCATTCACCGCATACGGAGTCCCTAAACTTTCTGCCACCAAAGACAGATTGCCTCCGATCCATTGAACCTCAGGCAACGACTCCGACGCCCAAGCGTTCATGGGCTCCAACGGGCCATCTCCAATCGGACCGTGACCTCCTTCTAGCAGAGCGAACGCATCGCGGCCGTTCTCCATAGACCAGTCCATTTCTACAACTGGGCCATGAAACGTAACCCAGTTGTAACGTCTTTGAAAATATAAATGAAGGGCGGTGATATCACTATATCCCAGCAAAATCTTAGCCTGGCTCGTGTCAAAACTTACCTGGTCCAAATACGGCAAAAGACGGGATGACCCCCACCCACCCCGTGCAAGAAAAACCGCATCCACGTCATGATCCTGGAGCGCGTCAATCAGATCTTGGGCCCGGTCGTGGTCATGACCAGCTAAATATCCCCATTGATCATAAAGATGCTTTCCCACACTCACGTGATAGCCGAAAGCCCTAATAGTGCGAATGCCTAACTCGATGCGGGTCGGATCTACCCGACCCGCAGTCGCCACGATGCGCACATGGCCCCCTTTAGGCAAACGCGGGGCTAATTTAGGCATATGTAGCGATAACCTCCCGAAGCAAGTCGTTCACCAAATCCGGTTTGGCCTGGCCCTTGGTTTGCTTCATGACCTGGCCCACTAAAAAGGCCAAGGCCTTGTCTTTGCCCCCCAGAAAATCCTTAACTACCGCAGGGTTAGCCATCACCACGCTAGACACGATATCTCGAATGGCGTCTTGATCGGTGATTTGAATGAGCCCCAGGCGCTTGACCACCGCTTGCGGCGTCTCGCCGGATTCAAACATGGCTTCTAGCACTTCTTTGGCCATTTTTCCCGACAGTGTTCCTGATTCAATCAGCCGGAGCAAAGAAGCCAAGGCTTTGGCGGTAACCGTTGGTGCGGCAAACGACAGCGAATGGGCATTCATAAGGCGGGAATAGTCCGACAAGATCCAATTCGTAACCTGGCGAACATCAGAAAACTCGGCTACTGCTTGTTGCCAATAACGGTAAAGGTCAGGGTCCTGGACCAGCACCTGCACATCGCGTTCGGCGACGCCTCGCTGCAACAAACCAGCCCGCAGACTATCCGGCAGTTCAGGCATCATATGCTGTTGCTTGGCCAGCCACTCTTCGCTTAGCACCAGCGGAGGAAGGTCCGGCTCGGGAAAATATCGATAATCGTTGGCCTCTTCTTTGCTTCGTTGGCTGTAGGTCGTGCCACTCGCGTCGTCAAAACCGCGGGTTTCACGGACAATAGCCAGCCCCTGGGCCAAACGCTCCTTTTGCCGACCAATTTCGTACTCAATCCCTCGCTGGACGTTTCGAAACGAGTTGACGTTTTTTATTTCAACCCGAGGCAAATCGAATAACGAACCCGTATAGTCGCTGGGTTTTAGAGAGATGTTGGCGTCGCACCGCATCGAACCCTCTTCCATCCGCAAGTCCGAAATATCGAGATAGCTCAATATGGTTTTCAATTCCGTCAAATACTGACGCGCTTCCTCTGGGCTATGCATTTGAGGTCGAGACACGATTTCGATAAGTGGAACTCCGGCCCGATTTAAATCCACTAAGGACCCCGTGGCGTCACCTAATCGATTGCCAATATGGTTCAGTTTGCCGGCATCTTCTTCCAGATGAATCCGTTCGATCCCGATCTTCCGTTTGCCCTCCCCAAAGCCAATCTCCACATACCCATTTTCCGCCAGGGGCTGGTCATATTGCGAAATCTGGTACGCTT
The DNA here is from genome assembly GCA_021784595.1 of Bacillota bacterium. GTDB lineage: Bacteria > Bacillota > Sulfobacillia > Sulfobacillales > Sulfobacillaceae > Sulfobacillus_C. The sequence continues at coordinate 33,363 of JAJYHT010000064.1, read as the reverse complement.
TTGGCAGATCGGGGTAAAAATACTGTTTGCGGTCAAACTTACTATAAGAATGGATCTCGCAATGCAAAGCCAAGGCGGCTCGCGCAGCCAGTGAAACGGCCTCTCCATTCAACACCGGTAAAACCCCAGGCATCCCCAGGCACACGGGGCAGGTCTCAGTATTGGGTTCTTGCCCAAACGCATTGGCACATCCACAAAATAACTTGGTTGCGGTTTTGAGCTCAACATGAACCTCTAATCCGATGACCACTTCATATGCTGCACTCATCGGTCCAACCCTCCCAGCATCGGCCATTGTGGCAACGTCAACGCAGATTCCAGCCGCCCGGCAGCGCTTAAGATAAGATCCTCAGCCAGAGGCGGGCCCATCCATTGGAGTCCCACTGGCAAACCATCCGCCAGTCCGATTGGCTGTGATAAACCGGGTATTCCAGCTAAATTGGTGGTCACCGTAAATATATCAGTTAAGTACATTTGCAACGGATCCTGCTCCCGCTCTCCTAATTTGAAAGGCAGATCGGGCACCGTGGGAGTCACGATTAAATCGACCTGCTTAAAAGCATTTTCAAAATCCTGCCTAATCAAAGTGCGCACCTTTTGTGCCTTTAAGTAGTAGGCATCGTAATATCCAGCCGACAATGCATGCGTGCCCAAGAGAATGCGATGTTTGACCTCATGGCCAAACCCTTTGGCACGGGTGCTCTCGTACATGCTCACCAAATCTTGCCCGACTACCCGCTGGCCATATCGCACTCCGTCATACCGGGAAAGGTTAGAAGAAGCCTCTGCGGGCGCGATCAAGTAATATGTGGCAATGGCATAGCGGGTGTGCGGCAATGAGATGGGCACTAAACGAGCTCCCATGGAGCGCAATTGTTCCAGCACGTTGTCAATTTTGTCCCTCACCCGCGAATCCATCCCATCCCCGAAGTACTCTTCGGGCAAACCAATGCGCACGTTTTGGATTTGGACAGGACCCACCTCCGATGACACGGATGAGGCGTCAATCGAAGTTGCATCCCTAGGGTCCTTTCCTGCAATGATATGTAGAATCTTGGCGGCATCGCGCACACTGCGCGTCAATGGACCGATTTGGTCCAAACTTGAAGCGTAAGCTATGAGGCCATACCGCGAAACACGTCCATATGTCGGTTTAATTCCCAACACGCCGCAATAACTGGCCGGCAGCCGAATCGAACCGCCTGTGTCCGATCCTAATGCGAAAGGCACCATGCGAGCCGCGACAGCAGCAGCCGATCCGCCGCTGGAACCACCGGGCACGCGTTCGGTGTCCCACGGGTTTCGAGTGACTTTGTACGCGGAATGTTCTGTCGACGAACCCATAGCAAATTCATCAAGATTGGTCTTGCCGACCAAAATGGCTCCAGCCCGTACTAGCCGTTCGACAACTGTCGCATTGTAGGGAGAACGAAAACCCTTGAGAATCTGGGATGCAGCCGTGGTGGGCATATCGGTGGTCACCATGTTGTCTTTAATTGCCACCGGCACCCCCGCCAAAGGCAGAGCGGCTTTTGCTTCTCGCGTCATCGTGCTATCCATTATGCGGGCTTTTTCACGAGCACCCTCGGCATCAACATGCAAAAATGCTCCGATTACCGAGTCCCACGACGCAATGCGCTCCAGTGCTGCGTCGACGCACTCTAGGGCCGATACTTCTCCAGATTGGACTTTTTGCGCAGTGTCATAGGCGTCCCAATCGATAATGGCCATTTAGCCCGCTCCTCCGTCAAGAATTTTTGGCACCACAAACATTTGCGACAACACTTCGGGACCATTTTGGACGGCCACTTGAGGAGGAAGCGACGGCTCGACTCGATCCTCGCGCCAAGTAGTCAAAAGAGGCACCACATGCGTCGTTGGCAAGACGTGTTCGGTATCGAGCTCATTCAGCAAGTTGATGTAATCCAAAACGCGCCCCAATGTACCGGTGGCCTCCGCTATCTCAGGGGGCAAAATGGCCAAGCGTGCCAAACGTGCCACATGCTGCACTTCTTTATTCGTTAAACTCATAACTTCGCCTCCCATAATCCACAAATTATACCATGCGGCACGCAGAAAACTAATCCACTGAACTTCTTGGATGTGTCAACACCGTAGTTGCGCGGCAATTTCCCTTGTCTTCGCCATGACGAGCTATACTCCAGAACGATAGCCTTTTACCTTGCGAGGGAAAGGCTGCGTCTCCCAAAAATTTGGCGCGCCGTGCGACAGCGGCAATCCCAAACCGTTGCCCGCATCCCACTTTCGACAAAAGGCTGTTGCTTGGCGACTACCTGTCGGATTGCACTAAAATTAAGGTGTCACCGGGCTTAATAACATCTTGAGCCTTAGGACCCATATGGGTCAGACCTTCTCTCCAATATCCAATCAGGGTCACATCATGTCCAAAGATTTGTCGCACCTGCCCCACTGGTTGGTTGGCCATCTGACTGCCTTCAGACACTAATACTTCAGTGAGTTGGACACCTTCCTCATTTAAAATCGCCATCAATAAATCATGGGCAACCGGCTTGACCAACATGTGAGCTAGCCGGCGTCCGCTTACCACATCGGGCAAAATCACGCGTTCCACTCCCAAGGTGTTGAGATAATGGGCAGCCTGGGGTGTTTGTGCGCGAGCCACAACCAAAATATGGGGATTTACATCTCGCGCGCTAAGATAAGCATAAAGATTTTGGGCATCGTCGGGCAAGGCCAACGCTAAACCTCGAGCTGATGCCAAATTTACCGTCTCTCCACCGTCCTGATCCAGACGCTCAATGTGAAATGCCATATATCCCTCATGGATCATGCGTGTGACGCGCTCCCGGTCAGTATCGGCCACTACCACCGTTTCGCCCTGATCCCGCAGCTCAGAAGCAATACTGTGCCCGACCTGTCCGGCTCCCAGTACGATAAAATGTCCCTTCATTCGCATCACCCGCCTTTTCCAGCGTTTTTCCTGAAACGCTCCTAGATCCGTCTCCACTATGACGGAAACCAATAGAGACACCCAAAATATCCATCCCATCGTTCCCACAATCACTAATACTGTGGTAAAAAGAACCGCCTCGGGTGTTTTTGGCGAAATGCCAGGGTCACTAACCGTAGACATCACCGCTACCGTATAATACAGGGATAACAGCCATGGAACCTGGCTGACCCAGTGAAAGCCCAGGGTTCCATAGCTGATCACGACCATCATGAGGATTGTCCCAAACCGTACGCGGCGATCCATCAGAGTCTCCACTGCCATGACATTTTGATTTACGAAGAGGTTTTCCTTTAAGCGTAGCACCTTTAGATGAGATCACGCAATTTTATATCAACGGTGGATCCTAAGACTTTGAATTTTTTCGACGGCGGTGGCTATCTCGAGGACCGTCGGAAGACGATCTCATTAAAAATATTGGAATTAATCCAAGCCATAAACAGCCAGCGGCTACCGTCACGGCTGGCGCCATGCCATGGGATTGCGCGAGAGATCCGATTACCCATGCTCCAAAAGCTCCCACAGTGTTGCCCAAACCCATTGTAAGCCCCGACGCCATCCCACTGCGGCCAGGAAAGAGTCCTTGCCCATAGACCAGAATCACGGCCCCGGCACCGTTTACGGAAAATCCCCATGCTGCCACCGCTATCCAAAATGTCCATCCTGTGCCGGGAATAACGCCCCACGCAACCGCAGCAATCCCGGCTAAAAAGAGCGATCCAATCAACACAACCCGCGATCCCCAATGGTCGGATAGCGCTCCACCTAATAAATTCCCTACCATGCCTGCTGAGTAGACCGCGGCCAAAAGAAGCCCACTATCGTTCAATGCTCCACCCCGTATGTGCCAAAGGATTGGCAATAGTGTCAGCAGGCTGGCTGACCCGAGATTTCTCAGCACCACCACTCCCAAAAACGGCCGGGCGCGACGCCAGGCTTGGCGCCAAACAATAGGCAGAGGCTTATCCTTTAAAAGATTGGGACGTTTAAGAGATCTCGCCGATTTGTACAGCGATCCAGCGGCTAAAAGTCCCGGCACGGCAAGCATTGCCATCCCGAGCTGCCCACCCCAATTCCATGCGGCGACCGCGGCAATGGGAGCCAAGGCATGCCCGATCATTCCGCTCACCATCCACCCGCTCATTTGACGGCCTTTGCGCGTCTGATCGGTTTGGGTCACTAATGCTGCCATATGGGGATGAAAAGCGGCATTACCCAGTCCACCCACCATCAATGCAACCGCAAATGCCGCATAGGACGGGGCCCATGCTAAACCTATGGCATTGCCTAAGCTCCCGGCCAACAGGCCCCCTACAATAAACCAGGGCCCGCCACGTTGATCCGCCCACCAACCAAAGACTGGCTGCAATGCCTGAGTAGTCAGCGCCAGCAGACCAGCCAACAATCCCGCTTGGCCCACCGTGAAATGCCACCGATGCATCAAGACAGGAAGCACTGCAAGATAAAGGGTCGGGTAGCCATCGTTGACCGCGTGGGCTAAAGCCCATAATAAAGCCTGGTGCCATGATGATCTTTTGTCCGAGCGCTGGCCGCGACCATGATCATGCGTCACGGGGTGTTTCCTGTATGAAATCCCGATCGTATCTTACAGCCAGAAATCCAGCTGCGTCCAACTGAACGTACGTTGTCCGTTCACGTTCCAAAGCCCATGCGGCTTGTGTCGTGCCAAACTCATCGGGGCCCACGTAAAGTCCTCCCCGCACCTCAGAGGGGATAGCTGCAGTCCAAAGATTCAAATCATCTACTGTCCAAAAATGAGCATGCCGATAAATGGACAGAGGTTCTCTACGCGCCCGTTCCTGATAATGACGCGCCCACAGTCCGTGACGGTTTATCAGACCTATAACCAATCGGCCGCCTTGTTTAAGTAGCCGAAAAGCCTCATGGACAACTTTTGCCGGATTGTCCACGAATTCTAGCGTCACTTGCAACAAGACCCCATCAAAACTGCAATCGGGCAAGCTGAGCTGAGATATGTTGGCTTGCATGAAGGTAACCGTTCCCCCAGACCACGGTTTAGTTCGAGCCTTGGTCAACATGTCCAAGGACTCATCAACCGCTGTCACTTGGCATCCCAAAGTAGCTAAGCCGATGGCAAAAGAACCTGTACCACACCCCAAATCCACCATATCTTCGCCAGGTTGAGGATCCAACAAATCTAAAATCAACTTCCGTTCGACCGCATCCACAAACGATCCCATAGGAGTCAGACAAAAGGCATCATATCTTTCTGCCATCCCATCGAACTGCGACAATGGTAGTCCTCCCACTGTGAGGGATTTCGTTGCCGTTGTTTACCTTATCTTTCTTAATGGCAATCAAAGGCACATATCCCTAGAATTTACTGAAATCCATAACCTTGTTGAAAGTGATGCCATTACTTTAACGGTGCATCTCCCAGTACAATCGGCAGACCCCGTGCCCGCCAATCACTAACTCCCTCGATGAGCCGCACCGCATGAAACCCTTCGCGTTGCAAGGTTTTCACCGCATGTAGAGACAACAGGCAATAGGGCCCACGACAATATGCCACAATGGTGTGATCCACAGGCAACTCCATTAGCCGATCAGCCAGTGCTTCCAAAGGGATTGATATCGCACCAGGCCAATGACCTGCCTTGTACTCTTCTACGGGTCTCACATCGACCAAAGTCAAGGAATCATCGGCACCCCGTGTTTGAATGTCCGTGATGCTAACTGCTTGAAGATTCTGGTGGTCCATCAAAAAGTCCTCGGTTATCACACGCATCTCTGCATAATATTGTTCCGCAACAGTTTTTAGGGTGTGTAATAAGGAGCAACTTAAATCGTCTTTAAGACGATACCTCATATAGGTTCCTTGACGGTCCGCAATCACAAGCCGCGCTGCCTTTAAGTGCTGCAAATGCTGCGATGCGCTTCCTATCGGCAAGGCGCTTTTTTGCGCAAGCTGCTCCACCGTCATCGGCGCTTGACACAATAGGTCTAAAAGTTCCAAGCGCCGTGGGTGCGCTACAGCACGCCCAACTCTCGCGATCTGTTCATATATAGAATCTTTAAAGATGCGATCAGCATCAGACATGGCGCTATTGTTATACCTTTCTATTGATCAATGGAATATCTGAATCAGAGAATATAGTGATCCAAAGCTTCTGTCAATCGCTGTAGGGCTACGCAAACGATTGCATCCTAGGACTTTGACAAGCCGGACATTGAATCCGAGGTAAAAATCTCGTTTGAGTAGTTTCTGTATCATTAGAACCAAAACATCGGAATGAGAGGACCATCGGCCGTTAAGTACCATCATGTTAGAACGTTGTTAGGCAGGCCATCAAAACAAGGGCGCGCAAAGCGGTTGGACGGCTTGCCAAACTATCATGGGCTTGATGCGCCAACGCCCCGAATCTTCCTCACGAGCTGTGTAAAGTACTCCGATTCAAGCAGGATGGCGGACTCCATAAAACCCGCAATCTCAGACAGTCTGCAGGGGCGAAGTCTGCTGACTTCGGATGTTCCCCCGCCTCGAGCTCGAATTCCGGGTTTTACTCCGTTCACACCAGTCTCTTCAACAGCATCGAGGCATCCGCGATTTGCGCAAACTCGTCATAAAGACTCGCCCAGTTAATCGCGTGAACCGCGCCAGCGGAAAAGTACTCACCCTTATGATCGCGCTTTCCAAATGTGGCGATTGCGTTAGCGTTTGGCAGGGCATCTTTCATTTTTTCATAGTAAAAGCGGTACCGCCCCCATAGATCGCGGAGACGAATGCAATCCCCTCACCATTCAAATAAGTGCAGGCGTGCCCAAGAAAGGAACGAACAGTCTACAGAAAGAGCAGGCAATGGACACATAGGAACTCACTTACGCCGCAAATATGACCAACGTACTGGCTTACAACTACGGCTCAGCGCTGCGGCACAGAGATACGCACACCGTGAGGTTCGGTGCAGGTGCCGGTAAGGTGAAGGCCGACACCATCACCTAGTTCCTTTGGTGCATCAAAGACATTGCCCTTAGTGCATTCAAAGGGACTTGGATTAACTGTACCTGGCAACGACCTCTTTATGACGGCACTCTCAGGAACAGCAGAATAAGACTTTCCGGCAACGCCAGAACACCGCCTTTGGATACATCCCTATTCCCTCTGTCTGATGGCGCACTAGATGCTGGACATGGAGACGCGGTAGGTTTGGCCAGCTATACGGGTTGGAATGGCCGTGAAAGACGGACCGGGCAGTGATGGGCCCACGGCTGATCCGCCCCGAACACGGCCGCACCCGCTCCTGGTGATCGAATCCGTCCTTAGCGCATGAAGGCCCGGTCCCAATCGATGAATCGGCGGTAGGAGCTTAGGGCCTAACGCCCCCGAATATGCCCTAGGAACCCCCGCTCAGTGCAAGCTCCGCCGAATCGCTTCCACTGCGTCGACGGACAAATCTACAAACTCGGCAATCTGCCGGACATCCATCCCCGCCAAAAGCATCTTGCGGGCAGTAGTCTCGGCCCGCTGATGCTCCCCTTCTTGGCGACCTTCTTGGCGACCTTCTTCGCGACCTTCTTCGCGACCTTCTTCGTGACCTTCTTCTCTTGCGCTTTCCACATCCGCCGTATAGGTCATGAGCCCTTTCTGCCGTTCCTCGTATAGTTGGCGGGTGCGTTCATCTTGGCTCAAAAACTCCAACGTGGTCAGTGCCTTCTTCAGCGCGGGTTCCTGCATCGCTAATTCCTCCAATTGTTCGCGTGTCTTGGTGGTCAAAAACACCATCCATCGCACCAGCCGCCGTTCCAGTCCAACGACCTACGCCTGCAACTTCTGCAGTTCCACAAAATGCACTTCCAGCCGATCCGTCAACATCAGCCCCGTGGCGTCTTCGCGCAGATGAAAAGTGCTATGATAGCTGCTGGCCGCAAATTCTGCCAATACTCCGTGCTAACCCAACAGGTGGATCAGCACCAATGCTGACATAACTGTTCGTCTACTAGGCTTGGGAAAGCACAAGGGAGCAACCTCCGGATGATGACGATGGGGGCGGGAATGAGACGATGCACAGGGATCGACAGCAATCCGCTTAGAATGCCGCCACCGATCAGCCGTATCAATTTGGTCACTGTTCGTTCCTTCCTCTTTGTCGATAGGAAAATCCGCCGCATGAATACCGGAATGCTGGGGTAGGCGATGTTCACACCTCTCGATGCATACGCCCATGTGCACTAGTTAGCGCTAAGACTTAATTCGAAGCGATATCTCTGATATCGCCATGACCATACTATGCTCCAAAAACGCATGTACAGACTACGCTTCCGCCCAAAATGAGCAAATCGCCACCTGGTTGTTGTGCCAGACGGCGATTTGCATCAGGGGCTCTGTTATCGGAAATGGCACGCTACCCAATGCCCGGGAAGTGATTCTTTTAACAACGGGCGATCGTCCTTGCATTGTTCTTGCGCAATAGGACACCGCGTATGAAAACGACATCCTTTGGGAGGGTTCACAGGACTTGGCACATCCCCTTGCAAAATGATGCGCTCTCGCTTCAGCGTGGGATTTGGAATGGGAATGGCAGAAAACAACGCCTCGGTATACGGGTGCAACGGTTTTCGATAAATTTCCTCAGAATCGGCAATCTCGACCATGGCCCCCAAATACATCACTCCAACACGGTCCGAAATGTGTCGAATGACGTTTAAACCGTGCGCAATAAACAAATATGTCAGACCAAACTCTTTTTGCAGATCCTCCAACAAGTTAAGAATCTGAGACTGAATTGACACGTCGAGCGCAGAGACTGGTTCATCCGCCACAATCAGCTTGGGGTTCAATGCTAGGGCACGGGCAATACCGACACGCTGCCGCTGACCACCGGAAAACTCATGGGGATAACGACGCATGTGATATCCCGCCAAACCCACCACTTCGAGCAACTCTTTGACTCGGCGCTCGCGTTCATGCCGATTGCCCATATGGTGAATAGCCAAAGGCTCCTCAATAATTTCTCCTACCGACATGCGCGGATTCAAAGAACCAAAGGGATCCTGAAAAATAATTTGCATCTCGCGACGCAATGCCCGCATCTGACTTTTAGGCAAATTCACAATTTCCTTGCCCTCAAATTTAATCGATCCCGAAGTAGGTTCGATCAAACGCAGCACCGCACGACCCGTGGTGGTTTTTCCGCATCCCGATTCACCCACTAAGCCTAAGGTCTCCCCCCGACGCAAATCAAAACTGACTCCATCCACCGCCTTGACATGGGCCACTACCCGCGAAAACAGTCCTCCGGTGATAGGAAAATACTTTGTCAAATCTTTCACAGATAAAAGAATCTCGCTATCATCGGGTGGATTGTTCAACACTGCGCTCATGATGCTGCCTCCTTGCCTTCAGAATGAAGCCAGCAACTTACCTTGCGGCCATCGCTTACTTCGGTCAACACCGGTGCCTCTTGCCGGCAAATATCCATCGCCTTGGGGCAACGCGGAGCAAACGAGCAGCCTTTGGGAAGATGCAGCAAATTGGGTACGGTGCCTTCGATCACATGCAATTTTTCGTTGGTCACCAAATCCAAGCGAGGAATGGATTCCAACAATCCCAACGTATAGGGATGCAAGGGCTCGCGGAACAAATCGACTGTCGAGCACTCTTCTACCACTTTTCCTGCATACATCACGGCGACTCGATCAGTCATCTCCGCCACCACGCCTAGATCGTGCGTAATCAGCATAATCGCCGTGTGAAATTCCCTCTTTAATTTCCGCATCAAGTCTAAAATTTGCGCTTGAATAGTGACGTCCAAAGCCGTGGTCGGTTCGTCCGCAATGAGCAATTTGGGATTGCACGAGAGTGCCATAGCAATCATCACCCGCTGCCGCATTCCTCCCGACATCTGGTGGGGATATTCGCGAGCTCGCCGCTCTGGGGAAGGAATGCCGACCAGACGCAACATTTCGACTGATCGCTCAAACGCTGTCCGTTTGTTCATTTTTTGATGCAAAATTACTGCTTCCGCAATTTGGTCCCCAATGGTGTATACCGGGTTTAGTGAGGTCATCGGCTCTTGAAAGATCATGGCAATATCATTGCCCCGAATTTTACGCATCTGCTCTGGGGTTTTTTTAAGCAAGTTGTCGCCTTCGAACAGAATCTCCCCGGAAACAATTTTCCCAGGCGGATTGGGCACCAGCTGCATAATCGACAATGAGGTCACACTCTTGCCACAGCCGGACTCGCCGACAATGCCAAGTGTCTCTTCCGCATCGATATGGAAACTGACGCCGTCTACGGAGCGCACAACTCCCTCATCCGTATAAAAATAGGTGCTTAAGTTTTTGACTTCCAGAACCTTGTCCGGCACACCTTTCTCTCCTTCCAGCACTCGTCCACAATGTGTTCGACCAATATCATTAACCGCGATGAAGAATATGGGTGACGACAGGATCCGACAATACTCCTATTATACGGATCGCGGATTAGTCCGACAATGGTTATTCATTCCTGGCCTCAACCTGCTGCGGCTTTCCTTGCTGATTCGCCAACCATTCCAGAAATTCCTGCTCGTTCATTATATTCAATTGCAGTCCTTGTGCCTTGGTCAATTTCGATCCTGGATCAGCTCCGTATATGACCAGCGATGTCTTGGATGACACGGATGAGACAACCCGTCCCCCGAGTGCAACCACCATTTGTTCGGCTTGTTTGCGGGTCCAGTGAAGAAAGGTGCCGGTCAGCACCACACTGCGGTTGAGCAAAGGGCCCTCGGTCGCCGTTGAGGTCGTTTCTTGACTGTTGATACCCAATTCCTTAAGTTCGGCAATGACCTGTCGGTTGACTGGCTGCGCTAAAAAGTCGGCAACACTCTTTGCTATCCGATCTCCGATATCAGGAATACTCCGCAGTTGTTCTGGCGAGGCCTCCAAAAGATGGTCCATGGACCCAAAATGTTGGGCTAGTATGGCAGCAACCCGCTCTCCCACAAAACGAATGCCCAGACCATACAACAACCGGGACAGCGAGCGATGCCGACTCTGTGCAATGCCCGCTAAAAGGTTTCCCGCCAACACTTCCCCAAACCGCGGCAGTTTTAACAAATCTTCTTGCCGCAATCGGTAAATGTCTGCCACAGTGTGAATCAATTCCTGATCCAACAACACATCAACAGTCTTTTCTCCCAAACCGTCGATGTCCATCGCATCGCGGGAAGCAAAATGAATAATGCTCTCCCTCAGTTGGGCTGGACAGCCCATCCCTCCAGTACACCGATAGGCCGATTCGCCATCCATCCGCACCACCGCTGATCCGCATTGCGGACACCGGGAGGGAGGCAGGTAGGGTGCTAGGCCTTCTTCTCTCAGACTTAACTCTACCCGGACTACTTCGGGAATAATTTCGCCAGCTTTTCTGACATAAACGAAATCGCCTATCCGCACATCACGTTCCGCGATAATGTCCCAGTTGTGAAGCGAAGCCCGACTTACTGTGGTTCCTGACACCAACACCGGGTCTAGTAGAGCGGTGGGTGTCAAAACTCCAGTACGGCCGACCGATACCATAATTTCTCGAATCTGAGTCAAAACTTCCTCAGGAGGAAATTTGTATGCCATTGCCCATCGGGGAGCCTTTTGAGTGTGGCCTAATACTTCATGCACCGCTAAATTCTCCACTTTAAGCACCAAGCCGTCGGTATCAAAGTCGAGGTCCCGCCGAGAACGTTCCCAATGCTCAATGTATGCATAAACGTCTTGCAGATTTTCACACAACGACCAATGCGATTCGACTGGCAGTCCCCATTGGTCCATCGTTTGCAGTGCTTGTGACTGCCGAATGATACCCAGTTCTTCAGTCCCTTGCCGTATTTCATAAAAAAACGCGGCTAGATGCCGTTTCCCAGTCACAGTAGGATCCAGTTGCCGAAGCGAGCCCGCCGCCGCATTGCGCGGGTTGGCGAACAACGCCTGGCCTTGCGCCATTCGCTCTTGATTCAAGCGGCTGAATGTGGATCGTGGCATGTAGACTTCGCCCCGCAACTCTACCGATACAGGCTCCTTCAACTGAGGAGGAATAGATGCAATCATCGCCAGGTTAGCAGTTACGTCTTCTCCTTGGATGCCATCGCCACGGGTAGCGCCCAGGGTCAGGATCCCCTCGACATACGTCACCACGATGCTTAGACCGTCAATCTTAAGTTCGGCGCACAAAGACAGTTCCTTGGTCCCGAGAGCCTCGGCGGTTTTTCGATAAAAATCCTCAACTTCTTGTGAATCATGCAAATTGCCCAAGCTAAGCACTGGGCGATCAAAAGCAACCGTTCCCAGACCCTTGTTAGGTCGGCCCCCAACCTGTCCAACCGGTGATAGCTCCGCCTGCAATTGCGGGAACTGTTCTTCTAAACGGACTAATTCTTGGACTAACTGATCGTAGGCGGCGTCGCTAATTTCCGGCTGATCTTCTTCGTGATAAAGCCGGTTATGCCTTGCAATTTCTTGCCGAAGACGCCCGATAATATGCTGGGCTTCGTTCAGAGTCATCTTAGGCTTCGATCCCCTCGCGCGACAATTGCGCAAATTTTGCTAGAAAGGAACGCACTCCTCCGCCCGGAAAGGCAATCGTCAATTCCGTGTTTTCTGCATCGCCCCTTAAAGCGACCACCGTACCCCATCCAAAGCGAGGATGTCGAACTCGCTCGCCCACAGAAAAGTCGGTCACCGCGTTGTCCCCAACCCGGCTCACCCGGTCCATGTGGGTGGGATGATCCGCCACATAAACTAGTTCAACTGGAATTTCTTTAAGAAAACGCGAGGCCGGATTAGCCATTGTGCGCCCCAGCATGGTTCTCGTTTCGGCGTTGGTTAAGTGCAGTTCCTCACGTGCCCGGGTAATCCCTACATACATTAATCGGCGTTCTTCTTCGACCGTTCCCTCTTCCAATGACCGCAAGTGGGGCAAAACCCCCTCCTCCAGGCCGCCCATCAAAACCACCGGAAATTCCAGCCCTTTGGCGCTATGCAACGTCATCAGCCAGACACCGCCCGCATCATCTTGCGTTTGATCCCAATCGGATACTAAGGCAACCCAACCCAAAAACTCTCCTAGATCGCGGGTATTCTGCTCCTCTTCAAAACGTTTGGCCACCGAGACCAATTCTCCAATATTTTCAATGCGATCTTCGCCATCCGAACCCCGTTCCTTGCGATATAGGGGCAACATGCCACTTTCTTCAGCCACTTTTTCTACCACTTCTTTGAGTGACAGAGCAGGCATACTCTCATTCCACCGGGTAAACAGCTTAGCCAATTCCAAACCAGAGCGCTGGGCACTGCTAGTCAATCCTGGTACCAATGGAGCCTGGCTCAAGGCTTCCAACAAAGAAATCCCGTGGTCTGAAGCGAAGTCGCGAATCCTCTGCAGAGCAATGTCTCCTATGCCACGGCGCGGAAAATTGACGACCCGAGCCAAGGAAATATCGTCTTGGCCGTTAAACAGCACCTTGAGATAGGCCAGAACATCTTTCACTTCTTTGCGGTCATAAAAGCGTTTTCCCCCGACTAAACGGTAGCTGATGCCAGCCCGTGTCAACGCCATTTCAAACGCGCGAGACTGGGCATTAGTCCTATATAATATCGCGCAATCTGACAGTCTGCGCCCTTTGCGGACTTGCTCGTGAATCACTTCAGCAGCGTACCAGGCTTCGCTTTCTTCATCGGAAGCGCGGAATACTCGCAATTTATCGCCCAGCCCCTGATCGGTCCATAACGATTTTCCAAGCCGCGACTCATTATGAGCCACCACGGCGTTGGCTGCCTTCAGAATGGTTTCGGTGGAGCGATAATTCTGTTCCAATTTAATGATTTTTGCGCCCGGAAAATCTCGCTGGAATTCTAAAATGTTACGCATGTCAGCGCCGCGCCATCCATAGATCGACTGATCATCATCACCCACCGCGCAAATATTTTGCGATCCCGAGGCTAAATGGCGAATCATCCGATACTGTGCCAAATTAGTGTCCTGATACTCGTCCACAAAGACATGACGAAAACGTTCCTGATATCGCTTTAACACATCAGGAGCCCTGTCAAATAGTGCAACGGTAAGATAGATCAGATCATCAAAGTCGAGCGCGTTGAGTTCTCGCAAGCGCTTTTGGTAAGCCTGGTAGACTTGCCCTACCCTTTGTCCGGTAAAGCTGTTGTCAGTCCACCCCTCAGGTCCCACAAAGGCATTTTTGGCTCGACTAATGGCGCCCATGAACATCCCTGGCGCCCACTGTTTGTCGTCCCATCCCAAATTCCGCACAATTTCACGCAACAACGCTTTGGAGTCATCGGCATCATAGACCAAAAATCTGGGTTGATATCCTAGCACCTCAATGTTTTCGCGAAGAATGCGAACGGCAATAGCGTGAAAAGTCCCCACCCACATCCATCGACTACGGTCTCCCACAAGTCCATCGATGCGTTCCTTCATTTCGCGCGCTGCCTTATTAGTAAAGGTAAAGGCCAAAATTTGGCCCGGATTTACCCCGTGAGCAGCTATCAAGTGTGCCATACGATAGGTTAGCGTCCGCGTTTTACCGCTACCGGCGCCGGCTAACAACAGTAAAGGGCCTTCCACGATTTCACAGGCCCGCCGCTGCTCGCTGTTCAGTTGATCAAGCAAATTCATTCTGCAACCCCCTGGCCATCCGCGTATTATCATTATATCACGGAACGCTTCAGGGTACTCTAGTGAATGGCATCGACCAAGATGGGGTCAAAGCCTAATGCTCCTTCCAACGAGCGTTGCTTCGCCATTACTAATGCCTGAGCGCGGTGTTCTTCTACCGACAATTTGGCCGTCGCCCATTGGCTTTCCCACACCCAGCCACACTTAGTGCATTCGGTGTCGATCGTGGATACGGGACCAAATGCCCATTCCAACAGATTCAACAACTCCCCCATGGCGATTTGGGCATTGCTCATCCGATACCAAATAACCATGGCGGAGTCACTAAGACGCCAACCTTTGATAGAGCCTTCTCTAGAAAACCCCATACCAGCAGACGCTTGAGACCAACGCATAATTCATCACCTTATCACTTTATCCTATTAAATTACTAAGATAAATATACTGCAAGGCGACTATTCTAGCAACCGCGCTAATGCGCCGTCTGCAAACGATCCAAAACCAATCGATAGCCATCGGCGCCAAATGCCAGAGAACGCTTAACCCGGGAAATGGTTGCCGACGAAGCTCCCGTCAACTGGGCAATATCTTCATAAGTTTGGCCTGCATCCAACATTTGCGCTACCGCCATCCGTTGTGCGATCGACTGAATTTCGGCCACCGTTAAAATGTCTTCAAAAAAGGCATAGCATTCATTTTCTGTTTTTAAGCTCAATACCGCACGACATAATAAGTCTACCTCAGCACTGCGTAGTTTTGGATTCATAAGTCCACCTCACGTATGTAGTGACGCTCCGTTGGATCACTGGGCGCTTGCCACCTTCCTAACCGTAATACGGCCGCGAAAACCCGTCAAGTCTTCGCAGCCGGCAAACAGGAGCACATGATCATTTCCTGGACTAATTGGTCCATGGCGATTCGGGAGCACCACTTCATTATGCGAACGTCTTCTACGAGGAGACTCCATACTTAACGGTTTGCAAAATATTGCGACCCAGGCTTATGGCCATGCGGGTGGCACCGGCGTGGCTGCCAGGTCAGTCGTCTCGCTAGCCCAATCTTCTCATTATTCACCATCCAAAAGTAGTCCGTCAAAAAACTCAGCGACCACTAGGTTCGCGCCCAGCGATTCTTGTGAAAAGAAGGACCAGCAGCGCATGCCTGGCCGGATGAAGTTTTGGAGGAATTCTCAAAGGTCATGCTTGCTGGATCACGGGTCTATTACCCATTGACCCCCCCTCGTATAAAGATATTGGGCTTGGACCTACTTCCTTCAAGGAAGAGGGTCCTGCGGGGTGGTGATTCCGGCCCTGGCCAGGGCCGGAATCACCACCGAGCCCAATCTGGAAATATGTGCCTTGCATTGCAAGGCCCGGTCGACGATCCTAGATCTGATCTGGACGGTCAAGCTAGTTCCCCCCTGCCTCAAAGGGCGCCTCACGGCGCTAGAAGGCTCTTAAAGACTGCTGGGCCGACCCCTGATTGGAAGCTAACACGCGGGTTGCCGCCGTCTCCCGAGAGCACCGTTGGCACCGGTGCCGTCGCACACCTCGAGAGGACGTGACGGCTGATGACGAGGTAGCATGGCCAATCAGCGGGCGTCGACCGGTTCCCTTTCCAGATCGTACCGTGTTTTGCCATTGGCCGAGAAAGGAGGTTCATCCCATGTTGTCGACATTGTTTGTAGGAATTGATGTCAGCCAAGCCGAACACGTGGTCTGCACCATGACAGCGGACGGGACCGTGCGGTCCCGTTACCGCGTGTCGAACGATCGCACAGGCATCGAGCAGTTGATCGACTGGCTCGTGACCCAGATGGCCGACTGCGACCGCCTGGCGGTCGGATTGGAATCGACGTCGGTCTACCATTGGCCGTTGTTTGAGGCGCTGGGGCAAGCCGTTGTGCTGCAACCGTGGCAGCCGCAATGGTTTTTGCTGAATCCGAGCATCGTCCAGAGCTTTCGCAAAACCTATGTCGATCGGGCCAAAACGGACCCCAGTGACGCGTTTTTGATCGCGGATGCCATCCGCTTTGGCCGGCTGCGGCCGGCCCCCGCGCCCGATCCCCGCTATACCGCCTTGCGAGTCGTCACGCGGCACCGGTTCCAACTGGCGCAAACCGTGGCCCGCGAGAAAAATCGCGCCCTGAACGAGCTGTTTTGCCTGTGGGCAGGCTACCGAGCCGCAGCCAAAGATGACCGCCAACCATTTTTTTCGGACGTCTTTGGCCGGGCGTCGCAGCATGTCTTGACACAATATACCCCCGATCGTTTGGCGACGACCCCCTTGGCCACAGTGGCCAAGGAAATCGCCGACATCGGCGGCGCCGCGCTCAAAGCGCCGGACGATATCGCCCAAACCCTGCAGCGATTGGCCCAAAAAGCCTTCCGACTGCGGCCCAAGGAAACCGAAGCGCGCCAATTCAGTCTGGTCATCCACCTGGACACGATTCGCACCTTGGAAAGTCAAATCCGGCAGATCGACCGGGCCATGACCCGCGATCTGGCGGCCATCCCGCAAACCGTCACCTCGATAGCCGGCATCGGACCCGTGTACGGGGCCGGGATCGTGGCCGAAATCGGTCCCATCGCCCGGTTCCCATCCGACGAAGCGCTGGCCAAATATGCGGGGTTGACTTGGCGTGCCCATCAATCGGGGACGTTTGACGCCGACGATCGGCCGCTGACGCGGTCGGGCAATACCTATTTGCGGTATTACCTGATCGAAGCCGCCGACCGGGTTCGTGTGCGCGACCCGGCTTTCGAAGCGTTTTACATCCGCAAGTACAGTGGGGCTACCCATCACCCGCATAAGCGGGCGTTGGTGTTGACGGCACGCAAGCTGACCGGCGTGATCTTCGGGCTGCTGACCCGAGGTCAACTGTATGATGGAAGGAGATTCGGAGCGTAACACCGTCGCACGATAGGCCATTGCCATTGCCATTTCCTCCCTGCCATTAACTGGTTCCCAAAACCGGTTCACTGAGTTATGCCTTTTTTGCGCCCACTCGCGAGAAAATTAGTGCTTGACATTTTACCGCGGGTCTCTTGAACAATGGAACACGGTTTTATTGGCGTGTGAGGAATGGGCGAGACTGTACGATGTTTTGTGTAAACTCCTCGCAGCACATTATCATGGAGGACACGCATTCTCCTTGGGGTGGGTCCCCCACGCCACGGGCGTTAGGAATTTTTGCCCCCAGGAGATATGGAGATACCTGCGTGACTCCCAACGGTGAGTTAGTGTCGGGAAACGCCGCATTGGTGAGAGAAGCGATGGCTCTATGCCATGGCCTGTAGCCCATGACATCTCAGACTCCACGTGTAAAATTCCGGGGGGTAGGTAGAACGCGGCCTCGCGGCTTGACTGTTCTTAGCGAGTTTCTCTTAGGCCGCGAAGGTAGTTAAAGGGGAGCCTCGGGGCCTGGCCGTGTTGGCGAGTTTCCCATGAGCGTCATCATCAAAGCCTGGATTACTCCACGCCCGCTTCCGTGTATGGGGTACCCTCTCCGATCCCAACGACCTCAGCACGTCGGTCGCAATAGGCGCCAAGGGTCTCTTAAAATCTTCGCCAAAAGTGTCGGACAACGGGGTCCACCCCCCTTTTTTCGGCCAGAGCGGTGCATTGCGCGTAAAGCGAGTAAGGTGGGCGAGTAGAGGTATGCCTTACGACATACCCCCCTCTCAGAACCGTGCGGGCGCAATTAACACACACGGCTCCACGGTACAGCATTGGTCAGATAGCGAGACGGATGCCGCAAGTCTTGGATATTGACCAAGATACGCGGAGGCGTCAGTGGGTAGTGTCGCAAGAACTGCTCAAAGCCTGCCCCATCAAAGCTTGCGCGCTGACTCCGGCGATTTAGCCATTTAAAGAGCACCCGGCGGGCCTGCGCAAGGAATGCATCGAGCCGTGGCCGATTGTATCTGCCAACGTGTTTCGTTTCAGGATTATGGCCGCGAAGAATCCTGGATCCACTCGAGCGGGATCAAGATCCGCCCGCCGAGCGTGCGGTGCGGGATCTGGCCGCTGTGGATTTCGGTGTACACGAGCGCTTCCGATACGCCGAGCACCCGTGCGGTTTGCCGGGGCGAAAGATATCGTTGGTCGGGATCAATCGGTCGTCCGCGTCTCATCGTAGGGTCACCTCCTTTCGTATGTCAGTACAACATCAGCAACACAAAAAAGGCCTCCCATAGGTAGGCCGTGCGTTGGCTACTTTTGAGTTTTGGGTATAGCTACCGCAAGGCGTTAGGTATTCTCCTGCTGTGCCGTGCGGCGATGAGGCCGGAAAGCTGAGTCGACATTTCGCGGGCTCTATCCAACGAAAGTGGCATACAGCGAAAACAAACAGGTGAAAAAGCACAGTCTCGAAAAAAAGAATACCAGGAAGAGAAACTATCGACGTTGTAGCATATCGTGCTTCCGGTGTCACCCCGCAGTGAAAAAGTTTTTTAGTTTTTTAGTTTTTTAGTTTTTTAGTTTTTTAGTTTTTTAGTTTTTTAGTTTTTTAGTTTTTTATGTATGACGGGGTCTTCCCTATAGGATGGATAGCCCCATCCTGCGGCCCGTGGTCTCATCCTGTCTTCCCTGCCGTCTTTTGGTGGTCGTCTTCCCGTCCGTTCCGGCAGGGTTCCGGGACGGTCTTTTTTTGTCCCGTCTGTTTGCGTCGCATTGCGGCCCGTCCTGCGGCCCGTGGGGGTTTTTCTGGAAATAAACAGCCCGCAATCCCTTACAGGAAGCGGGTTTCAAAGGTTTGGTGCGCCCGAAGGGACTCGAACCCCTGCTTCAGGCTCCGGAGGCCTGCGTGATATCCACTTCACCACGGGCGCACAACACTGAAGTATAATAGCACGACCGCCATTTCGAATCAACCGACCGCCCTATTCCAAACTCCTTTACCCGTTCGCAACGACTTCTTTTAGAGCTTGCCAAAAATAAGCAAAAATCCCAGCCCAACAAAGGCGATGCCCGCCCCTAGATGAATGTAGTGGGTAGGCACCAATTTCGTGATAGCTTCTCCAAATACCACGCCGAGTAACGCTGACAATGACAGCGCTAGAGCCGCACCGATAAAGACAGAAGTCGCCGAATCACTCTGTGCTGCCAGCATCATGGTTGTCAACTGGGTTTTATCCCCTAATTCCGCAAAGAAAATCAACCCAAATGTTGACAACAAGACTTTCCAGTCCACCAAAATCCCTCCCCAAACACCGCTTGTACTTTGTCCTCACGGGGATACTTATGACCGAAGGCCAAAGTTCATGCACATAGGGAAGGGACGTGATGTCTCCAGAATTCTGTGTCCTTTTGCCAAGACTACCAAACGAACACGTTTGACTGGTCAAACGGTCATTTTGCAAACGACGCGCGATACGCGGCCAAAGGCCGGATGAGGCGACCGGTTTGCCGTTGTTCTCGGTAATGCGCCGTCCATCCTGCCAACCTAGCGCAGGCGAAGGTTGGCGGGCACCATGATCGCGGAATTCCTAGCGCATGCAATAGGGCGCCGGCATAGAACTCAACGTTGGTCGCTAATATTCGATCTGGTTTGCGCTCCTGTAAGAGCCGCAAAGCCGCACTCTCTACCTCCAATGCCAATCGAACTTCCTCGTGGTCCGAAGCCATTTCGATAAAGATCCCCCGCAACGCTTGGGCCCGAGGATCCATAGTTCGATACACACGATGGCCAAAACCCATTAATTTCTGTCCACTATCTATTTTGTCCCTTAATAATCGCCCAATATCCGCAGATTGGGCTGCTTCTTGCAATAAATCCAAAACTCCGCTCGGGGCCCCGCCATGCAATGGACCCGAAAGAATGCCTACGCCCGCAGCCAATGCCATCGGCAAAGTAGCGCCCGTGCTCGCTGCTATGCGGACTCCAAAGGTTGAGGCATTCAAACTGTGCTCTGAGACAATCACCCAATAGGCATCCAAGGCCCGGGCTTCTAAGGATGTCACCGGAGCCCTTTTAAGCATCTGAAGGTACCGTTCAGCCACTAAGCCGTTCTGAGGATCTGTCCCTCCTCCTAGTGTTTGAGCAAATGAGAGCACCGTTTTCATCAACCATTGAACACCATCCTGATCGATATCCCCATCCGGTTCTGAATTCAAAATGACCTTAATCAATACGGCCATGGGATTGAGAGAACTTATCTCTGATCGATTCAGGCCAGCAATCTTCACCGTGCTCTGGGATTGAACAGATACGTCAATCAACCAAGGCAAAAGTGTTTCCCAGTGATATCGGGACACGACATCTTGCAATGGAACTCCCCGATAGCGAAGAATCCCTTGAGTGCCGTTGACTTCGGAAATGGCCGAATCCGCCACCACTACGCCCTCCAAACTACTATCCACACGAACGGTCTCTGCCATATCGCTCACCTCGACTCTACGATATCATCACATGATGTCGAAATATCAGCAAAGAGTTAATCACTTGATGATATAATGGCATCAGGAGGATTGTTATGGATTTTGAATGGTTGAAGTCCTTTGCTATTGCCGCGCGCACTGAAAACTTCCGTGAGGTCGGTCGCCAGCGATTCATCAATCAAGCCACCGTGTCTCACCATATCGCCAACCTTGAAATGGAATTGGGCGTCGCTCTCTTTGCGCGCCGCGGTCGACGCGCCCTTTTAACCGATGCCGGACGAGAATATCTAGCCTATGCGGAAAGACTTTTAGCCTTATCCTTAGAAGGACAAAATCGGGTGGCTACAGCATCCGCTAAAAAATCCGAACACGTTACCCTCGCTGCTTCCCCCTATGCGGCCGAGACAGTGCTTCCCTGGCTCTGTCGACAGCTCATCCGACGCATTCCCCAAATTGATCTGGAGATTACCGTGAATGACCCTGTTAAAATTGGAGTCGAGATCATACAAGGCCGTGCACTAGCCGGGTTAGGGCATCAAATTCCCTCTTCCCCTGCATTGAGGCATCGGTGCGTTTTTTTGGACTCGGTTACCTTGGTCGTCCCACCAGACGGCGCCGACTGGGACCAATCGCCACCATCCTGGGAGGCGTTGATAGACCACTACCGCATCATCATTCAGCCATCAGCAGCTTATTGGCCGATCGTGCAATCGCGATGGCCCGACCGAGTCCAGCCTCAGCGCTTCATGGTGGTCGACCAACTAGCGGTAACCAAAAAGCTGGTGGCCCAGGGAGTCGGCATTTCTGTTCTGCCGGAATTGTCCGTTAGTCGGGAGGTTTGGGAAGGACGCGTTTTATCTCTGGACGTTCCATGGCTGGCAGGGATTCAAGACGCCCTATATTGGATTACACCCAGGGATAAAGAATCCGCCACGGCGCTGCGCACTGCCGAGCAAATTCTCACTGAGCGCTGGCCAACCACAGACAAAGAATGAAGGAAAATCTGCCTTTAGCAGTGCGAGTATCCGCCTAACGTTGTTCATCCGCGATACTCGCTGCTCGCAAGCCACCCTTATTTGGAACCATAGGGGTTCTTAGGCTGGCTTGAATCAAGGCGTGGTGTTGAGTTTTGTCCATAGTTGGGGATACGAAACTACCCATCCCGCGTTATCGACGGTCAGCACGCTGACAAATGCGCCCGATTGGTACCGATAATGCGCAACATTCAGGCGCGAATAAGTTTGGGCAACCACATGGCAAGTAAACGGATGGGGTCGGATATACACCACTTCCAACGTTTGGGTTTGTCCTACTTCAAGATTCAATTGGCGAATGGCCAAGGTATTTGTCGCAGGAGTTTCGCTTAAATCGACCGCTGTTGCCGTGGTACGCAAAAACACCGAACCTTCTGCATGCCAGTGTCCATCGGCCATCGCCAGCGTCGAACACTCGCCCGTTCCATTCACCCAATCGACCAGGGCTTGCGTTACACCCCATCGATCATCCAGGGTAAATCGGTATTCCCCACTGCTCGGCCCATTTGGGTCCAGTGTCACCCAACGGCCGCCAAAAACGCGCTCGCTGCACCATGCGTGATCCATCCCCGGCTGGTCGAGGCGTTGCCACAACGCATTCATCAAATGCTTGTGCCTCCTAGATATTAATAGTGACTGGTCTGTTAGCAATAAGGCGGCTGGTAAAGAGGAAATATTTCACACCGACCACTAATGAGGGCAGCGCTCCCGTCCTGCAGTGTCGCATACGACCGAATATGGCAGACTGCAGGTTCAACTTCTACAGTGTTTTACCTAAAGCTGTCACTTCATATGGCTAAGAAGTTCCGTACAACGCAATTCAAGTCATGGCCTTGGCCACTGTCTCCCCCAATAATCTGCCGCCATTTGCACAGCGTCCCACGGACTGCCCAGCGGCGGCGTGTAGCTTAGATCGGCTTGCAGCAAGTCGGAAACTCCCATGCCGTGGTATAAGGCCATGGCAAAAATATCGATACGTTTGGCGATCGCACCCTGCCAATGTCCTAACAATTGAGCGCCTAAAAGTTTTCCAGTATCCCCATCCCCCGTAATCCGCAACGTCACCTCGTGAGCTCCGGGGTAGTAGGCCTTATGATCCCACGTGGTAAACTCCACGGTCACTGGATGATAGCCTGCCGCTTTTGCCTCATCATCCCGCAATCCAGTCCGAGCCACTGCCCAATCAAAGACTTTCACCACTTGCGTTCCCAAAGAACCGGCGAACTGCTGATGCCCCCCTGCCGCATTTTCCCCGGCAACGCGACCTTGTTTATGTGCAGTGGTGCCCAAAGGAAGATATGTTAATGATTTTGTCAGGCGGTGATAGGTCTCCACACAGTCTCCCGCCGCATAAATGTCGGTTTGATTGGTCGCCATGGTCCGCTCTACATGAATGGCGCCGCGCACTCCCAACCTAATGCCGGCATCTTTGGCCAGATTCGTGACCGGCTTGACACCCACCACCACCAACACCATGTCCACTTCCTGCTCAAATTCATGATCGCCCATTACCCGCAAGCCTTGGGCATGTTGCTGGATTTGATGAATTCTCACTCCGGTCCTGACGTCTGCTCCTTGACCTCGAATATAAGAAGCCAACCGATCGCCTAATTCAGGATCTACTGTGGGCAAAACCGCCGCAACCTGCTCCACTACTGTCACTGCAAGTCCGCGATGGCGTAAGGCATCGGCCATTTCCAGTCCTATGTATCCTGCCCCAATAATCAGTGCACGCTGCGGCCCTTGGGCCTGCATGAAATGGGCCACTGCAAAACTGTCTTCCATGCTATGCAATAAAAACACGCCTGCAAGCTCTAGTCCAGGTATCGGCGGCCGAATGGACTCGGCTCCGGTACCGATTACCAGCCGATCATACGGAAAAGTTTGGGTCCCTTGTTCCCCCTGCTGTACCAGCACGGTGTGACCTGCTGGATCTATCCCAACCGCCCGAGCGTTAAGGTTCACCTCGACACCCGCCTCTTCGATTTCGCGCAGTGATCGATGGGCTAAGCGACGCCAATCGGACACCTCACCACTCAAATAAAATGGCAATCCGCAAATACTATAGTTGGGAAAAGCATCGGCCACCAACATGGAGACCGCTGCACTGGGATCCACTTCGCGCGCTCTTAACGCAGCGCTAATACCAGCATCGCTTCCCCCAATAATCAGAATCCTGGTCATTAAAATTCCTCCTGTTTTCGCGCCGATTGTGCTATGGCTGGCTCATTCATTGTCCTATCCGATGACTGTTGACCATCCCCAAAGTGCAGCTAGGGTAATCAGCAGCACGGGTACTGTCATCAGAATACCCACCCGAAAATAGTAGCCCCAACTGATGCGAATTCCTCGGCGTTCCAACACATGGAGCCACAGCAATGTGGCCAATGATCCAATTGGGGTGATTTTCGGCCCCAGGTCACACCCCACCACGTTAGCATAAGCCATCGCGGTATGAATGGCGGCGGGACCGATGACATCGTGAATCGCCAGAGCATTGATCATCACGGACGGCATGTTGTTCATGATGGAGGACAGGACTGCTGCCACGACCCCTGTCCCTATAATGCCGAATAGGGTTCCATGCGCGGCCATTGTCGTCAACACGTCGCTTAAGAGATGTGTCAGACCCACGTTGCGCAATCCAAACACCACCACGTACATCCCAATCGAAAACACCACGATCTTCCAAGGTGCGTTGC
This sequence comes from Bacillota bacterium, assembly GCA_021784595.1. Classification (GTDB taxonomy): domain Bacteria; phylum Bacillota; class Sulfobacillia; order Sulfobacillales; family Sulfobacillaceae; genus Sulfobacillus_C. Next base: position 8,598 of record JAJYHT010000064.1, on the reverse strand, counting down.
GCACCACGCGAAACACATCTACCGCAGGACTACGGTGTGCAATCAATAAGAGCGCAATCGCCGCGGTGCCCGCAAATACCGAAACCGGCCAGTGGAGCAGCTGGCTGGCAAAGTACCCCATCAAGAGTAGGCCGAGGATTACCCAAGTGGCCTTAAAAACTCGCGGATCCCGGATGGCAGACCGCGGCTCGGGGAGTGTTGCGACATCAATGCGGCGAGGCAGTGTTCGGTGATACACGGCGTAGAGTGCCCCTAAACTTGCAGCGAGAGACACCACATCCACGGGCACCATGCGCCATGCAAACGAGGCGAATCCTAAATGAAAAAAGTCTGCCGAAACAATATTGACTAAATTGGACACAACGAGCGGCAGCGATGTCGTATCGGCAATAAAACCGCTAGCCATAATTAAACCTAAAGTCGCCTTCGGATCAAGTTTTAAGGCTTTGGTCTGCTCATAGACAATCGGGGTTAATATCAGCGCTGCGCCATCATTGGCAAAAAACATCGCGACCAACGCACCTAATATTCCCAGCAGGAGAAAGAGACGAATACCATGCCCGCGCGATAAACGGGCCATATGCAGTGCTGACCACTCAAAAAAACCTACGGCATCCAGTACCAAGGAAATTAAGATGACTGCGACAAAGGTGAGGGTGGCATCCCAGACTATATCGACCACGGCACCGACATTGGCCCAGGTGACAATGCCGAGCGCCAACGCCAAAATCCCCCCGCCCAACGCGGTCCATCCGATCGAGAGACCGCGCGGTTGCGTAATGATCAACACCAGAACGACCACAAACAAACCCACCGCTAAACCTATCGCCATGCGTTCACTTCCCCCTCAAACCAGACAAAATTATGCCATAAAGAAAGGGCGGATAATACCGCCCCCCTTCTTTATGGCATACGGGGAACATCCTTAAATAAGACATCCGTTCGTTGCCCTTTATGGTCGTAAGGCACCTCCGCCCATGAAAAATCAGGCATTGAGGTCAGTTCGTAAAGTGTCTCGCGAGGTGTTTTCAACAGGACCTCGCGAACCCACTCCCATTGCGCTGCCTGCAAACGGTCCAATTGCTCCGGGGTGGCATCTTTTGTCAAAACCAAGCGGCCTTCTTCGTCACTTAGCGCGATGGGATACACTCCGGGCACTTCCTCCACCCGCACGGTGTCTTTACTCGATATTTTCTGCAACACAAACCATACTCCCGGCTGGCTCTGGACATCTTGTGTATTAAAGCGAACGCGTCCTCCGGTCAAGTATGCCGCCACATCCCCTAGGCAAGGACTGTTGCGTGACAGTACGCGCAGGTCGGTCCGGTCAATGATGCCATCGGGAAACAATCGTGACAGCCCCACCGCGAGAGCCGAAGCGCCTCGGAAAAGCCCGTCACAAGCATGGCCGTGAAACTTCACTAGGTCTTTGACAATTATGGTCTTGGTGCCGGTCGCATAGCGTCCGTGACTGGATTCTGTGTCACGCACTAAAAATTCGGGGAGTGAAGCATCTGCTGCCCACTGTGGCCAATACCACTCTACCGCATTGTCCGATGAACGAACCTTATCCTTGTGTTCCATGCTAAAACGTCATCACCGTGTAGCCTTCACGAGCGTATCGCGAAAAGGCATCCCGGGCAAATTCCGCATGGACGCCAGCAGCCTTGGCCTCATCGGCTAAATTCCAACTGTTGAGCTGGTTGCTGCATCCTCCCACCACAATGCCTGCTTCAATGAGCTCGTTCACTAAGTGATTTAATTCACTTTCTGGCTCACCTACGTTTCGCAGTCCATCGGTAAACAAAAATACCTCCACATCATCGATCTGGTTTTCCTTCCGCGCATCGTATATGCGCTTGGCTACGTGAAGGCCAGCCATTGCCCGCGCTTGATTTTCCTTGCCGGATAACAGCACAATCGCGATTTTTCCCATGTCCATCTCTCCCTTTTTAGTTTCCGATATTACTTTTGGGCTGCTATCACACACTCACCCAAATTTTCTCAACCAATCGCCGCACTGCAGCTATTCCGATCACATCTTGTTCTTGCAAAGGCACCTCGACGATAAGGGCTCCGGGAAACTGCCTGCCCACATTGTTAAGGTGTCGCTGCTGCATTTCGTAGCGTTTCCGAAACAACGGGTGAACACACGCGGCTTCCGGCAATAGTTGATTGACCATTACCGTTCCCGTCTTAATGCCCATCGTCAAAAGATCTTCTGCTCCCCGTTGGGCTTCGTGAATCGGGGTGGATTCAGGGTAAACGACCCAAGAAAACATCGTCCGCCGTGCATCTTGCAACACCATCATGGCTTGTTGCATGCGATCGGTTTCTTCTTGGTCCACCTCGCGGCTCTCCTCGGATCCTTGCGCCTTGACTGCTATCTGTTGACGATAACTAAGCGGCAAAGCCAGCAGCCGCAAGGTGTGGCCGGTGGGCGCGGTATCAAACACCACCGTAGAAAATTCGTCTGTTAACAGCGCCCACAGAAACCGCCGAAACACCGCAACCTCTTCGGTGCAGGGAGAATTCAATTCCTCCGCCATACGTTGTACGGTACTCGGCTCATATTGCGCTCGCGCTTCTTCTAATATCGCCTCTTGATAGCGTTTGGTCTCCTCCTGGGGATCAATCCGGGCCGCATAGAGATTCGGCACGCCTGGCACGGGAGTGGGGTCATCACTGACCAAAGTTTCCAGTACCAACCCAATGTGCGAAGCCGGGTCGGTGGTAATCAATAACGTTTTCCGACCCTCCTGCGCGCTTTTAACCGCAGTGGCCACAGCCAGCGTGGTTTTCCCTACGCCCCCCTTGCCCGCGAGAAAGAAACGGCGAGCCTCTGAGAGCCCATCACCGAATTGCATAGACATCGGTGTCCACCCACTTTCCCAATTCACGCAAGGAGGCAATACCCTTGACTTCGTCTTCTAACAAAGGCACCTCGGTCACGGGATTGCCAAACGCCTTGACCAGGTTGGCGACCGCACTTTGTTGCATGGAGCGGCGGGAAGCAAAGAAAGGATGCGTGGCCGCGTCCTCTGGAATAACGCCATTAACAACGATCGATGGATCGCGAATTCCCAGTTCCTCCAGTTCCCTGGCCGCCCGTATGGTTTCCTCTACGGCTGCACGCTCAGGCTGTGTGACTAAAATAAAAGTCGTCACCTTGGGATCTTGCAATCGGGAAATGGCCTCATCATATTGCTCTTTTGAGGTTTGCAATTGGTCCACCGGCCCAATGCAAGTCTGACCTGAACCTTGCTCACTTTCCGTGATGTGAATGGACCAAGCCGAGGGTAACGCCAATAGGCGCAAAGTGTGCCCGGTCGGCGCCGTATCAAACACGACCACGTCGTACTCCTGGGTAAACATGCAACGCACAAATTCATCAAACCCGGCAATTTCGACGGTGCAAGGACCGCTCATCTGTTCTTCCAGGGTACTCAACATATCGTCGGGAAGAATTCCCCGAAGGGGACTGAGCGCCCGTTCACGGTAGGCCTGGGCTGCCGCTTCGGCATCAATTTCTTGACCCTTTAATCTCGGGACCATTAAAATCCCTTTAGGTTGAGGTCCAATCTCTTGCTCGAATACATCAGAAAGGTTCGAGGCTGGATCCGTAGTTACCAACAACACCCGCTTTCCCGCATCGGCTAATGTAACCGCCGTTGCACAGGCCAGTGATGTCTTGCCAACCCCACCCTTTCCCGAAAAAAACAGGTACCGCATCATTCAGCCCTTCTTTATCATGGTGTCCAACAGGACAGCCTGAATTTCATCATACGTTGGGTAACGACCCACAAATCGCACCGTGCCATCGATGGCCATCATAGGCAGTGCACTCGTACCGGACTCCAGCAAGGTCCGATAAACCACGGCGTTTTCCATGAAAGCGCTGGCCTGGCGACTAAGCTGATAGCGCTTCACTGCAGCCCCTTGGGCTTGCAATCGCGAAATCGCTTCTTCAATACGAATCAGCGAAGGATCTGGAGCAGATCCACAGACACCCGTAGAACAGCACAGTTCAGGATCAAAAATCTCAATAATCATCGTGCACGCCTCCTTTTAGCAGTTGCAACTTGGACCGCACCCGGTATCGCCCGCAATCACCGCGATCGGATCACCTTGTGCCCACTGTGTCGCCAAATCATCGATGCTGGTGACCGCCTGCAAACGCACGGCGCGAGCGATGTTGACGGCCGTTTGAATGTCGCGGGACTCTGCCCCCGCTTGCCTCGCCAAGGTCATATGCGTCTTTAAACACGTTTCACAGCCACTGGCTACAGACGCTGCAATGGCTAGCAATTCTTTTGTTTTGGGTTCCAATGTTTCCACATCCTTTCAAAAATAGAACCGTGTCCTGTTGACACCGTCATCACCCGTTAAGATTCAACTAGAGCCGAAACCGCCAACGGCTCAGCGCCCACTGTCCGCCGGACAACTGCACACGTGGTATCCACGCGATGGGTTAAGAGCCATGCCTCGGCGTCTGGCAAATGGGGCAAGTCCCGGATAATTTCCGCGACTGCTGGCGACAAGTCGTCACGCAGCATGTAAAACGTCCATTGTTTTTCCCGTTGCTCACGAACTAAGCCTACTTGCTTCAACTTTCGCAAGTGTTGAGATACTGCCGGTTGACTCACCGGGACTAGGTCCACCAGTTCACACACACACGCTTGGCGCATCCTTAGCAATCCTAATATTTGGAGCCTAGTCGGATCGCCTAAGGCCCGGAAGAGTTCTGCCTCAAAGTCATACATTGGTATCACCTCATTACGATATACTTATATGCTAATTTTTGTGGAGTGTCAACATCCCCCTTTAAATTTATCTCCTCATATTTTTCCCTGTCTGTATTGGGGTCGATGTTACGGCACAGAAAAGGCCAATGAGATACCAGCGGTCTATATTCTCATGCAAACAAACCTGTAGGCGATCATACCAACGTGACCTCCCATTTGTCTCCCTTCATGGCCCCGCAACCGGCTTAGCGCGCCCTACACTTTTCTTAGTCCAGACCCACCCGAGAAAGGGGTATACTGTCGGACGCCTTGTCTATGATGGCAGCCTCTGCATGACTCCTGTTAGCGCCGCCCTGGGTAGGTTTATCAACCCCTAGCCGGTCCATTGGCTGTGAGCGCCAACGCGTCCCCGGGCCTAGGGGTGCAGTGGCTTCTTAGCGTTTGTGGTGTGACGATGCTGGTTGGGGCATCTGACTGGGCGAAGATGCTGTCCAATAAAACCCCACAGAAGTTAGAGAGAATGAATGTTGGTGAAAAAGCTCATCGCGGCCCGTTAAGGCACGCCACGGCATTTCTACACCCGCATCGCGTGTATAAAGGCAAAATCATTCATTGACGAGAATTAAGGACAGACAATGGGGTGAGCCGGAGCGCTGCGCGCCTCATCAGCCCATTGTTGAAGTTGGCGGGCAACGCGTTCAAGAGTTTCGGGATTGATGCGATAATATACCCAACGTTGGTCCTCAGGTTTTCTGCGCGACATGATGAGGTGTTGTTCTCGAAGTACTCGCAGATGATGGGATACGGAATTCTGCGGAAGTCCCATCTGGTCGGTAATTTCGCACACGCAATGCTCTCCACGGGCCAAAAGAGCGAGAATGCGCTGGCGATGCCCATCAGACAATACTTTCATAGTCGCTAATATGTCGTCATCATACGTTAAGACTTGTGGCATTACGCTCGCTCCCTCCTCTGCTTTTATAGGCCACCTGGTTTTTCATTGGTTAGATGATACACCATTCTCACCTATTTTACGGTCTTTTAAAACGGGAAAGAACGCCCAGCGGCAATCATAGCCGCTGGACGCGAGTTGCATCGTTTTTTAAATCAGAGAATTGTATGATGCGAATGAGGTGACCACATCCGGCTCCGCCTTGCTTGACCGGATTCCGACATGAGAATTCTTAAAGTAAGCCGCGTTGCGCGGACACCGGTATGTCGAGGGGATAAGCGCATTGACCTTATTTCCTGCATAAGCAAACGGTGCAAACACAATTCCTGCGGGAACCACGTCCGATATCCGCGTCATTAATTGGACGGTATCCAACTCATTATACAGGTCGACAAAATCTCCATCGCCTACTCCTAGTTGCGTGGCGTCAGCTGGATTGATAAACACCTCCGCATAGGGCATTTGCTGCATCTGGGTAGGCATGCGCTGATTATTGTATGTGCTCTGCCATAAGACATTAATCCGTCCCGTAATGAGCCGATACGGATAGTCGGCTGTCGGCCGGATAACTGGTGGCATGAACGCATGGGGATCGGTGGCCGTCCACTGGACATCATAGACCTGAAGGCGCGCTTTACCGTCTGGGTAATTAAACTGCCCATTGACATACAGGCGCGGCGTGCCTTCCAACGACCCATCCGCCTTTTTCACAATGGGCCATTGGATGCCATTGGTCCCCATCGCACGCAGGGAATCTTCGGTGAGATAATGCAATCCCATCCCTATTCCATCGGCTGATTGCTTTAGTTCGTTAAAGATCGCCGTGTGGTCGGCCCACGCAAATCCCGCGGGATCAACCAACTGATGCCGCGTGCCCAAAGCGCGCCCCACCATGGCAACGATATCCCAGTCCGGCTTAGCTTCTCCGGGCGGGTCCATAAATTTCGAATACAGGCGGATGCGGCGCTCCAAGTTGCCTCTGACAAAATTCCGTTCTCCCCAAGCAGCCGACGGCAAAATCACATCGGCGACATTAGTGGTGCCATTCGGATAGATGTTTTGGCAGACCAAAAACGGAATTTCTTGTAGTTTTTTGCGAAACACCGCTAAGTTTTGCGTCGTAGTCCAGGGATCCCCATCATATTGCCACATCGCATAAATTTCACCGTTGGCAATCGAAGTCCACACATCGGGCCGATCTACGCCGTGTTTGATCGGATTGGGCCATCCCGTCTCCACCAGTGCATCCTGGTGTCCGCCTTGACGACCAACCGAGGCCCCGGGCTTCCCAATATTGCCCGTGATGAGCGCCAAGTTCACATAGCCCGCCCAAGCTCCTGGGTTCAATTCTCCTTGCCATGTCAATCCTTTTTCGGCCAGAATCACCGTCGGATTATGTGCAATCAATTCAGCGACCGCCATAATATCGGGTGCGGACACCCCGGTGACCCTGGCAGCCTCTACCGGATGATACTTGGACTGCAACACGTTGGCTTTCACCGCTTGCCACGTGGTCGGCTCGATATGCGCATCGATAAACGCTTGATCCTGCAACCCGCGACTGACAATGTGATGCATCATTGCGTTAGCCAACACGATGTCTGTGTTGGGGATCAACTGCAGGTGGTATCCCCCCGTCTGACGGGCATTTTCCGCAACTAATGTCTTGCGAGGATCGATAGCCACCAACTTGGGCCCCGCCGTATACATGCGGTTGTACAGTGTGGATCCGGTTTCGTAGCCATTCACACCCGCATACACCACGACTTTGGCAATTTCCAGGTCCTCATAGGTATACGGCCAGACACTGCCTCCGGGGCCCACGATGTCTTCATAAGACGGGGTTTCTGATGCATACTTCGGACGATTGTGAATCGCCATTTGCGGTATGGCTTTGGTGGGCGGCAGTGACGTATCGTAAAGCCCAATAGGCTTTGGTCCCAACATCAATTTGCCAAAGGCATAGTTGTCCTCGATACACTCATGGTCCGCCCGCCAGCAAGCTAATGCAGTGGGTCCCCGCTGTTTATACACTTTTGCCAACTCATCGGCCACCCGGTTTATTGCCGCGGTCCAACTCACCCTTTTCAGGGCCCCGCCCTTGTGGCCACGCATCATCGGGTATAAAATCCGCTCGGTGGTGTCAGAAAACGGCGTCGGCGTCGGAGAATAAACCGTGAGAGCATTGGTTCCTCCCCGTGTACTGTGGTCTCCGCGATTCACTACACAGTCTTTATCGGGCTGAATCCACACGTATGAATCCACCCCATTAACTATCGTCTTTTGAAAATGTGCCGGAGAAGGCCAACCGCCATTGGCATCCATGGGCATCTTGGGCCATTGCCCGCCACCCTGCGGCGCCGAATCGCCGACAGGCCACACCTTTACAATGTAGCCACAAGCTACATTGCAATATTGACACGCCGTGGTAAAAGTCTGAGCATTTGCTGGAGGAATGGGAATTTGAGATTGGGCAAGTTGTACCGGCAAGGCGGGCTCTTCAGCTTGCAACGTGGTAACAGCTTCAGCCATCGCTTTGTGGCTTATTAGGAAGGTTGAGGCAGCAGCCACCGAGACGCCGAGAGCCTGCTTTAAAGCAGTGCGTCGGGTCAGGTGGGGATCCAAACCACCGTCGGGAGTACGGTCTTTTTCCATCATGAGCCCTCCTGACTCCATAACGGTACTTGCGTACCGTTTTTCAGATTATTCTGATATCCGTAAATAAGTTCAGTGACTCCGGTCGCGAAAATGTTCCCGAAAGTGTCTATCTCCAATGTGACGCGAGGAAGAGGCAGCTCCGCTTGTCCAATAACAATCATGCCGCTTACGCTCGGGTCATAGTGACTTTGGTGGCAAGGACATATAAATTCTTCAGCCCCCGGGTTATATTCCACGGTACAT
>JAJYHT010000011.1 GCA_021784595.1 Bacillota bacterium | reverse complement strand
TGGCTCTTGGGCACTTTTGGTGCAGGCAGGGATTATGGAAAAGAATGTCAAATGACATAGAAACCCTGAGGAGGTGTTTCTATGTCGATTTCCATTGTACCCGATTATCCGAACATGACGATCGAAATGATTGTGGGCGAGGCATCCCCAATTCAAGTGGTGCTGACCTCACAGGTGACCAGCGCCCCCTGCCCCCGGTGCGGAACGCCAAGTACCCGGATCCGCGGAACATACCAACGCCGACCCCAAGAATTACCATGGGGTACCGCAGCCGTCGTGCTTCAACTGACGGTGCATCGGTTTCGCTGTGATGCGCCCGCGTGTCCGCAGAAATTTTTTTGTGAGCGGCTCTCCTGGGTGCCCGTCTATCAGCGGCGCACCATTGCGTGCATTCAACGCATCCTCACCATGGCTTGGGAAATGAGTGCATCCGCGGCCCAGCGAGTCGCGGAAACGATGGGGATTCACGTCAGTCGGTCGACGATCAATCGTAAGTGTCAACAGGGGCTGTACTCGCTCCAGATGGGGTATCAACGGTTTCAACAGAGGTAACAAACGTTAATCAACCACCGTATACCGACCGGTATGTACGGTGGTGTGGGGGGACGGGGGCGAGAGGCCCCCTCCTACCCGATCGTTGGACGTACGGCCAAAACGCACGGCCTACGCCAACCGCGAATGATCAGGGTGCTGGACCAGCTTGGTCGAGCCATCCCCGGTATCCCAGCATAGCAATCCTCATAACGGAAGCAGTAATCACAACGTCATTAGTCAAACCTATGACAAAAAGAGTTAGCCAAAACACCATCGTGCACCCGTTATGCTGTGGTGTACGACACTTCGGCACTGATCTGGGCCTTGTATCCACTGGATTTGCCCCTGCAAAAACTGCTGAGGCATTTCGAGTTTGCTGCTCAGGAACCTGCTCACCGGTCCTTGGGGGATGCCCGCGACTTGCTGACGCTATGGGAGGTGGCTATCGCCCTGCGCCTCGCAGGTCAAACGACCGCCGAGACCGTTGGCGCTGATTGCCCAGGCTCCGTCTAGTGCGCGGCACGGATAGTCAGAATGGTAGGCAGTACAGATTTTGCCTTGATATAGAATTTGCCCGTATGCGGCGTAGGCTACCCTCTTCACAAAGCGTCACAACAGGATACACTAAGAACAACAGGGCAACATTTCACAAAACCAGTAGGAGGACAACATGACTAAGGATGATATGGAAAGTGCTTTTCAAGCTCTATCGGGAACACTAAGCCACGAAGGACATCACGCAGATATTGTTATTGCAGGCGGGGCATGGATGGCGCTGGTTTTAGGTTCACGCGAGGTCACCAAAGATATTGATGCATATCTTTCTGCACCGACAGAACCTATTCGACAGGCGGTTTTACGTGTGGCAAACGAATTGGATTTGCCGCAGGATTGGCTAAACGACGGCATTAAAGGCTTCTTCTATGGGACACCACCTCAGAATTTATGGAGGGAATACCCGGCGTTACGGGTCTATGCTGTGACGGCAGATTATATGTTAGCCATGAAAGTCTTTGCAGCCCGCAATGATGATTGGGAAGATACTAAAGTGTTGCTCGAGTCTTTATCCGTCACCACAGTAACTGAAGCCTTGGATATTGTTGAACGCTATATTCCCTCGTCTTTGCTCACTCCTAAGCATCGATATTTTGCTGAAAGTTGCCTAGAACGATGAGCCATGACGGCTATCAGCCAGAGATATTGGCGACAGCGTGGGCCAGAGTGGTGTCTCATGAAACGGCATCGCGGATCGTCATTGGGAATTTTTTAGATGATTGGCGCCGCGTCACCAATACCAAAAACCGAATGGATTTAATTAGTTCACCGATTCCTGACTCGGCGGATGGGGACCTTCACCGGTGGAGTGCGTTTGTGGCCGCGCTGGTCGAATACGTCACTGTGCGTGCCGGGATGACGCCACCTGTTTGGGTCTTTGATGATCGGTGGACCTTGGCCGAGCCATGGTTCATCAATCCGTATTGGAAGTTGCGGGCATGGCAACTGGTGGTCACTCCACCACCGTGGAAACGCCGCCGCATTTTCGGTGGAGACGAAACCACCATGATCGGCCGGGTCTAACTCGTCTGACTCACCATCAATCCGCTTGCCTCCAGCCGTCCTTCAGGTCGGCCTTTTTTGTAGCCCGGCTTCACGTGCGCAGAGGAGGCGGGAACGTGGAGATGGCAGAGACGCCGGCAATCATACAGCGTGACGAGAAGGATTTTACACGGGTCGTGTCGGACATGTGGCCGGCCTTGGACTACTTGGCCCGCCGGGCGTTAGGCAACGCCCGGCGGCAGGCCCTGTGGCCGATTATAGCGAGAACTCAACCGCAACGGGCAATTGCGTGAAATGGTGGGGCTGGGCAGTGTGGCTCCGTCGGCCTGGGCGTATACGCGATTTTTGCACCGCATTCTAGAATACCTTGAGGATCTTGACACGATGATTCACCACGTCATCGATGACCTCCAGCAGGTCTGGCCCGACTTTGGCGAACGATTGGCGATCGATAGTAAGGCGATCGAGTCATTTGCTAAGCGGCGATCCGACGACACGATGCCCGATGGGCGTCGTGATACGGATGCGGATTGGGGTAAGAAGACCTACCGAGGAGTCGATGCCAAGGGCAAGGCGTGGGAGAAGGTCATGGCCTGGTTTGGCTATAAGATTCATCTCCTGGTCGATGCGACCTACGAGTTGCCGGTCGCTTGGACTGTCACCAAAGCCTCTACGGCCGACATCACCGAAGCCCCAAAGTTATTAGCGCAGCTCCAGTCGAAGCATCCCCTCGCGCTGCAAGCAGCGCGGGTTTTGATGGGGGACCGGGGGTACGACGATACCAAATTATTCCGGAGCTTATGGGACGACTACGGAATTAAGCCCGTCATCGATATTCGGAACATGTGGAAGGATGGCGATCCTACCCGGATGCTCCCGGGACACGACACCGTCACCTACAATTATCGGGGGGACGTCTTTTGCCACCATCCCGAGACAGGCGCAGTGCATCGGATGGCCAACGGGGGCTTTGAAGCTGACCGAGACACCCTGAAAAAACGGTGTCCCGCGAAGTTTGCGGGCATTACCTGTGATGCTCA
>JAJYHT010000070.1 GCA_021784595.1 Bacillota bacterium | reverse complement strand
TCAATCGTCATGTTCGGATAATCGGGTAAAATGGAAATAGACATGGACATACCTCCTACAGGGTTTCCATGTCTATTTGACATTAATTACCATAATTCCTCCCTGCACCAAAAGTGACCAAGAGCCTCAAAATTGGCCGTTCTCCCGCCACCCTCTGGGCTGTGGCCGGACTGCTCTTCATCCTATTTGCCGGCTACGGCGGCGTGACATTTTTAATGGACGGACAGCATAACAACGATTCGTTCATTATGGCTGTAGGATGGCTGGCGTCGTTTTTGGCCTACATTGCACTCATATGGGTCACTGCGCCTTGAAGTAAGCCGACGTCCGGCAAGGAGCGCTATGTCTTTCTTAGAAATCAGAGCTGCGCTTTGCTTCTCATCGGGTTGAGACGGGTCGATTAGGCACTGACCCAAAAGGCTTGGAAGACGGTTAAGGAACCGCCGACAGCCTAATGCGAGTCAAGGTGGTCATTGTGTCGTGGGTATGGCCGCTAGTACTCCTTTTGCCCGCTTTAGGCACCGCTGTGAAAGGGATTCTTCCCGATACGGCCATCACGCTCTACTGCGAGCTCTTTGACATTCTCCTCCCTGAAGGAAGGGGATTCTTGCGAGAAACCCACTTTGACGTCAGCTTTACTCGCAAGGGGTTTGCCAAAAGCCCCCTATCCGGTCGCCCGAAGGTCTGAACGTCTCCCACGATTGCGGGAGACAACCACACGACTGTTTCCGGTTGTCAAAGCGCGACCTTATGGCCATTACCCCTAACCTGCCGTTGGGTTGAAGTCTCCCTCTCTGACCAATCCCCAGAACCTACCAATTTAACATTATCTCACGCAGCATTTACGGATCGCGGCCGTGTTCCATTCCCAAAGTTGTCACCAACAACGCATGAAGAGACTACGGCCTAGTGCAAATCAGCAATCATGAAAGAGCGCCTACCATGGGAGCATGATGCCGTCATACGCTGGTCAACAATTGCAAATCTTTCCGGCATTAGAATGCCTCGGTATCTGGTATAATGTTCCAAGATACAGTCCTGGCTTTTTCATCTGTACAAAGAGGAGTGAGAACAGCATGACGCGAATTCTGATTTTAACTGGTGACGGTGGAGAGTCGCTGGAAGTAATGTATCCCTACCAACGCCTGCGTGAAGAAGGATACGAGGTACATATTGCAGCCCCCACCAAAAAGGCGATTCAAACCGTGGTCCATGACTTTGAGCCCGGATTCGATACCTATACCGAAAAATTGGGCTACCGGGTGCCAGTCGACATCGCATTTAAGGACGTCAACCCTAGCGATTATCAAGCGGTAGTGATTCCCGGAGGACGCGCTCCCGAATGGATTCGCAATGACCCGGACTTTTCCCGCATTGTGCGCTTCTTCTTTGACCACAGCGCTCCGATCGCGCAAATTTGTCACGCTCCCCTCGCCTTGGCAGCGGCCGGCGTTCTCCAAGGCCGCACCATCTCGGGTTATCCCGCGCTAGCACCCGACATTTCGGCGGCAGGTGCCACATTTGTGGATGGTGCCGCGGTCGTGGACGGCAATATGGTATCTGCTAGAGCATGGCCGGACCATCCCGAATGGATGCGCGCTTTCATAACTCTTTTAAAGGAACACGCGCCAAATTAATCGATCACCACGATCTCGTTGCACAGTGCTGCTCCGAGGTCGTGGCTTATTTATGCGGCACACCGCTCCCCATAGCGCTCACCACCATATCGGGCGGCCTCACATTCGCATGATGCCGTTTGAGGTTCACAACTGCCGCGTTTAGGCCTTTGACCAGCCAGGCTTGTCATCATCTAGAGCGTGTCACGACCATAACGCAACACCAAGGCGCGATAAAACACGTGGTCGACGACTCGTGGCATCAAGAGCGCAAGCCATAAGAGCCCAGCTCCGGCAAAGACCTGGCGCCGCTCTCGTCTGATAGCGCCAATAATGGCGTTGGCGACGCGTTCAGGTTCGGCCAACCGACGGCGGATCGGAGGCAAACTTCGGCCTTCTTCGTGAAGAGTGTGGCTCGACAATTCGGTGGCCGTCTCAGGGGCACTGTAATTAAGGACATGTATCTGATGTCTTCGCAATTCCAGGCGCATGCCATCCGACAAGGCGTTCAACATACTCTTGGTACCGGCATAGACCGTCAGCAGCGGCAGTGCCCGTTTCGATAGGCCCGAAGTCACGTTGACGACCATCCCGTGTTGGGCAGCTAGGTGCGGAGCGGCTTTTTGGATGGCATAGATGACCCCGTAGATATTAGTCTCAATGACGGCATCCAACGCCTCACGGGACATCCGGACCACTTCGCCAAAATAGGCAATCCCGGCATTGTTGATTAAGATATCGAGTCCCCCTAAGACCTTCACTGCCTGCGCAATGCCACTCGCCACCGAATGGGCATCTCTCACGTCCATAGGTGCTGCAAAGGCAAAATGACCTTCTGCCTGCAATTCATCCGCGATGTCTTTCAGACGGTCCATGCGCCGAGCAGCTAATGCCACGCGTGCGCCTTGGCGCGCCAAACCACGGGCCAAGGCTTCGCCAATACCGCTAGAGGCGCCCGTAATTAGGATTCGTTGGCCCTTGATGGTTCTCACTGTCAGCCACCCCCCCTCAATACGACGCCCCAATTTCAGAGTTGTCGCTGGTTGCATATGAATGAGATCATACGCCAATCCAGACCGTCTGTCGCGGTATCCAGGAGGTCGCCAATGCCTAAAGCCATACGGCAAATGTTCAGTCACGAGGTGTGTTGGATATTTTGCACCATCCTTCATCCAGTTGTCCCCACCATCTTAGAGAAGACAACCATGAAGACCTCGGGCCTACTCTATAAGAAGGCGCTGTTGCTAGGTGCTGTGCAATCGATTGCTTACCGTCGAGATGCCGAACAGTGCCCAAATGGGACAATAACGGGTGATCACGGTGGAAAATATAATGCCTCCCAGGGCTCCCATGATTTCCGTTCTTAATACTCCAAGCCCCGCTATCAAGGGCCACCCCCAGAGCATTGCAACAATAACGACGCGCACTATGCGGTCTATCGAACCGACATTTTTCTCGAGAATACGTGAATGGTCCAATCGACATGCCCCCCTCTTGAGTGTAGGAATCGAAGGTATTATTCCCGTACGGCACCTTGGTCAATCTATCATGCGCTTAGAGGATTGACCATCAAGCGGCAGCAAAGGTTCCTCGCGGGTATAACATGGCAGCACGGGCCGACGATGGGACTATCGAGGCTATAGAAGACCCGTTGGCGCCGTTTAAAATGGGCGTGCAATGACACCCGGAGGATTTAGCCTCATCTCAAAAAGCAGCTCAAAATCTCTTTGACAGTTCGTCGAGGCCGCAAGGCAGTATCATGACAAAGTGTCTGGCCGCATTGCCAGATAACAGCATGAGATGGGGCTCCATGGGAATCGCTACCGAGCGGACGGCCGTTCGGTTTGTCGCGTACTCCATGGAGCCCCCCGTAGTGTCATTCCCCGAGCCGGGGTATTAAGGTTCAATCATCCAATCCCTTCACGTAAAAGCTCAACTCGAACTGCGGAAAAATTCGCGACCAATGATCTGTTTAAATTCCGGCCGGCAAGTGTCTTCCTCCAATGAATAAGCGTCGTGGTAAAAACGGTCTTCTACAATCGTAACAGTTCCGTCACGCTAACCGGTTTCAAACGCTTTATCATTTGCTTTCTATTCATAGGCGGATTTTGGATAGACACTGAGTCCTTATAAAAACCGATATCCCAGCGTGAGGTCAGGATAAACAATCCAAACATGCGTGCTGCAACAAGTGTAGTCTCCCGCCAGCCAACCCCGTTGCGCTGAGATTCGTTTGGGCATGAGGATTGGCCCTGCTTGTGGACTCCCGGCAAAATCGTTAAAGATAGCCCTCTTACACTTTCCAATGTGTCAAGAGAAAAGTATCCCTCCCCGATCCCTTGCGATATCGAGTGTAATGAGTGGGATTGGTTTTATAAAAGTCCTGATGATAGTCCTCTGCCGCATAAAATGGCGCCGCAGGCAAAATCTCGGTTACAATGGGTTGGCGAAACCGTCCACTAGCCGCCAGCCGTGCTTTTGAGTCTAGAGCCACTTGATGCTGTGTTTCCGAATGATAATAAATGGCGGTCTGGTATGAAGAACCTCGGTCATAGAATTGGCCATGGGCGTCGGTCGGATCAATCTGCCGCCAAAAAATGTCCAACAACTGTGCGTAACTGATCTGGTCGGGATCAAAAGTGATTTGCACCGCTTCCCGATGTCCCGTGGTGTGGCTGCACACTTCTTCATAGGTTGGATTGGCAGTGTGCCCTCCAGTGTATCCAGACTCCACCCGCAAAACACCGGGCCATTGGTCAAAAGGGTGGACCATACACCAAAAACATCCGCCCGCAAATGTCGCCAGTTCAATGCCAGCACTTCTGTTCTCACCCATCGCCGAATCCTCTCTTCATTTACGGTTTTTATCATTATGAGCGACTAGAAAGCCGCTCGCAAGAATGCGCAAGTTGGTGGGCTATTCTGTTGTGCTCCAGTGTACAGACTCAAATGACAAATTCCCACTGCAATCGGAGTTGCCGAGTCAACCAATGATCATCTGTTTTATGGTACATATAATGTCCGGGTGCCGTGATTTCCCTTTCCCTTCCGGCTTCACGTCAGCTCTCTCAGAAGAGTGAGCAGAACTCGGTTTAGCGGTGTTGGAACACCATATTTCTCTCCCGCCCTTACCACTGCGCCACCAATGTACTCGTGTTCTAAGGGACGTCCGGCTAGGCGGTCATAAAGCATGGAGGTTCCACTGTTTGGCTCGAACTGAGCATAAAGGGCTAGTGTCTGATCGATATCGTCTGGTCCGAGGATGGCACCTGCGGCTCGACCCACGGCGACGCCCTCCTGAAGCAGTCCTCGGGCTAGCGCCTCGACCTCCGGGTGCTGCAGGATGCCAATTCGTTGCAGAGTGAGTGCTGTGATGGGATTAGCAGCGAGATTGCTCAGCAACTTTTTCCATGCAGCTGTGCGAAAATCCGATTCCAGCAAAACTTGAGTGTTCGAGCCTAAGAGCAGCCTGCGAAAACTTTCACCGTGCTCCGTGTCGGGAACTAGAATTCTGCTGCCGCCTCGATGAACAATGTGACCAGGCGCGATCCGTTCCACGGCGACGTACACTAAGCCTGGTAAAATGGATTCCTTTGGCACAACTTGGTGCAGTCGCTCCTGGTGGTTGATGCCGTTCTGGAGTAGAACCACTACGGTGTGGCTGCCCACTAAGTGAGCCAACCACGGCATCGTGCTTAGCGTGTCTTGGGCTTTTGTGGTAATCAACACCCAATCTGCAATAGTCTGACGGTCAGGCTCCGTGGTAATTGTCACTGGCACTTCCTCCGAAATGTTGGAGGAGTCCACAATGAGCCGGTCAAAAGATGTTCGCAGACAAAGAATGACCTCGTGTCCCGCGGCGTATGACTGCGATGCAATATAGCACCCCACTGCACCGCCTCCAATTACGGCCACCCTCTGTGGCATCCGCTCGGTTCTATTATCCGTCAACACACATGGCCACCTCCGTTTAAGACAAATGCTTTGTAGGGCTATCATTGGAACGGCCTGTCCGCCCCAAATGGGTTATGAATTGCATCACAGTGGGCTAGTTGCTCGTAAAATTCTTCTTTGGCTAGATAGATTGGCTCTTGTCTAACCCAATCTGCTGATATAGCAGGACAGTTCCTTAGAATACGATGCGGACGAGCACGCCCACACGCTACCGATTACCTCTATAATGCACCTCGGCCATTGGCTAACAGGTAAACCATTTGCACATGCAGTCCGCATGGATTGCGAATCCCAGTACCAAGTTTCTTGCATCACTCATCCGCGCTAAAATTAATGTCTCCAGGGCATCTTGGCACCCACTGCTTGCACAGCTAAATGCAAGGCGAGTCAGGCAGTCTGGGTCGGTCTGCAACACGATAACCTCGTGAGGTATGCCATACAATGTGGCATACCTCACGGGTTTTGAAAAGGACGGGACCAAACGGTGGAAAGTTAAACCTAAGCACAACTCAAATGTCAGCTTAATATCAACCAGAAACCGGGGACGAAGTTCGGGAGATGACACGCCGCATCCGGTAAAGATATTTGTCGAGCGCTAAGCGAGCGTCCCGTGTCGTCGAGGACATCTCATGCTCTAACACGCCCCAAAATCTCTGCACGGTTTTTAGCACCTGTTCGTAGTAGGCAGGAAGGCCATAGCCCGCATGTGATCCAATCACTCGGATCCGGCGAGTAAAGTCTGGCATCCCAAAACCTGGCATCACAAATTTGGGGATAACACGGCAGACTGTGGCCAAGCGGCTGGGATCCTCTTCGATGTACGCTTTAGTAGCATCCCGGTAAAACGTGTAATGAAGAGTTTCATCCTTGGCTAAGGCCCGCAAAATGTTGGCTAGGACAGCATCTCCGTCTTCAACGGAACGGGCTAGATTCAAATAAAAGACCCGTGTCGCCAGTTCTTGCAAGCTAGTGTACACCATTAAGGCGAAGGGATCCGTGTCTTCTGCCTGCCAGCCAGTCTCCACAACCGTTTTTCTTACCTGATCGCGAGCATCGGGATCCCCATTCCGGCTTAGCAAAAGATACACATCCAGGATGCGGGCGTGCTGATCTTCTTCACGCGTCCAAGTGTGTACAAATTGTTTGAGGGCTGAGGGGCCAGATTCAAAAATGGTACTTAATCCATGCGTGAACCAAGGCAGATTGACCTCGGTCAACATGGCGGTCTCAACCGCCAACGTTAACTCGGGAGACAAGGTGCCTTGGTCGGGTGCCCATGGATGATCATTAAAATTTCGCCCGCGTTCCCATGGCAAAAGTCGATGATAACCCCAGTCAATATTGGTGGAAAGCGCTCGGTGCCGTTGGTAAAGGGTATCGAGCTTTTCGGTCAAATGGCTCACGAGACTTTGGCCCCTTTAGTTGTTTGTCTAAGCCTAACACATCTGCACAGGAAAAACTCGGGACAAACACTGTAAAAAAAGGTTAATTTTGCAAATCCCACCCAAATCCAACTGTCATGAAATCCTTCGCCACTTTAAAACCCGTCGGACACAGACCTCTACGGTTGGGCTATCTGGTTGGCAAAGGAACTAGATGTGATAGTGACAACCATCAAAAGTCCACCCATGATATTCCCCTCTACACCCCGGTCCTTGGATGGCTCTTTCTTGTTGCGACTTGCATCCTCATTGGCAAGTATAGTTGGCCAATAGCCGCATCCTCTTAGGCAATCTCTTCCAAGACCAAGACTTGAACTGGGAGACTGGGGACGATATAATGGCCGTACTGAGATTAAGGAGTTGTTTTCATCTTGCCAGTCTGCGGAACGCTCATTATCCCGCGCTAATTGCGCTGTCCCATATTTCATCGAGGTCTTGTCACGATGGATGCGCTATTCGCATCCCTAATTATTGTGCGTGCCCGACCCTGACCGCCACAGGACTGGCGTTTCTCAGTAGCGGCCAGATTTTTTGGTGTCTTGGACGAGTGCGCGGCCTCGAACGAATGGAGCGAACCGCATTGTCAGCCAATGTGTTGAATAACCGTGATTTTCGAAAACTGTGGGCTGGCCAAGGAGCATCCTTGTTTGGCTCGTTGGTCAGTCGCTTGGTTTTGCCGTTCTTTGTAATCTATACGTTGTCGGCCACTCCCATGGAAGTGGCCTGGGTCCGTGTTGCCGAGGTCGTGCCGGGTCTAGTCGTGGGTCTCTTAGCGGGGGTTGTCGCTGACCGATGGCGCCGGCGTCGGATTATGATCATGACCGATAGCCTCCGCGCAATCCTCGTGGGATTAATCCCCCTACTCTTCTTGTTGCATCGGCTCACGCTGGGACTGGTAATTGGGCTCGTGGTGCTCTTATCGATGTCCCAAATCGTATTCGATAGCGCCTATGATGCCTATCTCCCGACACTGGTGCCAGTCCAGCAATTGGTCGATGCCAACGCCAAAATGTCCGCTCTGAGTGCCGTGGCAGAAGTGACCGGGTTTGGCATCGCCGGAGTGTTGTTCCAGTGGCTCGGAGGAGCGCTTGCCTTTTCTGTGGATATGCTGTCTTTTGTTGTCTCCGCGTTAACTCTGTGGGCCATCCAGCGCTCCGAACCTGCACCAGCGGCACCTGACAATGAACACCTTCTCGTTTCGGATCTCTTTCAGGGTCTGAGTAGTCTATGCAAGCATTCGCTGTTACGGCGGGTCGCGTTGATAGATTCCGGCAATAGTCTATACTTCGGTTTGTCGTCAGCGGTCTACATGCTATACATCAGTCGTGGTCTACATCTGGCCCCGGCTTGGCAGGGCATTCTATACGCCGTGGGTGGGGTCGCGTCATTCATCAGCGCCGGATTAACCACCCGCGTCATATCCAAACTCGGCCATGCCCGCGCCTTGACCACAGGCACCGTCGTAGCGGCGGCAGGCACGGCGTTTTTGCCCCTAGCCTTTGGTCCCATCTGGCTTTTGATCTTCTTTGTACTCGGGCAACAAGTCGTAGGCGATGCTGGTGACACCCTTGTTGCTGTAGGACTATCAAGCCTGAGGCAGCAGCATACCGACAACGCTGCCTTAGGGCGCGTACGCTCGGCTTGGCTCGTTGTCACCTCGCTAGGAACGTTATGTGGGATACTGCTCGGAGGCCAACTGGCCGAGCATGTGGGCCTGCGCGCCACCCTGTTCGTAGGGGTGGGCGTTCGCCTGGTCGTGGCAATCCTCACCATAAGGAGCACTCCGTTGATCGCTCGGATGGCGAATTTCACCTCTTACGATTCCAGTCAGTGACGTCACGGCAAATCTACAACATACCGTATGGCTCCCGTCGGGATGGCGGGAGCCTTTCTCATTGATGGATCACATTTTCCCTGAGCATGTTTCCTAACGTGGTGTCCAGCTAAGTGCCCGTTCAATGCATGGGGATTATCGAACTTTGTACTACATAGAGAACGGAACGAAACATGTAGCGGGCATCACCTCGGGCTAAGTCCGTCACCGACAGATGTCGTCCCTGCGCTACCGATGTGGTTATGTCCTCATGGCGACAAGCGGGCAGTCTATAAGAACCGTCGTCCTCGAAGAGAACTTAGACCGCGCGTCAAGAAGTTTGGCTCATGCGCCCACACTCTTCGCACAACGGACTCGGACCTCATGACCGTGAAAGATATTTTTTCACTAAGGCAACTGCACCCAGGTCAACCCGCCATCAGTGGTTTTAAAAAGTTGGTTCCCATACGCCAGAATGTATCCATCTCGAGGACTGGTAAAAGAAGCTGATTGCACACCGATGGGGGTATTCCAGTCATAACGGGTCCAGGTCTTGCCTCCATTGGCAGTATGCCACAGATCACCATTCGGATCGGGTCCGATTGGTGTCATAATCCACACATTCTCGGGACCCCATTGCGCTACCATTTGCGGTTGCTCAGCAGCTGTTGCGGGAGGCAGCAGGGTCGCTAGCGGGCTGTTGTCCATATGCCAGTTTAGTCCGCCGTCGTCGGTTGTTAGGTTTATTGTGGTTGAATAGATAAACCCTAATTCAGGGTTGCGGAAATACACCGCGATATAGGGTTCATGCAGTGGCAAGGACGGCAACGAAACCCAGTTCCGTCCCGCATCGTCAGTTTTTTCCAGTTGCCCTTGCAAAGAAATGGCAAACCCTACATTTTTGTTCGCAAACGATAGGCCGCTATAGGTACCTTGGTCGGGTAGACTAGGAAGGGTTCCCACTGTTGTCCAATCGAGTCCACCGTTTTCGGTCTGCAGCACGGCGTATGGGTTGGTGACCGAACCTGTTCCATAACCTAGTTGGGGAGTGACAAAAGATACGGCATTGGTAGGTCCCGGCCTAGTATATTGAAATTGCGCATGCCAGGAGATACCGCCATTGGATGTTGCCAATATTTGAGTCACTCCGGATTGGGGAGATCCCACAATCCAGCCCTGTTGCACGCTAGGAAACGACATGGCCATCACATTTCCTGTGATGCCCGCCAGGGCATGGGCCTGGTTAGACCAGATGCCTCCGTTAATGGTGCTTCCCAGCGTGGCGGTTCCCATACCACAGGCCTCACATCTTCCCAAAACATAGGCGCTTTGGCCGTTGACCACCGACCACGGCCCCGGGCTGCTGCCAGGACCCCTGGGCACATTTTGCGGATTGCCGGGTCCAGGGCCGTCACCCGTGGAGACGGACATGACGGGATTCCAAGTGGCACCCGCGTTGGTAGTATGAAATAAGGAATATGATCCCTGCGACATGCCCACGCCCCCATACACTAAGGCCCATACATTTTCTGGGCTGACCGCTACCAGTTTGGCGGCGCCCATCGGATTGCCGGTGTTACTCAGTTGGAGTTGAGGTGTCCACGAGGATCCGCCATTGACTGTATAATATAGAGTCTCGTTATTATTAGGCTTAGGCACTACCGCCCATCCCCGCAAGGAATTGGCAAAGGTAATGGCGCTGGCCAATAAATGAGATGGCGACCGCATCCAGTCTTTACCGCCATTGGTAGTAACCATTAGCGGCATGGCACCGGATGACTGGATGCGGCCAATTAACCCATATCCTTTGGTGTTGCTGACAAAGTCGATGGCATCCATTTGATTTGGATTGTTGACGGAGGATACCTTAACCCATTGCCGACCGCCGTTAGTGGTTTCCAAAAGTTCGTTGGTACCTAACGCCCACCCGGTTTGAGAATTTGAAAAGTCCAGTTGTTGAATATATTGTCCGCCCCGATACTGAGTTTTCCATGTCTGTCCGCTATTGTCTGTACCCATAATGATTCCGTTGCCCCCTGCCCAACCATCGGATGTAGTGGGAAATGCGAGGGTGGACAAGCTTAGCGGAGTGCCCGGGATGGTCACGACTTTGGTATGAACCTTTGCAACAGTTTGGGCTTTTGCTGATGTGAATGGCCTGCCCGCATGGTGACGCAATACAGGTGATGCCACGGGTCCGCATCCCGTCACAGCGGACAAGAGAACAGCCAAACATACTGCGTAGAGAACCCTCTTCTGCACTAGAACCCCTCCTGGCGGCCTTCCTAGAGACAACGTCGGACGGATGGGCAAGGTTACTCAGGGTTGTGAGCCGATGACATGCTCGGAATTTCGATCCTGCGGCGTTCCTGGATGATCCTCGGGTCGGCTGCCTGCTGCAGACTTCTAACTTGCCCAAGTCGCCTCAGTTTGCTAAATGGCCTGCCGAGGGCAAAAACTTCTCCGTGATACCCATGTGTTGCCATTCGTACGTGGACCCAAAGTGTATTATGTTCGATTCTGGTTTGCTTCCCTCGCGTTTCTACACATATGGTTCAAACGCGTCGACCATTGAACCATTTCACCGGGCATTAGCATCCCTGACATCACCCCAAGGACGATGGGCTCCTCGTTTCTCAGGCAGTTTTCCCTTCGGTACACGCTATGTCCATTTTCAGGGTTGGCGGCCTCAGCGCATAAGGCCGAGTCGAAGCCTCGGCCTTATCGATCTCAATCCACTAACGGGCATAAAGCACCCGACTTCCGATGACGATGGAAAGTCGGGTGCCGGACATGGTTAATTTTCGGAGACGAGCGCTTGCTCTCCGAGCTTGGCTAACACGAGCTGTCCAACTGGCGATGGATGGACGTCTTCTGTTAGCACATCGATTTGCTGTTGACCTGCAAAAGCCTGATAGGCATTGGCCACTGTCAGATGGTATTGCGCCGCCACTTGGCCAACAATTTGGTTCATGGCCATAATTGGGCTGTTCACCAAAGTACTTAACACCACCATCTGCGAAGGAATGGGGTTATAGAGATTATACAGGACGACTTTTGCCTGTGGCGCCTCTTTTTGCACCATCCCTACGATGGCAGCCAGGTTGGTTCCAAAACCCTGAATAGCTGCGGTAATGGCTTGCAGCTCGGCTGGGGTCAGGCTCGACTGTCCACTAAATAGGATGCCGTCTTTCAATCCAATCGACAACAAGTCGTTGCTTCCAATGTCGATAGTCACCACTTTGGCAGAGCTCAGTGCCTCTGCAAATGGCGCCGTCGGCAGCGCGGTTAAGAGATCGCCCGAAGTCCAGCCTGGTACTGCTAGGTCGTTGACTGGCAGATTTTCCTGTTGTCCCATCAAATAAGGAAATGCTAAGGGTGATGGCTGTAGGTTGGGTCCCAGGTTGAAGCCAAAACTGATAGAATCCCCTAGTGCCACTAGCCCGTGAGCCGCCGGTGAAATCGTTACCGTATTGGTGGTCATCACAGCTTCGGTCGCATTAGACAAGGCATTTTGGGGCTTGGCATAAGCGACTACCTCATATGTGCCGGGCTCTTGCGGCGTAAATTGAAACATGCCGTTTTGATACGCTCCGCTTTGGATCCACTGTCCCTGGGGAGTTTTCAACCAATATTGATATTGCGGTTGCAGGACGTTTTGGGAGGTCGCATCAAATGTTTGTGGACTGCCTACGGTCGCGTTGCCGGTAGACGTGACCGCCACCGACCCGCCCACCTCAATGATTGCCGTTCTGACCGTCGCGGCGCTCCAATCGTGATTGGCAAGATCGCCCGCAGTCATGGCGTAACCTGCCACGGTGTAGGTGCCCGGTGCCAATGTTCCCAATTTAAGAGATGTGTCAGAAGAGTAGTTCTGTACCATTCGCCATACGCCTTGGGCGTTTTGCAACCAAAATTGGTACCGCATCGGCACCGAGGAGGACAAGGTGTATTGAAGTGAGGTACCCGGCGTGACAAATCCAGTAGGCCCGCTCAGATTTATGGTGGGTCCCGTAACCACCGTGTACGCGGGTACCATAACTCCTGTGGTGGCATTTTGGCTTAAGCCGGAGATGCCCGTTGCATTATTAATCCATGTCCCATAATATTCCTGACTAATGGCGTTATTAGCGATATCGGTATTGGTAATGGGCGATCCGGTTCCCATTACCACGACACCAGTAGGCTTGAACAGTTGAAATTCCGGGTCAGGACCATTGTTAGAAATCGTGTTGTCGACCACCACCGTTCCCGTCATGGTCTGATTGGGGCCAGTCAAATGCACCAATACTCCAGGAATGTCGTTGCCGGTGATCACATTTCCCGATACCACGTTGCCTACCGATCCACTGCCCATCGGTGCCACCCCGATATCGACCCCTTGAGGATTATTCATGACTTTGTTATTGATCACTTGGTTGTCCATGGACCCTGCTTGGTCGAAAGAGCCCACCACAATCCCACATCCACCCGTGTTGTTGGATACGGTATTGTCGACAATGACGTTGTCTGCCGACGGCAGACTGGGATGATATGAAATCGGATCAGCCAATCCCGGAGAAAAGACGCCGTCATCGGTTAAAGCGATGCCGCCGCCATCGTTGGCAGTAATCAAGTTATGGCTAATGGTACTGTAAGAGGACCCCATCAGCGTGATCGCTTTGTCTTGAAAAATAGACGGCGTGATCTTCTGCCCGTTATCGGTAATAATGTTGTGAGCAATATTCAGATGGGAGGCATCTACACCCAAAATTGCCTGATTGTTGCTCGCCTGCAAGGTTAAGTTGGCAATTTCGGTTCCGCTCGCAGCCGGTCCACTAACCAATATGACGTTGTTGTATCCTTTCGCATCAATCACCGTGTCATAAGCTTGCCCAGGTTCACCGGTCAGCGTCACGGTTTGCGCGATAATCGGGCTTTCTTGGTAAGTGCCTGGCATAACGACAACAGTGCTGCCGGAAGGCGCAATGCTGAGAGCGTAGCCAATTGTTTGATAAGGGGCTTGCTGGCTGCCCTGTCCCGTTTGATTGCTGCCCTGGGGACTCACATACAGGATAATTGGATTCGATGTCGCCGCATACGCAAAAGCCCCACTCATCAACAACGTCGTCAGTGCTGCCATCGCCAGCACAGGCAACGTCCGTGTCATTTGCTTCAAATCACCATCTCCTATTAACATAATCTCGTTGACATTCAACAAACCGGCTATCCCTCATTCAAAGGATGCTTTTTCCAGTATTTCATTTAATTTACAGATGGGCAAGACAAGGTAACATGCTAGATGATGAAAAATTAAAAAAGTTGGGTTGAAAGATCGCGGTAAGCCTCTGGTTTCCTGGACATTCCTCATAGATATATTAGGAATCGCCTCAGGATCCATTCGACATGCGTGATTATTCCTTCGCAAGACAGAGTTGGTCATTCTTGACACTTGTAACGTTTAGGCATCAGGAAGCGTTGTTAAAGGGAAAAATGCCTAGGTATGCGGGGCAGGAGGTTTGTTGTAATTGGAACTGCGGTATGATTTTTTGTTAGCGGGCGTATTCTTTGGTTTAGTATCCATCACAGGGTGCGGACCGACAACAAAACACCACTCCACGTCTACGGTGAACGCAACCAGTCCGGGGGTGTCTCAAAGTGCTTCAGTGAGGGATTTGGCCCAATTTCCATCTGCCGTTTCAACCGCGTTATCCTGGGTTCAAAGCCATCAACCGCCAGGTCCTACCGGATTGCCCCAACCTGCTGGTCCCCTAGTAATTCCTCGTTCTCCTACAAGATATTTTGCAGAACAAGCCCGTTTGACGCCCAATGGGTTCGCTATTCAACTGCAGGTTGTCAGCCATGCGCTGCCTCTGAATAGCCCGCTATTAGAGACGGATGAGCAACGCTCGATGGGCACCATTGCCTGGCAAGTCAATCTGGAGGGATTAGGTGCAAATATTCCTCAGTATGTGATGGGGTTGAATTCCTATTGGCGCCGACCAGCCGCTGTGTTTACCACGATCACTTTGGCAGACCACGTTCGCGGACATCGTTACGCGTTCAGCACGACCGAGGCCATCGGCAATCCGGTACAGCCCATTTCTGTATTGACTTGGCAGCAAGGGCCGTGGACCATGGAAATTTTGGGCGGTACCACGGGTCAAGAAGATCTGCGGGCTGACCAACTCATCACGTATATCGTTTCACATCACTTGCCCAAAACCGTGGCTGGGGTCATTGCCATACATTTGACCGCATCCCCCCAACCCGCAGCAGCGACCACCCAAATCGACTGGATGGCGCCTAACTATTTGATGATGATGCAAGTCACTGATACGGTCGCGACAGTGGATAACCCGATTTCAGCCTGCCAGATGATTGCCTCATGGAGTACGCTACGTCCACGCGCGGTGCAATAACCGGCGAGATAGTGATCGGGTGGACTTTGTGTTCAACAAGGTAGGGGCCAATTCGATAAAACGTTGCTCCCTTTATGGGACCCACAGCACCCCAACCTGTACCGATTACAGTTCATTGTGTTGCCATGCAGCCACATGCCAGGAGAATGAAGACGGCCATTACTCAGGTAGCCTACTTCTCTGAACGGGGCAACAATTTGTTCAACCTTTTGTTCCCTGCTGAGCGAACTATCTTCCCTACCCTTTCACCGTATCAAGCCCAACACCCCATTAACCAGAAGCACCATGGCCACCACAGCCAGCCCAATCGCCGACCCACGCAAAACCCACTTTTGGAATATGCTCCCAAGCCACTTTACGCCATGTGCCGCTAATATACTGAGTAGGACTTTGGACCCCACCAACGAAATGTAAAATACAGCGACAAAAATAATGCCCTCAACGAGATGGCCACTGCTGGCACGAATGGTCATGGGCGCCCCTACCACCGCCCAAAACAACCAAGCATGGGGATTAAAAAAATTTACCACCACAGCACGCCAAAGGGTCGTGCCCGGAAATTGATCCTCTCCACTTGTCCTCAAGTTCAACCCAGAACCAGCATCGCCAACCGCCTGAACCAGTTGACTTGGCACATGGTACGCTTTCCATGTATCCCATGCCAAATAGGTCACGACCGCCGCACCGACAACACTTATCACACTCAATACTAAATGGGGCACCAACCCGATGACACCCACCGTAAGGGCGACAATCACAATGTCCGACACCAAAGGTGCAAAGGCGGTTGATGCGCCGGCCCGCCAGCCAAAGCGAACGGCATGGGAAATTACCAAGGTTTGCAATGGTCCTGGCGAAAATCCAGCAGCCAATCCCAGCATGATGCCCAACAAGGCGTAATGCACGTAGGTTAACCCCTCTTTCCAGGCGCGCACGGTACCGCCACAAAGCCCACAGCTCCCAATGTATTATGACAGCATGCCTTGCAAAACGGTGATTACATCGGTCACAGGGCAGCCAGTCTCCTTTTTAGGATGTGGTGCTCTGCACGAATCGCGCCAGCACCAAGAGTACGTATAGGGGTCCGTTTTGCATCCGGTATCCGTGCTTTAAAACCGTGCCCTAGCTCCATTAAGCGTTCCCGCGATCCATCCACAGAAGACACGCCGTGCACACCATTTCCTTCACCACCTCAGTCCATCATCTTTTACGTCGTGGAGTTGTTGTCTGCGGCTGATGCCATGAAAACTAGTCCATAACACCAGCCATAAAAATCCTAGGACCAACAATATCCTGAACTGCACGGAAATAGCAATAGATGCAGGCACCCCGCTTCCCGCGCAGGATACAGATGCGACGGTGAAACGGACCGCCGTAGAGTTGCGCCTTTCTCTCTGCTGAACAGCTCGCCGCGCGGATGCTCGGCGGGGACCGCGTCGCCGCCAAGCCCCTCGTGACCTCTGACGACCCTCAATTTTTAACATGACCAAATGCCCAAAGGCCAAAGCGACGCTCAGGGGCGGTTCCTGCCGAACGGCAAAAAACCAAAACCTGCCTCAACTGGGTGACCTTATCCTCTGCATCGATTCCGTCTCACGACCCGGTTCTCCTACACCCTATTGGGGACTATGGGCACTTTCCTGCTATCGCATCGAGCGACGCCGCAGTTCACGGTCCCCTTGCATGGTCTCTAAGGTCGCGGCCGTCACGCTACGCTGCCTTATTTGCTTGCCATGGCAGTGGTCTTTTGAGATTTTGACCGCCGACCACTGTGCAGAACCATCATTCCGATCAAAATCAATACCGTACCCATGGTCCCATATACAGCAATCCAGTAACCTCGGCCCATCAGCCAACCGACAATGGGAAATAGAATGATCATGCCCAAACTGAAGCCCGTTCCCGGTAATGACAAGACGGTCGCGCGGTACTCTTCCGGCGCTCCCTCATTCAACACCGCTGCATAAATCGGATCAATCACTCCATCCACGCCCTGGGCTAGCAAATATCCTGACACCGCGCCCGGCAAAGGAAGAACCCCAACGACGGCAAGCGCCGCCCCATACACCCCCAGTCCCCAACCGAACCTCCGACGCCGACGACCCTGCGCCACTCGGCCACCGATTAGGCTTCCCACCGCCGTGAACCCATTCGCCATCGCAATGATCCAACCAATGCGGGCTAAAGAAGCCCCTTTATGCATCAACATTGCCTGGGCATATAAGTTGTTGGTAGTGCTTAATGTGGCGACGACGGCACCCACTGCTACTAACAGAAGCAAATTGGTATCTTGGCCAACTGCTTTAGTGGCTCGCCATAGCATTTGCAAGAAGGTTGCTTGGGTCGCCTGATCAGTTTGGACAGTTTTCTGTTGCTGTGGTATCAACAGCACCGGTATCACGGCGATGAGGTTGGATCCCGCTGTAATCAGATAGGGCCACATCCAGCCATCATAACTGACGAGCAGCCCTCCTGTGACAATCGCGATGGCGGTAACACTTAAGGACAGCCCAGCCATTCGTCCATACGTCCGGGCATAACCTAGACCATTAGGTTGCGAAGCGGTTAATCCGTAGAGTAGTGCCTGATCCGCACCGCCAATAAAGGTCCAACTGAGAGCCCCAACCGATACACTAAGAATGCCAAGAACAACACTCACTGGGGCCCATATAAACGTCATCGCAGGAGTCAAAGCACCTATCAAAAGACCAACCACTAGGCTCCGGCGCCGACCAAATCGGTCGGCAAACATTCCGGTTGGGACGTCCGATACAAAGGACACGATATGAAATCCCGCTTCGGCGAGCCCGACTTGGAATAGCGACCAATGACAGTGGAGCAAATATAGGATCCATAATCCGCTGGTCGCATTAAATGACCAGAGGCCGGTAAAGGCGTAAAAGGCGGCAAGGGAGTGTTTTAACCGAATTGACACGATAATCCTCCTCTAAAATGAAAGAATCTCGGGCCGAGGTCGCCCAAGATTCCGATCGAGGATCTATCGCATGCGGATGCGAGGAGGCCTCTTGCGGTCTGACGAGCCCAAACCCGGAAAAGGGCATACTGCCCCCTGGGCGGGCTCTACGACATGTCCTTGGTCATAAGGAAAAGCAATATTGCCGGGTAATAAGACCACTCCGAGACCCCCTTTCGGCGGATAATTGATTTGAATTGTACCATACACCAAAGGATTATCACCAGACGACCACGCATACCGTTCGTATAACCTTCTTGGGGATTCCTGACGGGTCACCTAGGCTGGCTAACAAAGTCGGCACGAATAAACCCATTGTCCTCAGTCACACGGGCACCAGGGGGCAAGTAACCGGGCGTTAATGAGAAGCTTGCCACGGGGAGTAAGCGGAGGACTCGGTCACCGTTGGCCCACCGCTTCAGGTTCTTGGATTTGTCAGCTCCATATCCCAAATGCAGACTTGGGCAGAGAATCATCTGCATGCGATTAAAAAATAGGCTCTGATCGAAACAAAAGCTGCGCCGTGTCCACGAAGGCCTTCACGATACGGGGCGTTTCCTTCTCAAAAAGGTAGCGCAGGCCCACATGTCTCCAAAACGGCGGGTTCAATTCTCGAATCTCAATGCCCAGCGGAAAGTCGGGCAACGACAGTTGCGGGACGACCGTAATCCCGAGACCTTCTTTCACCATGTTTAAAATGGTCGTGGTATCCGCTACCTCAAAGCGAATGTTAGGCACCAGACTGCTACGACTAAATATTTCCCGAATTAGCGGTTCGCACCCACCGTGCGACATGATAAAGGGACTATCCATCAGGGCTGGCACGGCAATCGTGGGGGCATCTCGCAGCGGGTGGCCTTGGGGCATGACGACCACCATTTGGTCACGGGTCAGTGGAATCGTTTGGCTGTCCCAACCTTTTAGTGCCACAAAGCCGACGTCAATTATGCGCGCATCGAGCCAATCCAACACTTCGCGGTCCGTCCCCTCAAAGAAGACGACTTCTATCTTAGGATGAAGGCTCTTGAAGGTTGCGATCATTTTGGGAAGCAAGCGCGCGGCGGCGCTAGGAAAACTTCCGATGCGAATGATGCCAGTCTCCAGCCCTTTCGCTGCCGAGGCTTCTTGTTCAATCTGCGCCATGCGACCCAAGATGTCTCGCACTGGTTCTAGAACACGGTTTCCGAATTCTGAAACCATAATGCCGTTCTTTCGGTCACGAATCAGCATCTGCACGCCCAGTTCAGCTTCTAAACTTGCCACTGCATGACTCACTGCAGATTGCGTCATGTTCAGCAACTCACCGGTTTTCGTAAAGCTGCGCGTGTCCACGACTTTGGCGAACACCTGAAGTTGGGTGAACGTCATGATCATCACCTCATGCAATAGATGAGTACAATCAATTTGCTTCATTTTATATCCAACCTTTATGCTAAACAAGAAGAACAGCCGGGAACAAGCCATTGGAGGAAGTCGGCGTGACACGAAGAGATGTAGGTATTTTATTTCTGCTGGCGGCGCTGTGGGGAGGCTCCTTCTTGTTCATGAGGGTGGCATCTCCCGTGCTAGGTCCCGTGGTATTGATCGACATGCGTGTGTTGATCGCAGGCGTCGTCCTGGTTGCTTACGCCATCGCTCTCAGGCAACCTCCCAAATTGTTGCACAAGTGGAAAGCATATCTCGTGTTGGGCGCATTAAATGCGGCAATCCCCTTTTGTCTGATAGCGACGGCCGAACTTCGGCTGAACGCTTCCGTGGCTGCAATTTTAAACGCCACAACTCCGCTCTTCACCGCGTTGGTCGCACGCGTTTGGATTCAGGATCGCTTTACGATCAAGAAGTTTCTAGGTGTTCTCTTGGGGATCCTCGGAGTCACTATCCTAGTCGGCTGGAATTTTCATCACGACACGCCAAGGTCTTGGCTTTCAATGAGCATGTCCCTCGGGGCGGCCTTGTTCTACGCGGTAGGCGGCGTGTTTTCTTCCAGGGCATTTCGCGGGGAGAACCCTCTCAATTTAGCCATTGGTCAACAACTGGCGGCCGGTGTCATCTTGTTGCCGGTCGCGGCGTTTTTTGTCCCGCACCGAATGCCAAGTGCCGACGCGATATGGGCCCTCTTGGGCCTGGCGGTCTTATCCACATCGCTGGGGTACCTCCTCTACTTTTACCTCATGCGCCGCGTGGGTCCAGTCAGAACACTCAGTGTCACTTTTTTGGTTCCGGTTTTTGGGGTGTTGTGGGGCTGGTGGTTTCTCAGAGAGGCGGTTACTTCGAACCTAGTGCTGGGTATGGCGGTCATCCTGCTTAGTGTTGCCCTGGTCATCAATGTGCCCCTGAAATGGCCGCGCCCGCATCCTGCCTCGAGTAAACAGTAAGGAGATGCCCTGATGACTCGATTTGAGGGGCGCGGCACATGTCGCCACGATGATGCGTCTGTTCCACCGCAATTCGGCAGAGGAATAAATCTTTTTGCCCCCGCACACGTGCTATCCACCTCGGTCCCACCCGGAAATGTTCGCGAAATGGTTGTCTAACGGCAAGATTAAATATCAGAGTCCGCTGTCCAGTGGGTTTCAAGTCGCGCAGAGCGCAGGGCCAATCCATCGCGTTTCTCGTATTGCGGTAGAGCGGGCTGATCTCCGGCCATCCTTTAAAGATTAGCCCCGCCTGTGACATTGATGGCTTCACCGGTGATGAAAGCCGCATCTTCTCCCACTAAAAACCCCACCACTTTAGCGACATCTTCCGGTTCCTCTATGCGTTGCATAGGAGTCAGACGAATATAGTCCTGGAAGACCTCGCTTGGTGTCATTCCTCTTAGCTGTCCCTCCCATCCCAATTCTCGTTCTTGCATTGATGTTTGGACGAATCCGGGACAAACCGCGTTAACGCGAATGCCATATTGCGCCACCTCCAAGGCCACACTTTTGGTAAATCCAATCACCGCCCACTTGGAGGCTGCGTAATGTGCCAACAAGGGGACCCCCTTGACCCCCGCCATTGATGCCGTATTGACGATGATTCCCCGGTTTTGCCTTATCATGGATGGCAATACGGCTCGCGTCATCAAAAATACCCCTTTGGCATTCACATCAAAATTGAAATCCCATTCGTCCTCTGTCATGTCAACCACCCGTTGCATAGTTGACACCCCCGCGTTATTGCATAACACGTCAATCACGCCGTAAGCGGACAGAACTTGCTCTACTGCCGTTTTTATACTATCTGCTGATGTAACGTCGGTCTGAATAAAACGCTCTACCACGCCATCAGTCATCAGTTGTTCGGGCGCGGCAAGATCCAACACGGTTACCGTGTACCCGTCATGATGTAAACGCCGGCTGATTGCCTCCCCGATGCCTCGTGAGCCCCCGGTGACCATTGCTATACCGCGGCTGTTATCTGCCACTTTATAGTATCCCCCTATCTCTATACAGCATTAATCCAACAAATCTTTGGTTCGTTCATAAAGCGTTCGATACTTGAAATATCCCCTATCGTAAATCTCTTTTGTGGCTGGATTGGGCTCATGCCATACCCGTTCGGTCTCCAATACCTCCAACACCGACTGATGAGGAAACTGTCCTGCACCCATAGCGGCTACGATGGCCGCCCCCATGGCACTGCCAGGATGATGGGGAAACGCTAGAATGGGACGTTGCAGTGTATCGGCAGCAATTTGCCGCCACAAGGCAGATTTTGCACCTCCGTTAGTGGCAAACACCCGGTTGATGGAGTGCCCCGCCTCGGTGATCACGTCTATGTGATGGCGAAAACCATAAATCACACTTTCTAATACCGCCCGAAATAAATGGGCATCTGTGTGATGGAGCATCAACCCGAATACGATGCCGCGTGCTGATGGATTCAAGATAGGCGTTTTCTCACCCAAAAAGTAGGGAAGAATCACAATGCCGTCGCTCCCGGGTGAAACTTTGGATGCCTCATGATCCAATTGCGGCAATAGAGAGTCGTCGGCTTTGATGCGCTCCAAAAACCATCGCACCAATGAACCGCTTGCGGCCATGCACCCGTTTAGCAAGTATTTTTCGGGTAAGTCGTGCTTATCAAAATATAATTGGGGATGAAAAACCGGATCGTCCGTGCAATATAAAATGTCGCCTGCCCCACCAAACTTAATCAGCAAATCCCCCGGTTTTTCCACGCCAGCGGCCAACGCCGAAGCGACATGGTCCGCGCTGCCATACATCACCGGAATCTCTGCCTGCATGCCCCAATGTTCTGCTACCTGGTGGTTCAGATATCCCGCTACGTCTAACGATTCGCCAACGTGGCCAAACCATTCAGTGGGAATTCCCAATTTCTGAAGGTATCCATCCATCCATGTCTTGTCCAGAATATCAAAACAACCGCTTTCCACCGCCCAATTCGATTCCACAGCAAATTTTCCGACCAATAGGCCACGAATGTAATCGTAACTGCCAACAATTCTCCGAGTGCGACGCCAATTCTGTGGTTCATGCTTTTTGATCCAAAGCAATTTGGGCACCACGTGTTGCTGGTTTAGCATGCTTCCAGTCCGACGATAGAGTGCCTCGACGTCCATCAGTTCGCGCACATCATTTAATTCTTGGGCAGTCCGCCCGTCACTTTGCTGAATTGATCGCCGCACTGGCCGATTATCCTTGTCCAACAATACCAATGCCGGTACCATCCCGCACACCGCCACTGAACTAACCGATTTAACCTCTTGTGGATATGCCGATAAGAGACTCCCTACGGCTTCGTTCATACCCTGGATCCAATCATCCGGATTGGCCTCGGCCCAACCGGCATACTCGCTGTACAGTGGATATTCTTCGCTACTGGCCGCCATGTAGCGCCCGGATTCCACATCAAGGATTAATGCCTTGACTGCAGTGGTGCCAATATCAATCCCCATCACCCAATTCATCTGCATCCGTCCTATCCCGCAATCAATTGGCGCATCAAGCTGCCTTTGCCAGTATCGATGGTCACCAGTGCACCTTTTAGGGTGCCATCTGAATATTCGGATCCGGGGTTGATGCAGGTGGAACGTCCCAGTTTGGTAATGCCCGCCGATTCGTGGATGTGTCCGTGCAATCCCAGAAGGGGTTGATATTTGAGGATGAAATCCCTGACGGCAGCACTGCCCACGCTAGCCATTTGTACCTCGCCAGCCTCCACGATCGGTTTTAAATCAGCGGTCAATTGCGGTGCTTTATCCAAAGGTGTATTAAACGGGGGCACATGAATATTGAACACCGCCTGATCGAACTGAGGAACTTGGAGTGCTAAACGCTCTAGTCTGCTGCCGATTTCGCTATCATCCAATTCGCGCGGAGAGTCCCACGGTGTGCGATTGCTCCAGCCAAATGAGAGCATCCAGACACCGTCCTCAATTTCCCGCACAGTTTCATCCGGATTGATCACAAAGGGTCCTTGGTTGATTGCCGACACCACCGTGTCGTCATAATCCTTGCCCGGCGAGACAAAGACTTGCACCCCGGTCCCCTTTAACCGCTCCTCGGCCAATTCAAACCACGTCGTGAGACTCTCACGTATTACACGGTGAAACATTTCTTCGCGCGCCTCAGGATTTTGAGTGAGAAACTCGGTCTCGTCGGCCGTGGTCACGTAATAATAAAAGCCATTGCTCCGAATTTCCTTAAATAACTGAGGCAATTCGCTTTCGGACACCTCTTGCACCTGGTGATGCACCGTAGCACGATACGTGCTACTCGATATTTTAGTCACCGGCACCACCACTTTGCCGGTTATGTCGCCTCCTAAGATAAGAACATTGGCGCCATAAAACTGGGCGGCATTGATAAACTTTCTAAAACACCGATCAGATCCATGAATGTCGGTAGCAAAAAAAATTTTAAGGGTTTTGCCAGCTGAACGCTTTTGAAACAATCTCATCTTTTAACCTCCTCGGGAGTCTCATACCACGGCATTTTGCGTCCAATTTTTTCCCGCATGCGAAAGCGCAGAGACTTAGGAGACGTTGTCATTAATTCGCGCAAGGCTTGGATGTGTTGGGACACCACGTCCAATTCTTTGTCCGACACATATTCGACAGCGTGTTGGCCAACCTGGGCTAAAGTATCGGAAGATGTGGTAAAGAGTCCCCAGTCATTGCCAAACAGTTGGGCTAACGTTGCCCGATTCAATCCGCTGTCATCGTCGCCGATCGACCAATCGAGAAACATAGTGACCAAATCTTTGACGTCTTTTTCGTTTAATTGCACAATCTGCAATTTTGTGAGCAATAACTGACTGGGAGTTATGGTATATTGCATGCGTTCTGCACCCACCAATAAGTCCAGTTTATGACATTGCTCAAAGACTCCCACAAAGACATCCACTTGAAGTCCAGGGTCATCGCGATCTGTGTACAGCAACCGAGTTTCTCCGTGCAATGCATTAAAGCGGCGATCGGGCTCAAAACCCGCATCGACGAGGATGGGGGTAAGCTTTCCCCCATCCTTGCGACGCACAACGAGATCGATATCCTTGTATGCACGCTGCAGCACAGAATGATTTTGGGCTGATGGAGCCAGCAAATAGAGGGCCAATCCTCCGAGCAACCTGGTATGAATGCCTTTTGATTGGGCACTGTTCACAATCTGCTTTCCCCGTTCCGCTAAATCCATAGGCCCTCTCCCTTCCCTGCCTGAGCTCTATTCGGGCGGAATCGCCTTAAACGAGACTGACAAGTCAAACCCTTCGCGTTTTCGGTAGGTCGACATCACGAAATAGTAAACGATGGCTAGAATTGGCACGATAAAAGCTTCCACCATGGGCATCGGTTTGGTGCTGAGTCCAAAATATGGCGTGGTCAAGGCAATAAGCAACACCGCAACCCAAATCAGAAGGCCAATGACGCCCGCTAAGGTCAAGACCGGTATGCCAAACATCTTTCGCTGCACCATCTGCGAGGCCTCGTCATAGAGATCGCGTCGGCGATAAGGAAATACAATGGCGCTAATGCTGACCACAATAAATGCTGCAGCCATGACAGCAATGATGTTAATCAAGAATTCTGAAAGTCCCATGTAAACGTTGGCTACGTTAATGAGTTCAACCACTACCCCGATTACAATGGTGGCTTTGACCGGAGTGTGGAATCGCTCCGAAACCTCAGCCAATGATTCGGGCATCAAACGGTCGAACGCCCAGGCGAAGAGATTGCGAGTACCCAGCATGAACCCCGTAGGTGTCCACCAAAATATCGCCAAAATGAAGCTGAGTCCAATATAATCGCGCAAGAACGCTGGCATCGAAAAGAACCGCGCCAATGCCGGCAATACATAAGGCACGTTGGCTGGCAATTTGGCCGCATCGTTGAACCCGATGTACGCCAGAGCGTTATAAAGGTTGTACCCAGTGGAATGGAACACAAGCAGTGTGCCCACTGTGTACAATACAGCGGACACAAACAGCCCCCCCATTATTGAGGTGACTGCGGTCTTGCGCACATTCTTGACTTCTCCGGCGAAATATCCTGTCCATTGAAACCCGGTATACACTTGAAAGGCATAGACCATGGCAAAAAGCGTCATCATCCAGTTGATGCCGCTCCCTTGAGTTTGTCCCATGTGGTGCGCGATGGCGATAATACTGGCAGCACTGTGGCCAGTCGCCGCAGCAAGACGAGATTGAAAAGCAGACGCCGGGGTCATCGCCATGCCCACAAGCCAAACGCCCATGCCAATCCACACCAGCCAGAACATCCATCGCATGTATCGCGCCACGCGTCGCACGCCCGTAATCATGAGCAGTGTGAACAAAATTGTCAGAACGGTGGCAATACCGAATTCCCAGCCCGGCTGAGACATTGTGGTAATGACACCACTAGGCAGACCCCACAAATAAAAGACGGCCGGACCGAAGTAGCTAATCATGGTTGTGAAGTTGAACGACACCCAAGTCAAGAACACGAAGGTAAGCGCGGCATTCGTTACAAATCCAACGCCTGGGTTCAAGGTACGGCTGACCCAGACGTAGTCGCCGCCCGAACGCGGCATCAAATTGGTAAAGTAGAGATACACTGCACCAAAGGCCACCATCAATATGGCGGCAATAATAAAAGAGACCGCCACATTTGCCCCGGCAAACACTGCCGGCGAAAAACCCAAGGCTTCCGAAATGCCAACCGGAATCAGGACCGCGGAAAACACCAAGTTAAACGCGTCAAAAGGGGACAACTCCCGCACTAAACCGGTGGCATTTCGCACAAACAACTCTTTAGACTGCGCCATATACTTCGATTCTCCTTTCTAATTAGGGAATTAGGTCGCCAACTGAAGCCGGAGATTTTTAACCGTGTTCATTAACTGCCTTGCGCGCTCTGCATCCACCGCATTAAATGTCTTGCCCTCGTATTTCAACGCGGTACCGATAATTGCTCCATCTGCCACGCTCAAATATTTCGCCACGTTATCTTGTCGCACCCCTGTGTTGACAAACACGGGCATGTCCTCAAGAAGGCTTGTCACGCGTTCTAATTCACTGGATGCTACGGGGCTTCCGGTCATCGGCCCGGATACGCAAATGCCGTCAGGCAAACTGGAAAAAGCGACCGACTGTGCGATTTCGGCTATCGAGCGGCGGCCAAAGGGCGAAGCAAACTCTGCCGAGACATTAAACAGCAGTCGAATACTTTCTGCCTCGCCCAATTGCGCGCGCAGCCTGAGCGCCTCAGCCGCTCGGCTTTGCCATAATCCCATATCGCTTTCGTAAAGCCCGGTAAAGACTTCACGCACAAAACATGCACCCACAGAATGGGCTAGCGCCACTGCGGAGACCGGATCCCATAAAATGTCAACCCCATAGGGGATGGAAATCTCGGACTTGACCCGACCGATGGCATAAGCCATCGCAGCAATGGTGCTGGCTTGCGCGGTAAACTGGTAGGGACGATCGTTTTCGTTGCAAAACATCAGGCCATCGACCCCAGCCTTCTGTAGAGCCTCTAAATCCCGCTTGACGTGATCGACAATAGGCTCCATGCCTTTATTCAGTTGATACAAAGGCGCGCCCGGCAACGCCGGAAAATGGACCATTGCGATAACGGGCTTCACTGTGTCAAACACTTGAGAAATCCACGCGGTCTTCATCCTAATCCCCTTTCGCCGTTTCCTAACTCGGCCACTCGCAACGTGGTGACCTCACTCACCTGATCCCGCACCGCATTGGGCAACTGATCATCCGTGATCACCATGTCAATTTCTTCTAAGGGAGCGATCGACATCAATGAGGTTTTGCCGTATTTGGTGGAGTCCACGAGCGCAATCACTTGGTTGGAGGAATTCATAAAGGCTTGTTTAATCTCTACATCCTCTATCGAGAAATCCATCAGACCTTGTTCTAACGACCACCCAGCAGCCGCCAGAAAAAACACATCATAGTGAAACCGTCCAATGATGTCGCGCGCTAAGGGCCCGACTACACCCATTTCCCGCGGCCTTACTCTTCCCCCTACCAAATAGACGGTGGGCCGTCCCATGGCGAGTGTTTCGGAAATGGGTACTGATGCCGTAAACACCATCAAGTCTGATCGCATTTGCAAAAGCCGAGCCAGTTCCAGTGTGGTGGTGCCTACGTCCAACGCCACCACTTGGCCATCTTCCACAGCATCTAATGCCATCCGGACAATAGCCCGCTTTTTATCGATATTTTCACGATTGCGCTCACCCCAGGAGGGTTCGATTCCTAAGGGATGGCTTATTGTGGCGCCACCACGCAACCTCTGTATAAGACCTTGGTTTGAGAGGTTATTCAAGTCCCGCCGCACTGTGGCAGCAGATACTCCAAGACGGTCCGTCATGTCCGCAATAGACATTTCAGGCTCGGACTGAAGCAACTCCAATAATTCTTTTCTCCGTTTATTGAGCACTTAACGATCACATCCAATCATTTATCACTCACGGACAATCATAATATAGATCGTAAATTGCCACATTTCAATAATTAACCAAGGGTTTTTTCTAAAATGTTCATGCTCACTCGGCGATGCATTTCGTCCCATAAAATGGGTCCTTAACCGTACACGGCGTATTCGAGGATGGAGCAGAGGTTTGGAATGAATCATGTCGCGTTGTTCTGATCAATTGTTCTTGTGGGCGGGTTCGGCTAATTTCCACTATGGAAACCGCTATAAGCATATTGTTTGATTTCGCAGATACCCCGGTAAATAGAAAAGATACTAATGCGGCCCGTCACCGTAGCGCGTTTGGAGGCGTTATACGTAGAAACGAGACGACGATGCTGACCAATCTCCACGCCTTTGTTGCTATCGGATAAGCGTGGACACAACCCTTTCTACTAATGGAGGCAACACTTATGGTATTGCCAAAAGCGTTTGTCAGCACTATGTTTGGCGTCGTGTTGGCGGCCACATTGACAGCTGTTTTGCCAGCAACGCGAAACGTCATTTTGGGGACGTTATACCCGTTGCAAACTGCGAACCCTACCTGGGTTATCATTGCCCGCTCTGGCATGGCCCATCTTTACAACTCACGCCGTAATCAGGACTTTACCCTTGTCGTATCCAATTCGCGAGCTGTCACTGCACTATATCATGACATACTGCAACTCGCCCCCTTTCCCAGCGGAGCCATTAGTTGCCCCGCCGACATGGGGATCCATTACACCATGGTCTTTCATGAAGGTCATCAGGTTGTCCTGCGTGCAAGTTATGATGCAACGGGATGTCAAGGTGTGACCTACCAAAACCGTACCTATTGGACGGCGGACGGTTCCAAAGGTGTGCAATTTCGCCAGGAATTGCGCACCATTGTAGGAGCGACACGTTTTGCGCAGCCATTTTCCTGAATAGTCCAGCGCGGGATTGATCTTGACCGCGATTTCCTGGCATGTTGATCCCCCGTTTACATCGCTCTTGCGTCATGGAAAGGCATCAACTTGTGGCGAGCAACCAGAAACCATACGCCCGCGACTCCCAAAGCGGCATACAAGGGGAGTACCAACCAAGCGACTGGAACAACTAAAATCGCCGCCGTGCCGAGTATTGACCCCACTTCGTCAAATGCCCCTAGGCGTGCTCGAGCCTGTCCTGCGCGACCCGACGGCGCTTCAGACAAGATAAATGCGGTAGCCAAATCTTGCACCATCCACCCGGCACACCCTTCGACCCCTGCCAGAATTACAAAAACGGGAAAATTCACGCCCCACGACAAAATCAACCACGCAATGCCCATGACCAGAAACATCAGCGGAATCCACCGCATCGGCCGCGTCTAAATGCGAGAAAGTATTATACTGGCAAAAAGTCCTGATCCACCTGTGTCTCATGGGCGCCGTTTTTCGCTCACTTCCCCAGTTATTCGTATTCAAGAGAAAGTGGGTATGAATTGCAGGGTGTTGGGTTAATAGACAATTTTGTTCCGACGGGGGCCCACGCGCCTCTGAAAACTTCTATTTTGTCGGTCGTTATCGGATAAAGAACACTTCAGTCACGTGACATTTTTCATGTTCGTCAGCGCTATGGAAAACGTAATCGAGCTGTTTTCATTTGATCCGTCGACCACTAGAGCGTTCCTAATAGTAAGAGATGAGTGCGGTAGCGGCGCCCCAATTGGGCATAAACCATGAAGTGGTAGGGGCGTCTAAAGACGCCCCTACCACTTCATGGTTCTTCATCATCGTGCCAAGATACTTCCGTAGTAATTAACCGCTTGACGATCTTTCCGCTAGCATTTTTCGGCAAACTGTCCCGAAACACGACCCGTTTCGGCGTTTTGAATCCTGCCAGGGTTTCCCGCACATGAGCAATCAGTTCGCTCTCGCTTACGTCCATACCTTGACGTTTCACTACCACAGCAATGACTGCTTCACCCCAAAAAGGATGCGGCACGCCGATAACCGCGCATTCTTGGACTGCGAAATGGGTATACAGCACTTCCTCCACTTCTCGACTGGCAACATTTTCGCCACCAGTTTTAATCATATCTTTCTTACGGTCAACAATGGACAGGTATCCCTCCGGGTCAATCACCCCAATGTCCCCAGTATGATACCATCCATGGCGAAATGCCTCGCGGGTCTTTTCTGAATCTTTGTAGTACCCTAGCAACGCATGGCTGCTGCGGAAACACACTTCACCCGGTACATTGACTGAAGCCTCACTGCCATCGTCACGCAATACCGTCATTTCCACATTAACCCCGGGCTTGCCAACAGATCCCGAGCGCGTTAACTGTTCTTCCGGAGGCAAGGCTGTGGCAAAGGGTCCCATTTCAGTCATGCCGTACATATTGCTAAACCGGGTTTGAGGCAGAACCCGGGCCAACTCGCGTAAAATCTCTACCGGCATCGCCGACGCTCCATATACTGCTTTCTTTAAGGACGACAAACGAGAGGGCGAGAAGGAGGGAGATCGCAATATTGCTATCCACACAGTGGGAGGGGCGAAAAACACCGTGACTTGGTGGTGCTCTATTGCTTGCATAATACGCTCAGGTTCCGGACGTTCCAGTACGACATGAGTTGCTCCGAGTTCCAAAAAAGGCCCAAAAAAGGCATTGAGTTGCGCACTATGAAATAATGGCAAAGCATGCAACACCACATCATTCGGTCGAAAGTCTCCTGCCACAATAATGCTAAAAAATTGGTCTAAAAGACTTCGGTGTGTTAACAACACCCCTTTGGGATTCGATTCCGTGCCACTGGTATACAGAATTTGCGCAACATCGTCATCAACCACAGGCCCCCACCACTCTTCACCATGTCCTTTGCCCACTCTGTCCCAGGAAATCCACGAATCCTGCGTACTATCGATATCCAAGGCCACTTGCACCAAAGAACGCAACGACGCTTCCCTGCCAGCTTTATCCACATGCCTAATGAGACTGCTATCTGCTGCAACAGCGGCGACATCGGCATGGCGCATTATATACGCCATCTCCTTGGTTGTTAGTGCCGGATTGATTGGCACAAACACGGAACCTAATTTGGCCACCGCGATGGCGTAAGTAAGGAAATTTAGCGAGTTCTTGCCGATAATCCCTAAATGCATTTGGGGTCTCACGCCGCGCCAAGACAGCCCCTCTGAGACTTGATTGACC
Source organism: Bacillota bacterium (assembly GCA_021784595.1). Taxonomy (GTDB): domain Bacteria; phylum Bacillota; class Sulfobacillia; order Sulfobacillales; family Sulfobacillaceae; genus Sulfobacillus_C. Next base: position 29,238 of record JAJYHT010000070.1, on the reverse strand, counting down.
ATCACATTCCACTCGCGATAAGTAATCTTCTGATCTCGATAGATCACCGCGGTTTTTCCCTGGTCCCGTCGTGCATCCCGACGTAGTAGGTCTCCTAAAGTATTGCGTCGAATGCGACGCTGGTTTTCTTGCTCAGAGTCATAGATTTTCATAATGTCGTGCCCCCTTTTGGAAGCATATTCGTCAGATCCCGGTGATTTTCCTATCCAAAGCAGACGCGCTCAAAGACAAATACCGCAAGAATCACCGACCAAGCATTAAAACTCGCATGGGCTACAGTAGAGGGCACTAGCCACTGATTGCGGCGATACACGGCGTTTAGTACCCATCCCCCAGGGTCAGAGCTGAGCAATCCCCAGTTGTTACCATATGCACGCTCGCCTGCGGGATGTATCTGCGGATTTTGCTGTTTTCCCGTTCGTGGCGTTCCACGATTCAGGAGATGGAGATCGCTCTGGACACTGCCTAACTTGCCGGGTTCGAGGACCGCTCCCCAGGCGGAAAGAGCCCTCCGGATTCCGAACACTGGGGAGTCCGCGTCCGTAGACTGAATTGAATGTGGACATTGCAACGCTGTTGGGCGAATTTGGGAACTTGGCGGATTATTTCCATCCGCAGCAGGCGCGGTCCGGATGGCGGAGCTGAACATGGTGTCCGACAATTCCGGCAGGCATCGGGGAAAGACCCACGGGCCAAGCGCGGGCAACCGCAGGTCCGGCAGATGTTAAATCAGCCATTCAACAACGCTTTGATTTTAGCTGTCGATCCCAAATATTTTTCGACAATACCCATTGCGTATTCAGCAAAGTGACTGGACGTAAGTACCCTAGTTTTTTGTGAGAACCCTGTTATTCTCATAGATTTTTGTGAAATCCAAGGACCTCTGCGACCGTAGACACGGCATGAACGACCTCACGAAACCTACCAATGGGTTGTCGCGTCTATGCCCCAATTTCAGACTGATGCCGTTTCGTGGGTCAGGCGAGCGGATCAGAATCTTGCGGGCAGGGTCCGTGTGGCTCGGTGCGAAGCAGCGCACACATGGCCGAATGGTGGGGATCCTCACCGTTGCCTCAGGCATCCCGGAATAGTAAAACGATATGGACCTTTCGATCCACGGTTGTTCCGCTTCTCAAACCCGTCAAATCGGGTTGTTGGGACCGACATACACAGATCTTGGGGTCGGTAGAATACCAGCCGCCCGTCGCCATACGACCCACTGGCTTGAATCGCTGCTCGGATCCCAACGCTGGGCCATATTGATGTAAACCTTGAGCACGTCAGCTATCTCGTGACTCTAGACAGCATGAGTGATTAGACATATGTGGGTGAATGTATGTCCTAGCCAACATGGGGCTACAACGCCAGCCGCGACATGTCTCGTCAATTAAATCTCAGGGTAACGAAACCCTGCATCTCTCTTTTATGGACCCCTCTAGTGATTTCGACAAACAACACCAAGGTTCGCCGAATTGTTGGATGGAAATTCATACAAACCAACAATGAGTTCACTCAAGATTTTTCGGTGTCTAAATTCCCATGGACCTGCACACCTGGGATGTCGATTTCAACATATAAAAAATAGTATTTCTGATCACCTATTCTTTGGACAGTGCTTCGCGTATACTAACGGCAGTGACATGAGGGGTGCCCAACGCGCTGAGAGGCTTTTTGCCAACCCTTGAACTTGGCCAGGTAATTCTGGCAAAGGACAATGTTCGGCGACGACCCGAACGGGTCGTTTATTTTTTACCTGACCTATCCTCTATTGTGTGTAAGGCCGTCCTCGTGTCTGAGTCTAAATCGCCAATGCATCGGCGATAGCCCAGGAAGAGAGGATGAATCGGTTTGCACTCACCCCAGTTACCTACCAGCGACACGTTGTGGAAAGTCGAGAAAAATGGCATAAACCCTATTGGGCCCTCAACTCGGCACGGCAATACCCGGGATCTGTTTTGGGTTTGGTTTGCCGGCAACCTGTCATTTACCTATATTGTGATTGGCGCCGTGGTCTGGAGTTACGGTCTCTCGCTATGGCAATCTTTATTGGCATTAGGTGTGGGACTTGCTTCATTTGTCCTGATCGGATATCTTGGCCTGCCCGGACTCGCCACGGGCCTGCCCACCATGGCATATTCCGCCCGTTATTTCGGAAAACGGGGCAACCGGCTCATGGCTTCCGTGTCGTGGCTCAACATGGTCGGCTGGGAAACCGTTGTCTTGATTATCGCCAGTTATACGGTAGCCACAATCTTGCACCTGATGTTTGGGGTGGGCTCTTCTGCCTTTTGGCTGGTCAGCTCGTTGGCTGTTTCCGGCATATTGGAGCTTTTTATCGCATTTCTTGGGCACGCAACTATCGAATATCTGCAAAAGTGGGTCTCCTATATTTTCGGTTTTCTTACGGTGATCATCCTGCTCTCCTTACTGCCTCATGTAGATTGGCATGCCGTCTGGTCCCATCCTTCCGGTCCCTGGCTTTCAGGCGTGGTGCCAGCCATAACCGTGGTGGTCGCCGTTAGTGCCCTTTCTTGGGTGACGACGGCGTCCGATTACACCCGATATCTGCCTTCCGGAATTGCTCCGCGCCGTATTGTCTCGGCGGCCGCCTGGGGTGCTATTCTACCTACCGCACTGCTGATGGTGGTTGGCCTTTTACTTGGTCAGAGTGTGCCTTTGCTGGCCAGCGCCACCAATCCTGTCGAGCTTCTTCTTCACTGGCTGCCCAGTTGGGCGCAAATTCCCTACTTGCTGATTACGTTAGTCGGTATTCTGTCCGGCGGTGTGCTCTGCGCCTATTCCTCGGGTCTCAGCCTTTTAGCCGCAGGCATCAAGGTCCCCCGCTCGCGCACCATTTTCATTGACGCCGTCCTCTCAGTGGCTGCCAGCCTCTATGTATTGCTGGTATCGCAGGGCTTTATCGCGAACTTTGAAGGCTTTCTCAGTCTAGTGGCCGCTCTGCTGGCACCGTGGGTGGCTATCGCCCTCTTTAATGTGCGCACTTCGGACCGATTATCCGGCAGCGCTGCACTCATTTCGTGGGCGATTGGCGCGCTATTGGGTCTAGCCACAACATCAACGGTGATATTTAATGGGCCATTGGCGATCGGCATATTTCGCACATCATCACTAGGCTACTTTGTGGGGTTTGCTATTACTGCAATCGTTTACCGCGTTTGGATGGCAGCGGCTGGTCCATCACGCGCCTTGCCAAAGTAGGATCAGTGAACGCATCCCCATCCACATTCTCGATATGTTCGGCATTCGGTGGGGGTGGATGGGGATCCCGGTCGGGGCAATAATGGACCACTACTGCACCGACCATCTAGAGCCTTCGGATTTGATGCGTTGGGAACCGTGCACTTTTTGGAAACGAGATCTATTGCTGGGGACGCCCGATAAGTCTATCGGCTCTATTTCCTGGGGTTAGCCCACCACCCCTATCAGACAAAGCCGATTCGGTGAGCCGGAACTGTTCGGAAATTCTCCCCTTCTTCTTCATCGTTTCTAGCATGTAATCCGATTATTGGGTCCGTCGGTTGTGGGCGAATAAGTTTGGTATAATATTTTCCGAAAGCCACGGTTACAACCGTTGTCGGTCCTGGTTAAAGCAGACGGTGTCATTGTCATTTTCACAGCCTTCAGGTCTCTTTCGCAAAACGATCATGATCAAGACGCCGCGCACGTATTTCATGAACAAGGACCCCAAATAAATCTCGGACGCCTATAGATAAGCTGAAATTTGAATCTGGTGCAACCATAATTATTTCATTGAAAGGACTGCTCATGCATATCACACGATTGTTGCAAGGGATCGGGTTGTCCGTTTTACTAGCCGGATGCGGGGTCGCCTCGTCCACTTCACCGCGGGCGTCGCTGCCATCCAGCACGCTTTCGTCTACATCCTCCTCCACACAGCCATCTGATTTGTCATCTACAGCACCCTCTACCTCATCAGCCAACTCACCTTCGACACCCGCATCGGAAACGGTCAGCTTACCGGTATCCGTCCTGACGCCAACTTTCGGAGGTGGACAGGTCGCATTCCATTATCCCACCAGCCTCACGGTTACCGTCCCCGTAGAGTGGGCATCGAGACTTCAGGCCATTGGTACGGTGGGATTCGTGGTCATCGTCCCCAAAGGATGGACTGGGACAGCATTGGAAGGCGCTGACGGGTCCCGTAGTATTGCGCTCTATCCCAGTGGAGGTTCTTCCACGCATGGGCCGCGCCTGACAATTCTGACGGCCAGCCAATGTGTCGGATGCGCATGGAGCGAAGCGGCTCCCTATTTCGCGTGGGTAAGACAGCACTACGCATCAGCTGGCTGGGGTACCTATAGCGGACCAACCGTATCGGGATATGCGGCGAGTCCAGATCTGCGCTATTATGAATCCTCCACACCGTCTGGGCTGCGGGCCAATGGAGTGGCTTTTGCGCCGTTCGTACTCAATGCGCAAAGCCGAGTCCTGTTTCGCCAGAGCCAAATTGTCTTGGCTCCGGGCGAACACGGGTTGGCGACCTTAATCCTCAACAATTTGTTAGGTCAATTAACATCGGGTGCACGATAAGGCATCGGCATTTCTTGCCGGACCTAGGCAATGCAGCAGATAGCCATAAGATCGGACCCCTTCAAACGGTCGGACTGTGTGGACCATCCAAGCCTGGTCCGATTGATCAGCAACATTGAGACAAAATCTGCAATAGCGTGACGGAGCAGCGACACGTACATCTCGGCCAGTTCGACTATCAGAGCTCCACTGCATTGCCAGGTTGACGCCCCCACTATTGTTCGCCGTGTTAACCCATGCTTTACATGCCAAGGCATTCTTCTGTTCGATAAACCGAAAAATGACGTCAAGCAGTTGCACACGGCGCGGTGGATGGATTATGCAGAAGACGTGACCCTTCCTTTACCATCAACCACCCCCCGAACGCGCTCTCTTGATGAGGAGCGGAGGTCATTGCAACCCAAAACTTGCCTAAGGCGACTGAAGGCGCCTTGAGGTGCATTCATGCAGATGCATGGTGGTGCTACTCGGCGGGGTCTTCGGTCAAGGTCCTGATCGCGGAGTTGTTGAAGTAGGTTTGGTGGGTTTGGTCCCACGTCTCAAGCGCATGGAGACGGGCAGCCATGTCGGGAAGTTTACGTGCTACCCGCCGCACCACAAGGTTCATGAGCACCATCGGCGCCGCATACGAATCAAACAACGAGGAACTAGCGACCGGGACTACTACCCCCACATCGGCTAGATTAAGGACGGGCGATGAGGCTCGGTCAGTAAACACTCCAATCGACAAGCCACGCTGGTGAACGGCCCGAAGCCACTCCACCACGGCGGTCGGATATCGCGGAAAGACCCAAGCTAACACCGCCGTACCCGTCTCTGCCGTCGCCGGAATGGTGTCCCACAATGGAGTCCCTGGGGTCGCAACCACGACATGGTCACGAATTTTCGAGAGAAAGTACTCCGCATAAGGGATGAGAGTTGATGACGCCCGGGAGCCAACCAAAACGAGCTGGCCAGCCTGTTGGATTAGATCCGCCAACTGGTCTATCACCACGTCTCGGGACAATCGCTGCAAACTCTTAAGGTTTTCAACTTCCTGAGTTAGGAGAGTATCTGCATGCGCGGCATGATCAGAGGACAAATAGGTTAGTCGGTCGGGAGCCTGCCATTCTTCTCGCACTAGATTTTGCAAATTGCGGACGAAATCGGCGTAACCGGAGAAACCCATCGCGGAACAAAACCGCGTGATGGATGCTTGGCTAACATGGATCGTTTGGGCAAGGCCACTGGCCGTCATAAGCGAAACCTCCCGAAGATGTTGAGTCACGTACTTGGCGATCTCTTTATGGGTCTTGGATACTTTTGCGGCATCTGCCACCCTCCTTTGCAACACCTCTGCTGTCAATTCATTATCGTTCACGGGTTACTCCTTTCAGAGCAATACTGTATGATCTTATGCATCTAACTGAAAGTATAGAATTTAAATACGGTTTATTACAATACTTATTGGCACGCGATTTTTGCGGATTGGATAGATAAAAAATCATTGATATTCTCCGAGTAAGATGATACGATATCGCCAGTTTCCCGATTTTAAGAATGACTCTATTCATTTGCCCGAAGTCTTTCCTACAGTAGTGTAGTAGCGGACAGTCCATCCTCGGTCTTTGATTGGTTGGGCATGAAGTATCGTCAGGTAGACTAACGACAATCCAAACTCAAAAGGAGGTTATCCAACGTGGCGTCCAATTTTTTAGGGAAGACAGGCCATAAGATTTCTGTCATACAGGCCATAGGCTATTCTATTGCCCTCCTGGCACCCACTGCCTCAATGGCTCTTAATACCTCGCTCGCCGCCAGCATGGCTGGACGGGCCGTCCCCTTAGTCATGTTGGGCTCGCTGATCGGGGTAGTTCTAATGGCCATACCTTTTATCAAGTTCACTCGGAAATTCGTTCACGCTGGCTCCATATACAACTTTAACAGCAAAGTATTGGGTACCTCGGTAGGCTTTATTTCAGGATGGGTTCTCCTGTTGTCTTATCTTGGCTTTGCGCTCGGCGGCATTGGACTCATTGGCGACTTTGGTCAAGCGCTTTTGGCGCAATTGGGTCTGCAAGTGCCATGGCCACCCATTGCCCTAATAGGAACCTTTTTGGTCTACCTAATGATTATTCGTGAAATTAGAATTTCCACCACCGTTGCGCTCACACTGGAAGGTCTCTCCGTTTTGGCCATGATTATTCTCTCTTTTGTGATATTGGGTCATGGCGGGGCCAGCCACCATTTGACCCTCGCACCCTTTGTTCCAGCCCACCACAGTCTTTCTGGAGTTGCGTTCGCGATGGTGTTTGGTTTTCTCTCATACTTTGGTTTTGATGTGGCAGCCACCATTGGAGAAGAAACCAACAACCCACGCAAGAATATCCCCATCGCCATTATCGCCAATCTCTTGATTGCGGGTGTGCTATACGTCTTCGTTTCCTATGCGCAAACCGTCGGATTTGGACTTTCTGCCTCCGATATCAAACAGTTTTCCAGTACAGGAGCTCCTTTGGGCGTCCTGGCAGCCCGGTACATGGGGAGTGGAATGGCAGTAGCAATTGATATTGGGGCTTTTCTGAGCGGATTCGCCGCTACCATGGCGGCCACTCAGGCGGCTTCCCGCATCCTCTTTGCTTTAAGTCGCGACAAGGTGCTTCTCCCCTCCCTGGCCAAAGTCAGTGACAAGTCAGGGGCCCCGGTAAGAACCACAACCGTCGTGGTAGTCTTCGGGCTTTGTGTCATGCTTATACCATCCATCTGGGGCAATACTGCCGCCGACATGTTTGGTTATGCAGGAACCGTTGGTGTGCTGGGATTCTTAGTTTCCTATGGCTTGACGGCTTTGGCGGACATCGTCAACGAGGCCCGGGTCGGTCGCAATAAGGCGTTGTCCATCCTCCTGGGATTGCTGGCGATGGCTATCATCTTATATACCCTGTATGCTAACGTTTACCCGGTTCCACCAATGCCTTACGCCGTATTTCCCTACTTAACCGCGGCATGGATTTTATTGGGGGTATGGTTGTTGTATCGTCAACCCTCTTTGCGGAACGACATTGGACATGCTTTAGAAGCACATGCGAGAGAAGTGGACATTTAGGAGGCGACGGATGGCAGATTATGATGTCATCGTAGTTGGAGTAGGTATCATGGGATCCGCAGCGATATATCATGCTGCGCGAAGAGGTCTCAAAACATTAGGACTAGAGCAGTTTGGCCAGCTAGGTCATTCCTTGGGATCGTCTCATGGCCAAACCCGTGTGATACGGCAAGCCTATTTTGAGCATCCCGACTACGTTCCCCTAGTGCAGGACGCCTGGAACCAGTGGCAGGAATTGGAACGGCTCACGAGACAGTCCCTGTTGGTGCAAACCGGCGGCCTCATGATGGGGTTGCCGACCTCTGAAGTGGTGGCCGGGGCCAAAACCGCAGCCATTGACCACCACTTGCCATATGAAATATGGGAGTCTGATCAGGTGAGCAAACGTTTCCCGGCCTTTCACTTAGCACCGGATGAAGTAGCCGTGTGGGAGCCCATGGCGGGGTATATCAAAGCCGAGTCGTCATTGCTCGCCATGGCTGATTACTCCGCCGCGCTCGGTGCTGTCATTCAGACTGGGGAGACCGTTCAGACGGTCACGGCCCGGTCCCCTCATCTGGTGGAAGTCACCACAAACAATAACCGCTTCACGGCACGCAGCGCCATTGTAACGGTTGGTCCATGGGGTTCCCAGTGGTTTTCCCAATGGTCCTTGTCGGTAGAACGCCAAGCGCCATTTTGGTTTGATTCCCCCGGTTTAGAATCCATGACCAGTTACCCCATTTATATTCACGAAAACCGGCGAGGTCAGCATACCTATGGGTTTCCTTTCATTGCAGGACAAGGGCTTAAAATTGCCCGTCATCATGGCGGCGTGTTGACCACTCCCGATTTAGTGGAACGCACGGTGACGAAAGACGACGAACGAGATCTTAAGGACACTCTGGAATTCCTTCCTGATGCTTTGGAATCTCCTATCCGACACGCGGAAGTTTGCCTTTACACAAATACCCCAGATTATCATTTCATCATCGGGCGCCATTCAAACTATCCGGGCAATGTCATCGTGGGTGCAGGATTTTCCGGACATGGCTTTAAATTCGCGCCGACCATAGGGAGACACTTGGTAGATCTGGCTGCGGATCCCACTTTCTCCGAACTCCCGCTGTTTTCTCCTCATCGCGACGCCATTAAAACCTCGTAAAATCGATTACCGCCCAGCGAGAGACAGCGAGTCACCGATATCTCTGGCTGGGCACTAAAGCAATCTTCCCTTATCCACCTAGATGTTTACTCATCTTGGTTCTTGGCGAATCTGATGATGGCACCAGGTGCTTTATCCAAGTTGGGGGAATGCATGCCACGGAGCTGAATTTTGAGATCCCGGAGCGCGGCGTGGATGTTGACCTTGCGGCGTGACCACGTTGCGCGAAGAACGGAACAATCTCGCCCTGACTCTGTCCCCCTTAATCAAAGACAAGCACCTACGAATTTCCCAGAGGAATTGTCCTCCCGCACTGCAGCCACCATTGATTACTCCCCGACGCTCGCGTAAATGTAATCGCCAATGCCCACATGAAGTGTCCACGCCACAGCTCGGTGCCGGACCGTTGCCTTCATTCATGGAGTGGATGCCCAACCTGAGAGTTTCACAAATGGCATCTTATCACGTAGTGGTTTTCGAATAAGGACCAATAACTTTCCCACCGGATTAAATCACCCCTATCCTCAACATCCGGCTAACCACCGGAAAGTGTATCCACATCTCCAACACCGGCTTGCTAGAAGCTTGTGTCACCATGGTGTGATATCGCTCAAGCTGGCCAACATATCCCAACGCCTTTTGGTCCCATTGCTCCTCCCTGCCGGGAAATGTTTTATGGTCGACAATGATGTAGCCTTGCGGACCTTCCCAGAGACTATCAATCCACCCTGACACTAATTGATTGCCCTCTTTCATTTGCACTGGCCACTCCACTTGTTCTTTAAATCCTGGCCATCGGCTTTGCAGGAATTGCTGATACCTCCTCTTGGCTTCAATGAGATAACTGGGCTGAAAATAGGAAATGCCCCAGCGATCGATAAGTTCTTGGGCCAGGGAGGGCCACTGTTCTTGGGGCGTGTTGTGTGCGGCCGCAATAAAGCCATGCACCATTAACCCCAAGCGCTCCATGTCGGTAGTTCCTACTAAAGGAATTCGGTCTCCCAACGCCACCGTTTCTTCGATGCTGCCATGGATTTTGTCTGATACCGAATGGCTAGGAGCGATATGACGAGGAACCCGGCTCCATGCCTCTTTGCTTTTTGGCAGCACCCAGATCGTTGACGGCATGTCTTGGGTTTGACCGACGACTTCCTCATACACCAAGTCCTTTTGAACCACCGAATGACGCGCACCTCCGACAACCATTTCCGTGGCCCCTAAAGTTGGCCATTGAAACACCGGTACTCCGTCACCATCACTGAGTACATCTAAATCTTTGACGGATTTCCCTGCAAAGGCCCAAACCAGGTAATCCCGTGCCCGGGTCATACCCACATAGAGCAGACGACTGTTCTCACTCACTAGCCTCTGCTCGGCTTCCATGATGGCGGGTGCCCCAGCCATAGTGGCATCGAGGCCTACGTCATGGCGTTTTAGTCCAAAAGGCCATGGCCAGTAACGGATCCATCGTCCATCGAGTGGGCGCTTAAGTGTCCGCTCGATGGGCGACAGCACCCGCACCTCAAAGGGCGTCGCCTCCGGGGGTCGCGATTGAAATGTCAAAATCACCATGGGCCACTCCAAGCCCTTTGCCCCATGATAGGTCAGCACGTTTACAGCTTTAATATCCTGGCTTTTGGACTGTTTGTTCCCATCATTCTTCTTATCGGACCGAATATCCTCGATATACCCTAAAAACGCAGGCACGGTCGGCGCCAGGCCCAGGCCCTGGGTCCGGCTTTCGAATCCTTGGGCCAAACCTCGCAACTTTTCCAAATTGCCCCGTCTTACGTCGCTCTCCCCCCATCCCGCCACCACATCGAATATGTCGATGGCAACCATCGCGCGGTCAAGCAGTTCGCTCAAGGTAAGTTCCGTGCTTTGCCGCGCCTGATTCAGGGCAACGATGCGGGGATTCTGGAGCAATTGTTCTTTGCACTCAGGGTCTAGCCACTGCGAAAGCCACTCTCTATCCTCTCCGAGCGGTGATCCCAAGTGAAGCAGCTCCGCCACCGCCAGACTATCTTCCTTGTCCCAAAGGTAGCGCAAGGCCGCCAATGTCAGATGCGTCTCTGGTACATCGAACAAGCCTTCGCGACCAACGATGGCCCGTATGCCAAATTGGCTCAGCGCCGCCGCGATAGCGGTGCAACTGTCATTCTTGCGACAGAGCACAGCAATATCAGACCCGCGAATGGGCCGCAACCTACCATGATCATCCACCAGATATCGTGAGGAGTCGTTTAGAATATCGTTGATGCCCGACGCAATGGCCCGGTACTGTTGACCTTGGTGTTTGGCTTGAAGGCGCCACAGTTCAAAAGGCGGGGAAAGTTCTTCCATGCGTTTGCGATGAGGGCGCAGTTGGACCCGGTCACGAGGTATATCTTGTCTTTGAAATACCGGCGTAAAAAGATCATTCACCAAGGACACCAGTTCCGGCCGAGATCGATGTGAGTCACCCAAAATTCTATACTGTCCGTGTCCCAGTTCGCGGATTGCCCAGTCCATCAGTTCCGGATCGGCGCCCCGAAAGCCATAGATGGCTTGTTTAGGATCCCCCACCCAGGATGCCTGATTAATCAGCAAAGAAATCTCGGTTAAAAGGGCCAGTTGTAGCGGACTGCAATCTTGAAATTCGTCCACCCATAGCGCGTGGATTCTCCGACTGAATTCTGATCTGACTTCCGGGTATTCCATGAGACCATAAAGGATGGATTCTTGGTCTACAAAATCAATTAGTCCGCGATCCTTTTTCATGGTTTGAAATATTTCCAACGCTCCCGCCGCCATTTCGAAGATGCTCTTAATGGCTACTTTCATATCGTCCACTAACAGCGGATGGCGAAAAGCAGCGCTGGCCAAATTCTTTAAGGGCTCTACCAAATCCTTGTTTTTAGCTCCTGCATTAGCACCGGCCAATCGCATCCAATCCCACCATGTGATATGTCCTTGATAGCGGGCTTTTCGGTCAATGGACTCCAGTGTGCCAAGACCATCGGTTTCATTTTTCTGGGTCAGGGTCCGCCGATGAAGGCCATTGATAACCGCTTCCAACGCCATCTTGGTTTGCCGCTCCCAATGGATGCTTTCCTCCCGACTCATCGGACTAGAGGAAAAGTATCCCTGTAACGCCTCCCATGAGCGGTCTGCGTGATGGCGCAACTCATCCGGTGAGATGGCGTTGGTCCGGGCTTGGTCGGCAATATTTTTGGCGGCCGCTTCCCAGTCATCTGAAAGGCTTAGTCGTTCCACCGCCTGCCTAAAGCGATCCGTCAGGATGTTGTCTTGTACCGCGGCGAGAGCGCTCCGAAAAAGCACTTTGGCATCGTCAGGTTCGACCACCTGCAACGTCGGTGGAAGTCCCGCGTTCCAGCAAAAAAGCGTTAACAAGTTCCCCATTGTGCTATTTATCGTCCCTACCAACCCACCCAAAATGCCTTCGGCCGCATCACGGCGCCCCACTGAGAGAAGCTTCTCCCGCACGCGATGCAAAAGCTCATCGGCCGCCACATTCGTAAATGTGGTGGCCATGATGTGGTCGGGCGCCAAGCCCTCTTGGATGGCTTGGGCAACTTTCATCGTCAAGTCATACGTCTTGCCTGAACCTGCCCCTGCGCTGACGATTTCCAGATTCATTGGATCCTCCTCATGCCGCATAAGGTCCCATATTGGCAATAGGTACAGGGGGGCTCTATAGAAAACCCTCCACCATCGACCACAGCCTCTTCCCGCAGCAGTCCGGTGGCTACGGCATGGTCCTCAAGCTGGAACAATTGCGTTTGATAGGCATCTTGGGTGCGGCGCCACACATTGGCCCCATCTTCACTGTCCGCCATCCAGATTACCTGCCCGTTCTTTAGAAGAAAGTAACCGGTTCGTGATACCGTATGATGTTCTTGCAACAGCCACTGATAGGTAGCCAACTGTACCGCGGTGCCGTTGTCTACTAAGTCTTGATAACGTTTGGCAGCGGACCACTTAAGATCCAGGATGACTTTGTCTCCCTTGGGATCTTCCGCAATGAGGTCTAGAGTTCCACGGATGCGTTGTTCTCCCTGCCAGGCACGCTCTACGGCAAATTCGCTGGCTTCTGATGAAGGCACTCTAAGGCCCTCTTTACGCAATAGTTCGAACAATGCCAACATGGCACGCGTTATGTTTAAGCGATACTTCTCATAATCCAAGCGCCGTTCTGGCTGCAAAAGGGGCGAGGCCATTTGCGGCACTAACCGCTCATACACCCTATAGGACGCTTCGGCAGCTTCCTTGGGATCCCACTCGGGTTTAACACCAATCAGATCATGCACAATGGCATGAACCAAGGAGCCCACCATCAAAGGCTCTGGGGGAACTTGCAAGGCGGCTGCGGGACGAAGCCCCGCCCCATACTGAAATACCCAGCTCAGAGAGCACCCGAGGAGCGTCTCGATACTAGTGGCCGACTCCACCGTTCGGCGTCTGAGCCCGCTCTGGCCGAGTGGCCACAGCGCGACCCGGTCGGGAATTCTTAAAGGTTGCGATGCATACCTTAGCAATCGCCGTCCGGCTAAAAAGTTCTCCTCGTTATGAAGCAATGCCGCCGCGGCTACCCGCTTTGGCATCGTACTCCCTATCTTTAATTCATCCCAGAGCGGATGAACTGATGCGGTTTTTCCGGCTGGTTCATGAGCACTAAGCAACAGTACATGCTTCGTAGCCCAGAAGAGGGGTTGCGCCCATGCCTTGGCCTCTCGCAGCACCATCTCGGTGGGAGATTCGACAATAATGCCAGCCTCTTGCAAAATTTTTTCTTCTTCCGCATTCCATGGTGTGCGCGGATTACTCTGGCGATCGGTTTGGTAAAAACCCCACCATACCACGGTATCCACGTTTTGATAAATAGCCCCAGGATGCTTGACCAAACCCCAAGGAGACGCTTCTTCGCATGCGTCAAAACGGGTGCCGCCTGGACCCACCACAGAGTCCCACATCCGATCTAACTGAGTTCTGGAGATGGACTCCAATCCTGAAACCTCCATGGTGTCCATTAATTCACCGGCATATCGGCCCAAAAGAGCCAGCAACGGGTCCGCTATTGCCCCATTACGTTTGACCGCCCACTGACGCAGCCGACCCGCTATGGCGCGGGCCACTGGAGTAGGCATCCCCTCAATGGGGTCATAATACGTATGCTGGAGCCAGAACTGCACATCATCATCCCATTGGGCCATCTGGCGATCCCGCACGGTCTTGTCGGCTTCATTCTCGTCTAGCCGTGCCAACTCGCGGCCGCGAGCCCGCGAGATCGCCTCATGCCAGGCTTTGCCACCCACACCAGGAACTTCAGCCACGGTATGGGCCAGGGCATAGCGAAGCCGCCCAGGCAAGGGTGACTGGGGCAAGCTCAGCCAGTTGAGCAATGATCGGGCATCGAAGGGCTGCCAAAAAGTATCGCAGGCCGCAGGCAAGATTTCCAAGGTGGTGCGATACGGCACGGCCGCCGTCACGCCAAAGCCTGGCAAGCCGGACCGTTTGAGGACACGGTCCAAAAGCTCGGATTGACGCTCAGCAATGACCACCGTCTTCTCTAAATGGTCGGCCGCCAACCATGCGGTGAGCACCTCCGCCAGTTCCGACTCATTGGCCCCGTCCACCAAGATTAGCGTGTCATCTTCCTCATAGGGTGCAAAAGTGCGACCTAACAAGTGATTTTGGGCACGGCCCAAATCTCCTGATAGCTGCGTAGCAGGACGGCCACGTACTTCTAGCGTAACGCCACTCTTCGTCAAACGGCTAAACAGCGTTTGCCACCAGAGCGGCCAGTCAGCCAAAGGCTCGACCAGCTCAATTATTAAATCAATCTGCCGCTCACCCAGACGTTTTTGCAACGCAGAAAACCTATCAGAAAAGCCCTGCGATAATTGTCCTCGCACGGCTTTCTCAAGGGCACTGATGGACTCCAGGCGATGGCTGCCAACCAATGGATTTCCCGACCATCCACCCAGAACTAAGCTATCGCGCCACCGTAATAGTTCTCGTGCAGTAGTCCACCCATCGGAGGCGAACGACCGGGAATAGAAACGGTGACTATCGTCGACAGCAACCACTGCGCGATAATATTGGCCAATGCGGAGTGCTTCCGGTACTTGAGGGCCCACCAATCCTAGCCTTGTTTCCATCAGATCTAAAAACCCTTGCGGGCCCAACACCACCCTTCCCAACCGGGCGGGGCATTCTCCAATGCCTGGAGGATAGGCACCTGAATCGAAAAACTGACCCACTATGACATGAAGACCTGTTAGCCCGTCCATATTCATTGAATACCTCCATTAGAAATATTTACGCTCATTAACCGCAGGTATGGATATTTCAAGAAATTTAACCTAAACAACTTATGTCCGTGTCTTCTACGGGAAGAATCCTATATAACGTATTAACAATCAGGTGATGTGATAATACAACGGCTCACTTCCTGCCTACCGTTCAAGTTCGAAAGCACTCCGTCATCCTGTCTAACTGTCATGGCACCATTTCCATACTTTCACGTCGTCCCAACACTTTCCGAAAGTTTCTCCATCCCAACTCTGCAACCGACCCCATCTTCACGGAGCATTCCCCACTACTCTACAGTATTGGTAGGCTTAGTTGACCATTGCCTGTGCTAAGTCGTGCTTCATCTGTTGATCCCCGGATGACATTGCACTGCTTGCCTGGGCAATAGCTGACTGTCGTGTTGGCTCCCGGTAATCCTCCTGACGGTTTGATAATTCGGTAATTTTTGTTCTGGAGATTGGAGAGTCGGGATAGTCGCTTTGCAATTGAGAGATATTGTTTTGCACGGAAGCCATGTCTGCGCTCAGTTGTCCTTGATCACTTCCAACTTGCCCTTGATCAGCCCCTACTTGTCCCGCATCGCTACCCGCTTGCCCATTTTCCCCGTTTGGATGCTGAGCCGCCAGCACCACCGTTGCCTGCTCATCCTGATAGGTAGTATTTAGATCCTTTTCTTCTGTCTGCAAATCGGCCGAGGTCTGCTGCAAGTCTTTCTGCAATGTCGGTAAAGACCCGCCGACTGCTGGATATCACCTTCTACCGCAGATGCATACCCGACAATGTCTTTTCTCCAGCCTTCTCTTCTTCACGGCGGGCGAGATCAATGCTTTCGTTACTGTGCAGCTGTATGACGCCGATTGATAAGAGTGAGTCGGCAACACAAGTATCAGAGCGGCACTACCAGAATCAGGTATGTTAGTAAGCTGAGGGAAGTCCCCGATTACGGTTTGCAAGGTGCTTTGTTCTACTTGGAATGGGATTGTCCCGCCAATGGTGTTGTTTTGCATAAACCCCGCTTAAATAGTTCCCTCGTTTTGTAGGCTTGCCTCTTATGAGTCCACGATAATTCCACGGTGGTATTGGTAAAAACGACAAGATGCTATGAATGGTTCTGAACAGAAAAATAAATCAAAAAATGATTATTCTGATTTAGACGCCCAATAGGGAATATAGTGATGACGTTGTTATTGGTGGCATGAGGTCTTGCAATCGAATTCCCCGGACGGGAGATCCTAAATTCTTTGATATTCCGTAACCTCCTAACAACAGAATCGGTATCAATGCTAATATTAGTAACGCGAGGGCTTCATTACAGCTTATACCTCTGCCAATAAATATATCATTTAGACGTTATCGTCTCATAGTCGAGCTTTTTTGCGATGTGACATTTCGAGGTGAATTTGCTGAACACGTTGGGGTCGAATACGCTAGAACGGCCTCGGCTTCAAGACGATCACCCCCCAGCCAAAATCAGGCACACGGGCGGGGCACCCTAAAGAAAAAAGTCGTTCGCCGACACGCAGGTTTTTCGTGCATCGCCGACCGTGAAGGAAGATCTCGAACCGCACGGTGTTGTTTCATCTGGCTGAACCATGGCATTTTCTGTCTATCTCATAGTTTTGACCTAAAATAAAGGTATTCGCCTCACGATGTCAGTAAATTCTCCTGCCTGCTCCATAACCATTTCGCCGTTGAAGGAAAAACTCCTGCTCTGAGCATTAGTTAAAATCACCCATACCGGTAGAAAAAGACAACCATGTTGCGGTGCAGGAAATTTTCTGTGGCATGTCGAATGGTTTGTATCGTCCTCACAAAGTATAGGACAACAAGGGTGTAGCCCCAATTTGGGAAAATGTGGACTGCTCGTCAAAGGAGATGTTCCAATGAAAACCGCACTCATTACTGGTGTAACTGGTCAAGACGGGTCGTATTTAGCCGAATTGCTGTTGCAAAAAGGCTACCGGGTGATTGGTCTCATCCGCCGTACCAGTACGGTGCCCACTGAACGCATCTATCATTTGGGGGAGAGTTTGGAGCTGGTTTCCGGAGATTTGCTCGATGAGAAATCGTTGCGCCATATTCTTGAAACCTACAACCCCGATGAGGTTTATAACTTGGCTGCTCAATCGTTCGTACCCGAAAGTTGGACTCAAGCGATATTGACGGGCGAGGTCACGGGATTAGGGGTAACCCGTTTACTTAACGCCATCTATGACGTCAGTCCTAAGATTCGCTTCTATCAAGCATCGACCAGCGAAATGTTTGGCAAAGCTCAAACGGTTCCCCAAAACGAACATACTCCCTTTTATCCGCGCAGTCCCTATGGGGCTGCAAAGGTTTACGGCCATTGGATGACCGTTAATTTTCGCGAAAGCTACGGCATGTTTGCCTCGTCAGGAATTCTCTTCAATCATGAATCACCCCGCCGGGGAATGGAGTTCGTCACCCGCAAGGTGACATACGCGGCGGCCCGCATTGCTGCTGGCCTGCAGACTGAATTGCGGATGGGCAACTTGGATGCTCAAAGGGACTGGGGATATGCTCCGGACTATGTCGAAGGAATGTGGCGCATCCTGCAAGCCGAGGAGCCAGGCGACTATATACTGGCCACCGGCCAGACACATAGCGTACGGGAATGGGTTGACAAGAGTTTTCAGGCAGCCGGTCTCGATTACCGCAATTATGTGGTGACCGACAAAAAATTTGTACGACCCGCTGAAGTGGATCTATTGGTGGGCGATGCCACCAAGGCCCACACTATGTTAGGGTGGACCCCTTCGGTCACCTTTGATCAGTTAATTCACATCATGGTCGATGCAGATCACAAGCTGGTTGCTGAACAAGAAGCTGCTCGCCACGTCATAGCGCAAATTCGAGGAATCCAATAATGCGGGTGCTTGTTACCGGTGCTGACGGGTTTGTCGGCCGGCATGTAAGTGCTCTGTTGACTGCGCGCGGGCATGATGTTGTCCCCATGACAGGCCCCACTAGTCAAGGTCCGCACAGCATCGATTTAACCCACCAAACAGCCGTGTATGATGTCATATCTCACACCCACCCTGACGTCGTGGTCCACCTAGCAGCCCAAAGTTCGGTCGCTCGATCATGGCTAGAACCCACGCAAACCTTAGATACTAACGTGCTCGGCTCGCTAAACATTTGGCAGGCGGCTCAAATAAACCGCGTCCCCCGTGTTGTGTATGCCAGTACGGCAGAAATCTATCGCCCTGATGAATCTGTCGGATTGTTGCGTGAGAGCGCGCCGTTCGGCCCGATTAATCCCTATGGGATATCGAAACTCACAACGGAATGTTTGCTCACTCAGCTGCAGCCTCGTGCCGACACCCAACTCGCCATCATACGCCCGTTTAACATCATAGGCCAAGGTCAACAGCCGGGGTTTGTAATAACCGACGTTGCTCGTCAGATTGCTTCTATACGCCGTGGAACAGCACAATCTGTACGCGTAGGCAACCTCTCCCCCATTCGCGACTTTCTCGATATTCGTGACGCTGCAGCCGCGTATGTAAAAATTGTCGAAAACTCCGGTCTGACCGGAGTCTATAATCTCTGTTCAGGTGTGGCACGTTCAATACAAGATGTCGTGATGCGTCTATTGCAATTGGCTCACTTAGACATTTCCCTCATCGAAATCGATCCCGAGAAAGTCCGTCCCGTAGATACTCCGAGACTAGTCGGCGATCCGTCTCGCCTTATCGAAATGACAAAGTGGGCGCCCATGATCTCATGGGACCAGACATTGTCAAACATCATCACCTCTTCTTAGTTAAACAAGCAAAAGGCAACGCCATGACATGACACCATCCCCGGTTCATATCCGTTGACTAACGTTCCCCGGGGACCCTTTACCACATGGGACTTCGGTGATGTTGGGCCATTATAGACCGGGCAAGCCTATCTTTTTAATCCCATAAAACATGACCTTCATCTTACTCATTAGGAGTCCGCGCTGTCCTGATAAGGACTTGGCCGCAACCTGTTCTCTCAGCTTTTTTGTGCCCAGAGTAAAAAGGGCCAGCCAAAGACACAACCACGCACCGGTTCGCAGGCGAACCGTGATGGCCAAACCGGGTAATGTGGACATTCCTTCTTTAAAGACTCTCCAAGGGGTGTCCCCTTCGATCGGATGTGTCTGAGGTAAAATTGCCATCGACAACATCCGCTGCTTTACGACGTGGGTCCACAGCCCCACCCTTGGCTGTATCGATGGGGATAGATTTTTTTCACACCACTTCACAAGCGCCGCTGTTCGCGCCGTGTTGACCAATATAACGGATTGCAACATATCTGCCGAGGTGATTGTGCCCGCATAATTGTTGGACCCATGTAGACGGTAGGATCCTCCTAAGCCCTGGATGGCCTCAATTTCCCCGATGTAAGGGCTAAGGACGTTGCACCATACATCCGCACTAATGCGAAAAGGCTGCTCGGGTATGGGAAACAGCGGAGCCACACGGTCACGCCGATAGGCGTTGCCCGAAGTCGGCGACCAAATTCGCTCTCTCCAGAGAGGTTTCGAGGGCACCCAGCCCCCAGGCAGCACATGATCGGGCACCGCATCTCCCCGTGGTCTTCCCTCGCGGTCAATAACGCGCAAATAAAAATGAACTTTGCTTGCTTGAGGATTTGCTGCGAACCTCTGAACCACCTTCTGCGCAATGTCGGCATCCAACAGGTCATCTGCGTCCAAAAAGAATAAGACTTCTCCGTGGGATGCGGCATACCCCGCATTCATGGCGCCCCCTTGTCCCCGGTTTTCTGCCAATCCAACGTATCCGATACGTTCTCCAAAGGCTGTGATGACCTCTCTCGAGTTGTCTATAGAAGCATCATCCACCACAATCACTTCCACCGGGTCATAGGTCTGGTCCAATGCGCTTTGAATGGCCTGCGACACATAGGCCGCATAATTGTAATTGTTGATAATGATAGACACCAATGGATGCTCGTGGCCACTGCTGCTATGGTCATAATCCAATAACTTTCACCTCCTTCTACTTTGGTTGCATTGTATGTTTATCAATTCATTGCCGTAAGTCCACGCCGATGTCGACCAATACGTGGCGTAGCCCCCATCAAGGTTTACAACCATCTCTGTTTATCATGGAAATTATTTTTACATACTTGCCCTGGCCGCAACTTTTTACCAAAAGTAACCCAATCTGTTCCACTGTTATTTTTAACCAATTGAGTATTTCGCTATTTGTGCAAGATTTCCTTCTTTTTGGGGAATCGAGCAGGACCAGCTACAAGGGAGGACCCGGGTTTGATTATGAGGAGTCCCTAAAGACGATTTGGATGGCCGCGTTGTAGCACGCCGGCAACGACCATTCAAGCAACCGCATTCACCGCAGGTGAGATTTGGAGAATGCGCTAGTAAAAGTAACCAAACCCCAAAAGAAAATGCAAACACCATTTACTGCTTCATCCACTATAAGTACCATCACGCTCTAGCGAAAAACCTGTTTCAATCATGGTCAGCTATATTTCGCGCATATTGCCACCGAGATATAATAATGTAGTGGAACCTTAGGGGGGATCTGTACATGACCATACCGGGGCTTAACATCATGGAACTGGTTGATGCGTATATGGACAACTTCTTTGACCATCAGTACTTCCTCAACCTCCATGACGGCACTATCGTCCTACTAAACGACGCTTTCGAGGATGACGATGAACTGCATAACGAGATAGAAGCAAACTTCGGAGTGACCTATCTTCGCATTCCCCAAATTGAATCGGGTCTGGCCTATCGAGATATGCAGGATTTTTCATACCGGGTTAGCTCAACATTGTTGCAGTTCAAGTTGCAACAAGCACTAAGCGGCCCCAGACCGTTTCGCCGTTTTAAGGACGTGTTGTTGGACTTCCCCCAAGAACGTGACCAATGGTTCCAGTTCGAGTACGAGCGCAACCTGGAACGGGTTCGCGAGTGGCTCCGTGACGAGAACATCACCATCGATGAACCGTAAACACAGTGCTCATCCAGGGCCTCGGTCTGTCGGGTCCTCGTTTAGCGCATGTCACGTACTCTTCTTCCTCCATGCTTAACCTATTACGCAATCATATCAGGGTAACTATTTACCCCTCTGATGTTGCCGCTATCTTTCTAAAGACTGCGTCATCGCCCATTGGGACCGCTACTGTCGTTTACGTCCAAGTGTTCTTGCCCTTATAGCCGCCCTGCTAATGCCTCTTGCTCCAATGTTCCCCCAGTCCGAAGGATGGTTTCAATAACCGGATAAAGATCCTGAAATTCAGGGTCTGCAAGCAAGCTGGTCAGACGTTGGCGATAATGGGCCGCAATCGGGATGCGGTCATCGGCAAAACGTTGCAGCAATGCGGCGTCCATTCTCCATGGAGTGAAACTCCTCGTCACGGTGCGGCGCAACTGATTTAAAATCTGCAGACCGCCGAAATCGATATCGCCCCAATGCTCAAAACAAGGCGGGTGCGTCATGGATTGACTGAATGCCCACAGATTTTGCAGCAGCCGGCGCATGCCATGGCTGGGAAACCCATTTAAGAACAGCACCAGTTCATCGGATGTTTTTTCGAAATCCAAGTACCACCGGTATGAGGTCAAGTTTTCTATGGTTAAGACCCGGCGGACCGGCATGGCGGCAATGTCCAGCAACGCCACATCCGAGGATCCCATCGCCAGACCGTGGGGAAACCACTCTACGTTTATCGAAGGGCTGCCGTTTAGGGAAAACGTGAGTGGACCTGCCAATGAGATCCTGCCTTCCCCCAACGTAATCCCCAACTGATTTAAGAGCGCCTCATCGTCTAGGTCTTCGATCGATTCATGACCTTTGCCATAGCGCCGCCGAAGACCTAAGAGGCGCCTTTCCACCACCGTCTCAAATTCCTTGCTATGCGCGAGATATCGGCTGGAGAAAACCCGACGCGGCATCTCTTCCTCGCCCTTGTCGGCAATCCCAGCTAACGACCGCAGCAGAGCCGCTCGTTTGTCTGGATCTTCCGGGATGAGGGCCGTGGGGATAGCCCGCTTTTCCTCAACATATCGGCGCACATCCCATAGCCATTCCTGCATCCACGGCAGCGCCAGGCGAGATGCCCAAGCATTAAGTTCTTCTCTCAGCGCGTCAGCCCGCTGCGATAATGGCTGGCGACCACACATGGCGTAAACTTGGTCCAAGCCCTGCCATTCCAGATAGACCTTTTCTAAAATATTGCCTTCTTCGTGCCGCATCCACTTCAGTTCCACTAAACCTAGGCGCTGCCATTCTTCCAAGGTCTGATGAAACCTGCGCCTCACCTCAGGGTCCGCGTCACCGCTTTGATAGCCAGGCAGGATTTTGTCCTCAAGGCTCACCTGCGGGCGCCGATTAGATGGTGTACCCCGCACGTGCGCTTCACTCCCCTCAAAGCGGTCCAACAAAACATTCAATATCTGCTCCGCCCATGGGCTCTGACTCATGACTGCCCCGCGCCCTCCACCTCAAACGGGCTGAAAACTTTGGTCACATCATGCGCCCGCGCGACTAATAAGGTGCGGTCCACCAAGGGGCTAATATCGGCCACTTTATCGGACGGAGCCGCCAAAATGGCTTGCAAGCCCAAACGCCGAATGATGCGGATGCTTTCCCGAATGCGCTGCTGATCCATCTTGCTATACGCTTCATCGAAGACAATCAACCGCAGCGTGTTGTTATAACCGGCCTGGTTAATGCGGTACACCTGAACAAAAGACGCCAAGACCGAAATGTAAAACGGGGTCTGGGTTTCACCCCCAGACTTCTTCGCCATCACGCGAGACAGCCGGGACTCCCGCCCTTCGCTATCTTTGACCACCAGGTCGAAATCCAAGTAAGTCCGGTAATCGGTAAACTGATGCAGGTTCTGCTCCAACAGGGCTTGCCGATTGGCATCATTGTCATCTCGGGTCACGATAGCGCGAAATAACTCATTGACCGTATCCTGATGCCGGTCTAAAAACGACTGGGAGAAAAGGCTATATCCTTGCAGTAACAGATCATCCATAATCATGTCGTAAAACTTCTGGTAATGCCGATTGGGCACCACTTGAAAACGGTAACGGTCAGAGCCCCACCGAATATCTTTCAAAGCGTCATTCAAGTCGTCAATCTGCTTGCGCGCGGTCTCAATGTTGTTGCGCAGTTTGGCCACAAAATCTTCTTGAAATTGCTGTTGGGCCCGCAGCCGAGCCGCTTCGATTTTCTCCTCATACTCCGGCAATTGTGAGCTTATCAGCCGCTGCCAGGCAGTGTCGTATTCGTGATTGCTTTTTGCATGAACATCCAGACCTGCCCTAAACTGAAGATTATAGGCTTCCCGCAGGGTAATCAGGGCATTCCAGGCATCATCCCGCTGAGTGCTTTGTTTTAGCAATTCCTTGCCGAAGTTAACCCGCACCCTCTCCGCCGACCCTAGCCGCGCCAATTCTTTTTGATACCGGGGCTCCCCAATGTCTTGCCGAAACTGTGGCTGATACTGGCTGTGCAAAAGTTCCTGGTGCGTCTCCCACTGGGCTTGAGCTTCTGGCCGCCCAACCTGGAGCAAATGCCGCAGCTGATTATCGCCGGCTCCGCGTTCTGCAGCGACTTGGTCGCGTTGGCTTCCATTGCGTTTCAAATCCTCATCGAGGACCTGGATGCGACGGCCAATTTCCATGACTTCCCTGAGATCCAACAGACTCAGCTCACGAACCGCGTCGCGCACGCGGGCGGCCACGCTTTCGGCTTCATCGTCAATCTGTTGGGCGATATCGCCAATCGTCTCCACCTCTGTAATAGCGGGAACCGGCGTCGCTTTCCATGCTCCTACCTGACGGTTCCGGGGCTGCCAAACTGCCAGCCATTGCTGAACACGCTCCAATGCGGTGTGTGCTTGCTGCAATGACTGATCCAAAGCCCGTTGCCCGATGAAAAGACTTTCCCAACGCTTGGGATCCATTTGGCGCACCACATAGCCCTGGTATAACATCCCGTCAGGTGTGACGGCCACCCGGTGTTGGCGCAAATCGCCAACCTGGGCGCATTTGATCACCCGACCCAGCAAATATTTCGCATAAAGCTCGGCGTACCGATTATCGGTGACAATTTCTTCCGCTAAAGACCCTGGCTGCGCGGCGGGATTCTGTTCGGCAATGCGTCCAATGTCGACCAGGCCTACGTCAAAGATGTGCTGGCCCTGTTTTACCCGGTCGTAGATGCTCAGAGCCTGGGGAAAGTATTCGGGAGCCACAAGCAGATTGAAGCGTTGGGTATGGAGATATCCTTCAATGGCGTTTTGCCACTGGTCGTCTCGCACCTCGAGCACGTCGGCAAAAATGTCAACATTCACCGGCTGCCCGACCAATCGTTTGAGTTCATTCTGCAAGACAGCACGCAATTTGAGGGTATTGGCCGGCCATGACTTAATGCCCTGTTGCAAATTGGCAATCCTTTGCGTCAGGTCCGCCTCATCAAGGGTCTTGGCCTCCATCTCCCCGTGCAACACATGCTGTGCCTTACTGAAGTCCTCGTGGGCGGCGCTCCAGCTCTGCACGGCTTGCTGAAGCTGATCTCTTGACAGCCCCGATTTAATGGGCCCATCTCCGACCTCGGACAGACGATGGGGAAGCGCAGACGATTTCGGCCAAGTCATGAGTCCTTCACTGGCCTTTCGCCAGCCCTCTTTCACGAGTGAAACGGCACGGCTGGCGCCGTCCATCTCATCCAGTCCCGACCAATCCTCGATGGCAGACAGTGCTTGTCCGGCAGCCCACCAGGCATCGCGATAACGGCGCAAGATCTTTGATTGAGTGTCGCTTTGGTAGACCAACTGCCGCCACTGCTGTTCGCCCAACTGACGGTCATGTTCCAAAGCCTGTTGACGGATAAAAACTCCTGAATTGGTCTTTTGCGCAACTAAGCGATCCCGGCGACTGTGCAGCTCCACTTGTTGTCCTGCAAGCTCTTCCAATTGGGCAGCCAGACGCTCTTGCTCTGCTTGCAGGTGGGTGATCTGACCCTCGACGTGCGCCACGCGATCCTGATCCTGGTCCACTTCGGCCCGGGCAGTCAGATATTGATACACAGCCAGCCGCTGCGCTATGCGCTCTAGTCCCTGATTTGCCGAGCGGATCTCGTCCAGCGCGGCAATTTCGCTCTTCACACGCAGCAGGTCTTCCTCAAGATCTTGATAATGGTGGATATTTTGCCGCATATCTTCAATATCCACTTCGTGTTGGACATCGCAGACAAATTCCGAAATGAAGCGTGCCACGTCGGTCATGGGGGAAAATGGCACCGCGCGCCGAAACAACTGGTAAAATTTCCTGTGCAAATTGCCCATGTTGCCCCGGAACACATCTTGGTACTTGCTGTGGGTGGAATAGATTTCCACCCGGTTGTTGCGCCACCGCGTCAGCCCGTTGATATTCAACGGGACGTCGTTCTCGATAAAGTGATGGTCGGGCAACGCGTCGTCCAGCTTAAAAAAGCGATGCTGATAGGTCCCGTCACTGGCCACATCGAAGACCACCCCAAAACAAAATGTCTTTCGATGCGGACGGTCGTAAAACTCCCCCACAATGTAGCTGGAAAATGGTCCATTTCGTAGGGCTACGGCCTCTCCCACCTCGTCTTCGGCCACTTCACCGCGCAGATATCCCTTGACCGTACGCACACTGTTGTTGGCAGCCTTGTTAAAAAAAGCGCCTTGGGTTTCTCCCAGAATCAGTACTTGCAAGGCATCCACAATGGTGGATTTACCGGATCCGTTCTTCCCGGTGAGAAAGGTCACCGGGGCAAACTCCAGCACCTCGTGCACGATATAGTGCCAATTGATCAGGAGCAGTCGATTCAGCGTCTTCACAGATCTTCCTCCTCCCCTGCGCCGGCAGCCTCAAGCGACTGAATCCTTGCCAATGCATCGTGAATGCGCTCATCGGGGACTAATATCCGAATGCTGGGATAGATTAGCCAGCGCGATTCCGGATCACTGGCATCACCATCCACCAGTTCGATAATGGAAAGGCGGCGCAATGACGCCAGGGTTTTCTCCACCGCTTTAACTGGCAATTTGCCCATGGTCAAATCCAACACCCGCAATCGGTTAAATACCTCAGAAAGTGCCACCAAGGGTTCTTGGCGCATTTTGGCCTGTTCCATTTTTTCAATAAATAACAGTCGGAGCGCCATGAGAAAATAGGTCGTGACCTTGTCCAGCGGTTCCCGATTACGCCCGTAGCGGCTGTATAGCGCGACCACACCTAAGTCGTTATCGACTTGAAGATCAAATCCCCCAAAGTCCAGATAGGTTCTGAGACACTCTAAAAATCGTGTCACAAAACGATAAGAGGGGTTGGCCACCATCCGCTGCGCTCGCGCGTCCCAAAGTTCGCGAACGATAAAGGTCCGGTCAAACAGCTGACTCACAATGTCTGAAAATCGTTCGCTATCGTCTTCACGCATGTCCTGGCAAGTTTTACTCCACTCCATTAACGGCGACCTGCTTTCCCTCGTCATCGACCGACGTTCGAGTGGGATCTTTAAGGATAAAGGTCATGTCTGGAATCCGGTACTGACCCCGCTGAACCCCGGCGGTTCCGTCGGGACCTTGCACCTGGTACAAAAACTCCAGTTCGTCGCTTTTCACCGTGGCCAACAGGGTGCGCAAAAAGTCTTCCACACTACCCAAATTAAGCTCAGAGGCACCGACCCGATCCGAGCCGGCCGGGCGCTGGCTGTCCAAAAAGCGTACCAGAGCTTGGTCCGCATAAAGGCTCTGGCGCTGCTGCATGAGTTCGAAGACCTCTTTGGCCAACGCCTGATCCGCCAGCGGATGACGTTTTGAGAGCGGCTGACTCGCCTTTTCTTGACGTGACCGGGGTTCGCGATAGAGGCGCTCCGGATCGGCGTAGCGGACCCGGGTTACGGCGATATCCAAGACATCGTCAAAATCCTCGGAAGCCTCCTCGCCTAATGCCGGCAAGGCTTTCATCAACTCAATCAATTCGCCTTTAATATCGCGATTGGTATTGAGCAAGTAGCGCACCCGGGCCGTGGCCGAACGGGTGTAGGCGGCGTTGCGGCGATCGATTTCTTGCAGGAAGCGGTCCACTTGCTCCAGGTTTTCAGAGAGTCCGTAGAGACGGCTCAATACCTCGCTGCGCGCTGATTCTGGCGTCTGCGACTGGTCATGCCGCTGAACCGATTGCACCAACAACTCCTGCATGCCAAGATCTCGCAGCCAGTTTTGCAAAATGGCCCGCATTGGCGCCTGAAACCGGTAAAAGCTGTCACTCGTCTTTAACGGATGATAGATTTTGGTGCCCAATTCCTCTAGATATTGGTCGAAATGCTGGGTAAGCACCTGGGGCACCTCGGTGAATTGGTGAACATCTTTATAAAATTGCCGCAGGTTATGCATTAACATGCGAAGGTTGTCCTGCAGACTTTCAATATGTCCCTGTGCCGC
Organism: Bacillota bacterium; assembly: GCA_021784595.1. Lineage (GTDB taxonomy): Bacteria > Bacillota > Sulfobacillia > Sulfobacillales > Sulfobacillaceae > Sulfobacillus_C. The sequence goes on along the minus strand of JAJYHT010000070.1, from coordinate 1,648 downwards.
TTCAAGTCCTTGTGCGACCAGTTCATTGCGTTCGGCATCGGCTGTTCTGAGTGCGGAGTATGCCGCATAGACAGACGTATTGTACGTCGGTGCCGAGGGATTTTCGATTTGGTAGAGGGTGGCTAAGACTTGAGCGGCATAGTCCGGTATCAGGATGGTCTCTTCCAGTGTCTGATCATCCACGTCGGTGACCAGCCATCCAGTCTCAATCAGCCGGCGGACTAGCAAGTGAGCGCGGTCCGATAAATTCCTCAGCTCGCCCGCATCATCCTCCTGTTCCACCTGTTGAAGCAAGTCAGGCTGCAAGTCATTGAGAAAGTAGGAAACCAAATCCGACCGCACAAACTTCATTTCACGGCGATAACAGTCGCGCACCACCATCAGCGCCCGGGCATACAGGCGTCGGTTGGGAGCCGCTAACAAGGAGAAAAAGGTTTCCGGTACAATATCAAATAAAGTGTTCATCCATAACCCCCGAGGTGTCGAATCTCCTTGAATTATGGAGTAGTTTGTGACGGCGAGCAACCTTTCGGCTGTTTCTAGGTCTAGTCCGAGAAGACCGGATTTCGTCTTTACCGCACCAAAGGAGCCATAGAGCCTCGACACACACAGTCTGGCACTGAGCTTTCTCATCAAGTGTCCAGAACTTGGGAAAAATTGCTGTGTGCCAGGCGTATTCGTGGAGTATCTGGGATATCGCAAGCGGTCCATGTAAAAATGCCATGCATGTCAATATGTCGTTTTATGTCATATTCTTAGCAAATTCTTAAATCGAGGCATTATAATTTTTAATTGTGTTAAGTTGTCGTTTATGGGGATACCGTTATGGCACTATAGAACAATATAGCTTGTACACCCCGAGTTGGCATCATAGGAGACGCTACCGGCAACGGGCAGCGTCCTTCTTGTTATCATCGACAGAATGGAGCGATATGATGAAGCGATCGTTAAAGCACCTGTTGGGCATTGCAGGATTAGGCGCCTTTGCGGCGGGGTGTGGCATCCCACCCCAAGCTTCTCCTAAACCGCCTGCCACCCATCATGTGCCAGCCGCGTCCAAACCGAAGTTATGGCGCAGTGCTGGACCCACCTCGGCTTTGCCAGGGGATGTGTTGATTGCGGATTCCCGCAACAATCGGATTCTTTTGGTCAACCCGCAAAAACAGATCATCTGGCAATATCCTCAACCGGGACATCCATCACAGTTGCATGACGACGATGACGTCTTTTTTGGGCCGCACTGGGATGAGATCATTACGAACCAAGAAGGCTACAACGTGGTCTCCATCTTGAATTTCAAGACCAGAAAGATTGTCTGGAGTTATGGCCACCCAGGCGTGCCGGGATCTCTCCCCGGCTATCTTAACACGCCAGACGATGCATTTTTGTACCAAACCCCTGCGGGAGACATGATAACGGTTGCCGACATCCGCAATCAGCGTATCCTTTTCATAAGTCGGCAGACCAAGCGCATTGTCAAACAATATGGGCAAACCGGGGTCATGGCGGTTAATCCCCCCACCACCTATGCAGCACCCAATGGAGATTTTCCCGCACCTCAGGGCGGGATGCTGGTGACCCAGATCGATGGCAATGATGCCCTGTTGTTGAACAAAGCGGGTCAAGTGCAATGGACGGTGCACTTCCC
>JAJYHT010000073.1 GCA_021784595.1 Bacillota bacterium | reverse complement strand
CACTCCATAGAGATGTCCTTCTTCCAAAAGCGCATCCATCGCATCTTCTTCCATCAGTCCCCCGCGCGCGGCATTAATGACCACAGCGCCCTTGGGCAGTTGCTTTAGTAGGGGATAGGTGAGTCTAGGCCCCGTTTTGGGGGTATGGATGGTGAGCACTTCACTCTTGGGCAGCAGGTCCTCGAGCGTCTGGGCCCGGAGGGCACCGTGGGTTTTGAAGATTTCGTCGCTAATATAGGGATCGTAGGCTAAAATCGGCATGCCAAAACCGCGGGCTATCCGAGCTACTTCACGTCCCACGCGGCCCAGTCCGATAATGCCCAAGGTCCGTCCGTGGAGTTCACGTCCTAAAAAGGCTTGGCGATCCCATCCGCCTTGGCGCACATGGTCATCGCCCTTTTGAATGTTGCGAATGACGCTTAACATGAGCCCGAAGGTATGTTCAGCGGCAGCAATGGCGTTGGCCCCTGGAGCATTAATGACCGCGATGCCTAATTCTGTGGCTGCTACCAGGTCCACGTTGTCGACGCCCGCGCCCGCCCGCGCCACCACTCGCAGTCGGGGATGCCCTGTGAGGAGCTCGCGTGTCAAACGATGGGCGCTGCGAATAATTACCGCATCATAATGATCCATCAACTCCGGCAATAACACCGGATCCAGAAGATAATGGGCGTCGACTTCCGCATTTTGCCTCAAATAATCTAGTCCCTCGGGACCCAAGGCTTCCGTGACAAGGATTTTCGGCATTGGACTCATGGTTTAAACCTCCTCTATGATTGTGTATGCGTGCCATGCAGCCCAAGCGGCGCTTAATGCCCGGTCAGGATGCGGCACAAAGTGGGCTATGGTACCCAGACCACCAAACAGCATGGATGGTAAAACTGCGCCCACATGGCCAATGCGAATTGCGTGATGATGCCAGGCACCCATTCCGCCGGCAATTTGCAATCCTTGACGAGCGATTTTTTTTCTTAAATCTCCGGGGTCGTAGGATGGAGGCAATTCGATGGCGGTGACTGTTGGGGAAGCATGGTCCTCGTCCACAATAGCATGCCAACCCCCGGCGTTGGCAAACTCACGGGCCATCTTGGCTAACGTGTGATGGCGTGCATAGCGAGCTTGGACTCCTTCTTCCTGCAGGAGCTGTAATGCGGCGTCCAGACCATACCACAAGGACACCGCGGGGGTGTAGGGAAGTTGGCCCTCAAAGTAGGGGTTTAAATCAAAATAATAACCATAGGCTCCCTCGGTTTTTAAATGAATCCGGGCACGTTCTGTAGCTGCCACCAACGCTAAGCCTGGTGGACACATAAAGCCTTTTTGACTGGCGGCCAGCACCACATCAACTCCCCAATCCACCATCTCCATGGGGACAGAAGGCACTCCGCTGATGCTGTCTACAATAAATAGGGGACGCCGCGAGTTTGGTAAATTGTTTAAGAGGGCGGCCAGTGATTGCACGGGGTTAAGGACGCCGGTTGAGGTTTCGTTCTGGGTAACCAGTACGCCTGCATACAACCCTTTCGCTACACGTTCCACAACATCAAGAGGAGAAAAGGCCTGCCCCCACGGAACTTCGACCTTGTCCACACTTAATCCGTGGTTTTGAGCTATCTTTGCAAAACGATCGCCGAAAGCTCCGGTCGAGATGGACAAGACGCGTTGGCCGGCCGCGAAAAAGTTCTGGATGGCGGCCTCCAATGCGCCGGTGCCACTAGCGGGAATGACGGCTACCGCACCGCCTGGTCCAACCTGAAATAAGTTGGCCAAAGCATCACGTACACGGCTCACGACGGGGGCAAAATGTGAACCCCGGTGATCGGACATGGGAGTCATCATCGCCTGTTGAACAGATGATGGAATCGGTGTGGGTCCAGGAAGCAAAATTTCTGGCGAAAACATCAGGTAAACCTCCCATTTAGCAAGTTTTGGCCTATAGGACAGTGGACAATTCTCCGCAAAAATAAAAACGCCCCCTAAATTAGGGACGGTAATAACCGCGGTGCCACCCTAGTTGGTAGTCAAACATCTAGACCACCCACTTGATGCCTGTAACGCAGGACCGCGATCAACTCTTCGCTGATATCCTCCCGGGTGGAATCGGGCTCGGGCAGGACGTCGGTTTCCATCTTTCCCGACTTTCTGTTGAACCACCCGGCTCTTCCCGTTCATGGGACATTTGCATCATAATATCAGGGCGTGTTAGCGTTGTAAAGGGCTGCGCGTATTGAGAACCCTAAAAAATAATGGGTATTCGGATTTTCATGTGGAACGCGAGACATCGCACGCTCCGGCAATTCGGGAGTCTCTTCGGAAAATCATGTGGAATCCTACGAGGGTCGGCTTCCCACTAATCTTAGGAATGAGAGAGCTCCGTCGTTTTCGAGACAGCGAGACGATGGTGTGAAGTCCATGGTTAATCGTCCCTTCAGGCTTGCATGAGATACGACAACGAGTCGGGATATTCTCTGAGGATTGTGCCGCTTGTCGTGGGGACCATCACGGATCCTACGCAGGCTGAAATCTAGGACATTACCCCAAGGGCAGATGAAAGGGCTCTCAACAGCGGCTAAGTGTGGTGAAACTACCGGTCTTGAGGCGAATTGAGAAACAATGTGATCGTCAGTGGTGCCCGAGGTCTTAGCCCAGACACCAAAGCGGGTTGGGGTAGACGATGGCGTGTCCCTCCTCTGCGGTGTAGACCTCTACGAGGCGACGGTGATGGCGCAAGACAAGCAATGCGTCTCCATTATCCGATGTTTAGATTCGACGAAAATGTTGGATTTCCTCCATAAAACGTCGGAAAGCACTCGTGATAAACGCGTTTTGGTGCCGGATGAAAACCGTCTCGGTCCTCTGATAAGGTTGCGGGACAGGATAACTCCGAAGCATTTCTTCCGTTTCCCATTGATGCACAACCGACTGGGGCAACAGCGACACGCCGAGACCAGCACTGACTCCTCCAAGAATGGCCTCCAGGGTGCCAAACTCCATGATCTTCGGTCGCAAAATGCCGTTACTGGCCCACCATTGTTCCAATTTGGCACGGTAGGAACACCCCGCACGGAATACCAACAAGGGCTTGCTCTGAAGAGTCTGCAGATCCCCCGCGTGAATTTCCGCGATGAGCACGAGATGCTCATGGAAGACCGTCTCCTGGTGGATGTCGGGATGGGCCACCGGGCCGCTGATGAATGCTCCCTCCAGCTTATACTGTAATACGTCTTCGACTAGTTGATAGGTTGGCCCTGTGACTAACGTCAAATCCACCTGAGGGTACTGGCGGTGATAGGCCGCCAAGAGTTTGGGCAGGCGTACGGCTGCGGTGGTTTCCAGCGCTCCTACGACCAATGCGCCTTGGGGCGTCGCTGAATCCTCCAATGCCAAAACCGCCTCGTTCAGGACATGACGCATTTTTTCCGCATAGGGGCGGAGCATGTGTCCCGGAGGGGTGAGCGTCATCCCCCGGCTGTGGCGCACAAACAGCGTGGTGTGCAGTTCCGCTTCCAATTGCCGAATCCTCGCGGTGACGTTGGATGGGACGTACCCCAGTCGCGTGGCGGCTCGGGTGATACTGCCTTCTTCCACGACGGCGAGAAAGACTAACAAGTCATCACTGTTCACGCGATTCACCAGCCATTCACTTTTAGTGATGTTACGATTCACATTCTATCATTTTACATGCACTATCGGTCACTATAGAATTTTGTCAGGGGGTGAATATCATGGTGTTGTCCCATGGAGACGATGGGAAGACGTGGGCCATCGCACGACGGTGATGACGGTCAGGAATCACGGGCTCTATGTGTTGATGGTCATCCTGACGACGGTGCTTATGGGCTCCTCCTTTGCTATAAGCCAAATCGGGTTGGCCTGTGTCTCACCGTTATTGCTAGCCGGGGTGCGTTTCGTTTTAGCAGGCTTCTTGATGGTCAGTGGGGCCATCGTCACCAGACGACCCCATCCTCGCGGACTCACCAATTGGCTGCGCCTCGCAGCCGTGGGGCTCTTTCAAACGGCGGGCGTCATGGGATGTATTTTTCTGAGTCTTTTTTGTCTCCGTCAGGCAGAAGATCCTCTCCGATATAGAACAAACAGAAGGTGTCCCGTGAGTGAAGCTCCCCACGGTTCGTTCCTCCGTGGGCGCGTAATCACGATATGAAGGAGCATATGATCGATGTGATTTTTATTGATATCGTGCATGATACCAAGCCGCAGTGGTAATCAGACTGGCTGATTTTAGGCGAAACCATTGATCGGTTGGTTATCTTGTTAGTCTCTTGATATTTGTCCCGATCTTTTTCATCCATTGGCCCAACCCAACGAATAAGGAGCGTAGGATAACGATGCAAAAGCAGGCGATTACGGGTTATGAGGAGACGAAAAACTTGTCACCCTCTCAACAAGCCTTGATAAGTTTTTATCGTGCTTTTAACACCAGAGACATGGAGGCGATGTCATTGAATTGGGCGCAGACTAAAGACATCTCCATGGACAATCCTGTCGGGGGAATTAAGCGTGGTTGGACCGAAATAAGAGAAGTGTACGCCCACATATTTAACGGGCCAGCAGAAGTATCTGTCGAATTCCACGATTACACATTACATGAGACACAAGAAATATTTTTTGTGGTGGGTCGGGAACGGGGCAAGTTTCGTATCGGTTCTGAAGTCATTGAATTGGCGATTCGCACCAGTCGCATATACCAATGGATTGAGGGGCGCTGGCAACAGATACATCACCATGGGTCTATAGATGATCCTGCCCTATTGGCGCATTATCAATCAGCCGTCCGTGGGAACTAGAGGTGCCCCTAATGCATAGTTATCGTGGGGGCTCAGCACGTTCTGAAGCGTGCTTGAAGATCTAAGAATGGAGGGATCTGTCATGATCCATACGTTCCTTACCGATTCCTGGGGTTTGCGTTATCCCATCATTGGGGCGCCCATGGCGGGGGTTGCCGACGCCGTCTTAGCCGCAGCCGTGTCTCGCGCCGGAGGACTCGGCATGATAGGGATGAGCAGTCAAGCCCGCCCTGATTTTCTGCTCCAACAAGCGGCGATCGCCCGGACTGCGGGCCCGTTTGGCATCGGCTTAATGATCTGGGCGCTCGACGAGCGTCCCGACTTATTCGAGGCGGCGCTCACGGCGCGTCCCATGCTCTTATCATTATCATTTGGGGATCCGACCCCCTATGTCGCTCGTTGCCATGCGTCCAGCATCCGAGTGGCCACTCAAGTCCATAGCCGCGACGAAGCAATCCAAGCCCAAGCGGCCGGGGTTGACCTCATTGTGGCTCAAGGTAGCGAAGCGGGCGGCCATACCGGCTCCGTGGCCACGCTGCCCCTGATGCAAATTGTGTTGGACGCGGTGACGGTGCCCGTGGTGGCCGCTGGCGGCATCGCGTCCCCCCGCGGAGTCGGCGGTGTCATCGCGGCGGGAGCCGCCGGGGCCTGGATTGGCACCGCCTTGCTAGCCTCTCCTGAAACCCTACATCGCCCCGTGGCGCGTGAACGCATCCTGTCCGCCCGCGAAACGGAGACCGTCCTGACGCATGTGTTTGATCGGGTGCAAGATCTCCCCTGGCCTGACGCCTATCCCGGCCGCGCAATACGTAATCACTTTACCGATCAATGGCACGGGCGCGAGGAGGACGTTGGGCCGTCGTCAATGGCCTTTCAAACCTTTCACCGCCATCGTGGCGACTACGACATCGATTTCGTCTATGTGGGGCAAGCCGTGGGTCTCGTAAACGCCACGCGCTCCGCAGAGGACGTGGTAAAGACCATGGGGCAAGGGGCTGAAGAGTGGCTCCGCCAGCGTATGGCCACCCTATTCGATCCCGCGTAAGTCGGTTCTGGCGCGTTGGTGACAAACACGGAGAAAGAAAGACCACAAGGTGTCTTTGGAGAATCCTGAAATGGTTTTACGCCCATGATAAATCTGTTAAATTTGCCAGGATGGGCAGTCGACGTCTGGCAAGAAAATCGTTATGACTATCGTTTTCGACCCGGAGCCTCGTACCTCCGACCAGGTGTCCCCATTGTGGGCACCCCGGCCTCGCGAAGCATGGGATCTTAACGCCCGCATTTCGCGACTTGCCGATGCATGGCAAGCGGGTGGGCCTCCTGGTTCAACGCCAGCGCTATCGGTGCCATCAATGTCGTCGTACCGGTGTGGATCCCACTCCCGGTCCGGATGATCAGCGGCGGGTGACCGAGCGTCTTAAAATCTTTGTCGCCCAGCAAATGCTTGCCCGACCGTTTACTGCCGTCGCCACCGAGGTGGACTGTGCGGGCCGTGTTTTGCGAAGCCGTTGGCACCTGGGACCGCACTCGTACCCTAGTGACCCCGAAAATTCTGGGTATTGATGAAGTCGTCCTGGGCCAACCGCGATGCGTTCTCACCAATGTGGAAGAGCAGACTCTGCGGGACGTACTGCCGCATCGTACCTATGAGCAGATCCCTCTCACGCACTTGCCGCAACCCGATGGTGACCCATGGACATGTGGCGTCCTTACCCGGATGCAGTGCATCGGGCACTGCCCCACGCCACGATTGTCGTGGACAAATTCTACGCGCTGCGGTTGGCCCATTGACGACAGCTATGCATAACTAGCATGATCCCATCTTCGCATACTTCGACCATCCGATCACGAATGCGTATACCGAATCCGCCAACAACCTCATTCGGGCCCTGCAACGCATGGGCCGCGACTACTCATTCGAGGTGTTGCGCGCGAAAATGCTGTATACCGCCGGAATCCAAAAAATAGTCCCTGCGCGTTATGGGGCCGAACCATTTGATGCCGTGCTCCCGGACGTGATGACCCACTCCCTCATGAATCGAATCACCATTTCGCGGCCCCGCCCCGACGTCACCTCTTCACGCGTGCTGGGGTCTGACTTTCGTAAACTGATGGCCATGGAAAATGGGCCGGTATACTCGCCCATAAAATCGCCCTCGATCCCCACGATGGGCAGGAGACGTATTTCCGCAAGGCGGCGGGTGTCGCCCGCTTTGCCTACTATTGGGCCTTGGACCAATGGCAGCAGCAATATGCTGCGTGGAAAGGCGACCCCACATTGCCGAAACCGTCCGAGGCAGCCCTGCGCCGTCCACTCAATGCGCTCAAGCACGAGGCCTTTCCCTGGCTGTTGGAGGTGACCAAGAATGCCCCCCCAAATGGCCATCATGCACTTGGGCCAAGCGTTTCAGAATTTCTTTGCCGGTCTCGCGGAGTATCCGACGTTTAAGACAAAGGGCCGACACGACAGTGTTACGTTAACCAACGACCCATTCACGGTCAAAGGGCAGACAGTGCATATTCCCCAGTTGGGCTGGGTGCGGATGCACGAATCGTTACGCTTTGTCGGGAAAGTGCTGGATGGCACGATCTCCCGGACCGCTGACCGCTGGTTTTTGAGTGTCACCGTGGAGATTCCCGATCCTCCCCGAATCTTGCGCGAAAACCAAGCGGTGGGCGGGGTGGATTTAGGGGTTTCGGCATTGGCCACACTCTCCACCGGCGAGAAAATTGCAGGGCCGAAAGCCTATGCCGCTGCGTTGAAGACACTCCGCCCGTTATATCAACACTTCAGTCGTCAAATGGAAGCGGCGAACGTCGGTGCCGGGCTCAAGCCCGGCAAACCTATTCCGAAAGGAATGCACATCCCATGGTCGGAGAATAGGCGGGAAACCCAACGGCGCATCGCCCGGCTCCATGCCCGGATTGCGAATATCCGGGCCGATGCCCTGCACCAACTGACCCACTATCTCGTTGATCGTTTCGATGTCATCGCCATCGAGGATCTGCATGTCGCCGGCATGCTCAAAAACCATAAGCTTGCTAGGGCAATTGCCGACATGGGCTTGGGAGAATTGCGCCGCCAGTTAGAATACAAGGCGGCCCAACGTGGCAAGACGGTGGTCGTGGTGAGCCGCTGGTATCCGAGCAGTAAAACCTGTTCGACGTGTGGGCACAAGGTCCCGAAAATGTCCTTAAGTGTGCGGACATGGATATGCCCGCAGTGTCAGACGCATCATGACCGCGACGTCAATGCAGCGGTCAATTTACGGACAGTGGCCGAGAGTTCGATGGGTGGTGGCTGCCCATCCGGTCCTGCCTGACGGTAGGACTGCTCGGTGACTTGCTTGGGGAGCGTCCTCCGGTGGACGACCGGTCCTTGTGACCCTAAGAAGCCGCGACGCGATGAACCAGGAAGGTGGCGACAGGATGATCATGGGCATAGAGATGATCAGTCTTAGATAAGTCCATCAGAACGGCGGTTTACAATATTAAACAAAGACAGGGGCATTTGAGTCACCATGAAACAAAATGCCATATTGTAGATGACTATATTGTCTCCTCTGTGATCTGATCTGTTAATTTTATAGTAGCAGGAGTATTTTCGCTGCCAAAAAGGGGGTGCCGATTTGAGGCTGCGGGATTATGGATTCGCCGTTGGTTATTTGCCGACCGGAAGGCATAATGCCATAACCGATGTGCCGGGGATAAAAGTTGGTCAGGTAACGGTTGTGATGAATGAGCCAACAGTGATCCGCAGCGGGGTGACGGTCATTTTTCCTCATAGCGGAAATCCCGCGTGGGAAAGGGTGTACGCGGGAACCGACGTGCTTAATGGCTACGGCGTGATGACCGGACGTGCCGCCATCGATGAATGGGGGCTCTTAGGGTCGCCCATCGTGTTGACGGGCACCCGCAGTGTGGGCAGTGGCTATGAGGCGACTATGCAATATTTGACTCAGATGGACCCGGGGGTGGCAGATTTTGATATAGCCATTCCGGTTGTCGCGGAATGTGATGATGGATATTTAAATGATAATCGGGGCGCCGCGTTGCCCACGTCGGCGTTTTTTGATGCGTTCAATGGGGCTTGTGAGGGACCTGTTGCAGAGGGGTCGGTAGGCGCTGGAACCGGTATGCAGCTGTTTGGCTATAAAGGCGGCATTGGCACAGCTTCTCGCCGAATCGTGGGTGAATCGGGGCAATTTACGTTGGGCGTATTGGTCAACACCAATTTTGGACGACAGCATCAACTTATCGTCAGGGGACACCCGGTGGGCCTGGGCATTGGCCAGACCGGGGAAAGAGGCCAGGAGGGTTCTTGCATAGGAGTGGTGGCGACCGACGCTCCTTTGTTGCCGCATCAGTTAAAACGTTTGGCAAAGCGGATGGGATTGGGTTTAGCACGCACCGGGTCGGTGGCCAACGATTCCAGCGGAGAACTGTTTTTAGCTTTTGGTACGGCCACTCGAATTGCCCGAGATACAAGGACGATGGACGTGCCTTATGTTGTGGACGGCCAAATGTCCGGACATGAGATCTTGATCAATCGGTTGTTTGATGCAACAGTGGAGGCCACGGAAGAAGCCGTGCTAAACGCGTTGTTTGAGGCTAAATCAGTTGTCGGACGCGATGGCAATCATCTGGATGCGTTTCCTTTAGACCGCTATGGACATGTTCTAAAAACTGTATAGGCGTGTTATTCGTGGCAACCATAGGGAAACACCCGCCAGACAGGCGAGTCAGGAGTATAACAGTTGCATAAAGAAATCTGGGTTCACGGTGTCTGTCCTCATGACTGCTATGATACGTGCAGCCTAGAAGTGTTGGCGGAAGACGGTCAAATCAAACGGATCAAAGGCCAAGTGGGGCATCCCATCACGCGCGGCTTTTTGTGCTTTAAAGTGAACCGCTATTTAGAGCGCATAAATCACCCCGACCGGGTCTTGTATCCCCTTCGCAGGACCGGACCTAAAGGCAGCGGACAATTTGTACGGGTGACCTGGGAGCAGGCGCTCGATGATATTGCCGACCGGTTGCAGTTTATCGTCGCGCACTCAGGGGCAAAAGCCATCTTGCCTTATAGCTTTGCTGGGAATATGGGAGTGCTTAGCGAGGCGTCCATGGATCGTCGGTTTTTTAACGCCATCGGCGCGTCCCAACTAGACCGCACCATTTGCACCGCTTCCGCCAGCGCGGTACTTGGTCGGATGTTTGGACAACGCATGGGGCCAGACCCTGAAACGCTACCCAAGGCGCGAATGATTCTCCTATGGGGAACTAATCCTATGGCCACCAACGTGCACCAAATTCCTTTGCTGGATGAGGCCAGGCAGAATGGCGCTCGGATTTGGACGGTGGATCCGTTAAAAACGGAAACCGCCAATCGCTATCAATATCATGTGCAGTTGAAACCCAACTCAGATGCCATGCTGGCGATGGCGTTGGGGCGTTATCTCATTGATCACGAGCTGTATGACCATGATTTTGTAGCACGCCACGCATCAGGATTTGATCAATATCGTGCTGCGGTAAAGCCTTGGTCTCTGGAAGCGGCGGCCCAACAGTGCGGTGTTGACCCTGCCCTTATCGAGCAATTGGCTTTGAATCTGGCTACTGTGCGCCCGTTGTTGATACGACCGGGTTTTGGGATGCAACGCCAGCAAAATTCTGGTTTGGCAGTATGGGCCGTAGCTGCATTGTCTGTGCTGACGGGCTCATTTAGTGATGTGGCGGGCGGATTGTTGTTGAGTAATGGTGACGCCTTTGGACTCAACTGGAATCGCCTCACGTGCCCAGATTTGGCAAAAACCGCGCCGAGAATTGTGAATATGGTGCAATTGGGCCAAGCTCTTGAAACCTTTGGTATTGAGGCACTGGTGGTGTACAATGCCAATCCGGCTGCGACCGCCCCAGACCAATCTTCAGTCATAAGAGGACTTAGCCGGGACAGCCTCTTTGTCGTAGTCCATGAGCAGATGATGACGGATACCGCGCAATATGCGGATTATGTTCTGCCCGCGGCCATGTCTATGGAGATTTTGGACCTCCATGTATCGTATTGGCACCGGTATGTGCAATTAAATATGCCAGCCACCAATCCTGCAGGAGAGGCTGTCTCCAATACCGAGTTTTTTAGAAGATTAGCCCATGCGATGGGATTAACGGATCCGGCATTGCGTGAATCGGACGAAACCCTGATCGCCGCAGCGCTCGACACCGATCACCCTTATCTAGACGGCATTACTTTGGAGTCGCTCTATCGGGATCCGGTGCAAAAACTCAGGATTTCAGCGAATTTGCGGCCTTATGTGGACACTCCGATTATGACGTCCGACCACCGACTGCACCTTGAGCCAATCGGGGAGCTTAAGGTGGGCCGTGACGTGCCCGGGCGCTATCATTTCCTCACTCCGTCGCGCCGCGAAACGATTAAATCCAGTTTTGCCAATCTAAGGAGTTTTGAGCAGCGTTCTCCCTTTCCCGAACTCTTGGTCAATCCAGCGGACGCCCAACGCGAGGGATGGTTGGAAGGCCAGTGGGTGAGGGTGCACAATGACCGAGGTGAAACTGACCTAAAGGTCTGCATGAGTTCGATGCCGGCACCAGGAACTGTAGTCAGTTATGCGGTGCGTTGGAATCGAGCCGGAGAGGGGGCCAACATTAATCAACTCACCTCTCAGGAACTGTCCGATTTTGGCGGTGGGGCAACGTTTTACAGCACTCGGGTTGATATAGAAAAAAAGGGGTGGTAGGGGATGTGGGTTGAATCGATTCCGAACTTTTCGGAGGGAAACAATATTGTAACGCTGCAAAAAATCCTTGAGGCAGCTTCCCAAGACGATGTCAAAGTACTCGGATTAGAGGGCGACGTGGACCATAACCGTTCTGTGCTTACCGTGGCTGGAGATGGCGAAGCAGTGCTGGGGGCAATATTCGAAACCATAAAGGTCGCTTTGCAGCATATTGATTTGACTCATCAAGTCGGAACTCATCCGCGATTGGGTGCGGTAGACGTGGTGCCCTTTGTTCCCCTCGGCACCACGCCCATGAGTTATGCGATTGACTTAGCGCGGCGTCTAGGAGAACAGGTGGCCAGCGAATTGGGGCTGCCAGTCTATCTTTACGAGCACGCTGCCCGTCAACCTGAGCGAAAAAATCTCGCAGATGTGCGGCGTGGACAGTTCGAAGGATTAGCGCACCGTATGGCAGAAGACCCTCCGGACTTCGGTCCCCCCAGGCCCCATCCCACCGCGGGAGCCGCCATTATTGGCGCACGGTGGCCGCTGATTGCCTTCAATGTATTTTTGAACACAGAGGAATTAGCGGTTGCCCAACGAATTGCGAAAGCGGTTCGCGGTTCGAGCGGCGGCTTAATCGGCGTCAAGGCGTTGGCCATGGATACTGTTCACCGCGGTCGGGTGCAGGTGTCAATGAATTTAGTAGACTATCCCAAGACGACATTGCCTAAAGCCTTGGAATTGGTTCGGCGCGAAGCGGGCCGTTATGGAGTTTTGGTGGCGCATTCGGAACTGGTGGGCTTTTTGCCAGCCCAGGCAGTAATCGATACCGTGCAATATTATTTGCAACTTGCGGATTTCGACGCTGCACATGTGGTGGAGTTGGCTCTGGCGGGAGACCAATTCGCTCCCCAAAAGGCTGTTCAGCCGCAGATGCGCGGTCGAACAGAGGAGGCCTAAACAGATGATCGGAGACGCTACCTTATATCGCAACATCGGTCAACTGTTGACCATGAATCCCCTGGCTCAAAATCAAAAAGACGCTTTTGCCATGATTCCCAGAGCTTTCCTGATCGTGGACCAGGGGCGGGTGGCATCGATCGGTTCTGCCCATGAAGAGCCCTCCCGATGGACTGGTCCAGTGGTCGATTGTGGGGGGTGCCTGATCAGTCCCGGATTGGTGGATGCGCATACTCACTTATTGTACAGCGGTCATCGGGCAGACGAGGTTGCCATGCGCGCCAAGGGCAAGACCTACTTGGAGATTTTGAATGCGGGCGGAGGGATCTTGTCCACGGTGCAAAAGACACGACAAGCATCAGACGAGGAACTGACCTACTTGCTGCAACAGCGGCTGGCGTGCGCCTTGCAGCACGGTTCTACCACCGTGGAAGTCAAGACGGGTTATGATCTGACCGTCAGTGGTGAATACCGGATGTTGCAGCTGTTGCGCAGCGTGCAGAATACAGCGCCGACCCGCTTGGTGTCCACTTGTTTGGCAGCCCATGCGGTACCAGAGGAATATCGGGGGCAAAGCGCAGAATATCTTGCGTGGTTGGCCCAAGAACTACTACCGAAGATTGGTGACTTGGCGGACTTTGTCGATATATTTTGTGAGCCAGGAGTATTTAGTGTGGAAGAGTCGCGGAGCTATCTTACAGCTGCGCAAGCCCTGGGATTTAAAGTTAAGCTACATGTCGATGAATTGGCGGATGGCCACGGAGCCCAGTTGGCGGCATGGTTGGGGGCGGTTAGCGCAGATCATTGCGCCATGACGGGTCAAGCAGGGATTTCGGCCATGGCCCAAGCGGGAACTACGGCGGTTCTGCTGCCGGGGACCGCCGGATATCTGCACCATGGAGGAATGCCTCCCGCCCGGTCAATGATCGAGGCCAATTTGAGCGTGGCAATTGGATCTGACGGCAACCCTGGCTCTTCTCCTACCGAGGCGCTGTCGATGTTGATGCCGTGGGCCGCCTCCTGGCTCAACCTGCTCCCGGAAGAGGTGTGGGCTGGCGTGACCATAATGGGGGCCAGAGCGTTGGCGCTCGATGACCGGGGGGCGCTGGTTCCGGGCAAACTCGCAGATTTTGTAATATGGGATACCGACGACTACTGCTACCCCTGTTATCACTATGGAGTCAATTTAGTCAAGGAGGTGTATGTGGGAGGTCAGCGGGCGATGTAGCCGCACGGATTCTCGATAAAGGGGCCACATCATCAAAGCCCATAAGGGAGCGGTATTGAGATCGGTGGTAATGCCGCTTAGGATCATGCCTAAGTTTTCCCCAATCCAAAACATGAATATCAGCCATAGGCCGCTAGCCCAATAAAACCATGGGCCCCATCGGAACCAGAGGCCGGCGGCCTCCAATAGCATAATGACGATAAATAAGAGATTCCACAAAGCGGTGTGGTACAAGGTGAGATGGGCCACGGCATAAATGGGAGCGGTCACCCATGATTGGGGAGTCATGACCGCCGATCCATAAATTTGAGTCCACAATCCATGATGGGTCCAAAATCCTGGAAGAGCTTGCAATACTGCGCCTATGCACCATAATCCGACTAGGGTGTTGCGAAGAATTTCCAATGGCCGTTGGCCGGTTCGATCATGCCAAATGTTTTTGGGCAAGAGCAGGATAATGGCGATGGCCATGTATAGGACAACAGAACCCGGTCCTCCGGTAAGATAGGTGGATTGGCCGGTAAGGATGGTGCCTAGACCTTCTCCAAAGTACCATACGCCCACTCCCCAGATCAGGGAAAGCCATAAGCCGAGAGTGCCCCAGCGACGGCGATATCCGGTGAGAATCAGCGCGCCAATAACCAACTGGATAACGGCAATAAACCAATTGAAAAGGGCCAGGTTATGGGTAATCAGCAGATTTAGCATCCAATCAATCGAATCGGTGACCCACTTGGGTTGGTTGAATGCGTTGGGCATCATAATGCTGGTGACTAAATCGGAGGAAAACATATGGGGCTGCATTTGCAACAAGGCGTCGAGCAACCAAAAGGCGCCGACGCCATACCATAATATTTTTCGTGTAGAACCTGACCCCATGATGGGGAACCCCCTTAAGACATCGAGGGGGTTCCGCTGGAGACCACCTTGAGGTTAATATACATGCCCAGCACCAAATGGCCTGGGAAAAGACACGCGATGCGATAGGATCCTGCTTTAGTAGGTGTAAAACTAAACGTTGCTGTTCCTCCCGGAGCCGTGCCCAAGACGGGATTAGGCGTGGTTGCGCCGGAAATAATGGGACCCGTGGCATTATTTCCAGTCGGACCAATGACAGCAGCCGAATGAGGAATCTGCGCACTATTCTTGAAATTGACGGTCACGTTGTACCCCACCGGAATGGTTACGGTCATGTTTCCGTCATAACCTCCATCGAAATTAAAGCCGCCGTCATTTGACGTGTTGTATCCAGCGATCAGGCTTAAGGTCGCGGTTTTGGCGCTGGTGTTGACCGATAGGAATTTTGACGAGGTCACCGTGGTCGTTGGCGTAGCAGGCGGTGGCGCAGAGGTTTTTGTCAACATGCCCAGCATCTGACTAGCTGTGCTGGAGCCGAGTTTGCCATCCAATCCCCAAACGAACGTCGCGACATCTGCTGCTTGTTGCTTGCTAAGACTGCCAGGCGCCGATTTCGGCATGTTTTGATAAATGAATGCGGTTAAGGTAGTCATACTGGAGTAATTAGGACTGGAAACTCCACCTTGTTGCCATAACGGTGGTGCCACACTAGAAGTTCCTTCCGCAGTCGGACCGTGACAGGCGGCACATGTGGTGGTATATAACTGTTCGCCAGCAACAGCATTGCCTGGGGGAAACGTCGGCGGCGTATAGGTGGTTTGAGCTCCACAGCCGGCGGCGAATAAACCAAATCCGGCCAGTCCCAATACCACGCCCCACCGTGTGCGAAATCGCACAATAATCCCTCCTCAATTAGTTTGCGTCATGGAGGGGTACGCGAAGGGCGCACTAGCGGTGTTGCCCTTAGGCTATGTACTGCGCTCAGGAGCCACAAACCGATGGAATAATCATAATATTCGAACAGATCCCTATCGGTTTGTAACCAAGGTATCCCTCTGGACTTTGTCTGCAGTATAGCACGATGAAAGTTGAACGGAAAGGAGTTAACTGTCGTAGATACTGCGGTATCTCGATTGGTAAACGCGGTAAAAATCTTATGGGTTTGTGACTGGACCCGGACTTTTTGTTCAAACAATACGAGTCTGGATTGGCTCTTGCTCTGGCGTATAGGACGCGACGACAATTCATACACTATGCGCCGTTACCAGTACTCAGAGAGGATGTGGAGGATGAACTCGCCGCAAGTGGAATGTTCGGTAAGCACCTGTGCCCATTGGATGCCGCAAAGTCTATGCGCAGCCGGTAAAATTGATGTTTTAAACCAAAGTGCAGGACAAATGGCGCAATCGATCGATGAGTCAGAGTGCAAGACGTTTATTGGTCGAGCTTCGATCAGCAATATGGTAAGCTCCTTGGACAACGTAAATTGGGGGGGGACCGTAGCCGAGCCCTTTGCTGCGGGAACTCAGCTTACTCCTGACGTCACCTGTGTGATAGAAACATGCAAGTACTGGGAAGATGGAGACGGTTGTTCGGCCACTGCCATACGGATAACGGGCTCACACGCCCAGGATTGTCAGGATACAAACTGTGCCACTTTTGTCGCTGGACCGCATTAACCGCGATTCTTGGAAAGTATGTACTGGGCAACTTGATGGGCCTGGATTTCAGTTAATCCTCCGGGGTTGACTCCGTTAACAGCTTGAGCAGGCATAGCACGCTTGATGAATGCGGCAAGAGCATCTTCCGAATTGAAGACTCCTGTTTGAACGACATTGCCGGGACCCCACAGGCGGGGCGCGTTAAATCGTACTCCGCCTTGCCCGTTTGTTCCGTGGCAATAGGCGCAAGTGTGTTGATATAGTGCATTGCCGGCCGCAATGGCAGCGGCTGGGGCAAAAAGGTGAGGAGTCTGTGATGCCTTGGGGCTGGCACCACAGGCACAGAGCCATAGAGAACTGCCCACTATGATCAAGAGACCCTTTATCGCCTTCAAAAAAATCACGCTCCCTTTTGCAACTAGCGATTGGTTCATTCCCGCAAGTCCTGGTGTGGAATGGGGTAGTAAAGTGCTAACAGTATGACCGTCAAAACCAGGGATTACTCAAGCCTAGGCGAGACGGTAAAAAGCATCTCACGCGATTGGGCGAAACTAGCTCTTGGGGTAGCGCACCTAACAAGCGCGTGTTTGGTCACCGTCCTCTCCAAGATGGCAAGAATTCCAGTCGCGGACGCAATCGCCATGGCTACCAACAAATCCACTAGATATTAGATGAGTCCCACCGGAATCCTTTAAGTACGGAAAATAAGTCGATGGTTCGATGCTAGGTTGCTGGAAAAAATTCGCTATAATAATAACAGCTATGTCAGGGGGGATAAGATGCATCGCGATTATGAGATGTGGCACGATCGAGAGCATTTGTTGCGGTTGGATAATCCTGAACGAGAGCAAATGATGCCTAAGGCGCCAGTCCTAGAAGCGGTGGATGCCACCGAAGGCATGCGGGTGGCTGATGTGGGAGCGGGTTTGGGATACTTTAGCTTGCCGTTGGCAGTGGCTGTGGGACGCGCCGGTTTGGTGCTGGCAGTGGATCCCAGCCCTGCGGCCCGAGACGAATTGACGCATCGGGCCAACGCTGCCGGATTGTTCCAATTAGAGGTGATGGCTGGGTCAGCAGAGGATACCCACCTGGCCTCAGATTCGGTGGATCGGGTCTTATGGCACACCATGTATCATGAGGTGCAGCATCGTCAGCAAGCGATTGCAGAAATGAAACGCATTCTTCGGTCCGGCGGCCTCTGGATCATTG
This sequence comes from Bacillota bacterium, assembly GCA_021784595.1. Classification (GTDB taxonomy): domain Bacteria; phylum Bacillota; class Sulfobacillia; order Sulfobacillales; family Sulfobacillaceae; genus Sulfobacillus_C. The sequence goes on along the minus strand of JAJYHT010000073.1, from coordinate 43,061 downwards.
TAGATTGGAGAAAAGAACTAACAGAATTTGGTCCGCCCCTGGAGCATCGATTTACTGTGGATGAAGTGGTAGCCGAGGTAGCGGAGCAAGGTTTTCAAGAAGTGTCCCGTTTTCAACCCGGGCCGGTGACTTGGGGCGTTGTCGTGGAAAACCTGTGATTTTAGGGATTGGCGTGGATGCAACGGAAAACGCCCGGATGGCGCGTTTGTTGAAAAGGACGCCCCGTGCCATCGGGCGCTTATTTTCAGAACGGGAACAACAAAGCGTGGGCACGGGGCCTTTGACTGTGCAACGGTGGGCCGCGCGATTCGCAGCGAAAGAAGCTTTGATCAAGGCTTGTGGCGGCATACACGGCAGCCGCTGGGTGGACATCGAAGTTATACGGCGTCCTTACCAAAAACCTCGGATCGAGGTCAAGGGTGGATTAAATGACTGGCTAGTCGAGCGAGGAGCCTATATTTGGCTTTCTATGACGCATGAACGGCAGTTTTCGGTTGCAATGGTGGTGCTAGAGACAAATGACGACCGAAATTTGGACTAAAAGCCAGGCTAGTATACAAGACCGGCGCGCAGTAGAAGCTGGCGTGCCTTTTTTAAGTTTGATGGAAGTGGCCGGAGCTAAAGCTGCTCAATATATCCGCCAACGATTTAACCAATCCATCAACCGCGTAGTGGTATTGGTGGGGAAAGGAGCCAACGGCGGCGATGGATTGGTGCTGGCCCGACACTTGGCTCCATATTATGCGGTTGTGGTCAAAATGTTGGATGGGGAGCCAGGGTTTTATGGAGCTCGGGCCATGGTTGATGCGGCTCAGAAGTTTGGAGCGGCAATCCAAACTGGCTGGTCTGGTACCTTAGATGCCGACTTGGTGGTAGATGGCGTGTTTGGCACGGGGTTCCATGGCACATTGGATCATAAGGCGATGTTAGATATTTACCAGATTATTGCTCACCGTGGGATTCCGCTGATCGCGCTCGATATGCTTTCGGGAGTAGCAGCCAACTCTGGCGCCTATATGGGCCCACCCACAAAGGCGCTGGCTACAATTGCATTCGGTGCATCAAAGTGGGCGCACTGGGGTTATCCTGGAGCTGCCATGCGAGGCGATCTCATCGTGGCCGACATCGGATTGGGACTCTTTAACGAGGCGGTCGATCATTGGCTTGATCCTGCGCTGGCCACACAATGGCTACCTTCTTTGAATGTCTTGGGCCACAAATATAGCCGTGGACGGGTCGTCGTGATTGGTGGAAGTGCGGGCATGGGAGGCGCTCCCGTGTTGGCGGGCATGGCCGCGCTGCGCAGTGGGGCTGGTCTGGTGACCCTCATCGTGCCCAGAACGGTTGCCTCTCGCGTTAAGGTACCGTCTACGCTCTTGGTGCACGAAGCCCCCGCAGCCCACGGCAGCCTTAGGTGGAGTGACAAAGAGTCCGCCGCGTGTGCTCGGGCGGATGCCATAGTGTTTGGTCCTGGGGTGGGGGGCGCGGTGTTGCCTGAGGTGTTGGAGGTCATTGCGGCACTAGGTAAACCGATGGTGGTGGATGCTGACGGCTTAAGACTGCTGGCTAAGATGCCTCGCTTAATATTTTTAGCCCCGCTGGTGATTACACCGCATTCAGGGGAAGCGGCAGCTTTGTTGGGGCGCGCCGATATTGATGATGACAGACCAGCCGCCACCCGGGAATTAATGCAAAGATATCACGCTCGGGTCATCTTGAAGGGAGCCTACAGCATTGTGGGAGATGTAGACCAACTGCGGGTGAATCCTGTCGGTACTAAGGAAATGGCTACACCAGGCAGTGGCGACGTGCTGGCCGGGATGGTGGGAAGTCTTATGGCTCAAGGCATGGAGGCTGGCATGGCCGCGAGTCTGGGAGCCTACTGGCACGGATGGGCCGGTTTAGTTGGAAGTGAAAAGTATGGGGAGTCGCTCATTGCAACGGATATTATTGACAGCATTGCCACGGCTCGCGTGCGGGTGCATCAAGGAGTTCGCCCACCCGGAGCACCGATTGACATGTGATGGAGGTAAGTGGGGTGCGCCCAACTAAAGCCATTGTACATTTAGACAACATCGCGGAAAATGTTCGCATCATTCGTCAAAATCTAAGCGTTGGTACAGAAATGATGGCCGTGGTTAAGGCTAACGGTTATGGACATGGAGCAGTGCCGGTGGCACAAGCCGCGCTCAAAGCGGGGGCCAGCTGGTTGGGAGTCGCGTTAGCTGAAGAAGGCGTGCAACTTCGCCAAGCAGGGATAACGGCTCCTGTTTTAATTTTGGGACAAAGTTGGGATGGGCAGATTGCGCTAGCCGTGGAACATGGTCTCGATCTCACGGTGTTCGATCTGGACACGCTGCGCTTAGTTGAAACGCACGCCAAAGCTCGAGAAATGCCTGCGTCTGTCCATGTCAAAATTGATACCGGGATGGGCCGCGTGGGCATGGTGCCTAGTCAATGGAACAAAGACTGGCTCGATGCGTTGCATAACAGCCAGTGGTTGAGATGGCGGGGTTTGATGACGCATTTTGCGGAAAGTGACGCACCGGATGCGGAATTTACACGCTACCAATTAAGTCAGTTTTTAGATGTCATTGAACGCACCCGAATGGCAGGCGAGTTGCCGCCATATCTTCATGCGGCCAATTCAGCTGCCGCATTGCGCTATCCGGGGACCCATTTCAATCTAGTGCGGGTCGGCATCGCGCTCTATGGAGGTATCGTTCACCCCCAATTGAAACCCGGCTTAACTTGGCAATCGCAGATAGTTTATCTCAAGAAAGTTGCCGCCGGGACGCCCATCGGATACGGGCGGACCTATCGAACTCCCAAATCCATGCAAATTGCAACGATTCCAGTGGGATATGCCGATGGCTATCGCCGGGATTGGTCCAATCGCGCATCCGTCATCATAAATCGGCAGTGCTATCCAGTGGTAGGGCGTGTATCGATGGACCAGATCACGGTAGGATTGCCTTTGACGGCGCCGGTCAGAGTGGGAGACCGGGTCTTGCTGATGGGTGAGCAGGGCGCGTGTGCGATGACAGCCATGGATCTGGCCGAACTCGCTCACACGATTTCCTATGAGGTGCTCGTCGGCATCGGCTCACGTGTTTTGCGGCAGTGGGATCCACCGTTTTGAAAGTTCTTTGCATTGACCGCTATTTTTGCGAACGATATAATATTCCCTGTGAGGGAAAGAGGTGGGCAGATTGGAAGAAAACCGCCGAGTACAGGTTCGGTTGCCGCATCATCTAGTCGACGCTCTGGATCGGGTCGCCGATGACGAAGGTCGTCGACGCAGTGAAGTGATTAGAGAAAGTGTGGAATTTTATTTGGCCGAACAGCGACGACAGCAAATTCGACAAGAACTCATTCAGGGATACCAAGAAATGAGTCACCTCAATGCCGAAATCGCCGAAGCACCATGGGACCTTGTGACTTTTTCTAGGGAGTAGTCGTGGCAGGGGCCGATGTGGTAGTGCGCCGTGGCGACATTTTTTTTGCGGATCTGTCGCCTGTGGTAGGTTCCGAGCAAGGGGGAATAAGGCCAGTGCTTATTCTTCAAAACGACATTGGCAATCGGTATAGCCCGACTACCATTGTTTGCGCGGTAACTTCCCAGGTGTTGAAAACAAAACTCCCCATTCATGTGGAAATTAAGGCCGCAGAATCGCAGTTGGATCGGGATTCGGTGATTTTGCTGGAACAGGTGAGGACGATTGACAAACGTCGCCTGAAAGAACGCATTGCGCATCTAAATTCCGAGGTCATGGTGCGCGTCAACCAGGCGATTGTGATTAGTTTAGGCTTGACCGAATTATAGAGTGAGCCCGGAGTGGCTCGCTTTTCATATGGGAGGGGAAACGTGGATAAGCCAGTGATTGGGGTTTCAATGTCTCGTGATGAATCCTCGCCCCCGGCGTCACCGCGGGATTGGATACGACGCACTTATGTCACGGCGGTGATTGGAGCGGGAGGGCTCCCCTTGCTGTTGTATAATGAACTCTCTGCGCTGGAGTTGTTGGAGTATTGCGACGGCTTGCTGCTCACCGGTGGAGGAGATTTTGACCCCGAGGCATTTGGAGCAGAGGATAAGGGTACAGATTATTCAGGAGTTTCAGTGGCACGCGACAACACCGAATTACAATTGATCAAGGCGGCCGAGCAGTTGCAAATGCCTATTTTTGGGATCTGTCGAGGAATACAGGCGCTGACGGTTGCAGGGGGAGGCACCTTGATACAGGATATTCCCCAGACGAGGCCCGACACACCACTAGCTCATAGCCAAGCCCAACCTCGTCAGGAAACCACGCATTCTGTGGAGGTAGATCCTGGCAGCAAAGTGGCCGATTTGCTAGGACTTACCGAGGTGTTGGTGAATTCGTTTCATCATCAGGCCATTGACCGGATACCATCGGGGTATGTGGTCACAGCCCGAGCTGAGGACGGAATTATCGAAGCTATCGAGGATCCTTCGGCTGCGTTTAAGTTGGGGGTTCAATGGCATCCGGAAGACTTGGTGGGCCATCACTCAGAGGCGCAAAATCTTTTCCGCGGATTTGTAAAAGCAGCCCAGCAATATCGGGAAAGGGGACAGAATTATGGCAGAGCGAGCCATTGAGATTCTCCGTGGGGAAAAGGTTGAGAGCGAGGCGTACGCGGATGTGGCGGTGGTTGATAGTTTGGGCCAAATTCAATATTGGTTGGGCGACCCTCTGCGCGAAACGTTTTGGCGGTCTTCCGCCAAGCCGTTTCAAGCCATGCCGTTGATCGAGTCAGGAGCGGTGGATGTGTTTCATATGAGTCCGCGCGAAGTGGCCATCACCTGTGCTTCTCATGGCGGTGAAGAACAACATGTGGAATTGGTGCAGGGGCTCTTGGAGAAAATTAATGCCCGGCCTGAGGATTTAGTCTGTGGAGTGCATCTGCCCAGTCATCGAGAAACCGCTGATCGACTGTTGGCTTCGGGCCAGCTTGCGAGCGTGGTACATAACAACTGCAGTGGCAAACATACGGGCATGCTGGCCTTAGCACGGATGTTGAAAGCACCCTTGGAAGGCTACCAATTGCCTGACCATCCGGTGCAAAGAGCAATATTGGAACAGGTGGCCCTCATGACTGGAGTGAAAACTCCCCGCAGCATCTACACCGGTGTGGATGGCTGTGGGGTGCCAACGTTTTATTTGCCACTGGCTAAAATGGCGTACGCCTATGCTCGTTTAGTAGATCCACGAGGTCTTGACTCGACTCCGGCGGGCGCCGCCATGATCATCTCCGAAGCCATGCGGTCATATCCAGAACTGATTTCGGGTACTGGCCGACTCGAAGTGACGCTGGCACAAGCAACAGGTTACCGACTGGTTTCCAAGGGAGGAGCCGAAGCAGTGTTTTGTCTCGGTATCCCCGACCGCGGATTGGGTCTGGCGGTAAAACTTGCAGATGGCATGTCGCGAACCATTGGCTCATTGGTCACTGCAGTGTTGGCTGAAATGGGGGTGCTGACCGACGAAGAAATTCAGAAACTTGCGGCGGTGATGCATCCTGTGATTAAAAACCATGCGGGTCGCGAAGTGGGTGCAATGCGACCTGTCTTTCGCCTGCACCGGGGCAAACTCTAATGTGGGCATTGACCAATGTGGAATTGATGGATGGGCGGGGCCTGCACATTGAACGGGGTGGCCTTTTGATAGATGACGAGGGCATTATTCGGGCAATCGCGGCGAATTACTCGCCGCCTGCCGGGACCGTCACCATCGATGGCGAAGGTCTTTTATGTTTGCCTGGATTTATTGATGCCCACAGCCATATCGGATTGTCCACCAGCGGAGAAACATTGGGTTCGCAGGATGTCAACGAGACCAGCGACCCCGTGACTGCGGACTTACGGGCCATGGATGGAATATATCCCTATGATCCCGCCATCCGAGAAGCGTTAAAAGCAGGTATTACCACCGCATACGTTACTATGGGTTCGGCCAATGTCATTAGTGGCATTGGCTCCACGATCCATCTGACGGGAAATACGGTAGAAGAAATGGTGATAATTCCGGCAGCAGGCATGAAAGTGGCCATGGGAGAAAATCCGATTCGAGTGCACGGTGGACAAAAGCGCCGGCCTTCGAGCCGCCCGGCGGTCGCTGCAGTGTTGCGGGAATGGTTGGAAAAAGCACGGCGCTATCAATTGGAGACGCCCCAAAAAGCCAAAGACTGGGACCCGCGCTTGGAAGCCCTCAGCATGGTGATTCGCCGGGACATTCCATTGCGCATTCATTCCCATCGCAGCGACGATATCGCCACCGCCTATCGAGTGGCCTCAGAGTTTGGAGTGCGGATAGTGATAGACCACGGCACCGAAGCGGATCTACTGGCCGATCAAATTCGTTCTTGGGGGGTGCCGGTAGTCACCGGCCCTTCATTTTCAACCCGGGGCAAAGCCGAATTGCGTCATAAGGGATTTTGGACCCCGGCTCGCCTCATCCAAGCCGGTATCGTCACCGCGATAGCCTCCGATCATCCGGTAGTGCCGGCTGAATACTTGGCGCTGTACGCCGGGATGGCGATGCGACATGGAATAGATCTGAGCCAAGCCTTGGCTTCCATTACTCTTGCTCCAGCGCAGATAGTCGGGGTAGGAGACAGACTAGGCTCCTTTTCGGTTGGATTCGAAGCGGATATGGCACTTTTTGAGGGGAATCCGCTGCTTTCAATTCAGGCCCAAGCCAAAGAGGTATGGATTACGGGGAAGACGGTCTATCAACGGTAGGAAATCTTCGCGAATTGTCGTGACGCGAGAAAGCAGGAAGGCGGCGACAGATTTGGCCATCAATGACCAGACGGTGGGTAAGGCGATCAGAACGGGGAGATCTCCAAGCATCATGGATGCGCTGCAACCGTTTTCCACGGTGCTTTGGGATTGCCTCGGATGCCAAGCTCTTGACCGCGATGGCCATTAATCAACTCGTAGAGGCGGGACGGCTGACGCGGGATGCGCGGCTCTCGGCAGGCCTGCCGTTTCTGGCCAAAAGAAAATGCTACGTCCTCTTCCATTTCCATCACTCTAATGGGAATGTCCATCAAATATTTTGTTATGATGGGCTTGCTTCTGTTGCTTGGCTAGATTAGAATTATTCCTAGATAGTCTAAATAATAAATTAGTGCAAGGAGGCAATTCCATGGGATTAGTAGACAGCAAGACCCACGCAAACCTTAAAGAAGCTTTTGCCGGCGAGTCACAAGCCAACCGCCGTTATTTATATTTCGCTCAAAAAGCTGATATTGAGGGCCGGCCCGACGTGGCTGGTTTGTTCCGCGACGTGGCGGATGGTGAAACTGGCCATGCGTTTGGGCACTTTGAATTTTTGGAAGAAGTTGGCGATCCGGTCACTGGAGTGCCAGTGGGTTCCACTGAGCAAAACTTGAAAAGTGCCATTGAGGGCGAAACCTACGAATATACTCAGATGTACCCGGGTTTTGCCAAAGTAGCTCGCGAAGAAGGGTTTGAAGAAATCGCGGAATGGTTCGAGACCCTGGCCCGGGCTGAAAAAAGCCATGCTGGACGGTTTACCAAAGGATTGAACACGCTGGACAGCGACTAATAAGGGGCCGCTATGGCCCCATTTTGCTTGGCGAGCATCTCTGCATGAGGAGGACATTTGACCGTGGATTATAATCCTCGAGAACCCCAATATTGGGACGAGTCTCGTTTGGCTGCAGATATGAAGTTGGCTTTTGACGTCTGCAACGGCTGTCGCTTGTGCCACAATCTCTGTCCATCATTTCCCGTGTTGTTCAAGGCGGTTGAAAATCACGATGATGACGTGGAGGCTTTGACACCGGACGAAATGACCGAGGTAGCCGATCTCTGCTATCAATGCAAACTATGTTTTCTGAAATGTCCCTATGTGCCGCCTCACCGTTTTGATTTGGACTTCCCGCGCTTGATGCTGCGCTCAAAGGCCATTCGCACGCGTAAATCTGGTTTAAGCGCCAGCGACAAGTTTTTAGGAGATCCCGAACGTTCAGGCCGACTCGGGACTATCATGCCGTCCTTGGCCAATTGGAGTTTGACGCAATCCTTTATGCGCCGGCAAATGGAACAACGGTTTGGTATCGATCACCGTCGACACTTGCCAAAATTTGCCTTGACGCGATTCTCCCGATGGGCGAAGAAGCACCATCCCCAAATATCTGAGGCGGACGTTGCTTTGTTTTCTACTTGCACTGTGGAATACCACGAGGCGGGCATTGGTCAGGCTGCTTTGAAGGTACTGGGTCATAACGGAATCCAGGCTGCGGTGTTGTCCGACCTGCGGTGCTGTGGAATGCCGGCGTTGGATGGAGGCGATATCAGTGGTGCGACGGAACGAGCGCGTCATAACATCGCTCGTTTGGTTGACTATGCCAAAGCAGGCAAGAAAATCTTGGCCTTGCAACCTACTTGCGCCTACGTGTTAAAGCAGGAATACCCGGTGTTGGTGGGCACTGAAGAAGCGCAGCTGGTAGCTCGTGCCACGATGGACATTACGGAATACCTCGCTTCACTCATGAAATCGGGTAAGCTAAAGCGGGACTTTTCGCAATCTCCGGGTACGATAACCTATCACTTATCATGTCATTCCAAGGCGCAGGGACTGAAAAAAGCGGCTTCCGACTTGTTAGGCGGGATTGAAGGAACCACCGTCAACGTGGTTGACCGCTGTGCGGGCATTGATGGCACCTGGGGCCTAAAAGCCCGCTATTATGATGAGTCGCAAAAAGTATCCCGGAAATTGACAGAGGCATTTCAATTGGCCCATGATACTCACGCTTGTTCCGATTGTGCGTTGGCTGGGCTTCAAATCGAAGTGGCATCCGACAAACCGCCCCGGCATCCGGTAGAAATTTTGTGGGCGGCTTATGGTTTGGATAGCTGAGGGAGGCTTCTATGAATCAACTAACGATGGATGACATTGTTCAGAACAGCGAATATGAGGTTATGCGAGCGGATTTTCGCCAGCGCATCATTAATCTGAAAAAGTTGCGTCGTTTAGTGATTGGTCCGAGAATTTCTCTGGTGTTTGAGAACACGGACACCATGCGTTTTCAAGTACAAGAAATGATGCGCATAGAACATATCGAGGATCCTCAAAAAATTCGCCAGGAAATTGATGTCTATAATGACTTGTTGCCTCCTGGGTTGGCGATTGGCGCTACACTGCTCATTGAATTGTCCCAGTCCGACGACATGCCCGAAATATTACATCAACTATCGGGTGTCGAAGAGCATGTAGCATTAGTGGTTGGAAACCATATGGTACCCGCTCTCGCTGAACCGGGGCGTTCTACTGAGGAGAAAACGAGTGCGGTGCATTACCTGACGTTTCCTTTTACTGATCAGGTGTTGCAGTCGCTTATGGATCATCCTGAGCACGTAATTCTCCGGATAGATCATCCAGGCTATGTTTATGAGACCAGCGTGCCGCCAGAGACTGTCAGTCTCTTAATTGGCGACTTGCTTACATCTAAAGAATAGGGAGATCTTTTATCCCACGTACTTATAAAAAAATGTCCGCCCGAGGGATGGTGCCCTGGTTGCGGGAGGCACAAACCGGGCCCGGAAGTACTAAGAGGAAGTTGTCCTCTTTATCAGGGGAATGTTGCGTATGACTGAGCTTCAAAGCTGCCGCCGCTGCGGATTAGCGCCGATGCGCACCCAAGTCGTGACGGGGACCGGATCGGCTAGTGCCCGCCTTATGTTTACGGGCGAGGCACCTGGAAAACAAGAGGATCTTACCGGGGTGGGATTTCAGGGCAGCTCGGGAAAAATCTTTGATGAAGTGTTGGCGTATCTGGGCCTTACCCGCGATGACATTTGGTTGAACAATGCGGTGCGGTGTCGGCCAACTGAAACTGGCCAAAAAAACAGAACACCGTTGCCCATAGAGGTTGAAGCGTGTCGTCCATGGCTGATGGCCGATTTGGCGCGGGTAAGACCTGTGATCATGGTGACATTGGGTAAAACCGCATTTTATGCGGTTACTGGAGAACCTGACTTCGCACAATACCGTGGACGATTGTACCCGGCAGATCCTCCCGTGTTTCCGCTAGCACACCCAGCTTATCTAATTTATCGGCGGGCTGCCTTGGGGGCATATCGTGACGACCTTGACCAACTGCGCGACCTTTTGACGACTTGGAACATCCCGCTCAATCCGCCTCGGCCGTCGCGATTTTCCTCTTAGGGCTTGAGCGCCACCAAAATGATTCGATATTTATGGAAATTGCCGTTAACCAAAAGGCCGGGCGCCACGTTGGTTGAGTGCAGGTAATCCATGGCCTGGATGCCCTCAGAAGACTCGGCGGCTACCGGCGAGAGCCATTCAGTCGGCAGCATAGGCTCGACTGACACCTGCAAATAACGAAGGTCCAATCCGGCTTGGCCGACCAGAGCCGCCCACTGATTGGCAGAGCGAGCTCTTTGGTGCGAGGAGTCGCGCAGCCGTTCAAGTTGGTTGAGATCGTCAACGGCAACGGACGGTGCGGTCATGTCCGAGATTCCAAGCAGTCCTGCTGGTTTCAAAACCCGATAGACTTGAGCTAAAAACTTCGGCAAGTCGCGGAAATGGTGAGCGGCTCGTCGACATGTCACAGCGTCAAATGTCTGGTCAGGCCATGGCAGCTGGTGCACATCGCCAGTTTCCCATGTGACGGACAATTTTTTCTGTCCAGCTAACAATTTCGCTTCGTTTAACATTTCGGGCGTTAAATCCATGCCCGTGACGCGATGGCCCTGTTGCGCGAGAGCTAGAGAGGTATGGCCCGTGCCGCAAGCAGCGTCGAGAACTTGGCTTTGGGGGGCCAAGTCTAATGCCTCAATAAGATGGCTCAGGTCTTGTCCCTGGGCATGCCTGGCGCTGTCCCGATAGGCGGCGTGGTACCGACCAAAGTATTCGGTAATCTTTTCATCCGATGTGTCCATGGTGCCCCTCCTGGATTGCTTTAATATGTACACTACATAGCATAAAGCACGAGATGATCGGAATATATGATAGAATGTCTCCAATAAACTGCAGGATGTGCATATGTGAGTCAGACTTCCGACTTGGACAGACTGGATTTAAACATCATCGTTATGCTGGCTGAAGGCGACACATTGACCTCAGTGGGACGCCAAGTGGGTTTGTCGCCCTCCGCATTGTCGCATCGTCTGTCCCGCTTGTCTCAGCGATTGGGTTTTCCGGTGACCGAAATCGAAGGACGCAGAGTGCAACTGACGGATCGGATGTTGCGCGCTGTTCCGTTTTTAAAAGCAGGATGGGAAAATTTGGCCTTGGCGGACGCGGTCATGCGAGAGCCCGAAGGAACGGCCCACGTTGTGGGGATTGCCCGCATTTTGGCCGGATGGGCTGAAAATTTTCTTCCCATCGAAGAAAATGGCCACTCGGTGCGATGGGCTATTCAAACCGGAACCTCAGAGGATATAGCGGACAAGGTCCGGCGTGGCCGTATTGAGGCGGGCATTGTGCGGACTGATCACGGATTTCCTGGCGTTCATTGGCGAGTGTTGAGCCAGGATCCTTTGCTGGCGGTTGCTACGCCCGATTTGGCGAAAAGGTTGCCCGATGCGATAGATCGCTGGCCCTGGATTGGTTTCAGCCATGGGTTAGGCCATGGCCGGACAGTGGACCGCGTGTTCGCTGAAATCGGGATGCAAAGAGTTACGGAATTTGTCGTTGATGCGTTAGAATCAGCCCTGGGATTGGTTGTCTTGGGCAGAGGAGTTGCGGTGTTACCCTATTTTCTGGTGGCAGATCAAATGCGTGACGGGCGGCTAGTGGAAGCAGCCGTGGCTGGGGTGGTGTGGCCCAGCCGTACGGTAGCCATTTTGTCTCCCACGGGATTTTCCGAGTCTTCTTGGATAGGGCGTTGGGGGCAGCGCATTGCCCGCCATTCAAACCATGGTAAGCCCTCCGGACACGGATAGTACTTGACCGGTAATGTAGCGGGCCGCGTCACTGGCCAAAAACACTACGGCTGCAGCTACCTCGTCAGGTTGGCCTGCGCGGCGCAGCGGCACGCGTTGCACCATCTTTTCGATAAGGTGGCGAGCGGGGTCCAAAGTTGAATTCTCGTCTAACATCCCAGTGGCAATCGGGCCTGGCGACACGGCATTTAAGCGCACTTGATGGCGTGCCATTTCTTGCGCCAGCGACTTCGTCAAAGAGATGATGCCGCCCTTGGCTGCGGAATATACCGCTTCTCCCGACATGCCAACCCGTGCCGCATCTGACACCACGTTGACGATAGCGCCCCCCCTGCGTTCCACCATGGAAGGCAAAAATGCATGGCACAGATACAAGGGCCCCCATAAATTGGTGGCCATCACTCTTTGCCAGTATTCTGGGCTCTCACTGAGAAATGGTTGGGTGAGCGTCCAGCCGGCATTGTTAACTAGCACGTCAATGGGATGTTGCGCGTTGACCTGGCAGACTGCCTTTGTTACGGCGCCCAAATCTCCGATATCCAGCGCCTGCCCCTGGACATGAGGCGACAGTGTGCGCAATTCCTCCAAGGCTTTATCCACACTATCCGGGTGCAGTGCCCAAATTGTCACCTGGTCGCCTTGAGACAAAAACTGACGGGCGCAGGAAAGGCCAATGCCGCGCGAGCCTCCCGTGATTAACACTTTACGGGGCATAGCCAGGTCACCTCCTTGCATGTTGCTTACTCCACATGCGTCATGTTTTCAAAAGGACCAGAGGATAATGTGAGGCCCCCATCGACGCGCAGCACTTGGCCGGTAACAAAGTCTGATAGTGGTGATGCTAAAAAGAGCGCGACCCGGGCTACGTCCTCTGGTTGCCCGATTCTGCCCAACGGTGTTTGCAGCCGCACTTCCCGATCAAACCGGTCATACCGTTCTCCCATGTAGTAACGGGCGGAATCGGTAGCAATCACCCCGGGAGCGATGCTGTTGCAAGTAATGCCCTTTGGTCCTAGTTCGTAGGCCAAATAACGGGTGAGCGTTTCTACCGCGCCCTTTGCTGAGCCGATTGCCGCATAGCCCGGTAATGTAAAAGGGGTACCGTGGCCGGATACGGTAATAATCCGGCCCGATCCTCGCGCCTCCATGAGCGGTGCCGCACGTTGCACGGCATGAATCAATCCGCTAAACACCAGGTTGAAGGTGCGGTTAACATGGTGGGGTTTTAGATCCATAATGCTCTTAAATGCGGTAGCTGCCGCATTGGCCATTAAAATGTCGAGTCCGCCCAGCTCGCTTTGAATGCGGTCAAAGAGTGCGTCAATGGCATCGGGTTCCTCAAGATTGGCGCCGATCGAGATCGCTTTGCCCCCGGATTGACGAATGCGCGATACCACATCTTTTGCTTGGTGCTCCGATTTGTGGTAGTGGACCACCAAAGTCGCCCCTTGGCTGGCAAAAAGTTCCGCGGTGGCCCGCCCAATCCCTCGCGAGCTGCCGGTCACCAGTGCGATTTTCTCTTGCAGCAAGCCCATTTAGCTGTTCAGTCCTTTCCCCAGCCATTCCCCGCCATCCATCACCAGAACCTCTCCATTGATGAAGTCGGCAAAGGGCGATAATAAATAACTGGCGGCTTGCGCGACTTCTTGCACAGTACCAAAACGACCGACCGGAATTTTTTCCAGCATGCGCGCTTTGTCCTCCGGGTTAGCCCATAAGGGGCGCGCTCCTTCGGTGTCCGTAGGGCCTGGGCATAGCGCATTGACCCGAATTCCATGGGCAGCCCACTCGACTGCAAGAGTCCTGGTCAATGTCAGTACCCCCGCTTTGGCAGCTGCCGAATGCACCGTGCGCGGACCTCCAGTCCAGGCATAGCTGGCTACAATGGATAAAATTTTACCGCGCTTCTGTTTGATCATTTGCAACCCAGCCGCCCGCGTGCAATAAAAGGTGCCGTTCAACACCGTGTTAACCACGGCATTCCATCCGTTGACGGAAAGTTTTTCTGTATCTACCAAGAAATTGCCCGCAGCGCTGTTCACTAAGACGTCGATTTGTCCCCATTGTTCCACGACGGTGTTCATCAGCTGCTGGACTTGATCTGGCTGCCGGATGTCAGTGGGAACAACCAGCACCGGATACCCCAGTTGGGTCAGTATTTGACCGGCTTCTTCCAATTTCTGAGGGGTACGTCCAGCTAATGCCAGACGAGCTCCTAGGCGCCCCAATTCTTGGGCGATGCCAAACCCAATTCCAGAACCTCCGCCCGTTATTACGGCGGTCTGTCCTTGCAAAATGCCGCTCGGCAGCATGGGTGACGCGCTCATCGGTTAATCCTCCCTTGAAAATGATTTTCGATCCGGCAACAATTCCCCAAAGGCACAATACGAAAGATGGCTATCCCTTAAGATGCAGAGCACTTAGAGATTTATGGGATTTCGCCGGGTCATTGGCCGTGAAAGTTTGGGGTCCGCCGTTCAACAAATGCACGGACAGCTTCCTGATGATCATCGCCTCGCCCCAAGGCGTCCTGGACTTTGGCTTCCAAAGATAGGGCTTGGTCCCACGAAAGAGTTTGGGATTGCAGCAGAAGTTGGCGAATTTCCGCCATGGCACGGGTAGGGCCTTTGGCAAATTCATGAGCTAATTCCAGCGCTTTAGTCGTTGCTTCTTCCAGCGTGGCAAACCGATAGTGGGCCAATCCCCAGTCCATAGCCTGATCGGGCCCCACGCTTTGGCCGGATATAGACAGTGCCAGGGCGCGCGACCAACCCAGCATTCGCGGCAACAGATAGCTGGCGCCGGTATCCGGGGCTAACCCTACTTTTACAAAAGCTGGGATAAACGTGGTCTGATCCGTAATGATGCGCACATCGCAAGCCAGCGCGAGCGACAAACCGCCGCCAGCGGCTGGACCATTGACCAACGCAATCACGGGTTTAGGCATTTCAAACAACGCACTGACCATGGGATTATATTGGTCAGTGACCAACTCGCCTAAATGTGGACCGCGCTCCGCGTACATGTCCTGCATTTCCCGCACATCCTGGCCGACAGAAAAAGCTCGTCCGGCCCCGGTCAAGAGGACGCACCGGACCTGGGGATCGCGATCGGCCTGTCCCAGCGCCGATAAAAAAGCATCCCGCATCGGATGGGTTAGTGCGTTGAGGGCTTGAGGGCGATTGAGGCGGATCGTCATGACGCCATGATCTGCCTCGGTAAGGACCAAGGGTTCATCAGACACCAAGGTATTCCTCCTTAAGTATATTTAGAGTGATATTCCAATTTACCGTAACATAATCTGAAATCTGGATCGAGAAAATTTTCCCTACGGGCTTGTCAAATCTTGGCGCAATGGTATATTTAATATAGGTACTTCCAAAAAGGAACTATAAGGAGTGGAGCCAATGCCACGATGGAACATTGATGTTGCTCATAGCACTGCGGAATTTTCTATTAGGCATCTTATGATTTCGACCGTTAAGGGCCGTTTCAGCGGAATTGAAGGATATTTTGAAGGAGAGCCGGAGCATCTGCAAACTGGCAATGTGGACGTCACTTTAGATATCGCGACAGTGGATACCCGCCAGGCCGAGCGGGACGCTCATTTACGATCAGCAGATTTTTTCGATGTAGAAAAATTTCCTAAGATGACTTTTAAGAGCCAACAAATTTCCCTGGTGGGAGATAATCGTTACCAGATCGTCGGGGACTTGACCATCCATGGTGTCACTCGTAGTGAGACATTCGATGTGTCATTCGAAGGACGCGCCAAGGACCCTTGGGGTGGGGAGCGGGCCGGCTTCAGCGGGCATACCAGTATTAACCGCAAGGATTATGGTTTGCAGTGGAATGTGGCACTGGAAGCTGGCGGTGTTATGGTAGGAGATCAAGTGAAGATTAATGTGGAAATTGAAGCAGTACGCCAAGACGATTAATCCAAAAAACGGGGCCACGAACCGAGGCCCCGTTTTCAGCTTGTCTATGCATTGCCTAGTCGGCGAGTCAGAAATTCGTCAATAGTTTGGTTGGTAACGGCGGGTTCTTCAATATGGGGCAAATGCCCGCAATTTTCAATGACTACCAGCTCAGCATCCGCTAGAGTATTTTCCATCACACGGCCCAACGCTAAAGGGATAATGCGATCCTCCCGCCCCCATAAGAGCAGGGTGGGCATGGCGACCCGATTTAAGTCCCAGCTAGGGTCAGGACCTATGGGAGCTCTTTCTAAATATTTGGCGAAGATGGTGCGTCCATGATTTAGTTCTTGCGCATCCTCCAGAGTACGATACGGGGTGTTTCTTTTGTATGTAGCGGGGTCGTACACGAGCCCGGACATAAATTGCTGAGGAGGCAAGCTCAACGGATTGACGATAGGAATGTCAGGAACCACGACACCTACGGCATCCAACAACAACAGCGCTCGGATTCTTCCGGGGTCTTTCATGGCGGCCGCCAAAGCGACGCGACCACCCATCGAATTGCCACCTAAAATCAAGTGGTCCACTCCTATGCTCCCCATCCATTCCAGAATCACCGTACCCAAGGCGTCGACGGTATCAATGCCATCAACCCATTCCGATTGTCCAAACCCCGGCATGTCTGGACAAATCACGCGGTATCGATCTTGAAAATATTGCATTTGATGCAACCAGGCTTTTCCGGTGCCGCCGCCACCATGGAGAAGGCATAGGGCTGGCCCGCTTCCTTCTTCAAACCAACTCCATTTTTGACCACGCCAAACACCATGTTTTCGTTCCAAATCGGCCATTGCCTACCACCTCTCAAATCGCTATCATTCTAAACCTGTTCGTAGCCGACAGGCAATCTCTGCGATTAGAGGGACAACAAGTTACCGTGAGAAATCATCAGATTCCGGGTAAACTAGCTCACGATTCAAAGATTGAGCATGTTGTTGGATTTCAGCTTCTGTTAATATGCCTTTAGTGACCAACAAATCAAATAAGACGGCTAAACTGAGACCGTGCTGATAAAGTATCCAGCGATAATCGTCGTCTTCCGGCACCGGGCTAATCGAGGGAACCTCAGCTGAGTTCATGTCGTGATCTCCTTTAGGAGGCTATGTCACCATAGTATGCCCATCAATACCCAGCCAAAAAACTCTCGCAAAACCAACATAATGGGGTGATGGTGTGAGGATAAGAGACGTCGGGGAACAAGAACTAATATCCATGATTCATCGTCTGCAAGCCCGACCGCCTTTAGGATATTTAGGCATCGGCGATGATGCCGCCTATCTTCCGCCCAGTGACCAAGGGCTTTTAGTTAGTCAGGACATGCTGGTCGAGAATGTACATTTTCGATCTGACTGGATTACACCGGAGCAGTTGGGAGAAAAGGCGGTGGCGGTGAATATCAGCGACATTGCCGCCATGGGCGGCACACCGGTAGCTCTGTTGACTAGCCTTAGCGTACCGGGCAACCTGGATGTGCTGTGGGTAGAGGAGCTGTATCGTGGGATCGCCAAGGCGCTCGATCGCTACGGAGCGGTATTGGTTGGCGGAGATACCGTTGGATCGCCCGATCGCATCGTACTGGATGTGACCGTCATTGGACGTCCTTCGGCTGCAGGTCCCGTTCTGCGCACAGGTGCCCGCCCGGGGGATCGGCTCTTTGTGTCGGGGCGTTTGGGAGCGGCTTATGCTGGATACTTGCTGTTGTCGCAAGGGGTCAGTTGGCCGAGCACGGTAGTGGCGGAACGCAGTGTGCTCATGGCTCAATTGACTCCCATAGCACGCGTAGGGGTGGGACAAGCAATGGCTTCTTTTACGCATGCTCTAACGGATATTAGTGATGGTCTAGCCCTGGAGTTAGAGGAATTCACTCGTTTTGGAGGAATTGGCGCTACCATTTGGACTGACAAACTGCCCATCGACGAGGCTACCTTGACTATTGCCAAGCGCTTTTCCGCGAGTCCCGTGGATTTTGCTTTGTACGGCGGTGAAGATTATGAGCTGTTGGCGGCGGTGCCCCCCTCACGAGTGGCGGAAGTGCAGGAGGTCAGCAAAGAGTGCGGGGTGGCAATGACAGAAATCGGCATGGTTACGGAGACCGCTGGCATCCGCATCGCGCCCTTTGGCGGACAAGAGGAGATAATACATGGATACGGCTTCAATCACTTTGCGATGGACTAGTCTAGCGCAGATGGACGAGATTGCTGCCACCTGCTCGGTTTTGTGGCAACCTCCAGCGGTGGTACTGCTGGAGGGAGACTTAGGGGCGGGCAAGACAACCTTGGTGCAGGCGGTGCTCAAGAAGTGGGGAATTCAAGATCGCATCAAGTCACCCACGTTTGATTTGGTGCATATTTACCAAATAATGCATACCACCATCTATCACGTCGATTTGTACCGGATTGCGGAAGCAAGCGAACTCATGGTGCTGGATTTGCCATCTCCAGTCACCCTTGAGGTGTTGTTGGTGGAGTGGGGACATTGGCTGCGGGATGGCTATCCGGAGCGTTTTGAGTGTCAGTTGACACGCCAAGTAGACGATGCGCGGCACATGGTCATCACAGCATTTGGTCAGGAACCATTGAAGCGTTTGAAAGGAGTCGGGCGTTGAAAATCCTAGGAATTGATGCTTCAGGGCCTATGTTGGCGGTGGGTTTAGTTTTAGATCAGATGGTCGCTGCGGATTTTATGTGGATTCGGCCCCGCACTGCGGGAAGCCACCTTGTCCCTTGGATTGAACAAATTGTCAATGAGTTTGGCAGACCCGACGCGATAGCATGCGGTATCGGCCCGGGATCGTTTACCGGAGTGCGCATTGCGGTCACGGCGGCCAAAGCGTTAGCCTACGCCTGGAACATACCGGTTAAGGGTGTTTCCTCTCTTCAGGCATGGGCCATGCAGATTCCTCTGGGACACCGTGCATTGATAACCACTGAACTTAGAGGATCGGCTTTTTATGCGGGATATTATCAAGCGGCGCGCCCTCAGCCCACCCCTTTGATGCCGGATATGGCGGTCAACGGCTCTTTGCCGGATGCGTTTCCTAGTGACACCGCGCTCTATGTGGTAGGGCCCTTATCGGAGACCAGTGCGGGTCTGGGCATGGCGGGGCCATTGGCGAGGCCCTTAACGATTGCGCTTTTGGGTTCGTCCGTGGCATTATTAGCTCAAACGGCATTGATCGAGGGACACTCGGATACGGCGGAAACGTTGGCGCCATTTTATGGCAGACCGCCGGCAATTACCGTGGCAACCCCGGGAACGGAGTAGAAGGCGAAATAATGGCTGTAAGCGATGATGTTTCGGAGAGCGCACCGTCGCAGGTAACGGTGAGGGACATGTATTTAGCGGATTTAGACGCCGTGATGGGAATAGAGGCGCATTCTTTTCCCACACCGTGGTCTCGCAATGCGTTTCAGACCGAATTGCTGGAAAATACTTTTGCCATTTATTTGGTGCTGGATTTTCACGGCCGTGTGGTTTCCTATGGTGGCATGTGGATTATACTTGATGAAGCGCATATTACTAACGTGGCTGTGCATCCCGATTATCGAGGGCACCATTTGGGTCAGAAAATGATGGAAGGACTCATGGACCGAGCCCGGGCCCTAAATGTTCGACGCATGACGCTTGAGGTTCGGCGCGGAAATTCGGTAGCTCAAAACTTGTACAACAAGTTGGGATTTGTCCAATTGGGCGTACGCCGCAACTATTACACCGATACCCGTGAAGATGCCTTTATCATGTGGAAGGATCCTCTTTAGACTTCACGTCGTCAGGCGAAGTGCGGACGATACGCCCTCCCCACCAGGCGGCAAACAATCCCAAAGTAGCATAGAAAAATCCCCCCATGGCACTAATTAATAACGCGCTGGTAACCATGTGCAAGTGCAGCATAGTGATCGCGGCTTGAGGGGGGACTCCGTGCAACTGACTGATGAAAGCTTGTTGCGGCGACGGCAAACGCATCAAATATTGATTCAGCAGGGCTGCTGCAAAGGCGGTGAGAAAACCTGCGGCAATGGCTGGCAGAACCATGGGTCGGTGTCTTTTGGCCAAACTTCGGCCCAGTAGAACGAAAACAATAACACTTAGGAGAAACGTAAAAAAGTGTGCTAAAGTTAAAAACCGATAGGTGAGGGGAGAAAACACCAGGGCACTGGGTATGGAGAATATTATGAACATCAGCATTGCATATACCAACAGCAATTGTTTGTCACCTCCAGGTCAATTGAAAAGTGGTTTATGTGGGTGCTCACTGGCGGACACAAAGCCCAAAATTCTAGAATCTCTGTCACTTTATGCCATTATATGAGTAAATTCAGCGGATGTAGCATGGGTAAAATCGGTAAAATTAATACAAACAGATCGAGGAGGTGCTTACAGTGCGGGTTTTAGGCATAGAATCCTCCTGCGACGAGACTGCAGCAGCGGTTGTGGAAAACGGAGATCGTCTGCTGTCTACGATGTTAGCCTCTTCTGCCGCGATTCACGCCCAATATGGCGGCGTGGTGCCCGAGGTGGCCGCGCGTGAGCATACCATGGCCATATTGCCGGTGGTAAAAGGGGTGCTAGCACAAGCCCACCTCGCCATGCAAGATATTGATGCGGTGGCTGTGACCGAGGGGCCCGGCCTTTTGGGGGCCTTGCTGGTCGGCGTCACCTTTGGCAAGGCCTTGGCACTAGGTCTGAACATTCCGATAGTTGGAGTGCACCATCTGGAAGCGCACCTTTACGCCAACGCCTTAGTGGAGCCGTTGCGTTTTCCGGCACTCGGACTATTGGTTTCGGGCGGCCATACCACCTTGGTGCTATGGGAAGATCACGGCCAGCTGAAGGTGTTGGGTGAAACGCGGGATGATGCCGCCGGGGAAGCTTTTGACAAGGGAGCGCGTGCATTGGGGCTTTGTTACCCGGGGGGGCCGGAGATTGAACGTTTAGCGTCTAGTGTGCCCCAAACTGCTCTCAGTTTGCCGGTGGCGCATCTGGGATCGCAGACGCTGGATTTTAGCTTTAGTGGAGTTAAGACCGCGACCGTAGAATTGGCGCGCAGGGAACCGCATCGGAAGGCGGAGATTGCCAAGGCGCTCCAGATTGCGGTCGTCACGGCGTTGGCTAGGAATGTAGGGCGGGCTTTAGATCAATACCCAGCGCACGATCTGTACTTGGCTGGCGGGGTGACTGCCAACCAGTGCTTGAGGGAGCGCATGCAGCAAATCGCACTCGAAAAAGGCGTTGCAGTCCATTTTCCTCCTCGTCAGTATTGTACGGATAACGCTGCCATGGTGGCATCGTTGGGGTACTACAAATTAATCAAAGGGGTACGATTGCCGTATAATGCCTCTCCGCGAGTGAATTATCCACTGGGGACATGAGAAGCTGTGAATAACATGTGGATAGCGTGGATAATTATGTCATGTATAGGGGGAATATAGGAGATGTTATTAAAATTTGGCGAATTTGAACCAGTAGTTGACCATCCGGTCTTTATTGCGCCCGGGTCGTATATTATTGGACAGGTTCGTCTTTTCGAGAAGGTTTCCATATGGTTTAACGCAGTGGTGCGTGCAGACGCTGCTCGGATTGTGGTGGGGCCAGAGAGCAACGTGCAGGATGGAGCGGTATTGCATGCGGACCCCGGTTTCCCCTGTGAAATTGGCGCAAGGGTGACCATAGGACACCGTGCCGTGGTTCATGGGGCGAGGGTGGACGATTCCGTGTTGATCGGCATGGGAGCCATTATCATGAATGGCGCACATATTGGCCATCACTCCATTATTGGAGCTGGCACAGTGGTCGCGCAGGGAATGGAAATTCCGCCAGGCCATCTGGTGATGGGTGTACCCGGACGGATCGTGCGTGCTCTAACGCCGGACGAAGGAACCCGAATTGCACAGTCATCGCAGCATTATGTGGAGTTGTGGCTTAATCAAGGATGGCAATTTCATTGAGGGCTTGGCAGAAGCTCGGCCCTGGGGTGGGAAAAATCTTATTCCGTATTTGCAAGTCATGAGCTATGGAGGGGGCGGCCGGATGCAGCATGTGCATTTTATTGGTGTGGGGGGATATAGCATGAGTGGTCTAGCGCTATTGCTACATCGTCAGGGCTATAAGGTAACGGGCTCGGATATGAAGCGTTCAACTCGCACTGAACGGTTGGAAGCGGCCGGTATTGAAGTGTCATATGCACACCAGGCCGAACTGGTTTTCGGGGCGGACCTGGTTGTATACAACACCGACGTGCCGATAGACAATCCAGAGCGGCAAGCTGCGGATGATCATCATATTCGCGTCATCCACCGGTCAGAGGTTCTAGCCGAGGCTTTGGCTCCCTATCGCGCCGTTACGGTCAGCGGAACCCATGGGAAAACAACTACCACTTCCATGATTGGAACTATTTTGCAACAAGCTCAACTGGATCCCACCATTTTAGTGGGGGGCGAAGTGCCGCAATTTGATGGCAACCTGCGCGTGGGGAAGGGGCCCTACGCGGTGGCGGAGGCCGATGAAAGCGACGGTACGTTTTTGCGATACAATCCGTTCGTGGCGGTCGCCACCAATGTAGAACCTGAGCACTTGGATCATTACCAAGGGAACTTTGAAAATCTGAAAGCGGCATTTGAACGTTATGCCTCGTCGGTGCCTTCCGATGGTTTGGCCGTTTTAGGCGTTGATAATGCCGTGTTGCGCGACCTGGCGAAGAGACTTAGCGTGCCCATATGCACCTACGGGGTGTCCGATGAAGCCATGGTGCGTGCTGTGGATATTGAGTCCAAGTCTAGTTGCACGAGATTTTTTGTGCAGGTGAACGGCGCGCGTGTGGGACAGGCAGAGCTTACGGTGCCCGGCCTCCACAATGTGGTGAATGCTCTGGGAGCCATGGCCGCATCGCATCATGTGGGCGTCGACTGGAGTCAGGCAATGGAACACTTGAGGCAATTTACCAATGCGGCACGTAGGTTTCAAGTGTTGTTAGAGGGCCCCATCCGAGTCGTGGACGATTATGCGCACCACCCGACCGAAATCCGTTCGACGCTGAAAGCGGCGAGGCAAGTGAGCAATGGACGCGTGGTAGCGCTATTTCAACCGCAGCGCTATGTGAGAACCCAAAATTTGTGGGACCAGTTTATCGACAGTTTTCAAGATGCGGATCAGCTATATCTAACTGATATCTATGCACCGCCCGGAGAATCTCCTATTGCCGGCATCAACGGCGCATCATTGGCCGAGGCTATTGCTCGTCGCCACGGACGTTCTGTGCGTTTTTACTCCCAGTTGGAGGAGGCCATCGAACCAATTTTCAGGGACCTCACGGCCGGTGACACTTTTATCACGATGGGTGCCGGCAACGTCTATCTTGTCGCTCAAAGAATTGTTGATCAAATCCGTGCTCAGTGATTGCTCCTCTTTTTGACGGTGTGGTAGACTTGGTTAAACTTCTAGGGAGGACGGATCACGGTGAATTTTGAAGAAAAGTTTGGCCAGGAGGCTCTGACTTTTGACGATGTGCTACTGACGCCAGCACATTCTGAGGTACTGCCTCGTGACGTTGATTTAACTACACGCCTGACACGTCACGTGCGACTAAACATGCCGCTCGTTTCGGCTGGGATGGATACGGTGACCGAAGCGCGAATGGCCATTGCGATGGCTCGCGAGGGCGGCATTGGAGTGATTCACAAGAACATGTCCATTGAGCGTCAAGCCAGTGAAGTGGATAAAGTGAAACGGTCTGAGAATGGGGTCATTATTGACCCCATTTATTTAGGACCGGATCATACTATTCGCGACGCGTTGGAGTTGATGAGCCGTTATCGTATTTCCGGAGTGCCGATAGTGCGCGATGGAGGATTTTTGGTAGGCATCTTAACGAATAGAGACTTGCGCTTTGAACAGGAGTTTGACCGCCCGATTCATGAAGTGATGACCCAAATTGGGTTGGTGACGGCTCCCGAAGGAACTACATTGGACCAGGCTAAGAAACTTTTAGGGCAGCATCGCATTGAGAAACTTCCTCTAATCGATAAACAGGGGCGGCTTCGCGGCCTTATCACGATTAAAGATATCGAGAAGGCACGGAAATTCCCCAATGCGGCCAAGGACGACAGTGGTCGCTTGTTAGTGGCGGCGGCGGTGTCGGTGGGGCCGCAGACTTTAGAACGGGTGGAGGCGCTAGTAGCTTCCCGGGTAGACGTGGTGGTGGTTGACACTGCCCATGGGCACTCGGCCGGCGTTTTGAATACGGTGCGCTTAATCAAGGGGACTTTTTCCGGTATTGATGTAATCGGCGGCAATGTGGCGACGTATGAGGGAGCACTGGCGCTGATTGAAGCCGGTGTCGACGGCGTCAAAGTGGGAGTGGGTCCGGGATCTATTTGCACGACACGGGTCGTGGCAGGGATTGGAGTGCCGCAAATCACGGCGGTCTGGTCCGCCTATCAAGCGGCTAAAGGTCATGATGTGCCCATCATCGCCGATGGGGGAATCCGATGGTCGGGCGATGTGGTCAAAGCTCTGGCGGCTGGCGCGTCAAGCGTTATGGTGGGCTCGCTGTTTGCAGGCACCGAAGAAAGTCCTGGAGAGATGGAAATCTATAAAGGGCGTTCCTTCAAGGTCTATCGAGGGATGGGTTCATTGGCCGCTATGAAGCAAGGTTCGAGTGACCGGTACTTTCAGGATGACTTGGATGTTGAAAAGCTGGTTCCGGAAGGCATCGAGGGCCGAGTTCCTTATCGTGGTTCCTTAGCGGATACGGCCTACCAGTTATTGGGCGGTGTGCGGTCAGGTATGGGATATTGTGGCACCGCGACCTTGGAGGACTTGCGGGAAAGAGGCCGATTTCTGCGAATTACTAATGCTGGCCTAGTGGAAAGTCACCCGCACGACGTGCAAATCACCAAGGAATCGCCGAACTATAGCTTATAGCTGCGGAGGGACATATTGTGGCACGGTTGGTCATTGAAGGGCAGCATTCGCTAGCGGGCGAGGTCAGCATTGAAGGATCGAAAAACAGTGCGCTGCCGATAATCACGGCAGCGGCGCTGGCATCAGAAGGGACTACCGTTTTAGAAAATGTTCCTCGATATACGGATATCTTGGATTTGTGTGAAATTCTCCGAAAGCTCGGAGCAACTGTTAACTGGGACAGTGATTCTCGGTTGCGGATCGATGCCTCTCGATTGCAGGGACATACGGCGCCTTATGAATTGGCTAGCAAACTTAGGGGTTCTACTTATGTCATTGGGCTGCTGCTGGCTCGTTTGGGACAAGCTGATGTGGCATTTCCGGGCGGATGCCAGATCGGCTCACGCCCAGTCAACTTCCATGTGCGGGGATTTGAGGCGTTGGGAGCGACGATGGGATTGGAGCACGGATCGATCCTGGGCCGCGTAGACGGGCGGCTTAAAGGCGCCCGAATTTACATCGAACGCGCGTCGTTTGGGACCACCATCAATCTGATGATAGCCGCCAGTTTGGCTCAGGGCATGACGACTTTGGAAAATGCGGCGATGGAGCCGGAAATTGTTGACATGGCCAATTTTCTTAATGCCATGGGTTCTAGGGTGCGCGGCGCCGGCACCAATTTGATTCGTATTGAGGGAGTGTCTTCGTTGCACGGTGCGCATCACGAAATCATTCCGGACCGGTTGGAAGCGGGCACTTATTTGTTGGCAGCGGCGATTACCGGCGGTGTGGTTACCGTAACCAATGTCATCCCAGAACATCTGCGCACTGTGCTTTTGAAGTTGGAACAGACCGGCGCCGAGATCGAGGAAGACATGGACTGGATCCGGCTGACCATGACCAAGCGGCCCGTATCTGTAGATATCGAGACGCTGCCTTATCCAGGCTTTCCGACTGACTTGCATCCTCAGATGGTATCGCTTTTAGGCTTGGCGGATGGGGTAGCGGTGGTTGAGGAAACGGTCTTTGAAAATCGGTTTGGCTATACGCATGATTTAGTTCGACTGGGAGCCAATATTAAAGTGGAACGGGAAACCGCTATAGTGCGTGGCGTTGATCAGTTGACAGGGGCACCGGTGGAAGCGCAGGATATTCGTGGTGGTGCTGCTTTGGTTTTGGCTGCGCTCGGCGCAGTGGGCACCACGATTGTGGATCGAGTAGAATATATTGACCGCGGCTATCATGCCATTGAACGGAAATTGGCAAAACTCGGCGCGGTTATACATCGCGAATCGTGAAAGGCGGGGGGAACATGCCACAGACCGTGGTGGTTGGCCTGGCTCGAACACCGTTTGTCCCATTTGGGGGAGCCTTAAGAGAGGTTCCGGCTTCGGATCTAGGTGCAGTGGCTATTCGGGGTGCATTGGACAGGGCAGGTATTGGCGAGGCGATAGATTATGTGTTTATGGGCCAAGTGGTGCAGGCTGGAGAAGGTCAGATTCCATCCCGGCAGGCGTCGATTAAAGCTGGATTGCCCAATACGGTGCCTTCGGACACCATTAACAAGGTTTGCGCGTCCAGTTTGCGCGCGGTTAATTTAGCGGATATGGCCATTCGTCTAGGGGAGATTCGTTCGGCGGTGGCTGGTGGAATGGAATCCATGAGCCGTGCGCCGTATCTCGTGACAGGAGCGCGGTGGGGACTGCGCATGGGCGATGCGCCGATGGTTGACTCGGTGGTGCATGACGGCCTATGGTGCAGTTTCGGTCAGTGCCACATGGGCGTGTATGGGAGTGAAGTCGCCAAAGAGTTTGGCATTACCCGAGAAGAGCAGGATGAATGGGCCTACCGCAGCCAAGTTCGCGCGTTGCAGGCTATTGACAGTGGCCGTTTTGCCAAAGAGATTGTGCCGGTTGCAGTACCGGGAAAGAAGGGTCAGAGCGAAGTAGTGGCCCAAGATTTAGGACCTCGCCGCGACACCTCGCTTCAAAAGCTGCAATCTTTGAAGCCGGTGTTTTTAGCGGATGGCACCGTGACCGCTGGCAATGCCCCGGGTCTGACAGATGGGGCTTCAGCACTGGTTCTCATGGACAAAGAGCAGGCAAAGGCGTTAGGGTTGCCGATTTTGGCCACTATCTTAAGCTCGGGACAATATTCTAGCGAACCGCGTTATTTGCACACGGTGCCTGCGTATGCAGCGCAATCGGCGCTGAAAAAGGCTCACTTGAGTACGCGCGATGTAAATTTGGTAGAAATTAACGAAGCATTTGCCGCGGTCACCTTGACCAGCATGAAGCTGGCTGAATTCGATCCTGAAATTGTCAACGTCAATGGCGGCGCCGTGGCTCTAGGACACCCCATCGGGGCGTCCGGGGGCCGTATTTTACTCACCCTCATTTTGGAACTTCAGCAGCGCGGGGGCGGTGTGGGCGTAGCCACCATTTGCAGTGGTGGCGGACAAGGTGAAGCCACCTTAATTCGGGTGGACTAGGGGGAGATATGGTACAGAAGATTGTTGTGGTGGGGGCGGGCCAGATGGGCGCTGGAATTGCTCAGACCGCCATTGTCCATGGTTTTTCGGTATATTTGACCGATGCCGATGAATCACAGATTGCCCGAGGCCGAGAAGGGATCAACAATCGCTTGGCTAGGTTGGTCGACAAAAGGCAATTGACTGCCAGCGACAAGGATCAGGCCTTGCAACGGCTAACCGCAGTGGACAGCATGCGATCGGTTGTGCAGGCCGACCTGTTGATCGAAGCCATTGTGGAGCAGGAGCATGTCAAACGGGCTTTATTTCAGGATGCCGATCAATGGTTTGGCCCTGAAACCATATTTGCCTCGAACACGTCGTCGATTGCCATTACACGGCTGGCCAGCGCAACCAAGCGCCCTGATCGATTCATCGGCATGCATTTTATGAATCCGGTTCCTGTGATGGTGTTGGTAGAAGTCATTCGCGGAGCCTTGACCAGCGTTCCAACATTGCAAACGGTATTGGACACGGCTCGAGCCATGGGAAAAACTCCTGTGGAATCGGATGACTACCCAGGCTTTTTGGCCAATCGAATTTTAATGCCGATGATAAACGAGGCGATTTTTGCTTTGCAAGAGGGCGTGGGCACTAAAGAAGGCATAGACACGGTGATGAAGTTGGGGATGAATCATCCTATGGGACCGTTGACCTTGGCTGATTTCATCGGGCTGGACACGTGCCTTTACATCATGGACGTGCTGTATGAAGGATTTGGCGATCCTAAATATCGGGCAGCCCCGTTGTTGCGGAAAATGGTAGATGCAGGCCTTTTGGGCCGTAAAACCAAGAGGGGTTTTTACACCTATTAATATTCCATACATGGGAAGATACCCCAGGTTTGTGGGACAGCGATCCACTAGGTTGCTGACAGGAAGATGGCAAAGGGTCATCCGAGGGCTATGTGGCGGCGATCACATGGCGATTTCGCGTCACGATTGACGCCCTGTCAGAGCCATAATGGCTCTGACAGGGCGTGTGGCCGAAAGTCCCTGCTCCGGGTTGCGTGGGACAAGTCATCCACTTCAGATCGCCTATGGATGGGGCGTACCGGTAATGAGGAGCCGCTCCGCAATCTGGGTGCCCAAAATCCACGATTAAACCGGTACGCAAATTCTTCTAGATAGAGCTGCCGCCGGGTGCGCCCGTGATACGTCCCATCAATAAAGACCGTCGCATTGCAATCACCCCATCGACCTACTGAAAAGACCTCGTGTGCGGTGGGATCGGTGCTCAACGGCACCTGATGGTCGGCGTGATGCTCCTGCGCGGCGCTTGCATAGACGGCTGCCCCATCGCTCTTCCAGACCCCGAGATCTTCGACCCGCCGCAATACTTCCTTGACCGTCGTCTCGCCCAGGTCGGACACAGCCTCTAAAAAGGCATAGTGAGGATGCCCTTGTGCGGTGAAGCTGATGCCGATCACCACCGGATCTTGGTCGGTACCCCGCCCCCGTTTGCCAGGGCCCTGACTTTTTTCTCCGAAGTAGGTGTCATCAAGTTCCACGAGTCCGCCGATTTGATACTGCCCATTCCGCTCAGCCATAGCTTGTTGGATCTTGTGATGCATCAGCCAGGCCGTCGGATACGACAACCCTAATTCCCGACTCAGCGCGAGGGCAGAAATCCCGCCTTTATCGACCGCAATTAGGAAAATAGCCAAAAACCACAACGCCAGGGCACTTTCGTCCGATGAAAGATGGTGCCGACCGTGACAGGCGCCTGGTAGTGACACGTGGCGCATTCGTAAGAGGGGAGCGGTCCGATCGGACCGCTGGATCTTCCAATACCGACTACCGTGACAGCGGTCACAGGCAAAGCCTCCAGGCCATCATTGGGCAAAGAGATATTCATGGCACGCATCTGTGCCAAATTTTTTAATCCATTCAGGCCATGTCATCTTCGACTACCCCCACTCGGGTACTCATTTTACCTAAATGATACCATGGTCTCTCCACTTACAGGGGACTACCTGACTTATCTTATGATGTATGTAATATTATGAAGACCCGGCAGGAAAATGCCTTCTGACGCGCGAATATGTGATGGCAGATTGACCCAGAGCTTTCATCACAGCAGCGTTAGGAGGCATTTTTGTGGCATTTAAACGGCCCTTTGGTGTGTGGGACAGTCCTCTGACCCCCAAGCGAATGGCACGGCAACTGCGTTTGAGCGACATTCAAATTTCTCGTTCGGGAGCGTATGCCGTGTGGCTGGAAAACCGATCCAGTCAGGGGGTGCTGGTAGCCGCGCCAACGGGCGGAGGGGCGCCTATGGATCTGACCGCCGAACATTCGGTGCGTGCTCGCGTGGGCTACGGAGGCGGAGACTTTACCGTGGGTAGCGACGCAGTCTTTTTTGTTTCGGAGGCTAGGTTATGGAAAAAGCCTTTAGGTCCCGGGGTTCCGGTTCCGATTACCGAGAAGTCGGACTGGGCGATATCTTCGCCGACACTGTCTCCTGATGAACGGTGGATCGTATATGTGTATTCCAATGGACAAGAAGACGGCTTGGCCGCCGTAGACAGCAATGGAGATTTGTGGCCCCAAAAATTGACTGCAGAGTACGATTTCTTCATGCAGCCAACATTTGATCCTAGCGGCCAGGAACTCGCGTTTGTGGCGTGGAACCATCCCAATATGCCCTGGGACAATACCGAACTACTCACCGTACCTATTGTCGCCCAGGAAGATCACCTAAAAGTGGGCACTCTGGTGAAAATTGCTGGGGGAGACGGCTTGGTCTTTCAACCTACCTATTCGCCGGATGGCCGTTATTTGGCGTTTGTGCACGAAGTGGGCAACTGGAGTCAAGTGATGGTCCAAGACCGGGCCACTTTGAACATTCGGCAGATGACTAGCGATGAGGCCGAATATGCGCCGCCCGCCTGGGCTCAAGGGGAGAGAAGTTTGGCTTGGATGGCAGACAGCCAATCGTTGGCGGTTATTCGAAGTCAAGAAGGGGTCGCCAAGTGCCAGGTGCTCAATATGACTTCTGGCACCGCGCACGATGTGTCTTATCCCGAAGCTACATATTGGGAGCAGGTGGATGCTTCCCCCACTGAGCATCTAATCGCGGCCATAGTGTCTGGCGATGTCTTGACTCCGCGCGCCATTGTGACCACGCCGGACGGTGCATCACGCGTACTAGGCTATACCAGCACCAATGACATTGCCACCCAATATATGTCACGTTCGAAATCGGTTGTCTGGACTAGCCAAGGGACTACGGTTTATGGCCTATATTATGCGCCGGTGAATCCCCAATACGTGTCCGACGGTCTACCGCCATTGGTGGTTTTGGTGCATGGAGGTCCTACTGGCCACGTTCCGGCCGCCTACAGTGGGCAGGCTCAATTTTTCACTAGTCGTGGCTATGCTGTGCTTGCCGTAAATTACCGGGGCAGCACGGGATACGGGCGCGAATATCGCAAGGCTTTAGAAGCACGCTGGGGAATTTTTGACGTGGAAGATGCCGTGTCGGGCGCGCAATTTTGTGTGGAACAGGGATGGGTCAACGGCAGTCAATTAGTCATCATGGGCGGCAGTGCGGGCGGCTACACGGTGTTGAAAACATTGGTGGATCACCCCGGTGTTTTCAAGGCAGGCGTGTGCTTGTTCGGTGTATCTAATCTGTTCACTTTAGCGGCCGAGACCCACAAATTTGAATCCCGCTATCTTGACTCTATGCTGGGGCCGTTGCCCCAAGCGCGCACCATATATCATGATCGCTCGCCGATTTTTCATGCCAAGGCCATTAGGGATGCCTTAGCGGTTTTTCAAGGGGATGAGGATGTTGTGGTTCCCCGTAATCAAGCGGATACCCTAGTAGAGATTTTACAGCAGAATGGGGTGCCTCACATTTATGAAGTATACCCCGGTGAAGGCCATGGCTGGCGTGGCGCCGAGACCATTGAGCGGTTCTACACGAGCTTATACCATTTTTTAGTGCAATACGTCATTTACGGCTAGAGACGGGTTGGGCGTCGGGATGGGTTAACTGCGTCAGAGTAACGAAGCGCCATCCCTGGCGGGAATATGTGGACAATAACCAGTTGAGGGCGGCAACCGTTTGTTGGCGGTTGCCGCCTCCGTCATGCATCAGAATAATGGCTCCGGGATTTATTAGGCGTTCAATGGTAGCTCTAATCGATCCCACGCCTGGTGTAGCCCAATCGCGGGTGTCTACCGACCAGAGTACGATTTCATATCCATGGCCCTCAAATCGTTGAATTAGGCCCGGACTCATCATACCGTAAGGCGGCCGATAGTAAGGGGCGGGGGGGACGCCTAATGATCTTAAGAGTGTGGTTGTCCGGGCGGCATCTTGCCACATGCGCTGGGCCCCCACTTGTCGCAGATTCAAATGGCTCCACCCGTGGTTGGCGACTTGGGATCCCTGGATCACGATCGCTTTTACCAATTGGGGATAGCGCTCGGCCTCGCTGCCTAACACAAAGAAGGTCGCCTGGGCATGGTAACGTGACAAGAGGCTCAAGATTTGTGGGGTAAAGCGTGGAGAAGGACCATCGTCAAATGTTAGTGCCACGATACGCTTATCAGTTTGAACCCGGCTCAAGGCAGGAACTAAGGGCTCTGCCAAAACTATCCAGAAGGATAAGGCTAATAACAGAACCGGGGACAGTATGAACCAGCGTGGCCGCATTTTTATATCCTCCCAAGAGATGTTTGTCTGGTGAATCCTACGCAACTGGCGGGGACAATATGAAAAGCGGATTAAAGCGTCTAGCCAGCACCGATGGGCAAGCCTTCTGATACAATATTTTTTAAATAGCGTAAGAGTCTATGGCGTGAGGATAAAAGAAATTAGATAAGGGGTGAGTGGGTGGCTAGATATACGGAGGTGGCCCAAGACTCGGCTTGGGGAGCGATTGATCCCTGGGCCATTTTGCTTCGGCGTCAGATTCATCGTCATCCCGAGTTGGGATTGGAAACCGAAAAAACCTCGGTTTTGGTCGAAAGCACGTTGGACGAACTGGGGATTGAACATAAACGCCCGATCACGTATGGGGTAACGGGTGTTATAGGACCTGACACGGGGCCAGCCATATTGTTGCGTGCGGATATGGATGGGCTTCCCGTAGAGGAAGCCACCGGATTGCCTTTCTCATCGGAAATTGCAGGAAGAATGCATGCCTGTGGCCACGATGCCCATACGGCAATGCTGTTAGGCGCTGCTCGCTATCTTAAGCAACATGAGGCCGAGCTTAATCGGCCGGTAGTGCTGATGTTTCAACCAGCCGAAGAGGGACCGGGGGGAGCGTTGCCCATGATAGAGGCCGGGATTCTTCAGAATCCCGAGGTGGCACACGCGGTAATGGTCCACGTGGATAGCGATTTGCCAGCTGGAGTGATTGGGTTGAAGGTGGGGGCAGCCATGGCATCTCCCAATGATTTTCGTATTATCGTGTCTGGCCGGGGAGGGCATGGCGCTCATCCCGACAAAGGAGTGGACGCCATCGTTGCCTCCTCTGCCATTATTCAGGCTTGTCAAACTTTAGTGAGTCGGGAGCAGGATCCCATTGATCCCTTAGTTGTGACTTTTGGCACCATTGCTGGAGGATATCGAGAAAATGTTTTGGCTGATCGTGTCACTATGACAGGCACTATCAGAATTTTAGAGCCCATGCGGCGAGAAGCCATACTCAGTCGGTTCCGGGAGCTGGTAACCACGATTGCGGCAGCATACCGCGCACAAGTGGATATCAATATCCATCGAGGATATCCGCCGTTGGTAGCCGACGAGACCTTTACACGCCAAGTCGGCAATATTTTAGAGGCAGCTCTAGGTTCTGGACACGTTGCCTGGTTGGGGCATCCTTCCATGGGCGGCGAGGATTTTGCTTATATTGCGGAACGTGTGCCTGCCACCAATCTTCATGTGGGCGTGGTGGGGGAAGGGTCACAAAGTGGTCTGCATTCTCCTAATTTTATTCTAAACGAAACCGCAATTGGGACCGGGGCACGCGCGTTGGCCGCGATTGCTTTGTTGGCGGCGGTGGACTAACTGCAGGAAAGAAGGTATCAGGTGGCGCAAGACAGGATGCTGCCGCATCTTAATGCGGCTGGGGAAGTTCATATGGTATCGGTCAGCGGCAAGGACGAAACCTTGCGGCGTGCGACAGCCCAAGGAAGGTTAAGGGCGCCTAGGTCGGTTTGCCAATCGGTGCGCGACGGTACTGTGGCTAAGGGGGATGTATTGGCGGTAGCGCGGGTGGCTGCCATAATGGCAGCTAAGAAAACCCACGAATGGATTCCGTTGTGCCATCCGATAGCGCTGACTGCGGTCGAAGTGGTGATCACGGTTGAAGACGAGGCGTTTTTAGTAATTGTCCAAACCGAAACCAGATCAGCCACCGGGGTCGAGATGGAAGCCATAACCGGTGTTTCGGCGGCACTTTTGACACTATACGACATGTTGAAAGCGCAGAATCGCGGACTTGTTTTGGACGATATTCGTTTAGTGAAAAAGACAGGAGGGAAAACGGGAGATTATGTCTTTCCAACCCATGAATCAGAGGCCGACCGTAGCGATCTTGACCAGTAGCGATGCCGGAGCAAAAGGGCTCCGAGAAGATGAGTCAGGGCGTTTGTTATTTGAGAAATTAAGCCAATGGGGCGAGATTGTCGACCGCCTAGTGCTTCCTGACGATGTTGAGTTGCTGGAAACGCAATTGAGAAAATGGGTTGCAAGCGGCGTTCAGTTGGTGATTACGACTGGAGGGACAGGCCTTGGGCCTCGCGATGTGATGCCTGAGGCAACTTCGGCGGTCATTGACCGTGCAGTGCCCGGCATGGCCGAAGCCATGCGTCAGGAATCTTTGAAACACACACCACTGGGGATGCTGTCTCGCGGGTTGACGGGGGTGTCGGGCCAAACCCTGATTATTAACTTGCCCGGCTCGCCTAAAGCGGTGACTCAGTTGCTGCCTGTGATTGAGCCTGTCCTGTTGCATGCGCTCGATTTACTAGCGGGAAGAACCCAGCACGCGAACCCGATCATGGGAGAGGAACAAAATCGATAAAAATTGGCTAGAGAGCGAATTTGACGGGGATAAATGTAGATAATCGGTATTGATGGAGAAAAATCCGCTGGCAATGGGGGTATAGGATGATTTGACGCTTGCGAGCGTTTTAGGTAAACTCTGTATGGAACGATTAGCACTCAACTGATGAGAGTGCTAACAAAGCAACATAAAGTAGGAGGAAACACCTGTGGATATTCGTCCATTAGCAGACCATGTGGTGATTGAACTATTGACTGAAGAAGCCACGGCGTCAGGCATTGTGTTGCCGGACACGGCTAAGGAGAACCCGCAGCGGGGCCGCGTGGTAGCGGTGGGTAGCGGCCGACTACTGGATGACGGTTCCCGGGCACCCTTGGAGGTCAGTGTGCAAGATGTCGTGTTGTTTGATGAAAAGCTCGCCACCAAAGTTCGTGTGGAGAACCATGAGTACCGATTGGTCTCGGAGTCCGACATACTGGCTGTGTTAATCCCAGCGCCAGCATTGGTATAGCTGAGGATACAGCATTATTTTCAGGAGGTTGTGGATAGATGGCAAAGCAAATGATTTATGAAGAAGAAGCGCGACGCGCTCTCGAACGTGGAGTAGATAAATTGGCCAACGCGGTCAAGGTAACCCTTGGACCCAAAGGTCGAAATGTGGTTTTGGAAAAGAAATTTGGCGCACCGCTTATTACCAACGACGGTGTCACCATAGCGCGAGAAATTGATTTGGAAGATCCATTTGAATCGATGGGCGCTCAATTGGTCAAAGAAGTGGCTACCAAAACTCAGGATGTTGCTGGTGATGGCACCACTACAGCCACAGTGTTAGCCCAAGCGATGATCAAGGAAGGGCTTAAAAACGTCACTGCCGGCGCCAATCCGATGGGCATCAAGCGCGGTATTGAACGGGCGGTAGCAGCCGCAGTGGAAGAACTCAAGAGAATTTCCACCCCGATTGAGGGCAAAGAAGCAATTACCCAAGTGGCCTCGATCTCGGCCAATGATGATGAAATCGGCCGTTTGATCGCAGAAGCGATGGAAAAGGTCGGCGCTGACGGCGTCATCACTGTGGAGGAGTCCAAGACTACCGGAACCACATTGGAGACGGTGGAAGGAATGCAGTTCGACCGTGGATACATCTCTCCCTACATGGTGACGGACACCGAAAAGATGGAAGCTACGCTTTCTGATCCGTACATTCTGATCACTGACCGTAAGATTTCGGCTATTCAAGACCTCCTTCCAGTATTGGAAAAGGTTGTTCAACGGGGCAAGGCGTTGGTCATTATCGCAGAAGACGTGGAAGGCGAAGCGTTGGCAACATTGGTTGTCAACAAACTGCGCGGCACGTTGACCGCGGTGGCGGTCAAGGCTCCTGGCTTTGGAGACCGCCGCAAGGCAATGCTTGAAGACATTGCCATTCTTACCGGTGGTCAGGTGATTTCCGAGGACATTGGTCTGAAATTGGAGAACGTCACCCCAGATATGTTGGGTCAAGCCCGTCAGGTGAAAATCGCTAAAGAAGAGACCACGATTGTCGAAGGCCGTGGCAATGACGCAGACATCAAGAAGCGAATCCAAGTCATCAAGAAGCAAATTGAAGACACCACTTCGGACTATGACAAAGAGAAGCTTCAAGAGCGATTGGCTAAATTGTCCGGCGGTGTGGCGGTCATTCAGGTTGGTGCCGCAACCGAAGTGGAATTGAAGGAAAAGAAGCTGCGCATTGAAGATGCGTTGTCTGCTACTCGTGCTGCGGTGGAAGAGGGCATTGTTCCCGGTGGCGGAACCGCTTTGCTTCGGACCATTGGGGTGTTGAACGCGCTTTCTGCAGAAGGCGATGAGCAAATCGGAATCAACATTGTACGCCGTGCGGTGGAAGAGCCGGTTCGGCAAATTGCACACAATGCAGGTCTCGAAGGATCGGTAATTGTGGAAATGATTAAAAAGGAAACAGGCAATGTTGGTTACGACGCTTTGCACAACCGGACCACTGATATGGTCAAGGCAGGCATTGTGGATCCGGCTAAGGTAACACGGTCCACACTGCAGAATGCTGGTTCGATTGCGGCTATGCTGTTGACCACGGAGGCCTTGGTGGCTGACAAGCCGGAAAAGAAAGAAGCGGCAGCTCCGGGTGGTATGGGCGGTATGGGCGGCATGGGCGACATGATGATGTAATTCTCCTCATGGAGACGCTTGCAGGGGATGCGGATATCCGCATCCCCTTCCTGTTGCCATGGATGGTTTTTAGTTTTCATATAAATTTCAGCTTTTCTTTTTTCTCTTAGATCATAATAATTGGGAAAGAGCCATGAGGAAGAAGGGACAAGCCATGCTGCTATTGTGGTTATTCGGAGTCTTTATGATGGGAGCTGTCCCATGGGGCTATATTGTAGCCCATTTGAGATTTCACACAGATATTCGCGAGCATGGCAGTCAAAATATAGGGGCTACGAATGTGGCTCGCACCTTGGGCATCAAAGCGGGATTAGCGGTTTTAGCGCTCGATGCGCTAAAAGGGGTGGCCGCGGTGGGACTTGCCCAAGTATTTTACCCTCATCAAATGTGGATTATTGGGATATCCGGTTTTCTCGCAATTTTAGGGCATGTTTTCTCGCCTTTCTTGCGCTTTCGCGGCGGCAAAGGCATTGCGACGGGATTGGGCGGCGTCGCCATGTTGAGCCCTGGCGCGGCCATTGTGGCAGTGCTGGCATTCGCCTTGATTGCGGGAACTACTCGCATCGTATCGGTGGGCTCTCTGGGAGGAATTATAGGCGTCATGGTTTGGATGATGTTTTTTGCGTCTTTCGCGTACGTTTGGGGATTTGCGGTGCCTGCGGTGTTGTTGACGATTTGGGCCCATAGAAAAAATTGGGGTAGGCTTATCAAAGGAGAGGAGCCCCGATTTAGCAAATCTTAGAGAAAAATTTTTGTGTTAGGTTATTAATTGCCTTCGAATGGGAAAGATATCCATAGATTGATTGGGTTGAACCCTGAAGGAGGATCATGATGGAAATCACGCTTAATCAACTTATCGACGCTGCGCCCGAATTGGCCATGATGCTGCGTTCTGATATTCGTCATGGAAAACTGGCGGCTATGCGCAAAACCGGAGTGGCAGGAAGACCATATGTTATTGACAGTGAGGTATTGGCACAGTCTGAACACGAGTCTTATCGTGCATTGGCGCAAAAAATTCTTAAAAACCCGGACCGTCTGCCAGTGCGGCGGGCAAGTCAGTCGCGTTCTGAATCTTATGTCGGTGTTCGGGGCAATGGGGATGAAGTGTGGCAACCTCTGATGAAAATGTTGGAGTCCCAACATGGCATGTTGCAACAGATGATCAACGTGTTTTTGCACGAAATGCAACAAAGCCATGAACGATACGACCGACAAGGGCGTGAGATGCAAGAACTGTCCTATAAATTAGGGCAAGCCCATCAAAAAGCAGAGCGGTTGGAACGTATGCTGGGCGAGCGCGTGGGGCGCAGTCAGGAACAAGCGTAATAGCGGCGGGGACCGGCCATACTAACGGGACTAGCAGTTGGGGGGGATCCGGGTGTCCAATCAGCAAATACATTGTTCCGTATCGTATTGTCGTTACAACGAGCGAGGAGAAGCCTGCAGTCTGGACCACATTGTGGTTCAGCCGCAAATGACGGCAGAACCGGCGATCATGACACAAATCACGCAGACCGTGTTTGAAACTTCTTGCGGCTCCTATGATCCGAAATAAGGTCCCTTAAAACCTGGGACCTTATTTTATGGCGTCCTTTCGTTAACCGGTTTCTGGTAAAATGACAAGACAGGCTAGATGCGTGTTGTCAGGTAAGACGCGAGTCCTGGAGCAATTCTATCCACCAGGTTTAGTTTATGTCTGAAATCCGGTAAGATAATGTCAATATCTTGGTGGTTCAGTCCTTAAGAAGGAGTCGAATATGAAAGACTTGCGAGAACCGAACCAACCCCTTCATTCCATTCGAGTGGTCAAGGAAGCGACGGGATTAACAGATCGCCGAATTCGTTACTATGAAACGCTCGAATTGCTTCAACCGCAGCGAACTGCGGGAAATCAGCGTCTGTACAGCCAGCAGGATATCGAGCGTTTGAAGCGGATAAAACAAATGTTGGACAATGGAATTTCATTGAAAGAGGTTCGCCAATATCTTCAACAAGAGGACGAGGCTGCGGGCCGAGGCGTTATGGAAGACGTGGAACGGGATGCTGAAAGCTATTTCCAGGGTAAGCGCTTGGCGCGAAAAGACAGTGTGGCCAGAGAGTCATTATATCCGCTGACCAATCGTGCGGAAATTATCCGCCGTCTAGATCGCGAAGACGAAAAGTCATACTGAATCTATAAAGGGGGCTCGATGGGTGCAAACCTTCCCGGGAGAACGGTTAGAAGTGTTGCTAGCGCATTCGGAAATAAAGCACCGAGTGGAAAGCATTGGTAAGCGGATTACGATGGATTATGATGGCAAGGCACTGTTGCTGGTAGGGATCCTCAAAGGATCTTTTGTCTTTATGGCGGATTTGGTGAGGAGCATCGACTTGCCTGTGGCGGTGGACTTTATGGCGATGTCTTCTTATGGGGCTGCCACCAAATCGTCAGGCGTCGTACGAATATTAAAGGATTTGGATCACGGTGTCGATGGCCGTCATGTAGTGATTGTCGAGGACATCGTAGATACCGGATTAACCCTTAATTACATATACGGTCACATGAGATCGCGCGGGGCAGCCAGCGTCAAAATCTGTTCTTTGCTGGACAAACCAAGCCGGCGACAAGTCGCCGTCCCGTTGCATTACAAAGGATTCGAAATACCCGATGAGTTTGTCGTCGGGTATGGACTAGACGTAGATGAGCGCTATCGGAACTTGCCCGACGTGTGCCGTCTCGTTCAGGAGTAATCGATGAGCTACGTAATTGTGCTGGACTTCGGCGCTCAATACAATCAATTAATTGCTCGGCGTGTGCGCGAAGCCGAAGTGTTTTGCGAAGTTTTGCCAGGGGATACCCCGGCTAGTGAGATCCTGGCCAAACATCCTGATGCGATCATATTGTCCGGGGGTCCGGCGAGTGTCTTTGAGCCCGGCGCTCCTACCATGGACGCCAGTTTGTTGACGCATGGCATTCCGGTGTTGGGTATCTGCTACGGCATGCAGTTGATGACCCGCATTCTTCATGGGGATGTCCGGCCCAGCCAGGAAAGGGAATATGGGCGTACGGCGATGACTCAGGTGGCACATAGTCCGCTCTGGGAGGGAATTCCTTCCTCGTCCCAAGTATGGATGAGCCACGGCGACATCGTAGGCTCAGCTCCACCAGGGTTTGAAGTGCTGGCCTCTACACCCACCACCCCAATTGCCGCGATGGCCGACTTGCGCCGTAATTTATGGGCCGTGCAATATCATCCTGAGGTGCACCATACCCCGCAAGGGTTTCAGTTGCTGAAAAATTTTCTGTATCACATTGCTCAGATTGCCCCCGATTGGCGTCCAGATGACATGGTGGAACGCGGTATTCAACAAATTCGGGATCAGGTCGGCGATGGGCGAGCTTTGGTCGCGCTATCTGGCGGTGTTGATTCAGCCGTGGCTGCGGCCCTTGCGCATCGGGCGCTGGGATCGCGCCTTAGCGCCGTACTAATCGACCATGGACTGATGAGGGCGGGCGAGGTAGAAGAAGTCGTGGCGGCGTTTCCTGATGTGGATCTACGGGTGGAGCGCGCCCAAAGCGAATTCTTGGCCGCCTTGCAGGGCGTCACTGACCCAGAGGCTAAACGCAAGATTATTGGACGCGAATTTATTCGGGCATTTGAACGGGCTCGGGATCAGATAGGGATCGTAGACTCTCTAATTCAAGGTACGGTATATCCTGATGTGATTGAATCTGGCGGAAAACATGCTCAAACCATTAAGTCTCATCACAATGTCGGCGGATTACCGGAAGATCAAGAATTTACGATTGTAGAGCCCTTGCGCTGGCTTTTTAAAGATGAGGTTCGACGCTTAGGGGCCGCATTAGGTCTGCCTGACAGCATCGTCTGGCGCCAGCCATTTCCCGGACCGGGACTAGCAGTACGTATTGTGGGCGAAGTCACCCCTGAGGCAATTGCGATGGTCAGACAGGCTGACGCCATCGTGCGTCAGGAGGTGCGCGAAGCTGGACTGGAGCGTCAGATTTGGCAGGCTTTCGCTGTGCTTTTGGATATTCGCTCGGTAGGGGTCATGGGCGATGGCCGCACTTATGGTCAGCCGGTGGTCATTCGCGCTGTAGAGAGTCAAGACGGAATGACCGCTGATTGGGTACGATTGCCATCGGAACTGTTAGATAAGATGGCCAGCCGCATTGTGGGAGAAGTCCCGGGCGTCAATCGTGTCGTTTATGACATTACGTCAAAACCACCGGGCACCATCGAATGGGAATGATCTATCGCGGACTGTTCTGCGAATCTTGAAGTTGCGATATCTTCTGGCCTGGTTTTTGGTGCATTGCGAAGGTTTACGGCCTGTGTGATATGCCGAAGCCGAACGATGAACGAGATCAGGGTGCTCCTCGAAGCGACCTGGCAGGGGGCAGGCTTTAAACCACCGTCTGCGGATCGGGGCACAGGTCTCGGCCGTGAGCGTGACTGCAAGACAGGGTCAGGTGTGTGCATGGGCGGCGTCTGGGGGCGGGATTTTGGAGGGCACTCTCGCCCCGTTGGTCCCGTAAGACGGACCTGCATCCCCGGTATGCTATGTCAACGATGTGGTGCAAGAAGTCCTTGCTGGCACCAGACGACCTCGGTCACTGGTCGTCGTCTCGCACGACCATCTGGGCTTCTGTCGCGTCCAAAAACGGCCTATGATTACACTGCGCTGCCTTCGTCGTCAGTGCTCGCTTCCACAGGCGTACGGTTCGTACCGTAGAGCACGATTCGTTCCTCCGGCACGGTTCATTGCCGGCGGTATAGGGCGATGTATCCCCCCGATTGCAGAGACTCATTGTACCACACGTCTTCCAGTCGGACGAGCTGCCACGGGCTTTCCCAACCTTGCCCTTCTTTCTGAAACACGGTGTCTTGGCTGACCGCAAATGCCGCGTGCTGAGCCGTCCCATCGCTTGCGCACCATACTAAGACATCGGCGGGCTGAACGGGCGATGTGCGCTCAATTGTTTGGATCTCGGCCCATCGTTGATACCGTTGCGCGTCGAGCAAGCGAAAAAAAGGTCCTTGGTGCAGCCACTGAGTTATGACGTGCCGGCTTTGGGGATACGAAGCGACGCCGGTTGCTCCGAGAACCATGCCGATCGCCGCCGCAAAACAATTAGGACCGCTATGATCCGCAAATCTCCCGGCGTACTCGTGGATCAGACCATACGGCACACGCTCGCAGCCCCGTTTAGCGCGGCTCGGGGGAATGTACTCGCAGAACAGTACAACACTGTCTTCTGCTTGTTCACCGACGGGCCGTCATCCTTGTGCCATTCCTGTAACCACTTCACGACCCACAACTTCCGTTCATCGAGGCCCTTGACCTGCCAATCCTCGGCGGTGAGCAAATAGAATCAGAGCCCATCCACAGTAACCGTGTTGTTCACCGGGCAGTCAGAGTTCCCGAACCAGTCTGCATCATAGACATTCCCCCGCCCGTACCGAATTTGAGATGCCATCAGCTCCGCCCGGAGTGCCGGATCAATGGCCCGCCATTGCGCGGCATGCAATAGCGTGACCCAAGGCACTTCAGGGGTGGCCAAACCGAACGATGAATGCCCGACGCCCCCATTCAACTTCTGGAAGAGGCGGTGATTTATTCGTGGCCGGTCTACTCGTAGCGGCCCAAGTCCACGCGAGCTCTGACGGTTAATTCTTCGCAAAAGCGCCTTCTTCCGCACGATGAGTGTGTGCAAGGTCCAAGCCCTAAACTCATCCAGGAGGCTATAATGAAGTCTATCCAGGGCGTCGCGCCGTGAGGATGACACGACTTTACGCTCTAAACCACATGACGCGAGAATGCGGTAGTTAATCGGCATCGTGGGTCGGAATTTTGATTAAGAGCACGGTCAGCAATGCAAGTCCGAGCGCGGTTGCGGCGGCACCCATGGTTGCCAACGAGGCCGTGGAGGTAAGCACCACCGCGTGCCGGACCAGGGCCATGAAGATCAATGCCAGTAATGGACGTAACGGCAGATGGTGCGTGCGGATGGTGAGCGCCAAGGTGTGTAAAAGTTCCGCGAGCATCATGAGGAACATCACCGGATCGAGCAGGGTGAGAATGCCGGAATAGGTCTTAGCGTTAATCAGATGGTATCCAAGATAGGCTGTGGCCCGGATGCCGAGTCCAAATACGAAGAGAACCGACAGACCATAAAGGAGGCCAGCTCCCCATTCGATCAATGTATCCAACACATGGCTCGCGTTTGAGCGGACGGCGGGTTGCACCATAGGGCCACCTCCTTTTTTCGTTTTGGGAATGCCTTGGTATGAGTTCTATCCTAACGATCCTCTTTTACCAAGGTTACGTATTCGGGTACGCATCCGTGGGCATTGCCGGGGTTCCACATATTTTCGATGAACCGCAACTCGCCGACGGCTAGGCTGCCCATGCCTGCACCGCAGCGACCGAGCGCCGCGACGTCTGTAAATACTGGCGCGTGTCAAGGAC
>JAJYHT010000022.1 GCA_021784595.1 Bacillota bacterium | reverse complement strand
CTGCTGCCATGGTCTCCGGCCTTACCCGCCTCTCTCAAAAATCCCGTCTCCAAGAAAGTCTAAAACGTACGAATCCCCACCAACAGGTGGGGATTCTTTGACGCTTACCAATCAGGGCATCGTTGTCTACTGAGGCGCAAAGAAGAAAAAACCGTGTTTGAAGAACACTCCGTCTTTACGCTGCCAAAGAACCGAGACCGGGCCATCTGGCCATATATGGATATGACAAAACTGGTCAGCCTGTTCACCACCCAACCGTTGCTTTTCAGCAGAGCCGATAGGTTCGGTGATCCGTTCGAAGGTTCCTATCCGTCGAAGTTTGATTCGTAGTCAGATTCCGACATGAGGTCACGTCGGGTCCCGTGTGGCAAAGTAGCGTAGCGTGCTTGTTTCCGGGATCGTAGGTGGGGATTTTTGCGCAGGTTTGATACTCCGTTGGATACTTTCTGTTAGCAAATTGTTAGCATATGTTTCTTCGGAAATAAACCACCGCGCCGGCAATAATCTTTGCGGTGGCCAAACCGACAAACGAACGATCTTCATATAGTCCCTAAAGGGCCGGTTCAATACCCAATCTCGCGAATGCACTTCGAACCACGTCTTGAGTAATGTATCGGGGATTGTTGCGGTGAATGCAGCACATTGCGTCTTTCGCGTTTTCTGATGGTAATCCTCCGACCTCCACCAACTTGCAAATTAGCCCGATCCCCCATATGAGCTAATCGTCTTCCAAGTAATCGCATCCTTTCTTCAATAAGGAGTCCTATAAATCAAAGGCGCAAAGAAATTTTTCAAGTCAGGCAACACAAATGGAGGATGCTTCAGGTCCGCAATAGGACAGCACAAGATCATAGAGGCCGTCACGTTCAGGCAAGGCCCACCCACACCGCCAACGTGCGATTCACCTCTACCATACTTTTGTCATCCAATCGACCGATGACGTCTCGCACCTTGTCTCGCGATACGGTCATTATCTTGTCTACCATGATTTGTGATGGCCTCTGCAGGCCGTTCTCCGGACTCGGATGAACGGTTAGGCGAAATAGAGGTGTGTCGCGTAAATCCGATGTGATTAAACAAAGAGTAATGCTGGGATGCTCACGGAAAAAATCCGACTGAACGATAACAGCCGGTCGTGGCTTCCCGTAGTCACCGGGTGCGGCGACGGTGACTATGCTGCCCCGTTTTACTTGTCCGTCCAATCGCCGATCTCCTCCATAAAGTGTAGGGCTAATTGCTCTGCTGAGTCTTCCCATAAGCTGAGAGATTGTCGACGACATTCCTCAGCGAATCCGGGGCGCCGCGTATCCGGGACCCATATTTGCACCGGGCGGAGCCCGGCCGCTCGCAATCGTTGACGATGATCGGTCACTCGCTTTCGGATGGGTTGCATTTATGCACCTCCTCCATTCGTTACATGTAACAGAAACGAAAGCCGCTGTCAATGCGGGACTTGCCAATCGGACACTTCTGCTCAGAATATGATCGATCGGTTTAGCTGCGACGCAGCGGGACTACCCTGTCATGCCATGTAACAACCACTCTGTGACAGGATTAATGTGATGCCAGACATCATAAAGCGTTATCGGAACCGCAATTTGCCGGATGAGTGCTCTTGCCTGGCGTCCGTTTGGGGAGGCGATTGGCACCGTGGATGTTTGAACGAGCAGGCCACCGATGGTTTTCGCTACCACATCACCATAACCTGATTTCCCGAGCCCGCTAGGCTGGCCTACGAGAATAGCTCCATTGGCGGCGAGTAGTTCACTGACCAGGACTGCCGAACTGAACGTCCCTCCGTTGATTAGCACATAAAACTTGCCGGAATACTTCGC
This sequence comes from Bacillota bacterium, assembly GCA_021784595.1. Lineage (GTDB taxonomy): Bacteria > Bacillota > Sulfobacillia > Sulfobacillales > Sulfobacillaceae > Sulfobacillus_C. Next base: position 13,868 of record JAJYHT010000022.1, on the reverse strand, counting down.
GAGGTTTGTGTACAAAGCATTGATAACATCGGAGTTGCCACCCCCTTTCTCTTGCAAGTCAAATACCACCCGTGTGACATGATCGGCTGCAACGTGCTGAAAGAATGTTGTTCACCGCCGCCTGATAGGCTGATGTGTTGTTACACTCTTGAGTTTCGCACCCCGACAACACGGGGTTTTTTCGCCGGAGGTAATGCCGCGAACACTTGCGGGCCCCCATGTTGTCGCCCGTTCCACTTTGCCGGTTTAAGCGGTCTTATCGAGAGCTTGTAATTGATGACCCAAGAATGACTCCTCAAACAGGGCCTTCAGGGTGACATATTCGGGCGACCGTTTGAATTGCGCGAGGTCGACCGCGCCCGAATCGGCGATGGAGTGGACGACGGCATCCAAGAGTTCCTCGAACAGGGCCCACAGTCGTTCGGCGCGATTTTTTTCTACCAGGTCGGCCGCCATGCCCTCAAATAGTGCGCCTAAGGGGGCGTACGCATGAACCCGGCGAACGTAAGCGAGAAACGTATAGAGGATGCAGCAGGTCGTGACGTGGGCGATTTGGGCATCAAAATCGCGGGATTGGCATTGGCCCAACCGGAGCTGCTGCTTCATTTCTTTGAAAAACACCTCAATCGTCCAGCGCGTGGCGTAGACTTCCATCATGGCCAGAAAGGACAACGTGGTGTCCGTGGACAGAAACACGCGCCACTGTTTTTGGTACGGGAAGCGGCACACATACAATTTGACCTCCCCGATATCTTCGTAGTGTACCACGACGTCATAATATCGGGAGTTGAGTTGGCGGCAACGCTTGGCGTTGCCTGCTTTTTTCAGGATCGCGAGGAGGGCCTTGGCGTTCACCTTGTTCCCTTGGTATAGATACTGTCGCTTGTCTTTGCGCACCCCACACACCACGTGGAGGGCGCCGTTTTTGATCTGCCGGATCGCCTGGATGAACCCCTTGCTGCAAGACCGCGTAATTTGCCGCCCGATTCACGTGCCAAAAGAAGAAAAAACCCGGCCGGCGTTCACTCACGGGAATGTTCAGCGGCACCACAAAGTGCAGGTTGAACCATGCGCGCAGATTCCCGGGATCCTCGGCTTGACCTGGCGTCGGCATGGAGACCAATGGAACGACACGAGTCAGCGTTTGCCCTTGAGGCGTTTGCAACGTCAAACGCATGGTGCGATGATTACCGACACGAAGGTGATTTAGGCATTCAGGGACGGGAAACGTTCAGGGCGCCCGAAGGCGTGCCTGAGCACCACGTGTATGTCTGTCCCGCCGATAGTTTCACGTTGAGACAACACCTCATATTCCGGGACTATCTGAGAAGTCATCCGGATGAGGCTAAGACTTACGGAGAGTTAAAGATGGCACTTGCTGGCCAGTTTGTGCACGACCGAGAGCAAAAGTGCATTCGTCAATTCTCGGCTGAAGCTGGCGGGCTGGAACGAGTAAAACGGCGTTTGCAGAGAGAGGTGGCAGCCCGTGTTAGATAAGACCTTGCCGTACTTTAACGTCATCATGAAACGGCGTGCTGGCTTGCCTATCGCCATGCATGGGCTTCCTGCCGAGTTTTCAGTGGCGGAGTTTGTTCCCGGAGACGAAGTCCAGTGGGCCAGCATCGAGACTGCGGTCGGCGAGTTTGCGACGGAAAGCGATGAGCTCGCACGGCGCTGTGTGTTCGTGCGCGGAGTAGACGGTGACGCAGTGGGCACCATTACGAGTTGGTGGAACACGACGGAAGAGCGGCGGGATCCCTCCGTCCATTGGTTAGCGGTCCGCCCTGACTCCCAGGGACTGGGATTGGCGAAGTCATTGGTTTCAGAATGCCTCAAACGGTTGGTATGGTTGGAGGGCGGCCGAGACATCTTTCTTCACACCCAAACCTGGAGTCATCGGGCGATAGCGATCTACCTAAAGGCCGGCTTTGAGTTTGTTCGGCAGGGCTCGTTCGGCGGCTATCCAAATGACTACGCGAAAGCCATGCCAGTATTAAGAACGGTTTTGCCTTCCTTAGTGCGCTAAAGGGGATACAATATCTTTTTTGTTCGGGTTTTGCCGGATAAAATTCTCTTCCGGTTGCACCACTCGCAGGTATAATAAAAGCAGCTGTTTTTTATTAGGGAGAGAGGTGCCTAAAACGTGAGTGACGAAATCTGTCCCGTGGAGACCGCATTGCGTGTCATTGGCGGCAAATGGACTCTCTTGATCCTGCGCGACCTTTTAACCGGCCCCAAGCGATTCGGAGAATTGCGCAAGTCGTTGGGCGGTGTCAGCCCCAAGACGTTGTCCTTGCGTCTTCGTGAACTAGAGCATGACGGGATCTTGACTCGAACCGTATATCCCGAAGTGCCCTTGCGGGTGGAATATGCATTAACTCCTGCCGGCTCAACACTTTCTGATGTGATAGACGTATTGCGCCATTGGGGTACCCAATGGACATCTCCTACCGATTTCCCTTCGACAAACGCTCCCCAAAAATAAACATTCGCCTTTCATCGACAAATATCAACAAATCATTGACTATAAATTGGAAGTTCTGGTACAATCCTGGTAGCCAAATGTCGAATAAGTGAGGTGGTTATGGTGAAGTCAACAGGCATTGTTCGGCGAGTGGACGAGCTTGGTCGTGTGGTATTGCCGATCGAATTGCGTCGCACCCTGAACATTAGCGATAAAGATTCGTTAGAGATTTATGTCGACGGGGAAAAAATCATTCTGAGAAAGTATGAGCCCGCCTGCATTTTTTGCGGCAATGCTGAAAACATTGAAGTCTACCGCGGCAAAAATGTATGCCACGATTGCGTCGTCAACCTCAATATCGAAGCCGTTTAATCTTCCTTATGCAAGCGGTTTACGATGAATTGGTACAGATCCCGTTTGGGCAAAGACATTTCAGAGGCGATGCGCCGTATCGCCTCTTTTTGATGCATTCCGTCGGCGACTAAATCCGCCACTTGCTGCTGCAACTGCTCCCAATTCGGTTGGGAATCGACCACGGGAGGTTTAGGTCCGATGACCAGCACAATCTCACCCCGCCACTCCCGTTCCCATGACTGCAGTTGGGCTAGCGTGCCCCGCCAAAATTCTTCGTGACGCTTGGTAATCTCGCGCCCGAGCATGACGGGCCGATCTGGTTCTCCCAAGGCTGACAAATCCTTTAACGTAACTTTTAGATGATGCGGTGCTTCGTAAATGATGCTGGTATGTACACTTGTGGCCAAATCCGCCAAAACTTGGCGGCGCAAACTACCCGCGCGTGGCAGGAAACCCCAAAAAGTAAATGGGGCAGGAAATCCTGATATGACAAAAGCGCTCACTGCCGCCGACGGACCCGGAATAACACTGACTTTGCCCGCGTGCTCCTGCCATAGCATATCCACCAGTTCTTGGCCGGGATCAGATAATGCGGGCATCCCCCGATCACTAACCAGCGCCAAGGCTTGGCCGCTTTGCAGCCGTTCCAATATTTGCGGTATGCGGCTTTTTGTGTTGTGAGCATGAAAGGACAACAATGGCGTGTCAATTTGATGTTGATGGCACAGCAATCCAGTGACCCGCGTGTCTTCGCATAAAATCAGGTCCACTTCTTGAAGCACCGATTGAGCTCGAGGCGACCAGTCGGCCAGGTTCCCGATGGGAGTCCCTACCAAATATAAAACTCCCGGTTCAACCCACCGGGTCGTGTCCTCGTGGTCCATTGCGCAGTGCCTCCTTTTTGGCGTGCGTCCATTGTTTCATCTGTCTTTCCACCACCAAGGCCTGCTCTTGGCTAAAGACGTCGGAGGTCCACCACAACACGAGCGGATCCCGGCCCCGCGTGTAGCGGGCTCCCTTGCCTTGCTGATGCTGCCGTAAACGTCGATCCACATCCGTGCTAATGCCTGTGTAAAACGTATCGTCCCCGCAACGAATAACGTAAACACGCCAATTTGACTGCTTTGTTACATCATCCATAAGAGCCTCAGCCGTTCTCGCAGGATCTCCTGATTAGCATTGCCCGTCAGAGCCTCGTAGGCCTGCCATAAGTCTTCCCATAACTGGAGCCACCGTGCATTTTGAGTCAATCGGTATTGCTGTTCGACATACCGTGATGCCCGAATCACATGCTCCGGCAATAGAGGACGGGCAGACATCCAGTCAGGTTCCAGCTCAATGGGCATCTGCCCCTTGAAGTCGGGCACCATAAATTTTTGGCAACGGCTGCGGATCGTTGGAAGCACCTGATCGGGATTGGACGTGGTCAAGATAAACTGCACGTAACCGGCGGGTTCTTCAATGGATTTGAGCAATAAGTTGGCTGCCTCCACAGTCAGTGTTTCGGCGGATTGGATCAAGACCACCCGCCTTAGAGACCATAGGGGTCGATAGGCCAATGATTGCAGTGCTTGTCGAACCTCAAGAATTTTTATCGTGTGCGGACTTGGCGCTAATACCTGGACATCAGGATGATCCGACAAGCTTGGTTGGCATGATCGGCAGTCACATCCGATACGCGAATAAGGGTTTTCGCATAACAGCGAGCGACATAGAGAGATGCCTGGATCTCCGACGGCATCTTCCACCACCAGCAATGCACTCTGTGGAAATTTTCCTGCATAAAGCGGTTGGGCCAACATTGGCCAAGATGCTAATCGCGCGCCCTCAAACAAATCAGAATTTTTCATACCGATCAACGTCCACCACAAATACCGTTGCTCCACCAACCGTGACTTCTACAGGAAACGGCACATAGGGTTCCCCGCTATGGCTGGGAGTCTGCGGAGTCAAGGTCTCATGCCTGACCGAACAAGTCCGCCGCAATATAGCCACCACCTGCTCAACATCCTGTTCTTGAATACCTGCCAGGATTGTGGTGTTTCCTTCCCGCAAAAACCCGCCGGTGCTAGCCAGTTTAGTAGCGCGAAAGCCGCGTCGATTCAACTCGCTCACCGCTTGTTGGGCATCCTTGTCTTGCAATATGGCAATCACCAATTTCATGCCGCTTAACCTCCCCCAAGATTAACGATCCATGGTTCTAAGTGCCGGCAAATGCTCTGGAATACCACGTCCACTGATTGGGTAGAGTCTATCACGCGCCACCGATCGGGATCTTTACGAGCCAGCTCCTCATACCCTCCCAAGACGCGATCAAAATAGGACCGTTCACGCGACTCAATCTGATCCGGCTTGGTTCCCGTATCAAAACTCGGTCCGCGCAACCAAAACGTCAAATCGGGCTTAAGGCCGCCAGTCGCCATATTGTTCACGGAGACAACGTCCTCAATGGGCAGGCCCCGGCCATATCCTTGATAGGCCAGACTAGAATCAACGTAACGGTCCAGAATGATTACCGTGCCTTCTTCCAACTGGGGACGGATCACAGTCTGCACCAACTCAGCGCGGGCTGCCGCAAACAAAAACATCTCCGACCATGGACTGACGATGGCTACATCATGCAATACCACTCGGCGCAAGGTCTCCCCTAACACTGTGCCGCCGGGTTCACGCACCACGGCCACCGGAATCTGCTGTTCGTTCAGCCATCGGGTTACCAAAACAATTTGGGTCGACTTTCCGACGCGTTCAACACCCTCAAAAGTTACTAGAAGGCCGTTCTCGTTTATTCGACGACCCATACTGTGCCTCCCGTGTTTTTTGGCTCTGGCGTTACACCTTCGATAAGGCCGCCATGTGCCTGTTGCCACTCTAGGATCCACTGCACCACAGCCGGGCTGATTATTTCCCCCGGTTGGACAAGGGGGATCCCTGGAGGATACGGCACCAGAGGATTTCGAGCCACATGTCCCTCGGCTTGACACAGCATCATCGGTATTCCGGGCCGCATCATGGCGTCCCGTGGGATTGTTTTGCTTACTGGTTCAGGCATCCGTTGTTGCATCGGCGGCGGTTCAATCACCATGGTTTGTAGTGTGCTCAAGATTGATTCTACCACGGAAATGGGGCGTGAGGGCGATAAAATCAGTGTGGCGGAGCCCAGATCCGTCTTTTCCGGCCATCCCCATTGCTGGATAATGTCTGCCAGTTGCCGGCCACTGCCTAGAATCGTCAGTTTTGCCGGGTCTACCTGGACAGAGGAAATATTTCCCTGATACTGGGCCTGCAAAAGTGGCACATTAGAAAATGTTGCCCACAACTGCCGAACGCGAACCGCAAGCTGTTCCCACCGCTCGGTCCACGTCTGATCGCGCCGCAACGCCTGATAAGCGTCCAAAGAGGCCATCAAAAGATATGATGGACTCGATGTCGCCAAAATGTTCCACCACAGAGCGACATCGGACTCCGACACCAGGTTGCCTTGCAAATGCAAAATCCCTGCCTGCGTTAAAACCGGCTCGGTCTTGTGCGCCCCATGGGCTACTAGATCGGCACCCAACGCGATGGCTGATACGGGAAAACCCCGGCGCCCATACCAATGCGTGCCATGCGCCTCGTCAACAACTACTGGTATCCCCAGGCGGTGCGCCGCGGCTATCACCGGGACAATATCTTCTGCCAGTCCATCATATGTAGGCCGGGTCAGAACCACCGCCGCCACCTCAGATGATAGAGCCGCAATCAATTGATCCGCAGCTGCACCCCGGTACATGGCGGCGGGGTACACCCACTTTGGTTCTAACCCTCCCACCACGAGCGCGCTGAGCACTGAACGGTGGCTAGTGCGTTCCACGACCACAGTTTTTCCCCGACGCTGTTGGGCCGCACCCAAAACTGCCGCCGTCACTGCCAATGAGGCTCCTTGCACAGAATACCACGAACGCTTGACACCATAACTCTGGGCCATACCCGCTTCCGAGAGAAATATCGGATCGGCGCGACCCGCGTCAGGAGCCAGATCCCCAACTTCCGTTAAGTCCGCCGCCCAATCCAGCCAACTTCCATCAAAAGGCGGTGTTGATCCATGCCCTGGTGTGTGCCACTGCTGTCCACCCGCACTTAAATGAGCCTTAATCGCGTCGATGAGCGGCGTATCGTTCATGTGCCACCTCCCGGGAGCGGCAATTCGCGCGCCTGAATGCCCCAAATCCCGCGATGTTGATAAATAACCGCATTTTTACTCACATAGACCTCTTGCCATTGTTGGGAGTCTTGGCTTAAAAATGTAGCCAGTGCGGTATTCGGTTCCCATAAAACATATTCCACCCGGTAGTGTGCCCAAATCGGATTAGGGTTTTTGGAAAGGTTCTTTACCGCCAAATAATCCGGCAAGACAGGACTGTGTAAATAAAAGTCGGTGCGTCCGTCCACAAACACTTTAAAGCCCCGAGAGATTAGGTAGCCTCCCCAGTGATACATGGCAAATACCCGGCCGGAGCGGTGTTGGGCCAAATAGTCGACGGCCCTGGCAGGAACTCCAGACCCGATCGCCCCTGGCGGTCGAATCGGCTGGCTCCCAATGATATACACTAGCAAGGCCAACACGACCGGAACCCCTATGAAGGATCGCACCCTTTTAAACTCGAAGTCTGGGGTTAAGGCGGCTACTACGACGGGCCATTCAATCGCGTAATACGGTAAAAATCTCACGGATTGCAGCACCGCGACCAGCATCCCGCCCAGCAACACAAATTCTGGCCACTCAATGGGTTTTTTGGCACTAAATTCAGCGGCCAGCAACACCACCGCCAAAGGGCCGATGATTGTCAGCATCATAAAGTGCTGGTGAAAGTTTGGCGATTGCCATTCAGCAATCATCGATGAAATCTGCGACGAAAACGATACATGGGCTGCATAAGACCAAATCTCAAATCCATGCGGATTAATTAAGGACGCCAGGACAGAAACACCAAAGGCCAATCCCCAAGTTTTTCGCGACAAGTTGGTCTTCGGTGTCTCAAAACGTCCTTTGACGACCGGTATAAACATCCACACCCCATACAGGAAAAATATCAAATATCCCAACAGGAAGCTTCCGTGCAGATTGGTCCACAACGCCATGTACAAAGGCATTACCCAGACTAACTTGGGACGGCGGCGAATAGTGTCCAAAAGCCACAATTCTCCGGCAAACAACGCATAGCTCAATGTCTGGGGCCTGACTTTAATCAGCGGCATGAGCGACAAGCCCACAAACACCAAAATAATGGCTATTTTTGACCAAGACACGGAACGATGGCGGAGTCGGCCCGCTACCAAAGCCAATGCGACGGTTCCCACTCCTGCTGAAATCAGCCAATAAGCCACGGGCCCAACCGCCGATACCAAGCCAGCCAACAACACCTCAAAACCCCATTCCTCGGTCACCCAAGGACGGCCATAAAGGCTGTATGAGAATGGGTCACGGCGTATAATGCGATGATGCACCCACATGTAGTGTCCCGCCGCCCATTGCCAAAAGACATCGCCCGATAAACCAGCATGCATTACATACGCCCACACAAACGTTGGCCCAATGAGCGCCAAAAAGGCAATAAACAACCATCGTGGTTTATATTGGTTCATAGTTTCCTCCGTGCAACAATTCGATTACAGCCTGAGTGGGTGATTCCTTTTTTAATAAATGCGTGGCAACAGGAAGCAAGTCTGACACCGCTCCCGTTAATACAACATTTTACGAGCAAACTCAACAAAGTTGTTGGCGCCATGGTACCACAATACGCCATCCAGCGGACACTACCAAAGCACCCCCTACAAGTTGAGGCGATTTCCCCTAAAAGCGTGGGACTAAATGTCTTTGGCTCGGAATATCTCGTAGCAGGGGGGATTGTACATGAGAAAAGGATTATCCATGTCTCGTCGGACCGCAGCTTGGTTAATGGCGGTCTTGGCTCTACTCGTAGTCGTTCATTACGCCTACCAAAACGCGCCCACAGCACTGACACGGGCTGTCACCGGAGCACCTGCGCTGCAGGTCGCCTTGCGCGGAGAAATTACCCAGTTGAGTCCCCAAGGCTTGACCGTCACCCTGGAAGACGCCCACGGGGACCTTACGCAGATTACCCGCCATGTAGTCTTGACTCAAAATACCCAGTTTGTTTCTCTAGGAAAACCGGCGGCCACTGGTTCTATGGGTTACGCATATCTGCAACGAGGATTTCGCGTACTGATTAAAGGGCAGGGCACCCTAAACAACGACATCGTAGCCCAATTGGTCAACGTGAGTTTCCCTCCTTTAACAGGCACCGTAACAGAGGTCAACCAGGCCATGCTGAGTCTTATGGTATCCGGTCAAACACAGCCAGCCAACATCCTATTGACATCGCATACGGCGTTTTTTGTTCCCGGAGGCCAGTGGAATAGTTTGAAAATCGGAGCTCCTGTTCGCGTTTGGGTTATTCCTAACCAAGTTTCGGGTTCGGGTTTAACCGCGGTCACAGTCACGGTAATACATCCTGCCAAGCCCCTGTCCTAACATCTTGCGCCACTATGTCCGGCACGCTATCACCAAGTAAGTTCAACCGGGAAATTATGGGAGATGGGTGACATGGGTTTTGTCGATCAGCCGGTGAACTGGCCTCCACCATCGGGTATGATGCTGTTTACCGCCGATGGCGCTTACTGGATGGCAGGCACCGATTGGATTGCAGTCAGAAAATCATTCACACTTAACGATTTGATAGCATCCTTGGCGGATAACAACCTGTCGTACATCGTGGAAGAAGAGAATCCCACAAACTCCGCCGATCCCATTTACGCAAACGAGCAGCTGCCGAAGTCTCTTCACCGAATTTTAGTCTACTGGATGCATAAGGGCTCAAGTTTTTCTTGAGCCCGATATTTTTGCGAATCCACGGGATAGAGGCAGGAAACCAGAGATCGATGACGAAGTTCCTAAAAAAGTCTTAAAGGGGGAATTTTCGTTGATGGGAACACCGTTAAATTTCGGCCACGATGTCGTCGATGCGTGGGCTGACAAGGATCCAGGCAGTACAGCGCTTTATGTCATCGATGATGAGGGAAAGAGCCTCAAATGGTCCTTTGCCGATTTGCGAGAAATTTCCAATCGTACCGCGCGATGGCTGAAGAGCCATGGCATTGGGTTGGGTGACCGGGTACTGGTCGTACTGGGAAAAGATCCAGCGTTTTGGCCCATCATGATCGCCTTAAGCAAATTGGGGGCAGTCCCCATGCCTGGCACCACCCAATTGACCACCAAAGACTTGTGGTACCGTCTGAATACGGCCGAGGCCACCCGCGCAATCGTACTGCCGTTCGTTGCTGAGCGCATAGACCAGATTGATCATGACCCACTGAAGGCGCAAATTGTTATCGGCGGGCCGACACCGGGATGGACGGCATTAAATCCCTACCTGCTGGATTCCCCGGCCGAAGCGTTGCCCAAAATCACGGGTGCCGACGATAGCGCTTTAATCTATTTCACTAGCGGTACCACTGGATATCCGAAAATGGTGTTGCACAATCAGACCTATCCCTTTGCCCATCGCATTACCGCAGAATATTGGCTTGGCTTGACCCACGGGGATGTGCATTGGAATGTGTCTGATACCGGGTGGGCGAAAGCGGCCTGGAGCTCGTTGTTTGGCCCTTGGATGGCAGGTGCCGCCATCGTGGTGGATTCCATGACGGGAAAATTTTCTGCTCCCGACTTGCTTGCAATTCTTCAAGAACACCCCGTAACCAGCCTGTGTGCGCCTCCCACAGTATACCGCCTTCTGGTCCAAGAAGATCTCACGGCATTGCGCAATAACACACTGCGGTCTGCTGCCGGGGCAGGAGAGCCGATCTATCCGGAGGTGATCGCGGCATTTCATGAGGCAACCGGGTTAATGATTCGTGATGGATATGGACAAACCGAAACAGTGCTCTTGATCGGCAACGCGCCCAACGCCGTAGTCAAGCCAGGGTCGATGGGCCTTCCCGCTCCCGCTTTCGCAATGGATGTGATCGACCACGACGGCCAGCCACTGTCTACTGGCCAAGAGGGCGACATTGCAATCAAAGTTCGGCCAGAACGCCCCATGGGTCTTTTTGTGGAGTACCTGGGAGATCCTGAAGGGACCGCCAGCCGTTTCGTAGGCGATTACTATATTACCGGTGACCGCGCGCATCGGGATGACGATGGGTATTTTTGGTTTGTTGGCCGCGCTGATGATGTGATCATCAGCTCAGGTTACCGCATCGGGCCATTTGAGGTTGAGTCCTTGCTTATAGAGCATCCAGCCGTGATTGAAGCGGCCGTCGTGTCATCGCCGGATCCCATTCGCGGCGAGGTCGTTAAAGCATTCGTGGTCTTAAAACCGGGCATTGCTGGCGACGAGGCGTTGGTGCGCGAGCTTCAGGAACATGTGCAAAACGCCACTGCTCCCTACAAGTATCCACGGCGCATCGAGTTTGTCTCAGATTTGCCTAAGACCATCTCTGGGAAGATTCGGCGCATTGACTTGCGCCAACGCGAATGGGCCTCAAAATCATAAGAATTGCGTTTGTATCGGTTCTCTAGTATGGTATTAGACACGCGCATCCTAAGTAAGGGGCCAATTCCGAACGCTACATTCCATGGAGGGGTTGTATTGATAAAGGTATATCCTAAATTTGAGGAAGACCTTTTAATACGGTTGTTCCATAAGGGCGTCAAAGCCCAGTGGTCGGCTGAGGACGTCGCTTGGGACGATCCCCTCCTGTTAACGGCGGAGCAGTCGCGGGCTTTAGCTCGCATGCTGACTCCTGTTTATTTGGGCGAGCAATCTGCCATGATTGGAGCTAGTGTAGCGTTGCCCCAAATGGCCATGGCTGGCGAGACCACCGCGCAAATTTATCTCAGCAGTTTTTTGATGGATGAAGCCCGCCACTTTGAGGTTTTGACCCGGTTATATCAGCGACTCGGTACGGACCCGCTCACAATTCGGGAAATGCCAGAGATGCTGCGCTATCACAATCGGCTACGCAAAGGCGACCGAGTGGATTGGGTTTGGGGCATTCTCATCTCGGATATCTTTGCCAAAAACTTCTACCAAATATATGCGAAAACTCAGCCCCAGGCGTTATTCGGCAAACTTTCAGGGCGGATATTGCGTGACGAATCTAGGCATCAGGCATTTGCGGAACATTACCTAAAGACACAAATCCCGGTCTTGCCTAAAGAACGGCGAGCTGTACTGATGGACATGAAAGATGACCTGATGTTTATTATGGACTCCATGTATTCACGACTCGATCAGGATGCCGCCACCGTTGGTATGGACGGCCGTCTGTTCCTCGATGAGCTTCGGGCGGAAATTGAGCACAAGGCTCGAAGGATTGGAATCGACGACGAGCCACGATATCCCGATGGAGTCAAACGTCTCGTTCAAGGATTTGGATCCGACGTGCGTCAGCAAGCCCACGATCTGGGCTCGAAGTTTCAGGCGCTCAAATCGTCTAAATGCGATAGTTGCTTTGTGGCTCTGCTCTGTAAAAGCCCACTCTTTCGCCGGGCACAATGCGTGTAATGTGGGCTAAAGGCGTAAGCCCCCACGCTCAAAATGAGCCCGGAAAAAATTTTCACTGCCACGGCTAGCCATCGAAGCCGCAGCAGAAATTTCTAAAGCAAGAGCCGCGGCGCCAATAATTTGGGCTAGTTTTCTTGCCCCGCCAGGTTCCTGGCATCCCATTAGGCGTAGGTAGGTCTGCGCATGGGGCAGTTGTGACCCGCCACCCACCGTACCGACTTCCAGGCCCCCCAACTGCAGGCTGAAAGAGACTCCTTCTGGAACAACTTGCACTGTGCCATGAGCCATGCTACTAGTGCCCACCATGCCCAAATCTTGCCCTGTGACCACAAACAAAGCGGCTACTGCAGAGGCTGGGGTGAAGCCAAAAGATTGCATTCCGCTGGCTACCGACCCGTGAATGCCCGCCCACTCTAAATTTTGCAAAGCGTCGGCCGTGATATCTAAGTGATGCTGCAATACCTCGTGGGGGATTACGGCATGAGCTAGCACGGTTCGGCCATGTCCACCGTTGAAGTATTCGTGGCTAGGTTTTTTGTCGCCACCTAAATTTGCCTCAAGAAAGATATGGATAGGCGCGATATCCACTTCAGCTTCCATTTGGGACACTATCTCACGATTCAACGCGTAGGCGTTGCGCGTTATCATGTTGGGGCCACAAGCATCTTTGGTGTCAAATTGATAAAGAACATGACACACGGGACCTACTACGCGCGTATCTATTCTTAAAAGGCGAGCGTTCTTCGATACTTGCGCGGTGCCTTGGCCTGATACGAGTACTTTACCTGGATGATCGGGATCATTTATCCAAGTACGCAACTGATCTTCGTGCTCATTCAACCATGTTTGGCAACGGACAGCATGGTCCGCACCCATAAAAACAAATGCGCTATCCCTCGTCATACGGTCATCCAGCAAGAAAGTCTTGACTCCTCCGCTGGCCGCCAACACATTCATGCCACGTTGCATTGAGACCGATAATCCACCTTCTGTGTGGCCAATCGGCACGTACAGTTGCTCCTTGACCCGTGATACTTCCACTAACTGAGCTGCGTCATTACGGGAATATTGTCCGTAATCAATAGCGAGAGGACCTAGCACCGCCACAGGCAAAACCATTTGACCTGTGAGAGATTCCATAAAACTCCCTAAAATGTCCGGCGGCAAAGTCCATTGAAAGATGCGCTCATCTTCAGACTTCCATTGAGGGAGATTTCTTAAGGCATCCTGCCGTTCCTCGATCGCTTTAATATGGTTGCGGTGTGACCAGCGTACGCGCCGCATTGTTTTCCTCCTTTATGGCAAAAAAGCCCTCGCCTGAGGCGAGGACATACCCCCCGTATCACGAGGGAAGAAAAGAAACTGTCGGCACGGCCTGTGGAATCCCGGAGCCCTACGGCCCCAGTAGTCACAGCGTACGCGCGGGGGACGACCGTGTGCGGCATGGGAACGGGTCAACTCGCGCGGCGCAGCGCACC
>JAJYHT010000044.1 GCA_021784595.1 Bacillota bacterium | reverse complement strand
GGTAGCCACATGGTCCCCAATCTGGGCTGCCCCTTGGTGCTCCTGGTGCTCTTTCAAGTCTTGACCGGCGCAAAACCCTCGCCCGCGCCCAGTCAGAACCAAAGCCCGGCACTCCGGGGCTTGTTCAGCCAGCCGGAGTGCAGCCAACAACTCGATTAGCGCCCGATTGTTTAATGCATTGAGCGCTTTAGGGCGATTAAGGGCAATCGTCGCGATTCCCTCTGTGACGTCATAAGCAATTTCCTCAAAGTCGTGGGTCACCGGATCGTTCAATCTGGTCATCTCCCTTGAACAAAGATTTTTAATCCGCACCCGGGCCGCCTTATCGAGATGCAGGTCTGCCTTTGGTCAGGCCGAGATTGCCTTGCCTCACCTGGTGATGTGGTCCGAGGCGAAATGGCTCATCCATAATCCCACCCGAAAACTCGCCTGCTCCACCAGCGCGGAAGTCGACCGCCCCGCTTCTTTAGGAGTCCGAGGCCGATCCAGCCACGGGTAGATGCCCCATACATTTAAATCATACAGCACTTCATATCCTGAGCCGAGAGCAGACGTCAGCACTACCACCGGTGTGTCAGAAACATTGGCGCGCCGGGCTACTTCCGCGGCCACACGATGCACGGCTATTCTATCCGCCTGGTCTTCCAACGTTAAAACCCAATCTGAAGATGCAATCTTTTGCTCCAATTGCAACAAATCACCGGCCACCGATACCGCAGGGAGCAATTGCGCGCCTAAAAAAGCCAAGCCCAAGCCCGTAGCGCCTCCGGCCCCAACCCCAGGCCAATTAGTCAAGGAAGTGGCTACGTGCTCTTCCAACATGGTACCATAGCGTCGCATCGCCTCGTCCACCAGGGGCAACCGAAACAGAGGCAGTCCTTTTTCTTGGCCAAATTGAAAAGTAGTGCCAGAATCGCCAGCAACCGGATAAGGAAATGAGTATAAGCCCACTAAGGGGACCGCGGGAGGAATAAATCGGTCAAAGTTTATTCGGGCTAAGCGTTCCAAACCAGATGTTCCTGAAGGTACAGGTTGTCCGTCAGAGTCAAAAAAATCAATATGAAAGGTTTGGAGCAATCCCATGCCTCCATCGTTCACAATCGTGTCGCCTAAGGTGATATAACAAATCTGAGGTTGATATCGCAAAATTTTATGATACAGTTCCCCAAGTGGCCGGGTCGTCGCACGAGTCGCATCACGATGAGGTGTTCTCAATGCAATGCCAACCACTTCCGCGGCATCAATCCACGCAATTTGACCTGGCAACATAGCCCACCGTGCTTCAATAGGTCGGCCAAAGGGCCCGGCGACCAATTCACGCCGAATGCGCCCGCCCATGGCCCGCACCAAAATATCCATTGAGCCCGCGCCTCCATTGGGAAATGGCAGCAAGGTCAATTCCACCTGGGCAATAGCCTTTTTCAACCCTCTGGCCATCGCCTCCGCCAACGCGGAAGCCTTTACCGAGGCTTGAAATTTTCCGGGCGCGATCAAAACATGCATAGGAATTCTCCGGCTTTCACAAGATAAACATGTGGTAGTAAATAAAATTGATACGGATACTTAGGGCGGATGCTGATTTGAACAGCTCACGGTATATCAATATACCGAAATTCCGTATCAAAAAAATGGAGCTAGCGGTCGGATTTGAACCGACGACCTACGGTTTACGAAACCGTTGCTCTACCAGCTGAGCTACGCCAGCGATCCTTCAGAATTATACTACCATCAGCCTTTGGACTCAAGTCTTCCATGACATTTGGTCATTGCCAGGTCCTGGCTAAAGGCTGACTATCATCATGTACACGCCAAATGTCATCACTAAACCCGATAAGAGCCATACCACCACACGGTACAGCCCCCGCATGCGGTACGCTGGCGGCAACGATTTGGCTTCTAGAGCCAATAGAAATCCAAGTACGATGGGGAGCAACATGGCATTCATCACCTCTACGTCCACCGTCAGCCGCACTAAGTCAATGCTGGCAATCACCAACACGGCGCCAGCCACATGGGCCATAGTATAAATGGTATAAAATAAAGGAGCTTCCCGAAATCGATGGTTTAAGCTGTGATTGAAACCAAAGGCTTCTCCAATCCCCCAAGCGCCGGCCAGCGAAGCAACCAACGCCGCCACAAATCCCGCGCCTAAGATTCCGGCCCCAAAAATGATCTTTCCTGCAGTCGATCCCATGACCGCCACTAAAGCATCGGCAATTTGAGGAATCGACTGCAGGGATGGCAAGTGCTGGTGACCTAGCGTGGCAGCCGTAGTCAACACCACGGCAATCATCAACACCTGGGTTATGACGGCGCCCACCCCAGTATCCCAACGCGCCGCCTGCAAGTCATGGGCTGTCCAATGTTTGTCAATGACGGCCCCTTGTTGATAGAAAATCATCCACGGCATGATCACAGCGCCTACATTTGCCGCCAAAAGAAACACATAGCTAGAGTGTGCCAAGGGAACCGACAGTAATCCATGGACTAACGGCCCCAGACGGGGACGGGCCATAATGGCCGTAACAATAAAAGCCAGTTCTAAACTTCCCAGAGCAATGCCAATCCATTCCACCCTTTGGTACCGTCCAGAAACACCAATCCCCACCAAAATGACCGTAGCTAGACCTACGCTAACCCAAGCTGGCACCCCGATTAAAGTGCCGACCCCGGCGATACCCGAAAACTCCGTGATAAGAGCTCCCACTGAAGTTAAGAATAAAGTTGACACCGAAAGCATGGCCCAACCCCAACCAAACTGATCACGAATCAACTGCCCATGTCCCCGTCCGGTGAAAATTCCCAGCCGAACGGTAATTTCCTGAATGAGATATAAAATGGGGATTAAGATCAGTTGGGGCAAGATCATCGAATATCCCCATTGAACTCCTGATTGGGCGGCAGTAACAACACTTCCCACGTCTGTATCGGCCAACATCACCATAATCCCAGGTCCCAATATCAGCGCATAGCGAATCCACCTGCGCCGCCAAGTCGGTCTCCCTGCGACGTTGCGAGCCGATCGATCCTGCATCCGCTGTGCCCTCCATTTTTCGAGAATGCGAATCATTCTCAATAATTAGGCATTACTGAAGGGTGCTCTCTCTGCACCCCTATTACGTTGTCCTATTCACCGCACATCATGCCATAGTTGCGCTTCCCAGTCCAGCAGAAATCTTGACCCCGCTTACTCCCATGAGCGGACGCACTGGGACGGCAGCCTTTGGTCTGCCGGTTATTTTGCCGGATCGGCGGCTGGTGGAGCCCCGCTCTCCATCAGTCGACACTATATTGAGCAACAGGAAACCCCCGATTGATCCCTGCGGGGCCGGCGCCGCCAGAATCACATCCGAGTTTAGATCCCCTGATGAAACGGGTGAACCGCCACACGCGGCGGGCTTTGCATATGCATATTAGGAAGCTTTAAACGGTTTTCCTGTCCGGCGCCGGGTGCCGGCATTAGAGAGTGCATCTCGCGGCTATTTTTTATGAGGGCCCTTTAAGCACCTGCTCGTGCCAGATACCCCGGCTTTAGACCGGCCTGGTCCGTCAGTTTCTGCAACAGAGCCACCGTTTGCATCGTCGCAATACCGGTCTGGGGTAGGTGAACCATCAATTGAAATCTATCCACTGCGAGTTCGACGCCTTCATTGTAAATTCCCTCCAAGGGTCCGGAGTACACTTTGGCCAATCTTAGCAAGCGCTGAAGTTCTACGACATCTTGCCCAATATTGCCCGGGTATAGTGCCCGCCGGATTTTTACGTACGGCGAGATGCCTGTAATCGTCACCGGTGTGCCCACCGACACAATGCTATAAATCTGCTCCACATCACGATTAAGCATGCGAAAACAACCATGTGAGGCGACCGTACCGACCGACCACGGCTTATTCGTGCCATGAATGCCATAAATGCCCCAGGGCGTCGATATGCGCATCCAACGGGTACCAAATCCATCGCCCCAGATTGCTTTTTGAGTAATGACAAATTCACCGCGAGGACTCGGAGTTTGTGGTTGCCCAATGGCCACGGGATAAGAAGAAAACAATTTGTCTCCTACAAAAAGATAGAGCTTTCGTTGCAACACGTTGATAACAATGTGGGTTCGAAAAGCCGCCGAGACCTGCTGGTGCCGTCTCGCCTGGAGCACGAGTAGAGATACCAAAAAAGTTCCTACTAAAACAAGTGCTAAGAATCCCCAGCGCTTCAAGGAAGAGTCACCTCCCAGGCCGACCATAAGGTATAGGCAAGCCAAATTGAGGCCATCACCTTCGCTGTGGGAAAGTCCAGCAAGGCAAAAAAACTTTGCGGCCCCCACCAGTTGGTCATCGCCCCAGCGGGCATTGCCGCGACCCATAAAGAGGGCACGCCGTGAACCAACAATTTAAACCGGTCGGCGGAAATCTTCCAGCCGCGTTTCCAGTATCGGTAAAAACGCCACCCTTCCATTAGGCCCAATGCTGCGATAGGCCACAACACCATTTGCCAGGCCATCCATTCTGGCCGTTCATCCAGTGGCAAGTCCCTAAATCCCCAAGTTAAAGTAACGAGGCCCACCAACATAAGTGCCGATGAGCTGACTGTCAACAGACGTCGCACCATCATTGTCCCCTCCCGTCTCACCCATATGCCCAAAGGGACAAGATAGACCAAGGAATATCGGGGTCTAAAACCCCATACTTATTCAGAGAATGAGATGCCACCCCGGGAGGGACAAAATGCGCGCCATGTCTTGGATGACCGCCATTGCTAGTGCCATCTTGTCCATACCGATGGTACTTTGGGCGCTTGGTCTGTCGGTGACCCTGATCACCATGGTCCACCTATTCGCGTTTTTTCTAGTCACTCGTTTACTGTTTTTAACCGCAAGCATTGCCCAAAGAACAACCGATGTCATGTGGGTGGGGGGATTTGCAGGAGCTATCGGAGCATTGACCAGCCAACTCTTAATTCACGCGCCCAGCATGGGCGCTAGTTTGGCCGTAGCATTTGGTGCCTACGGCACTGTGGGTGCCGCCTTATATCGTGTGGACTTATTTTCCTGGTGGTGGCCGTTTACGCTTACCCTGTGGAGTGCAGTCTTTTACGCTGGCCTAGGCGCGGCCATGTACCGCCTTTTATGCTGGCGGCGCCGCTACCTGCCGTGGGCTAAAGGCTAAGACTTCTGGCCGTATCCCTCAAATTGATGCCGAACACGCTGCATTTCATCATGTGTCAGCACGTCAGGCTCCCCGATTTGCAGCGCCAAAAAATAAAGATGCGCTACCCACTCCACGTCCAAGGCATTTTGATAAGCCTCTTCAACAGAATTTGCAACCGCCAATAGTCCATGATTTTTCAACAGTACCGCTCCGCCGTGACCCAAGGCCTTGGTCGCGTTGTCTGCTAGTTGTTCACTGCCGTAGGTGGCATAGTCAGCCAAAGGCACTTCATCCCCCACTCGGGCCAGTTGATAATGCACGGCTGCAATAGGCCGATTGAGCGTGGAAAATACCGTGGCATACAGGGAATGGGTGTGCACAATGCCGTTAACATCTGCTCTGCGCTGATAGGTTTGGGTATGCAGGGGCACTTCGGACGAAGGTTTTCTGCTGCCTCCTATGACTCTTGCAGTCGCAATATCAATCTGAACCAAATCGTCCAGAGACAAGACGTCAAACGGCATGCCCGTTGGGGTAATCCACAAAGTGCGGCCATCGTCGTCGCGGACGCTAATATTCCCGGTCGTACCATGGGACAAATTATCATAAGCAAACTTGTGGGCAATCGCTAACAGGCGGTCACGCATGATGGTCTCCTCTCGTTGCAGAGGATGCGCGAATGGAGCGGAAGACGGGATTCGAACCCGCGACCTTCGGCTTGGGAAGCCGACATTCTACCAACTGAACTACTTCCGCGCATTCTTACTCTAGCATCCTCACGTCCGACGGTCAAGGTTAATTGCTGGAACCTAAAACAAGGCTGTCAAGGGAATGGTATTGGTGCGTTCCCGACCCACCGACACCAAAACCAAGGGCACTTGTATCAGTTCACTTATCCGCGTCAAGTAGGCCCGCGCTTGGTCAGGCAAATCCTCAAACTGGCGAACCTGATTGATAGACTGTGACCATCCGGGCAAAGTTTCATATACAGGCTCGACCTCGTCAATCATTTCGGCGTTGTCCGGAAATTCTTGCATAAGTTCTCCATGATAACGGTAGGCCACCGCGATTTTCAACTCGGGCAACCCATCTAGCACATCAAGCCGCGTAACCGCAATGCCTGTTAACCCATTAACCCGCGCGGCATGTCGTAAAACCACGGAATCCAGCCACCCGATCCGACGGGGACGCCCCGTCGTGGTCCCATATTCATGGCCTCTATCGCGAATATCGCTCCCTAGCGCATTCAGCAATTCAGAAGGAAAAGGGCCATCTCCCACCCGACTGGTATACGCTTTCACCACTCCATAAACCTGGCTGATTTTCGTCGGGCCCACTCCTGCCCCGATACAGGCGCCGCCTGCCACCGGGTGCGAGGAAGTCACAAAAGGATAGGTGCCATGATCAATATCCAACATGGTGCCCTGTGCACCCTCGAACAATACACGGCTGCCCGCGTCAATCGCATCATTGATAATTACCGAGGTGTTGGCTACATAGGGTCGCAGTTGCTCTCCATAGGACAAATAGGTTTGCAAAAGCTCATCGTAATCAAAGCCTTCCACATCATAGGCTCGTGCGAATAGGCGGTTTTTTTCGTCCAATACCCGTTTAAGACGGACGGCAAAAGCCTGCGGCTGAAGCAAATCACCGACTCTAAGCCCAACGCGGGCCGCTTTGTCCATATAGGCCGGTCCGATCCCTCGGAGTGTGGTCCCCAATTTATTTACTCCTAAGCGGTCTTCCGACAAGGCATCCATTCGGGCATGATAGGGCATAATCAAATGCGCTTGCGAGGAAATCCGCAGCCGATCGGTGCCAATTCCCCGTCGCGCCAAGTAGTCCATCTCCTCAAATAGGACCCGCGGGTCAATGACGACCCCTGACGCGATGACACAAAGTTTGTCTCCATATAGAATGCCTGAGGGGATCAAATGCAGACGATACTCTTCATCGCCTACCACAACCGTATGTCCAGCATTGTTTCCACCTTGATGACGAACCACCATATCAGCCTGTTGAGCAAGAAAGTCAATAACCTTTCCCTTGCCTTCGTCGCCCCATTGCGCACCTACTACCACTACTGCTGACATTTGCGTTCGTCCTTTCCTCAACTTGGGTAACCCACATTGGTGGGCGTCGTGCTCAAAAACTTGCCGATATCCTTCTTGAACAGCAAGTGTATGGTGCCGGTCGGACCGTTGCGTTGTTTTGCCACTATTAGTTCTGTCACATCCGGGTTTTCCGATTCCTTGGTGTAATAGTCTTCCCGATATAGAAAGGCTACTATGTCCGCGTCCTGCTCTATGGCTCCCGACTCGCGCAGGTCAGATAACATAGGCCGTTTGTCGGTGCGGCTTTCCACTGCGCGCGACAGTTGGGAAAGGGCGACCACCGGAACATCAATCTCTCGGGCCAGAGCCTTCAATGACCGTGAAATGTCCGAGATTTCTTGCTGTCTGTTTTCTGCCCGCTTTCCTTGCATCAATTGCATATAGTCAACGATAACCAGTCCAATGTCAAATTGGGCTTTGAGTTGGCGCGCTTTGGCGCGAAGCTCCAAAGCGGTAATACCTGGGGTGTCATCGATGAAAATCGGGGCTTCTCCTAGGCGGCCCAAGGCGGTGCTAAGCGTTGCCCACATGTCGTCGTCCAATTCGCCGGTGCGCAGGCGCTGTCCGGATAGCTCGGCTTCAGCACTCAGCAACCGCAATGCCAATTGCTCGCGTGACATTTCCAAGCTGAAAATGGCGACGGGGATTTGTTCATGCACTGCGGCGTACCGGGCTAAATTTAAGCACAGCATCGTTTTGCCCATCGAAGGACGTGCCGCGATAATGATTAAGTCCGAGTTTTGAAGACCTGCTGTCATACGGTCCAAATCGGGAAATCCTGTGGACAGACCAACCAGTTTTCCCTTGTTTGCATACAACTGCTCGAGCCGGTTGAATGTATCCAACAATACTTGGTGTAATCGAACAAAATCGCGTTGTCCACCTTGCGATAGCGCAAAAAGAGCCTTTTGCGCCTTGTCGAGCAAGTCACGTGGAGTGGACTCGCCCTGGTAGGCTTCCGTGACCAAGCGCGTAGACACTGAAATAATCTGGCGTAACAAGCTGGACTCTTTGACCAGGTGAGCATAATACTCAACATGAGCAGCCGTGGGAACCAGCGACGCCAACTCCATCAGATACGGAAGACCGCCTACCAAGTCCAATTGATTGCGTGACCGGAGTTCTTCCCCGGTCATTACCACGTCCACCGCCTTGCCTTGGTTGAACAAATTCACCATGGCCTCAAATACTTTTCGATGGCTTTCCTGATAGAAATCGTCGACGTTGACCGTCTCCACCGCCCGTGCAACAGCCTCCGGCTCTATGAGCATAGCACCGATCACGGACATTTCAGCATCCGGACTATGGGGAGGCATTCGACCCATTTCTATACTCACGCGAGCACCTCGGTCAATAACTGCTCAACGGACGCAATGGCCAGAATCTGCGGTCCATCGGCCAATGAAGCCGGCACGTCGGCCTGGTTGTCTTCGGGGATTAATACCCACGGTATGCCCAATTGGCGCGCGCCAAAGATTTTTTCGGGAATTCCACCCACCGGTTTTAAGCGTCCTGACAAGGAAAGTTCCCCGGTCATGGCGCGATCCGCCCGCACGGGAGATCCGGTCAACGCACTGTACACTGCCACAAAGATGGCAGCTCCTGCCGATGGCCCATCAATATTTCCTCCACCGACGACATTCACGTGAACATCATATTGGCTGAGGTCGCGCCCCGTCAACCGGCGAAGCACCGCACCCGCGTTAAATACCGAATCTTTAGCCATATTGCCTGCAGTTTGGTTGAATCGCCACTGACCGTGGCCCGCTTCAGCGGCAGGAAAAACGGCCGCTTCGATTTCCAACACCAGTCCTTGATAGCCTGCTACGGCCAGTCCGAGCGAACGCCCCACCGTGGGCGTCAATATAATGGGCAAATTCACCAACGGTAGGCGCGACCGGCTAATCACCTTTTGCATCACTTCGGATGTAATCACGGTGGGTGGGACACCGGTGTCCAAATAGGCCACCGAGTAGGCGTCGGCTACTAAACTCACTGCCTTTCGTCCTTCTAGCGTATAGCGCGTGGCAAGAGCCGTAGCATTGCCATCAAGTTCGACTCCGAGTCGCAGGGCGGCCCCCTCTGCGATGCGGCTGACTTCATTGGGGGTAAGCGGCTCGAAGAAGATTTCTGCACACCGGGACCGCAAAGCAGGAGAAATATCTTCCGGGTTGCGCGTGGTTGCGCCAATCAGCACGAAATCCGCGGGAGCCCCCTCTTTAAAGAGCTTATGAACGTACTGGGGGACATTGGGATCTTGGGGGTCATAATAAGGCGAGTCAAAGTTCACTCGTTTGTCCTCCAGCACTTTTAGCAACTTGTTTTGCAAAACTGGATCCATTTCACCAATTTCATCTATAAACAACACACCACCATGGCTTTCAGTCACAAGTCCAGTTTTCGGCTCTGGAATGCCGCTTTCCGCCAAGTCTCGGCGAGCGCCTTGGTAGATCGGATCATGTACCGAACCGAGCAGCGGATTGGTAACCTCACGAGGGTCCCATCGCAAGGTAGTTCCGTCGGTCTCCACGAATGGCGCATCGTCCTTGAATGGGCTTTGCGGCAAGTTGCGAACCACGGCCAGAACTAACCGGGCGACCGTAGTCTTGCCGACTCCGGGAGGACCATACAGCAGAACGTGCTGGGGATAAGGAGAAGCCAACTTGGCCAACAATCCCCATTTAGCGGCCTCCTGCCCCACCACTTCCTCCAGCGATTGCGGGCGCATGATTTCCAAGGCCGATTGCGCTAAGCCACCCTCATCCAATTTTGTCAATTTGGCAAATTTCTTAAGGGTTTCTGGAGTTTCGGGTCCTCCATCCTCTTTTAAGATTTGATTGCGAATGTCCTTAACATACTCCTCATGACGCTCTTGCATCCGATCGGCGATGCGCTTTTCCAGATCGTCTTCTAAAGCCCGACGGGCCAATAAGTCCGCTAATTCATCTTCCAGTTGGTCCAAAATTGGAGGGATGTCCTTTTCGTCAGGCACATGCACTAGAGCAGGATCTTCCATAATTAGTTTTTGCAACGCCAAGACCCGCTCGCCAACCAACTGGGAGCGCAACAGCTTTAAAGCCTGCAACTTGCCAGCCCGCAGGATTAATCGTTCGGGGCCATAAATTTGCATGATGATCTCTTGAAGCGCATTGACTCGCCGCATTAAGGATGACGCCTCTGTGCGAGGTCGACGTGCCTTGGTGCGGGGTTTTGGCTTTTTTTCTTCCAAATCGCCGGCCATCAGTTGCCCTCCTTCATTCGGTGCCAAAAGATCCATGGCTTATTCCGGCACCACCTGAACCGTGATGATGGTCTCAATACCAGGGTACAGATGGATCTTCGCCTCTGCTTGGCCAATATGTTTCAATGGTTCAAGAGTGATTTTCTTACGGTCCACGACAAAACCTTCCTGTTGGAGAGCCCGGGCTACATCGGTGTTGGTTACCGCGCCAAACAAACGGCCACCTTCTCCCGCTCGGGCTGGGACGTTAACGGTGCGCCCTTTAAGGGCAAGCGCCAGGTCAGACATTTGCGTCCGTTCCTTTTCGGCCCGAGCCTGCTCGCGATTCTTTTTCTCGGCTACGGCGCGTTCCCGAGCTAAAGTGGCCTCATCGGCCAACCCTCGCGGCAAAAGGAAGTTGCGTCCGTATCCATCCTTGACTTCGATGACGTCGCCCTTTTTCCCGGTGCCTTTGATATCTTGCAGTAAAATGACTCGCATGAAATTGCACCTCTTTCTTATAGCGTCTCTGTCCAGTGATCCCATCGTTGACGCCACTGCCATAGGCTGTCAAACAAGCCAATTGCCACCATGACTGTAATGCCCAGCCAAGATGCTGCGAGCAACAGCAACAGCAGGACGACTCTTATGCTGGGCGATAGTCTCAAAACGCGCCCCATATCCCATAAAACATTGGTTCCCAACACACCATATGCCGCTAGCAGCGACACCGTCCCCATCACTAGCCAGCGGTTAGCCTGGTGCTGGATCAGTTGGACGATGACCGCACTTCCCAAAATAGCCACCACCGGCAACCATGCCAGCGGCATGTGCCATCTGCCGAATTTGGGAATCCGCGATATGGTCACTGGACCTAGCCCTAAAAAGTATGAGAGTAATAAAAATATCGCCGAACCCCATAACACGCAACTCATGGTCCACCATAGCGGCCATAAAGATTGCAGCCATGCCGGCGCCGCCACGGGAGACGACAATCCCGCACGCGCCAAGAGAACGGCCACTGGGTGCACTGCCCATTGCTTTATAGTATAAATCATTCTTCCAGTGGAGTATTCGGCCAGCGCCAGGTCACCAGCCGCGAAAGCGATGATTGTTGCCCACCATCGGGTAGACGCTCGCCGTCGAGTGCGCACTGCCCAAATAGCAGCCAATCCGATGGGGATAGCATCCGCGAGATAGTAGCCCCAGTACCGGTAGCCGAGAGGATAGGCAGACATCATTGCCACGCTTGTCAGACCAACAACCAAGGCTAAACGCCAGCCGCGCCTCATGGCAGTATAGGACAATCCCAAAGGTAATAGGGCGTGCGCTAGTGGACGAAGAGCCGGCGCCACGGTAGCGAGTCCAACAAACACCGCAGCTGTGGACGATAAGAATAAGACCTCTGCAGCGACCTCAAGCCATCGAAACCACGTAGCCAAGGAAGGACTCATGGTAATTCCTGGCGTGGTGAAGAAGAGCGCAGGAGTCGACTCGCACCGCTTGACCGATCACCGAGCCCCGGACGCTCTGTGTTCGTGGCTTCGCAGAGTTGTGTCAAGACTGTTTTCGCATGACGCACGAAACTTGTGTCGAGCGCATAGGCGGTGGGCATTGGGCCAGCTAGCGTCGCCATGACTGAATCTTTCGGGCTTGGGCTCATCCCACGACATAAATGAGCGGTCCCATCCATGAGTTCCGCTCTAAACCATTTTACCGGCATCAGCTTTCGCCAAAGCGGTGACGTGTTGTTTGGCGCCACTGGCATCGACCCCGTGTCTTAGCACATCGAAGAGCACGCTTAGCGTGCTCTTCAGGTTTTATTCAATGGTGAATGGCAAAAGTGCCATATTTCGCGACCGTTTGATCGCGACCGTCAGTTGACGTTGATGCTTTGCACAGTTGCCGGATATTCTGCGCGGCAAAATCTTACCGCGTTCCGTAATAAAGCGTCGCAACCGCGTAGCTTCTTTAAAATCGACGTTTTCGACTTTGTCAACGCAAAACGCGCAGACTTTTTTCTTGGGGCGGCGCCCACGTTCCTTCCGCATTTCGGGCCTCCTCTCTAAAACGGTAAATCGTCAGGGAGGGCCACATCATCCGTCATCGGCATATCTGGTGACTGTCCTTCACGCGGGCGGTCAAGGAAGCGGACACTATCTGCCACAACTTCCGATACTCGGCGCTTGGTGCCATCTTGAGCTTCGTAGCTCCGTACTTGCAAGCGACCTTCCACGGCTACCAACCGTCCTTTTGTCAAGTGGTTGCCAACGGTTTCGCCTAATTTGCGCCATGCGATGCAATCAATGAAATCCGCTTCTCGCTGCCCTTGCTGATTGGAAAACGGCCTATCGACAGCAAGGCTAAACGAAGCTACCGGGACGCCTTGCGGCGTATAGCGCAATTCAGGGTCCCGTGTAAGACGACCAATGAGGATAATGCGATTTAACATAACCGTCCTCCCCCGATCAAGTTATTCGGGTTGTTTGTGCTCTCCGTCGACGCGGACAACAATGGAACGCATGACGTCATCATGAATTTTCAACACGCGGGTCATTTCGTTGCCAATGTCTCCTGTCCCACGAAAGGTAACAACCATATAAAATCCTTCGTTATATCCGCCGACTTCGTATGCCAACTTGCGACGGCCCCATTTTTCAGTCTTTTCCACGACGCCTTCTTGTTGCTGGATCGTTTGATTAAACCGTTCAATGTCGGCTGCAACCTGTTCTTCGCCCAGGTCGGGCTTTAAAATGTACATGAGCTCATATAGAGCCAATTCTTTTCACCTCCTCCACGGTCACCCGCTATGCGGGGGCTCCGTTTCGCACCGGAGCAGGGTGGTGTGGGAATGTCCCAAACGTCGATAGTATATCAGGTCAGGGCTTATGTGGCAATTTCTTATGACGGTGGCATCGGCGGCGATTCCACCACCCGCTTGACCGCGCGTTCAAAGTCCTTGCGCGAAATCATCACTCGATGTCCGCAACCTTGGCAGCGCAAGGCAAAATCTATTCCGGTACGCGTAATGACCCATATTTTGGATCCGCATGGGTGTTGCTTTTTCAGTTCAACTACATCATTGAGATGATATTGGGTCTTGTCCATGCGGTAGTCCTTTCGGAAGCATTCCTGCTAGTGTAATAGTGTTTTGATAAAGCGCCTGGGCGATTTTTTCCTTCAAAAGGCGATCAATGCTCGATTGTTGCTGGTAAGTGACTGGCGCCGTCACCAGCCATAGTACTTGCCCACTGGCAAACCCGGTAATACCCGTAACGGCCGCTCCCGGCGCCCGATCCGCAACGGCTTTTACCGCTGACTCGAGCGACAGGCGGACACGCGACGGGTCTTCCCAAGGGGAAATCGGGACAGTTACGGAGACAGTTGTTTGACCGCGGCTATGATTTTGAACCTCGAGGATGAGGCGATTAGGAACAATGACCTCTTCGCCGCTAGACCCGGTAAGCCGCGTGATCCGAATTCCCACTTCCTGGACAGTGCCCGACAGGGACAAGTTAGGCAAGGTGATAACGTCGCCGACTGCAAATTGATCCTCATATAAGAGAAACAGACCGGTTACCACATCCTGGACTAGTCCTTGCGCTCCAAAGCTGACCGCCAGCCCAATGATGCCTGCACTGGCCACAATAGACGTGGTTTGCACGTGGAACCGGTCTAACACCATTACCACCACAATGAAGTCCACCAAGTAGCGAAGCACTGAATTGAGAAGGCGATACACCGTCGTGCGCCGGGCTGGCAGACCGCGGACCTGATCGCGGTGCTCCATTCGACTCAACATAGATTTTCCCAACCGGGTAGTTAAAACTCCGGCCACAATGATCAATCCCGCTGGGATAAGTTGTGACATCCACACAGTGTTTAAAAAACTTAGCTTCAAACCAAGAAGCCTCCCCCTAGGCGGCTTATATGGTCAAACCAACCCACCAACAGCATGGCTAAAGGGGCGTGATGAAGATCTTTGGCCATCGGGCTATGAGCAATCATGGGCAAGGCCAAAATCAAGGTCACGATTATTCCCACCACCAAACCATGTTCCGCGAGGCCTGCTAGTCCCCCGCCGACCTTGTTGAGGACTCCCGTAATTTTAAACGTGCCCAATATGCGGGTGGCCAGTTCGCCCACTAATCTGCCTACAAATTCTGCCGCTCCGATGATGATCAAAAACACCAAGAGTCCAAGGATGACGTGAGCCAGGTTGTAGGCTTGAACCGTTGCCCCGGGAATATTAGCGGCCGGAGCTGGCAAAAAATGAGCAACCCAATTCTTTACCGGCAGGACACTCAGAAGAGTCTTGGTTAGTGCACCTTCAAATTGCGCAGCCAGAGCAATGCCGACGATATATCCGGCAAGACTAAAGAGCACCAGCACCAGACCTCTTCTGAGTCCAGTTAGGGCTCCTATCACCACATAGGCCACCACCACAACGTCAATCCAGTCCATCGCACCCTCCTTTAGCGAATTCGTGAAGATCGAGGCCAGGCCATCAAAAAATACGCGCACAGTACTGCAAGCAAGGCAGGGTCTGTAGACCCTCCACCGCGGACGATGGCTAAATGAGTGGCCCCGTACGCCGCCAAACCGGAAATCGCTGCAATCAAGAGATCGCCCAACAGCCACAATGCCGCCTGCGGATTGTCCATCCGCTTTAACCATAGTCCCAACTGGCCCACAAGGGTCGTCGCGCCAAAGATAGCTGGATAGGCTACAATCGCCGGGATAGCCGCCATATATTTTGGCACCGCTAACGCGAGCGCAATGGGCAAACTTACCGCTAACAATAGGCCAAGCACAATATTCCATCGCATTATCAATGTAGTCCAGTCCTTAATACAAGATAAATTATAATCCCCGCTACCAGAATCCACCAAACCATGGATGAAGAAAAACCGCGACGGCCAAACCCTGGTTTAGTGGTAGGTGGAGTCTGCCCTGCCCGGATTGCTCGTTCGGCGCGAAATTCATCGCGTTGCCGCTGGGTTTCCAACCTTTGCGATCGTTTAAGATGAGTTACCGAACGGTTAAGGTGCCCTTGACGACGGTACGCCACCGACAGATTTCTATGAGCTGGGGCATACTCGACATCTACGCTAATCGCTAGGGTATAGTGTTGGATGGCCGTCTCTAGGTCCCCGCGTTCCAAATATATATTGCCCAAATTTGTCAAGGCAGGGGCGTGCATTCTGTCTTTGGCCAAGGCTGCCAAAAAATATTTC
>JAJYHT010000084.1 GCA_021784595.1 Bacillota bacterium | reverse complement strand
GTAGTCGCACCGCGAACGCGGTGCCGCTCTGGGGGAAGTGATTCGGATTCTTTTGGGTTGGCATCTGCATCTCAATCGGCTTTTTGATCATATCGAGAAGATTCGACGTGCCGGCGGAAATTCCTTTGCGCGAAAATTGCGTCTATTTACGAGAAAAATGCCCGATTTTCAGCCCGGCTGACTTGCGGAACGACGGCTGAATTGTCAGAGGTAGCGCGCCCCGTCCCCGGTCGAGCCAAGCTACCCGCTCAGCGCGAGAGAGGGTCGAGTCCAGATTTTTTTTGAGCCACTCCAATTGCGTGGTGAGTTTGCCGATTTGGGCATAGAGCTCGGCCAGTTGTTGCTCGTGCGCTTGCGCTTCTTGTTTGCGGGCTTCGGATTCGGCAAATAACTGCGGGAAGTTCTCGATCGCCTGACGCTTCCACCGATGCAATTGTCCAGGATGGACACTGTGCTCGGCAGCGATTTGTGTGACGGTCTTTTCCTCTTTGAGAAGCTCTAAGGTCACTTGGACCTTGAATGTCGCGGTATGTCTTTTCATAACGTGTCCAGTGTAACACTTGAGGGCCTCCCAGATTGTCTAGTTTTCTGGGACCACTATACGTGGATCCCGTCCCCTCTGCTACGACAGTGTTAGTGGCCAATACCAACAGAGGGGAATGGACGATAAGCGTTCGTCGTGCTGGCGAGATCACTCTCCGACGGCGTATAGGCGTATAAGTGAGCGTATCTGGATGTGTGATGCCTTATTGCATAAATGGTCGTAGCGAGTGCATAATAGAAAAAGAAAACCTCCCTGATCGTGATTGGATCAGGGAGGGACATTGGTAGCACGACCATGTGACTGGTCGGAGGTCCTGCCGAGGGAGTCATTTAACGGAAACCACTCTGCTTATTGCAGGGTGGTTTTTTTACTTACCGCGTTTGTTTTGACGGGCGATAAGCCACACCGGGAGAATTAACACCCATAGGTGCATGGCCCCACCCCCTTCACACGGATCTTCGGCAGGCTGCCGGACCCCCCAGCCTTATGCGCCGTGATCTGTGATAAAGGTCACTCAAGTGCCTTGTGTCATGTTCAGTATACCGGAGTATTTATCAATAGTGAATAAGCCCACGCCCTCCGGCAGTGATCTGTCGGGCGCGTCGCAGGCAAGTACCGTGACATTTACGATATCGAACAACTTCTTCTTGCTCAGCTCCACCACAGCGAGGTACGGCAACAGGTTCCCGCTGACGAGCATTTGGTCAGCTGTCGGAGTGTCATCGTCCGTTGGCACCATTGCGCTATCAGGCGATGAGCAGTTGCAAGACGGCCCTACAGTATACTCACAGTCGTCACAAGGGTACTTGGCTTATACGCCTGGGTCCAATGCATCTCCGCACAGTTCTCCTCTTCGCGACGAAACAGTGGATGCAGGCCAATCGCCACGCGCCACCCGCGCTTCAGCAGCAGGAACTGACCCAACGGCTTCGCGGGTTCTACCAGTATTTTGGGTATGGCACCGCGATATCGGTGCTGACGCGGGTCCGCCAGGCGATTCATCGTGCGTGGTGGCAATCGCTTCGTCGACGAAGTCAGCGCAGCCCCCGAGCATGGACAGATTGGGCCGTGAAACCGTGGTTCCACCTCCCATCGCCGCGGGTGACGCAACGAACAGGAAGATTCAGGGTGAGTGTTTTGGGGAGCCGGATGCGTTAATTGCGCACGTCCGGTTCTGAGGGGGTTCGCGGGCCAAGGGAAACTCGCCATGACGGCCAAGCCTCAAGGCCGCGTTCTACCTACTCGATACGTGCCTCGGATTCGCGTGCTCGGTGTGCTGCACCGAGGACAAGGAGCGACGGTTACCCGAGAGATGAGGACGACCTGAATCGGACACATCTCTCCGACAATCATGTCAATCGTCATGTTCGGATAATCGGGTAAAATGGAAATAGACATGGAAACACCTCC
Source organism: Bacillota bacterium (assembly GCA_021784595.1). Classification (GTDB taxonomy): domain Bacteria; phylum Bacillota; class Sulfobacillia; order Sulfobacillales; family Sulfobacillaceae; genus Sulfobacillus_C. Next base: position 60,558 of record JAJYHT010000084.1, on the reverse strand, counting down.
TACAGGGTTTCCATGTCTATTTGACATTATGTACCATCATTCCTCCCTGCACCAAAAGTGACCAAGAGCCAATTTCAGTGATGAAACTGTCCATTTCTATTTGACTACATACAAGGGTTTGGGCAATGCGGAGGCCAAACGGCGTGCTGGGCGTGTGAAATCCGGTTCCTGCCGCATCGGCCGTCAGCTTCGTGTTGAGGGCATGCCACACATGCGTGTTGGGGCTCTGATAAAACCGGGCCTGAGGTGACACCACGGTGGTGAACGTTCCGTTGGGATTGAGAAAGGTCTGGCTGGTCGCGGTGCGATCCTGGACCAGTTCAATCGGCTGCGATCCCGGATGGGGCCAAGCGACCGTATTGCCGCCCGCGCTTGCGGACGGAATCGGGCCGGGTTTTCCTAATGGTGTCAAGGGCATCGGATTGGCGCCTAAGATGGTGCGGGTGGGACCGATGGTGGGCACTGCGGCGGGATTGGAGACGATTAGCGTAGCGGCAAAAGCCGGAACCGTGGGGCTAATTAGGGCGGCGATGAGGCCGGCGGCCAGCAAACGTCGAACGCGAAGCATGACAGGGGTAGTCCTTTCGTAGGGGAAATGGCGAGGCATGGGTTCAAGATTCGACACCATCCCCCATCCGATCCTGTGGTTTTGCGCTGGAAATGGCCCAGTATGTTCTGGAAAGCGAGGAAAATCCTGCAGGCGGGATAGCCTGGTTAGGGGGCTGATCTGTCCCGAGCCTCAAGCTCTTTCTCGTCAGGGTCCGGGTGCACAATCCCGTTCGGGAGCAGTTCCTAGGGCGGTTACTCAGACAACCTCCGAATCCGTTTTGGGGTCGGGAATATGGCGACGTATCAGGTACTCCGCAACTAAAAATTGGCATTGTTATATTAATTATAGTCACAATATTATCGCAAACATTTTTCGATTTTGTGTTGAATATTCCCCTTATGAAACTTGTCGAGGTGCCCAGTCGGGTCGTTGGCGCCGCGCCTGTGATTCGGGGGATGGCGGATGCCATTGGATTTGTCGATTTATTGAATACGCTGTTACCGTGGGATCCCTTTCAATGTCGGACCTCGCCGGGGGAACGTATCTTGGCGATTTCCCGTTGACATCGCCGAGTTCGCAATATAGCACTTGTAGACCTGGTGCACTCTGATACCACCGCCTATGCCCTCATGGGCGATTATCCGTCGCCTGACACGGGGCCGACGGCCCCGGTGAGTCTTACTTGGGGGCATTCGAGAGACCATCGCCTGGATCTCCGGTAAATCATGGCGGGCATCACGATGGACGAGGAAGGCTGTGTGCTAGCCGGAAAACTGCTGTCGGGTAATCCAGACTTAATGCCTCTGCCACTGCGTCGATGGTGATTTCGTTGTTGAGCAGGGCATCCGAGATGATTTTATTGCCGTGCGACCAGATGCGTTGATTGAGGCCGGTGTCTCTGACGAGGCCGTGTTGCACGGTGCGGATGACGTTCTCGGGAGTCACGTCATCAGGGAAGTGGATGAGGTGTTCCCGGTGACAGAATTGGAGCGTGCCCGCAGCTAGAGCCCGCAGGGCTTGCAGCCATTTTTTGTCCGCGGTGTCGGCTTGTCCTGTCTGCTCCCGGATGGTGCGGGCCCAGCGCGTTGAATTGCTGGTAGTCGGCGAGTTGTTGCCGGAGGGTACTGACAGCCTGTTTGTCTTGAGGTTTTTGTGAATCATCTGTCAGTCATTCTCAGTAACGCTCCGAGAGTCGGCGTCGTTATATACTTGCGATGATTAGTGCGACCATTCCTTACGGATGGGATTATGGCAAACATTTATCAGCAACAGCGGCGCGGCGGCCTGTCACGTCTGAGAATCCCGGCAAACTTTTTAACTTTTTAAAACCCACGGAGGAATCATCGCATGATAAAACTAAAACATTGGGTACTCGGCTCGGCCATTCTTTTGAGCAGTATTGTCCTCGCGGGATGTGGCACTAGCGAACACCCCGAAGGTATTGCTCCCAGTCATCATTCACAAACGGTGAGTCCATCGACTTCCGCATCCTCTTGGACATCGTCGACAAGGCCGTCATCCACGGTGCCCAGTCGGTCCTCTAGCACTACATCCCACGCGGAAAGTGCAATCCTGTATACGCGTCAACAAAAATCATTCATCATGCAGGCGGCCCAATCGGTCGGTTTGCCAGCGGTGGATGTCCCTATGCACGGATTCGGATCGCAGTTGCAATACACGCAAAGACTCCTCACGAGTGAGGGAGTATACATGCTCTTAATACAATATAATAACGTTAGTGTTCAGGAGTCTACCAAGCCAATGCTCACAGGTGGCGCGGTCATGAGGACGGTGCCCCTCACGATATTGGGATCGTCTGTTACCGGAACATGGAATCAACCCGCATCCGCAAGTGGGGGCGGACCGTCGCTAACTTTTCATATACACGGCATGTACTATTTCATTGGAGGATTATCCCAAACGCAAATCGATACCATTGCGGAATCTTTCACCAAACTCTAACGGCCTATTCGCAGGGACCATGGCAGGGCAAAACGGCCCTCATTTGAGAAGACCGTTTAGCCCTCCACTTGATGAAATCACACGATCTGTTAGCAAAATCAATCCCTATGAGTACACATAATCGGACTGAGACAAATTATGCACACCGACCATGTACACAAGACCTGATCCGGGAACACTCGAACTGGGCGATGCATTGCTAAGATAATCCGTCGTGTACTGCCTAGCAGCCCATACGGGACAATAGTCCCCCAACTGATACAGCCCATTGTAGGGGTTGTTAGACAGACGTGTCCATCCGGCGTTTTCTGCGTAGGTCTTTAATTCCGGTCCTCCTGCTGTCACGCGTTAGGCGAATCGGCAAGAATATATCTGGGAAAAACATTGCTCGGCAAGGCAACAATGAGATAAGCCAAGGCGTGGCTGCCCCGAGGACATGCCCCCCTTGAGGAAGAGGTGGCGAGCAGTTTTAAATGCGTAAGCCGCCGCTCCGAGTTGTCTCGATGCGGCGGCTTAGATTCTTGGTTGAAGATTACTGGTACGTGCCGTCCTTTTGGGCCAAGACCTTGGCCTGTTGATACGCTTGTTGCATGGCTTGTACGGGAGTTGCTTTGTTAATCAGGACCGAAACGATGGCATTCATCAGGACTTCGTGGGAAAACTCATCCCACCAGGCAACCTTAGGCGACATTTTGGCATACGGCAACACACTTAATGAGACGGCTTGGGCCGGGTGCGTGGCTAAAAAGCTTGCGGCTTCTTGTTCCACATCACTTCGTACGGGAAGATAGCCTTCGCTGTGTTCCATCCAATATAGAGTGCCCGCTTTGGATGTGAGATACTTCACAAAAGCAAAAGCTGCAGCCTGCTGTGCTGGAGTGGATTTTGAAAAAATTCCCAGATACCCCCCAAAGAGGCTGGTCGCCTGCTTCACGTCACCTGGCAACGGAGCCATGCCGATCGGAAATTTTCCGGCTACCGCTTGCTGAAGATAGGGATAGAATCCAGTAGTCCCGATCAAAATGGAACTGGTTCCATCGGCGAAATCAGTCTGGGATGCATATCCGTGAGTAAGCACCGCTGAACCGTTCTTAATCATGTTGCCCCACAAAGTAAGCGCCTTGACGCCGGGCCCGTTGGGTGCGAATGCGGCGGCATTGGGCATTCCCTTGGAATTAATGAAGTTCCCGCCCGCTTGATAGAAAAAGGCAAGCCAGGGATAGGTGTGAACCAACGTGATGGCGAAGGCTTGGCGGCCATTGGTGGAGAGTTTTGCGGTATCGAGGGTAAATTGTTGCCATGTCGTGGGAGTTGAGGTAATACCGGCCTGTTGGAATTGGGTTTTGTTGTAGTACATGATTGCTGCTCCTAGGTTGAACGGCATCAGATATTGATCGCCATTGGGCCACGTTCCGGCTTTGAGCATATTCGGATAGTAAGCCGAAAGGGAAAATCCCTGTGGTCCGTTAATTAAGGGACTGAGGTTGACGAGACTGCCGGTCTGAATGAATCCTGTAGCCCAAGGAGGATTCACTTGGGAAAGAGTGGGGGGGTCTTGGGCTACAATGGCCGTTAACAACTTTGGTTCCAATGCGGCATCGTTGGGTACAACGGTGTCTTGAACCGTAATATTGGGATGCAGTTTATGAAACTGGCTAATTTCAGAGGATAATGCGATTTCGTATGGTCCGGTCATTTCGTTCCAAAACGTAATCGTCACGGGCTTGTTCGATGGCGCCACAGGGGTGGGCGCAGCGCTGCTGCCGCACCCGGCTAAGGTGGTGGCCATCAGGGCTGCACTGGATGCGGCTAAGAACATCTTTTTACCTAGGCTCCAATTGTTCACGAGTATTGCCTCCTTGGGATTAAAGTGTCTGATCGGTGCTACAGGTCAAATTCGGATGCGCGATGAGGAGTTTTGGGATTGATTTCCAATCCCAGCCACACCACCTCCTTAACGGGATAGTACTAACCCTTGATTCCGGTCCGGCTTACGGATTCTACAATTTGTTTTTGGGCTACGGCGTATAGCACCAGGACTGGGAGCGTAGTGATCGCGGCGGCCGCCGACAGCACTGTCCAGTCGGTGCCGTTGGCGGTTGACACTCACAAAAATAAGGTACACCCAATTGGTTGCACCTGAGGTCCATTGGTGACAATTAATGGCCACAAAAAGGCATTCCAACTCAACAGGAACAGATAGATTCCAACGGTGGTGATGGCTGGGATTAGATTGGGGACTATGATTTTCCATAGATAGCCCCACTGGGTGACACCATCGATTCGCGCTGCGTCGCGCAACTCTTTGGGGAAGGTTCGCATAAATTGCACCAGCAGAAATACTGCAAATCCGTTGGCAGCAAAGGGTATGATTTGGGCAGTATAGCTGTTCAGCCACCCGAGATCGCGTACGATTAAGTAGTCGGGGATCATTATCGAGTAGAAAGGCACCATCATAGTGGCCAGAATGATCCCAAAAATAGGCTTGTTCCATCGATTGGCCATAAACACCAGAGCATAGGCGGCTAAAATTGAGGTAGATAAAGCGAGAACGGTAGTGATCAACCCAATTCCTACTGAGTTGGCCAAAAACCGAAACCAGGGCGCCAAAAGCCATGCCGCCCGGTAATTTTGCCAATGCAGCTGGGGAATTAAAGCGCCTGGAAAACTGTAGGCCCGACGACTGGTTTCCAATGACGTGGCAAAAATCCACCAGATGGGAAACAACGTAATCACGACGCTGGCAATCAGAAATGTGTAGGTTAAAAAACGCTTCGTCTTTCGTATCATGGTTTCACGCCTCGTAGAACACTGAACGCCGGGAAATCCAAAATTGGATCCCGGTTAGCGCCAAAATCAACAGAAAGAAGATTACTGCGATAGCTGATGCCTGGCCAAAATGGAAATAATTGAAAGCGGTCTGGTAGATGTAGTAGGTTAACGTGGTTGTTCCATTTATGGGACCCCCGCGAGTTAGGGCGTAGATCTGAGTAAAGGCTTGGAAAGAGTTGATCATGTTGACCACCAGTACAAAGAAGGTCGTGGGTGACAATAATGGCCAGGTAATGCGCCAAAACCGTTGCCATGCAGTGGCCCCATCTACGGCTGCCGCCTCTGTTAGTTCATTGGAGATGTTGGTAAGCCCGGCCATAAACAAGAGTGTGGTAAATCCGAATGAAAGCCATACGGTATAAATAATCAGACTGACCAGAGCTAGGTTTGGTGTGTTAACCCACCCAATCTTGTTGGAAAAACCCAACGCGCCCAGCAATTGGTCGACAAGACCAAGATTAGGCTGATACATCCAAAGCCACACAGTGGACGTGGCCACAACGGGCATCACATAGGGAAGGAAAAAAAGTGAGCGAAACAGCCCTTGTGCCCTCAACCCGCTGTAGAGCAGGGTGGCGAATAACAATGAAATGGCTGTACCGCCCAGCACGACGGCGATCGCAAATTCGAAGGTGATACGAACGGATTGCCAGAATAGATTGGTTTGGAACAGGGAGACATATTGACTCAATCCCACCCACGTTGGATGCGTGCCATACTCAAAATGAAACAAGGAGAATCCTGCCACCATCATTAACGGCACGATCCAAAATAATAGAAACACAATCAGCGCGGGCATGAGATAAAGGTAACCAATTGGCTGCGCCTTGTGCTCCGCATTCACCGTATGGGCCCTCCTTCAAACTGGGCTGACTGCGGGTCTTTCATAGTACGCACCACACTGTAAGTAACAAATCCTTCTCGGTGATGCCCGATGCTGTAAATAATGGGCTCGTTGTTCGCGGTGTAGGCGACTTGTGCCAATTGCAGCACGGGATCCCCTGGCAAAAGATTTAACGCATGCGCAGTCTCCGCGGTTGCCCGACCGAGGGACAGGTCTGCCACCGCATATGCCATGATAATGCCATGACGTTTAAGGTACGGGATCATTTGAGTCCTGAAACCAGACAAGTCCACGGGCACTCCATTAATCTGCCGCGCCAAGTAATCAATTAGAAACACCGCGGGATCCCCATTTGCCAATACGGTTCGAACCACCCGATACCCTGGGCAGTCTGGATCCTGGTGCAACGCTTGGGCAACCTCGCTAGACAACGACACTTCACTAACGTCAACATCTGTAATCGTTGGCTCGTATCCATTGGTTCGGACAATATCCGCCACACTGTACAGCGACTGCAGTGGAGCCTTCATAGTCGATCGTGGCTTGACAACAAACGTTCCCAAGCCATGCCGTCTAATGACCAAGCCTTCTTGCTCCAAGGCAATTAAGGCGGTGCGCACCGTAGGCCGGCTTACGCCGCATAACTCCGCCAATTGGTCTTCGGACGGCAGCCGTTCGCCAGGCCCGTGTTGGCGCATGAGCGTTTCAATGGTTTGGCGGGCGAGTTCCAGACGCGAATAAGGGCGAGACACTCCCATGTTGTTTCTCCTGTTGTATGACGTCTGACAACAGTATTATAAAAATTCTGAGAGCGCCCGTCTATATGAAATAGGATAAAATTATTAAGTGCTTCATGACCGATGGATGAACAAAAAGGGACCCCCGGAGGATGATGCGGTATGGTGGCTGAAGGCAGTGAACGATTGGACATCTTCTCGCCAGAGGGCAAGTGGCTGGGCACAGACACACGTGCCTCTGTGCACCGACTCGGGCTATGGCATCAAACATTTCACGCATGGATTACCACGGTAAAACCTCAAGGAACTTATGTGTGGTTCCAACAACGTGCGCAACAAAAACAGCAGTATCCGGGACTGTGGGACGTGACCGTGGCTGGCCATTTGCTGGCTGGTGAGGAACCGTACGATGGGATAAGGGAAGTACACGAAGAATTGGGGTTTGCAGTGCCTCTGACTGCGTGCCGCTATATGTCTGTAGAACAGGACCAAATCCATATGCCCGATTTTACGGACCGCGAAATATGCCATGTGTTTCAAATTGCTTTGGATCTATCCGCCTTTGGCCCTCGGCTGAATCCTGACGAGGTTGCTGCGGTGGGCAGCGTGCCTTTGGAAGAAGCGATAGCATGGGCCATGGGGGCGGCGCCAGCCATGATGATCCGAGTGGCTGCCAGCGGAGAAGCGGCTTCGGTGACGTTCGACGACGTCGTGCCCCACACCACAAGCTATTATGTCAATACGCTCAAAGCATTAGCAACCATGTAACCACCAAAAGGGCGGGTTAGACGTTTTGCCAAAATGTCATCTGCTCGGTGGTTGGCAACCGAAGGTCAGTGAGACCTAGTCCAATGAGGCGCACGGGTTGAGTAATGGGGGTACGAGCTAAAATTTGATGCAGTAATGTTAGGATTTGAGCTGCGGTGTGAATAGACTGGGAAGTGGTGATCTGGCGCGTGTGAGTGGTGAAGTCACTGGTGCGATACTTGGCGACTAATGTTCTGCCATCCAATCCAGTGGACGTTCTCCTTATCAAGAGTTCGGTGATCAGGGGTTGCCAGCTTTGGTCGGTGAGCGCGTCGGGAGCAAGATTATATGGCAATGTACGCTCTACGCTGATAGATTGGCGATCGGTGATCCGGGGAGGGACCACAGGACTGTAGTCTGTGCCTTGGGCCCGGGTTTTCAAGCGCTCACCCTGAATCCCCAAAGAGGTTAGGGCGGAGATAGGCGTTTTAGCGAGGTCGCCAATCGTTTCGATATTCCAAGAGGCCAGTCGTCTGGCCGTAGAGGGGCCGCAGCCGAACAGTTCAATGATGGGACGGGGCCACAAGCGTTGAGAAATGTCGTCCTTAGGGAGAATCGTTAATCCGCCAGGTTTGTTCCAATCGCTTACCTGTTTGGCCAGCATCTTGTTGATGCTGATCCCTAGACTGACGGTGATTCCCAGATGACTTAAAATAGATGCCTGCAGCGCCTGACCGGCTTTGACGCTGTCGCCGTGCCACCGATCCATTTGGGGGGTCAAGTCTAGCCAAGCTTCATCAATTGACAAGGGTTCCACCAAAGGTGTCCATTGGTCAAAGATCTCTCGCAAACGACGGCTGTAGGCAGTATAAAGTTCCCGTTGCGGCGCAATGGTGATTAGACCAGGACAGCGATGACGGGCTTCGCCCACGCGCATGGTCGTGCGTATGCCATAGGAGCGTGCCGGATAGTTGGCGGCTAAGATAATGCCGTGCCGCGTCCCTGGATCTCCGGCTACCGCTATCGGCCGAGACCTTAAAGAGCTGTCCTCGGCCATGTGGCAGGCAGCAAAAAAGGCGTCAGCATCCGCATGAATAATGGGCAGTAGTTCCATTTCCTCTTAACCTGTCCGAGCTCGAGTATCTTGTAAGCCCATGGCGAGCGATGCAAGAGTGAAAAACATCATTAGCACACTCCTCCCCTCTATGTTATGGCATAGCGCGAGGAGAATCCAGCATTAAAGAACTTATGTTTGTATTTTGGGTATTCTGGCCTCTAAGCCATCGGGCTATGGACGTGCGTCGGCTTCTTCTCCTTGTGCGGGCACGTGGCGAAACGCGAAATAGTATGCAACCAGATTAAGGCCCATAAACAACACTGCGCCCACTATCGGAGTTTCTAAAAAACTATCCATCAAAGCTCCCCCAATGGCTGGGCTTATCATCGATGTGACCTGAGACGGTAAAGACCCGAACGCCGACACTCGACTGCGGTATCTGGCGTCGCTGACTCCCATGACATAGGATTGTCTAGCTGGCATTCCCAAAGAGTTAAAGGCCATTCGCAAGGTGTAGAGCATTCCGGCTATCCAAAAGGTGGGTGCCCAAATCATGAGGGCCAGCATGATCAGACTCACCGCGCGCGTAACGACAACCGTGCGGACCGCGCCGAGAATGCGGGTAAGTGGAGCGGACCATAGGTAAGGGAACGCTGATGCCAAGTTGACAACGGTGTAGACAATGCCAATTTCGGCGGGACCTACCCCATAACGACGATAAAACCAGTAGGTCAACAGCGGTCCTAGAAATCCAAACCCTAGACCATTCAATGCATTGGTAAATCCCAAACGTCCGACTAAGCGGCGGACGGGGATCGGTGTGGATGGCTGCTCGGCGTCGATGATATGGGGGGGTTCTTCGATGGGAATGGTTGCCAAGACCATGGCCAAGGCAATCAGGGCACTAGCACCAAATAGCCAGCGGTAACTGACTATCCACGACATTCCGTGGGAGTGTAAGATGTCCGGAATGGCCGCCACTAAGGATCCTGCGGCCCCAGCTAACACTCCCACAAAAGATAACTGGCCGAAAGCGCGGGTTCGTTGCTGTGGTTCTACGGAATCAGCCACCAACGGTTGCTCAGCCGGAAATACCGGGCCCCATGATCCTCCGCTGCCCGCTCCGCCGCCACGTCCCACGCCGCCTAAACCACTGGCGAGCACTACCACCCAAAAGACAGGACTCCAAGCCATTCCGATGCCACCCAAAACCGCCAATCCAGCTAAGCTCATAATCACGCGTTTTCGCCCAAATGCATCGGCTGCAAGGCCGACGCCAGCCACTAAGAGAACCGTGACACCTCCAGAAATAGCTAAAACGAAACCAATCTTGGTGGCGGAATATCCGGCGCGGGCCAAGTATAAGGGAAAAATGACAGTGAGAAATGCTGTGGAAAAACTTCGTAGAATACGGCCTAACAAGAGCCAGCGCAAGTTGTTTTTCATGGAACCATCCTCCACGGTTATTATACTGTTTTATTTTTAAGGCACACCGCGATGACAGCAGAAGACTCTTGCCAAGTTGATTTGACAGTCCCCTTTTTGCTACTCTTTAAGTTATGGAAGAAGATATTGTCTATGATCCGACCCTACTGATGGCTTTGCGAAAGGGAGCGGGCAAATTCTGCGTACTCGCCATATGGGTGGTAGGATCCTTTGCCCGTGGCCATGCGGATTCGGCCAGCGACTTGGATTTTGTCGTGGTGATAGCAGGTCATCGGCAATACCTTCGCTATGGCCAATGGCAGGGACGCGCTATTGAAGCGATTTATACTCCGCGTGACCGTTTTGGGAGCAGCGGAGAACTTCTGCAAGGTGCCCGCTTGGTATGGGCTCGCGATGCAGATGACACCGCCGCGTTGGCGGCAAGCACAACAAGAAGAGGTCCGTCACCAGGCTACGCAGCATGGGATCTGCGACAAGGGCTGGTTTTGTTGAAACATGCTCGAGCAGATGTTTTTCGATTTCGCTATCTACTAGCCCATTGGGTGCACCAAGCAGCTATCTATATCTTGCGGTCATCCCAGGCTGCGGTACCCACTGTCAGGCGGCAATGGGAAAAAATCGCTGAACTGGCACCGCGGGAAGCTCGCATATTGGCGATGATATTGGAGTCTCAGAACAACGACACCGCTTATGCACTAGCAGTACAGCTATTGGACGATATACTTCAGGTTCCTCTTTGGGTTCCCTTTGCCGAGGCCGAACTTGAGCCCTTGGAACTAGACCGCGCCGCCAAATACCGGATTCAGAAACTGGATCGCGCGGAGTCGCTTAACATCGGGAAATTTTGGGCCAATCACTGGGGATCGACGACGGTCGTGTCGCGGGGAATAGTGCATCATCCGGCGGATGTGACCGGGTTTGCCGCAGTAGACAGCGACGGCACCTGGCTCGGCTTGGTGACGATACGAACGACCTCTGACCAATGGGAAATTATCAGCCTTGACAGTCTGAATCCGGGCATTGGGATTGGCGGAGCGCTGTTGGATACTGTCGAACGAGAAGCCCACACTCATGGAGCCACCCGCCTGTGGTTAATTACAACCAATGATAATGTTCACGCTTTGGGATTTTACCAGAGGCGACAATGGGAATGGGTGGCGATTCACCGCAATGCCATCGATCTGGCACGACACTTAAAGCCGGAGATTCCTCATTATAGTGGTGACGGAATTGCCATTCTTCATGAAATCGAGCTGGAAAAACGGCTCACATAGGCTTTTAAGGATCTTAGGCGTCTGTTTTCCGCATACCATGCGCGGAGTTGATTGTATCCGGCGGCGGGTTTGGTATAGTATGAACAGCAATCTAACCCAAAAACTTGAGGTGTCGTATGTCGCAACAGGTGGTCCTCACGGGAATCAAGCCCACCGGTATTCCACATTTAGGGAATCTGGTGGGGGCTATTGAACCTGCGTTGAAGCTCTCTCATAGCAGAGACAAACGCGCGCTTTACTTTATTGCCGACTATCATGCATTGACCGGACTAAAAGATGCGCAATTGTTGCATGACTATTCGCGTTCCTTGGCTGCGACCTGGATCGCCCTAGGATTAGATCCAAATCGTGTTGTCTTTTATCGCCAATCTGATGTGCCCGAAGTCTTTGAATTAAGTTGGATCTTGGCATGCTTTACGCCGAAAGGATTAATGAATAGGGCGCATGCATATAAGGCGGCAGTGCAGAAAAATCAGGAAGACGGCGAGGCGGATCTGGATGCTGGTGTGAACATGGGGCTTTATACTTACCCAGTGTTGATGGCGGCGGATATTTTGCTCATGCAAACAGACTGGGTTCCGGTGGGTGGTGACCAATTGCAGCACATCGAAATCACTCGTGACATCGCCCAATATTTCAATCGGCAATATCGCCGCGAAATATTCACATTGCCCGAGGCCATGATCGATGAGTCTGGAGCGGTCATCCCAGGCCTGGATGGACGTAAAATGAGTAAAAGCTACAATAATACTATTCCCATTTTTGCTAATCCAGAAGAATTGCGTAAATTAGTGTTTCGGATTGCCACCGACTCCTCTAGACCGGGCGAACCCAAAGATCCTGACGCTTCAACCATTTTCCAAATTTTTCGCGTGGTGGCTACGGACGATGAGACAAAGGCCTTTCGTCAGCTGTTTGAACAGGGCATTGCTTGGAAAGACGCGAAAGAGCATCTGTTTGATGTGTTGAACCGTCGTCTCAGTGGTCCACGCGAGCGTTTTCGCGATTTAATCGATGATACCGCCGCCTTAGATGAAATACTTGCCAGTGGCGCGCAAAAAGCACGCCAAGTGGCCGGGGAAACCATGGGGGCAGTCCGCAGCGCCATTGGACAAACGGTGGAATAACGATTCGAGGTAATTCTAGCTGATTAGAGGCGATGAACAATTCTTCGCCTCTACGAATTCAACTACATGGTTGGACATAGCTTGCTCCTTGCATTGGTGGCAACATCAAACCCCGGCAGTTGCCTACAGCCCCCATTGTCTTTGTCGGACTCAAAAAATATGCTACGGTTATAGTCCCCACCTGAGTGGTGGAGAGAAAATCTCCCCGTATCAAAAGGCATACCACAGTTTTTCTCACTAACCTTCCCCCCAAGAGCACAAATCACAGGATCGCTTTAAGTGTATTTACAATTATAAAGTGAAAAATTAATATATATACAATTACTATTTAATATAGGAGTGAAATGCATGTGGATAGCGTTACAGAATCGAGGGTTTTTATGGTTATGGATTGGGCAAATGTTTTCTCAGTTAGGCAACGCGATCTTTTTAATTATGGGGCTGTGGGAAATTCAACTCCATTCGCCATTTTTGCTCTCGATTGCCGGATTGGCGATGTCAGTTCCTTCGATGTTGGCCATGGCAGGGGGCGTGTTTGTTGACCGTTATCATCCCGGCAAACTAATGTTGGGCACCGATTCCCTGCGAGGGGTGGCGGTGTTGATTGGACTCGTGCTGATTTGGTGGCGTCCAGCTTGGGATGTCTGGAGCATTATCGCTATTTTAACCATCAATTCATTGGGTGCCGCACTCTTTGGACCTGCCGAGATGGTAGCGATGCCCCGATTGGTGTCGGACGACGCGCTGGCGTCAGCGAACGGTCTTAATGCGGTGACCAATCAATTGTCGATGGCGGTGGGTTCTGCGATTGGTGGGGCGGCGATTGCCACAGTCGGAATAAAGGCCATTTTTGGGTTTGATATGATAAGTTTTTGGATCAGTGCAGGCGCCATAATGCTTGCCTTGGGCTACATCAGGTCGGCCAATGGGAATAGGATCCAGTTGCCCGAAGCTTCTGAAGGGCCTATCGGCTTTTGGAAGAGTCTGAAAGACGGCTGGCAGGGATTGCAATCCATGCCGTGGTTCATGGCACTGCTATTGCCAGTAGTCTTAACCAATTTCGCGTTTAGTGGCGCATTTACCATGTTTCCTTTCTGGATGCGTCATGTGCTCCACGCAGGGCCGTTAACCTACGGCTTAGTCGATAGTTCTTGGGCCGCCGGTTTGGTGTTAGGCAGTTTGACTACAGGTTTATTTCGGCAGCACTCTCTGCGTCGTGTCGTCGGTTATTTAAGCATTGCAATGGGACTATTCATATTGGGATTCGTCGGATCCCACCTAGCAGTGTTGGCAGGTGTCATGCTGTTTTTCGCAGGCATTGCCAATGGACTTATCAACGCGATCTTTTTGACCTTTATGCAGCGTGTCATCCCCAGTCACCTAATGGGGCGTGTAATGGGGATTATCATTACATTATTCGGTCTAGCCACCCCGCTTGGTGCATTGGCGGCCGGCGTGACACTTCATCTTTTGCCATTGTCATGGACCTGGCTTTTAGCAGTGGCCGCTGAAATTCCCTTGACCTATGCCATTTTTACCAAAGTGCCGAATGATCCGGCTTCGATTGTAGAATCGTCTTCGGTGTGATGGCGTGGCATGCCGGTCAATATCGGCTACAATAACCAGGCATGGAAAGAAGTATGGACAACAGGCATAGGAGTGTATACGCATGCAACAACAATACCGGAACTTAACTCCAGAACTGGCGGCTCGATTGCCGTTGCCGGGCACCGTGGTACCGCAGCAAATTCGATATGTGCCTGACGGGAAAAGCGTTATGTATTTGTACAGTGGGTCTGGTACTATGGCGCTTTCATTGTGGCGGTATGACATTGAGACAAATTCCCACCACTTAGTAGCAGGCCCTACTTCGGAAAATTCAATGTCCGCCAATGAGGAGTTGCTGCGCGAGCGTACTCGTATGATTTGGGAAGGCATTACCAGTTACCAAATCGCGGAGCACGCTCTGAAAACTACGGTGCTGATACCGCAAGGAGGCAAACTCTTTGTGCAGCGCGACACCGACCCCGTGCAGGAAATTCCCGGAGTGCGTGACGTCATGGATCCTTACATATTGCCCGATGGGTCGCGCGTCGTATATGTGTATCAAGATGAGGTATGGACGGCTGATACGCTGACTGGGCAAGCACGACAACTGACTGAAGGCGCTGTGTCGGGAGTCTCCCATGGGCTCGCGGAGTATGCGGCACAAGAAGAATTAGATCGCACACACGGCTTTTGGGTAAGCCCCGATCAACAGATGGTGGCATTTGAGGAGGTTGATACGCGCCAAATACCCGATTTTCCGATAGTGCACTGGGAGACCGCGACGTCATTTGTGGAGAGCCATCGATACCCGTTTGCAGGGTGTCCTAATGCCCAAGTTCGATTGGGAGTAGTGTCCATAGAGGGAGGCGATCCGCTATGGCTGGACTTGGGCTCCCAAGAGCAATATCTGGCTCGTGTAGTCTGGACGCGAGATAACAATCTGGCGGTGATGCTACTTAGTCGCGATCACCAAAGGCTCGTCTGGCGCCTATATGACGCCAAGACTGGCGACAGTCGGGATCTTTTTGAGGAAGTGTCGTCCATTTGGGTCAATGTAGGCGATGATACGAGGTTTTTAGATTCTGGGGATATTCTTACCTCCAGTGAGGCTAGCGGTTTTCGTCATCTGTGGCAGTTTTCAGGTGCAGATGGCGGCGGACGCCAGATTACCCAGGGACCGTTTGAAATCCAAAGGTTGTTGGCAGTAGACCAAGCGCACAACCAGGCGTATGTGACCGCCACGAGAGAAACCCCTCTAGAGGTCCATATCTATCAAGTGAATCTTAATTCGGGAGATATGGTGAGGATATCTCGCGAAGAGGGCATTCACCACGCAGTAATTTCCCCGCAGTTTGATTCTTGGATAGACCAGTCGAGCTCTTGCCGACTGTCGCCTCAAACTCGACTGATGTCGATGGATGGAGAGATTCGCACGATAGTCCACGGCCATCATCGTATCACTCCAGAAGATCTTGGCTTATCAGCTCCTGACCTTGTTAGGCTGACAGCTGAGGACGGCACCTTGCTCTACGGAGCCGTGTATCCAACCAAAACCGATAATTCTCCAGTTCCCGCCATCATTTCGGTCTATGGCGGCACCCATGCGCAGTTAGTTGTCAACGCTTGGGGACTGACGGTGGATCTCCAAGCTCAATTGCTGAGTCAAAATGGCTACTTAGTGTTTAAGATGGATAATCGCGGCAGCTATCACCGCGGTAAGCAGTTTGAAGGCGCTATTCATAAGCGTTTTGGCACGGTAGAGTTGCAAGACCAGTTGACGGGTGTGCAGTGGTTGGTCAAACATCATGAGGTAGACCCCAATCGAATTGGAATCTATGGGTGGAGCTACGGTGGTTATATGACCTTAATGGCGATGTTCAAGGCTCCTGAAATTTTTCGGGTAGGGGTGGCGGGTGCGCCAGTGACCGACTTTCGGTTCTATGACACCGCATATACGGAGCGCTACATGCAGACGCCAGAGACAAATCCCAAGGGTTATGCCGAAGGCTCGACAATTAATTATGTCGACCGGTTGCAGGGGCATCTCATGGTGATCCACGGTTTATTAGACGAAAATGTTCATTTTCGCAACACCGTTCAATTAATCGACGCGCTCAATAAGGCGGGTAAATCACTGGAACTGGTGATGCTGCCAGAGTCGCGCCACGCCGTGCGAGGATTTCACAATGTACTCACGGTGATTCGGCGTCGCACTCAATTCTTTCTGGAGAATCTCTAAAATAGTGCCATGGCATGCCCACCTATTGACAGAGAAGGGTGTGAGTGGAAAATGAACATAGGTTAGAAATTCTTAAAAGGCGGCCGCGAATGACTGAGCAAGCGTTGCTACGACGGATAGAAAAACTAAGACGAAATTTGGATAATGCCGTCGCTCGGGGTGCAAATTTGGGGGATCCTGAAGTAGTGGCCATCTCCCAGATGCTAGACCAGCTGATAGCAGAATATTTGCGGCTTACGAAGGATCGGGAGCTTCCCAATATTTTAGACCGTCACGACGAGAGCACCTAAAGCCGCGACGACCTTGCCTTGGAATTGATTGCCAGGAGCGATGAGGACAGTACGGTTTGCAACGAATCGTCCTGTTGCGGGCTATGCATCGCCACCTTAGTGAGGTGGTTTTCAGATCATGCCAGTTGGGGGGATGGATTTTCGGGTGAACTCCATATTGCGAGGTGTAGCGGAGATTACGTTTTTTGTTGACAACATAGACCTAGCTCGTATTTGGTATCGGCAGATTTTTGGTGATCCGGTGTTCGATGACGAATATTTTTGCCTCTTTCAAGGACCGGGCATTCAAGTCGGATTGCATCCATCCGATGCTAAGACTCCCAGCGGCTCCGGAGGACAGGTGTTGTATTGGAAGGTAGAAAACCTGGTGGCAGTCCTTAAGGCACTAGAGCAACGGCAATGTCAACGATATCGAGGTCCCATAGTCGGGGTGGATGGTTCTATGGTGTGCCAAATCGTAGATCCTTTTGGCAACCTATGGGGATTGCGGCAAGATTCCTCAGACTAAAACGGAAGAGAATTCAGCAATAAAACATGACAGACCCGGGGGCGGTGGATTGCTAAACATACTTCCCACAATGGGCCTGGTGTTTGCACTTGGAATAGATACGTTGGTGACAGCGATAAGCCTCGGGATGGCAGGCCGCTCGTCCCGAGTTTGGCGATATGCGATCGCTTTTGCTTTAGCGGAGGCGCTGATGCCGATCATGGGTCTAGCTTGGGGCGGGTTGCCTCTGGATGGCTTGGGCGATGGGTGGATATTATTGCCGCAAGCTTCTGATCGGCTTGGCTGTTTGGACGTTCTTTGAAGATCAGGATGCAGACAGCCTGAGTGACCAGAGCCTCTTGATGGGCGCATTTGGGGGTCAGTATTGATGCGTTGGTGGCTGGGGGATTGGGCCCGAGTAGGATTGGGCTGTTGTCGTTGGCGTTCGCCATGCAAGCGGTAGTCTGGACGGTTGTGGGCATGTTTTTTGGCAGGCTGTTTTCGCGCTGGATTGGTGAGTGACCAGAGCGTTTGGCCAGTATGGGGCTGGATGCTTTGGTAATGTATGTAATTTGGCATGGAATGGCGTAAACAAGGTAAACAATTGGGAGGCATTTCGTGATACGGTTGATTGGCTGGGACTTGGATGACACTTTGGTGGATGATATGGGGGCAACCCAACAGGGACTTTCGGAATTGGCAGAGTACTTGGGGATCCGTGATTTAGAGCGTCTCAGTGAGCAGTGGAGCATCGCGTCGGACTATTGGTTTGAACAATACCTGGCAGGACATGTGTCTCTAGAAGAAAATCGAATCCGTCGCATAATAGAGACAGCTTCGGCTTGTGGCATAGCGATGGGGAATTCTCGGGCGCTTCAAGCCTTTACTGTTTACCGAACGGGATATGAACGGGGATGGCAGCCCTTTTGGGATACCATTTCCTTTCTTCAAAAAATTCGAAGTCTGGGCATCCCGGTGGGGATTGTGACTAATGGCGATGGTCCAACCCAACGCAGAAAACTGGCCGTTGCTGGGATTGACCGATGGGTCTCCATTGTGCTGATTTCAGGAGAGTTTGGTGCGGCTAAACCCGACCCTTCGATATTTCGCCAACTTTTGAACTTGGCTGGATGTCAGCCTCACGAATCCGTTTTTGTTGGTGATCGCGTGGACAAGGACATTCTCCCGGCTCGCGCACTAGGAATGCATGCGTTTCACATTAATCGAGGGTCACAACAATCTGGAGACATTAAAAATCTTTTGGAATTAGGTGATGCATTAAAGGCGCTTGATCCGCACTTATCGAGCCTAGGGGTCATGATATAATAAAAACGGTGACCAAATATTTGTAATTCGGGAGGAATTTAAATGGCTATTCGGAACGTGATTTCGACGCTGACTTCATCGGGCGAAGAAATTATGGGACCTGACGTGTTATTGTATCATTATCCCGGTAATGACATTATGAATGGATCCCTGCTGACCGTGGAATCGAACCATTTCTGTGTCTTGAAAAGCCGCGGAGCAATTTTGAATGTCTATGAAACGGGTCAATATGCGGTTGACACCCCCCAAAAAGTGTTGGTGGGAGCTATCCAACAGGCGTTTTACGGAGGCCAATCGCCATGGCAGTATGAGGCCATTTACGTCAATCGGGCAAAATTGGTTATTCGTGCGGAAGGTCAGGCTCTATCACGCGAGATGGCGCAACTGCGGTATCAAGTAGATTATTACATCCATGTCGATTCCAAGGACGATGCCCTCAAATTGGTGCAGCACATGCCCTATCAGGGCCACTACATCAAAACTGCGGAGGTGAACACATACGCCGCGCCGGTATTAGAGCAGTCAATCAACCAAATCTGTCAGGTAACCCCATTAGAGCAAATCAACGAAAAAATTCATGACATTACGGACTTGGTCACTGGTCACCTGCAGGAATTTTTGAGCACCTATGGCATTACGTTAAACAATGTCAAAGTCCTGGTGGCTCCCGCTGATGAGTTGATGAAAAAACTGATCTCACTGAGGGCCTTTGGATTGACTGAGGAAACGGCCATTCGCTATTATATTGCGATGCTCATGGCGGAACGCGGGTTGATTACCGCGCCCAATATGATTAGTGGGACTGGATTTACCATTCAGGGGGCAACCCCTTTGGTAAACACGCAAGACTATAGCCAGCCAGTCCCTCCGGAGCGGCGATAACACTAATGGAAAAGCACGACAGCGTGGCTGAGGTTGTGGCTAAGTTCTTTTCGGAAGCCCGTGACACCAACCCCTATGCCAGTGCGAGCACAATGCGCGCGCTTGACCAAGTCATCCGCAATACTTTGGCGAATGACTTGGTCAGTGTTGCTGCCGTCTGGCGGCGTTGTTACCAAGAAGCCAGCGCGCGGATTCCTGCCCCGTCGCGTGACAATCCCTTTCCCGACAAAATGCTCATCCAAGCGGCTAAACAGAAAAAAGCTGTAGCCGATCGTCTGTCAGCGCTCGGTGCTCAAGTCGTGGCATTAGAAGTTCCCCCAGAAGATCGCGTATATAACCGGATCCGCGACAACACCGCACTTTTGGAGATGCTGGTTGAAGTAGACCGTGGTTTAGCTTGGGCGGCGCATCGTTTGGAAGAGTTGACCCAATCGCCCGACCAGGAGAGCGCTGGATGGGAAGAGAGTCTCTCCAAGTTGGAGGCGCTACTTCGCCAACGTCGTCAATTGATTGGCGGTAGTCCTTAAAACTTTGGGGTTTGAGAAGTCATTGAGGAGGAAGCGCAGTGCTGGTTCGTCCCGCATCCAAGGTCGATGTTGCGCAGTTGGTTGCATTGATGTTGGATTACATTGTCGATTTCTATCGCCAGCCGGATCCCGGTGAAAGTGCTGTGACTGAACTGGTTCAAGATTTATTGAACAATCCTGGTCGAGGGAGGCAGTGGGTAGCCGAGACCAATGGAGAACTTATAGGATTTGCCACTCTCTACATTACGTGGAATACGGTGCCCGTGAAGCAGACTGGCATTTTGAACGACTTGTATGTGGCCCCAAAGATGCGTGGCCGTCAGGTGGGGGAATCGCTGTTCAAGACGGTGTTGAGCCATGTCAGGGATCAGGGTTTGGCTGGCCTGGAATGGGCGACTGCCACGGATAATCTGGCGGCCCAATCGCTGTATCGGAAAATGGGTGGGCGGGTTAGTCCGTGGCTCCATTTTGAGATGGAATGACATGCATATTAGCGACGACGTCGTCTTGTTAGAACCACTGGATCGGTCACAGGCTGGGGAATTTAGCCGTCTTTACTCAGAGAATGAAGACTTTCTTGCCCCATTTAGCCCTATTTTCGTGCCCGAGATTTTCTCTGACGAAGGACAAGACTTTTTGCTATCGCGTTCGGAACAGTTATGGCGTGAGGATCGTGACTACGGTTTTGCCATACGGCTGGGCGATACGGGCCAATTAGTTGGGCGTATCGCCTTGAGCAACGTGGTGAGGGGCGCCTGGGAAAGTTGTACGTTGGGCTATTGGGTATCCAAAGCGTATAACCGAAAGGGTTTAGCAACACGGGCGGTGCGGCTAGTCGCGAAGGCGGCGTTCTGCCAGTTTGGGCTACATCGAATACAGGCGGCCATTATGCCGAGAAATTCTGCATCATTGAGGGTGATTGAGAAAGCGGGCTTTGTCTATGAAGGATACGCGCCGAAATATTTGCGCATCAATGGCCAGTGGGAAGATCACAAAATTTTTAGTTTGACGCGTGAGATATGGCATGAGTGAGAGGGAGAGCCCAAAAATATGGACAGGGCCTTAGATGTGTAGCGAGAGAATCGGCGGCATTGGGTGGGGATGTCGTGCGTGGAGGAGAGAAGTGAGTGCTGTGTTTTCGAATGCACTACACGTGCCCTGGATTGTAGCAACATCGCGGGTTTATGCGTAGGTGGACCATGACAGGAGACTACCTCCGAATGCTGAGCGACACCATCCACAAGATGGCAGTTCTGGAAACCGACAAGAGTGTCCTCACTGTATTGTCCGTTTAGAGGAGGCCAATTTCGCCCAAAGATCTTCATCAATCTCTGACACGGGCTGAGCCCTTTTGATATACTGCTGTTAATATGATGATGGAGCCTAGTAGTTGCAGCACTTTTGGTCCAGCGAGTCACGCGGGGTGAGAGTGTGACCCAAAATCTGCCGCCAAGACCCTCCGGAGTGCCCTCCAGGATGCTTATCTGAAATGGGCCGTCTTCCCACGTTATGGGACTTGAGACTCGGCGCTTCCTCCAAGGGCCAAGTGAAGTGCGGTGGCACCACGGGTACCGGCCCGTCCGCACCATACCGGGATAAATGGAGGGCTTCAAATGTCAACTGCTAAGTACTCTTTGCCATGCCTTATTGCCGAATTGCCCCAGTATATTGATCAACGTGTGGTGACCGCCGGATGGATTCATACAGTGCGTCGCTTGGGTGGAGTGCAGTTTTTGGTCCTGCGCGATGGCTCGGGCTTAATTCAGGTAGTGCAGCGTGATCAAGCACTGCGGCTACACCCTGAGACGGTCGTTTCGGTGGTTGCGCGGGTGGTTCGCGAGACGCGCGCCCCTGGTGGAATAGAATTGCATGAGGCGGACATCACGGTGTTAGCAGAAGCAGATTCTCCCCTTCCGATTGATTTGTCGGCTTCTTATGCTAAGGCCGCTTTGCCTACTAGGCTTACCGCCGCCCCGATTCTTCTGCGCCATCCTGAGGCTGTCAAGTGGCTTCGCATGACCGACCAACTCGTTGCGGGATTTCGTCATACGTTGCATGGGTTGGGTTTTGTGGAGATCCATACGCCGAAAATATTGGGAACTGCCACTGAAAGCGGGTCCAACGTTTTTGAGGTGGAATATTTTGGCCGAAAGGCATATTTGGCCCAAAGCCCACAATTATACAAACAAATGATGGCTGGTGTGTTGGGCCGAGTTTTTGAGGTCGGGCCAGTATTTCGTGCGGAACCCCACGACACCGCGCGGCATTTGAGCCAATATACGTCTTTGGATGTGGAAGTAGCGTTCATTTCGGATCATCGTACGGTGATGGGCCTAGTGCGCGAGGTGATTGCAGGCATGGTGGACTGGGCTAGAGAGAAGACGCCGAATACGCAAGATTTTTGGCCGGAAATATTGCCTGCCATACCGATCATCCATTTTGCGGAAGCGCTCGATTTGGTCTCTAATGGTCTGGGAGAAAACTTTCGCGCTGAACCTGATTTGGCGCCGGCTCATGAAGCGTGGCTCGGGCAGTGGGCGAAAAACCAGTATGGCTCCGATTTTCTCTTTGTCGAGGGTTATCCCACGGCCAAGCGGCCATTTTATACGCATCCGGACCCAAGCCGTCCCCAATACACCAGAAGCTTTGACTTGTTATTTCGAGGCCAAGAATTAGTCACTGGGGGCCAACGCCTGCATCAGTACCGCAATTATGTCGAGGCGTTGCAGAAAAGAGGCATGAGCACCGAGGGGTTGGAAGGCTATCTGATGGCGTTTCAGTACGGGATGCCACCCCATGGGGGATTTGCGTTAGGCTTGGAGCGGTTGGTGGCTCGATTGATGGGTTTTTCCAACATCCGAGAAGCGACCATCTTTCCTCGGGATTTAAAGCGCCTTACGCCATAGCCCGGGCCAATTCTCCAATAGGGAGTGGAGCATGACTTAATGGCATGTGCGTAGTCATCGCCGGGATCTGCAGCAAGCTGGATAGCAGCTCTATAAGGGTATGATAATTAAGGTTATGGCAGATTTGATTGCGGCGATTCATAGTGGACTTCCGCCTAGGAAACTTTTCATATAGTCCTTGAAGTGCGGGGCCCAAATTCGTTGGCGATAGTCCACGTTTGGAACACCATTTTTGCGTAAACCATGCTCGAGGCGTGACAAACGACTCAAAATACTCGACGATAGGTTAGTCTGTCATCGCCTCCCTGCCGAACCGGCGCTTTACGCCGCGGTTCGGATCCCGGGCTGGTGGTGGGAGACCATACCGGCGAGCGCTAATCGGACATACCGGAGATAGGGGCAGCGATGATGCGTCGCCTTAATCCCGTGGGCGGTCCATAGACTGAAGGATCGTTCCACCACGGTTCGTTATATAGAGTACTCCATTCAGGCGTGCTTTAGGGCCCGCCATCGGCATAGCGCGAGCCCCGCAAATTGACGGTGACCGTTTTCTTGCCAAAAACTGCGAGCGTGGGACAATTTTTGGTGTTCGAAAAGTCTTCCCGGTTCGAGGTGGAAAAGCACGGACGATGGGGACGCCAGACATTATGGAATGGGAACCATTTCCTGGCAGTGACTGGACTGATTTCCTTCGGCCAAGGCTATGGCTGTAGACTTAAACCCGATGGTGCTCTCCATCAGTCAATGCCGTTTTGTAGAAAACGGCGTGATTCATTGGACAAAGCTGATCTGCGTGAAACATGGCGGCAGCCATGGTAATGGGGGTGCGTTAATATGGCGGCGGAAGTCGTCTATGAGTCGGTGCCACGGGAGATTTCGGTCACATTGAAGGCTGAATCCCTGACTCTGGCACCTGCTGTGCAGGATGTGGTGGATCGCGAGTGGTCTCGCGCTGTGAGAGAACATCCGGACTGGTTTCGAGGCGAGGTGTTTAGCATCGCCCACATGTCGCTTGACCCCAAGCGCCTTGGGATCGAACTCAAGCGTACTGATTATGCCCATTATCTAGCGACGATTCGGGGACTGCTAGACCATTCTGATGCGTGTCGAGTGCTTTATGGCGCGGGGATAGGACGCACAGCAGACAACTACTTGGTGTTTGGGCAGATGGGTCGTCACACTACTTATGGAGGTCGTCTGCAAGGCGTGGGCGGTGGATTGGATTTTGCCGACGTTAACCAAAATGCGGTCGATGTCGTAGGCAGTGTGCGCCGAGAGCTTGCCGAGGAACTCGGTTTGGTCTCTGCCGCTATTGTCCCGCGTTGGCTAAAGCAGGGCGGTCCATGGGATTTTGTGGTTTTGATTTGTGAGGTGTCACTGCCACTTACTCTACGCCAGCTATTGCAACAATATCGGACATTCGTCCGCCAGGTAAACGATAAGGGCGGTGTGCCTGAATTTGAGGAACTGGTGGCCTTGAAAGGCTCTTGGAGCGCTGTTGAGGACTTTTTAGCCGCGGACGGCCGCCCTCGAGTTGATTATTTGTCGCAAGCATTGCGCAGGATGGCAGAACAACGCTAATCCGCCGGGTCAGCAATCAGAGCAAACATTAAGGAGTCCCGCCAGTGCCCACGCACTAAAAAGTCATGGCGGCGGTAGCCTTCGTACTGCAGGCCTATTTTTTCCAAGACTCGGCGTGAACCGTGATTGGCAGGGTCGCAAGTGGCCTCGATGCGGTGCATCCCAGCATCTCTAATGGCCCATTGAACCATCAGTTGGGCGGCTTCCGTACCGTAACCTAGACCCCAACGGGATGCTGCCAAAACATATCCGATGGCGGCACGACGGTGGCGTGGGCTTTCGATTGCTAGTCTCACGGCGCCCATCACCAAACCTGTAGAATTTTCGGTAATGGCGAGTTGGTATGAGACTCTCGGGGAGGCCTCGGCCTCGGCCTTGACTAAAGCGAGAAATGCCGTGGTATCCCCCCAAGCATTCGGGCCCCAGTTTAGGTGATTGACCACGCGCGGGTCACTGGCATATTGATGCACTTGCGGGGCATCTTCGAAACGGAATTCCCGCAAGGTGACGCGCGCTCCAGCTACAACCATGCGACTGCCTCCCGGATTGTTGTGACAATATGATCAATGGTAACAGAAATGCGCTATGAGCGTCACGCATGTTCCTGAGTGCACCTCATGTGTGTGAGTAAGCCCCGTCCTTAAGTGGCGCTTATTGGTACGCAAGGCATTTTGAGGGGTCTTTGACGAAGCAATTCCTCATCACATTAAGTCTGTCCGACCGATGAGGAGGAGTTGCAGATATGCGGGTAGAGGATGGCACCCGCAATGACAAGTGGGGTCGCACAATTCGAAGAGTGGGTGCGGGAAGTAGCGCAACGGTCGTGAAGGCACTGCTGCCACGCGTGCCGCTCGAATGCAGGGCGCTATATCTGGCAGGAACTCTAGACTGGCGCTCAGTGGGTGGTGGACGCAGACTTGTCCGACTTCTTTGGTACTGTTGACCACGAGAAGCTGTTGATGTTAGTGAATCGACGGATTGCTGATGGATGAGTTCTTGAACTCATCCGGCAACTGCTTGCGGCAGGGCATCAGGCACACGGACAGTGGTAGTGGTACCGGGCGACCGTGGCACCCCGCAGAGTGGGATCACCGATGCTGAGTAACGTGCCGTTGTTTTCTTACTTCCGCTCCTCACGAGTGTCGTGTTAAGTGACGGGCTGCTGAGCACTTGTTGCCACCGATTTGCCCAAACTAATAAACCAATGGGCGATTACCGTGGCAACGCTGTTGGAATACAGCAATTAGAGTCGAGCTACGAGCTGTTAGGACCTGATCCTCACTCCCATGGTGGAATGGACAACGACATGACACTTTCGATATTTTTTCGCAACCAATCGCGGTCTGCTTCATCATCGACCGTTTGGGCTACTTGGAGGGCAAGTTCCAGGTATCGATCTCGTTTGGTGTGATCCCCATGCAATGCATAGGATCTTGCTAAGGCCTCATAGGCAAATCCCCAATCAAAGGGGCCGAGATTGTTATCCAGGCACCAGTGAAGGCTTGCAGTGGCATGATATAAGGATGGCTCCCAGCGACTGACCAGAGCGTAGACCCTGGAAATCTGCCACTCTCCACGGGCCAGGTTTAACGGTGTTCCTACCACACCCCAATGATATCGGGACGCGTGTGCCATGTGAATCATCTGGGTATCATCCGTCGGGGAACGGTGGGGGTTGTCCATATACTCCCATGTCGCATTAAATAGATCGATGGCCCACTGTCGGTGGAGAGCGGCCTCTGGGGTGGGTGTCGGTTCAGTCATGCGAGTTCTCCTTGATAGCAAATTTGGTGTAACGATTGCGAGCTGACGGTGTTCGCCCACCCAGAGACTCATGAATGGCTTGGGAAGATGGGGGATGGTGGACGCATGTAATCCCTTCACTGGACCATCACCTAACATTCGGGACGACGCTCTCTTTGAGTTACTCTAACATAATAATTGAACTCATAGTTGCGGTGAACTTATTTTTGTCTTAGATGTCCGTGGTCGCTAAAGCAGATTAATAGTAGTATCCCGAGAAACCAAAATCTGCGTATCCCGTTCGACAATAAGGCCGGGGAGCGACTTTGCCGAAGACCTGATGTTCCGTGCAATCCGTCTTGACACCTTTGAGGACTTTGGATAGAGTAGGGGCAATTGGATTGAAAGGGGAGAGGCACCCATGGTAATTCGGGACGTTTGCGGGAATTCCCGCATCGGCTGGTTTGATGGTGCCTTTGTCGTGCGGTAGCGTTCATCACTCCTGCCGAGCCCATGGGTATCATCTCATGGCTCGTTTTTTTATGCTCAGGAAAGGTTTCCCCAGGGAGGAACGTTATCGTGCAATTTCTTTTGCGGCAACACCTAAATGTGCGAATTCGTCTAGGTGCGTTCTTTTTTCTTGGTATTGCGCAATTCACTACCATTCCCTTCATGACCATTTACTTCGCCCATAATTTTGGAGCCGGACCGACCGGCATCTTATTGGCACTTACCATGCTTGTCGCGATGGTGGCGGGAATCGTTGGGGGGGTTGTCTCGGACCATATCGGGAGACGTCGGGTGTTGTATGGGTGTGAATTCGTGCTAACTAGTGCTTATGCTGCTATGGCGATAGCCAACAGTCCGGTGCTTCATGCGCCATGGGTCACTTTTTTGGCATTTATGGTGAGTAATGCGGTCTGGGGCATTTACGGTCCGGTGGACGAGGCTATGATGTTGGATGTCACTGCAGTCAAAGATCGCGGGCAGATGTACACGGTTTTTTATTGGATGGCGAATCTAACCATAGCCATTGGATCGGCCGTGGGGGGACTGATGTTTGTGCACTATCGGTTTTGGCTATTTGCAAGTGCAGCAGTATTGTTTGGGGCCACGTGCCTATCAACAGTCTGGTTTATCGGAGAAACACATCATCCGCTGCCGGACCAGACACCGCCCTCTTTCTCGGGATTTGTTACCAATTACCGATCGGTACTGAAGGATCGCACATTTTTGCGTTATCTGGCCGCTGGCACCATTATGATGGCTATCGAAACCGAGTTGCAAAACGGTATTGGTGTGCACTTGGTCGACCACTTTGTCAAAACCACCGTCTCCATCGGATCTGGGGCGATCGTTCACTTAGGCGGGCTGTCCATGTTGGGATTTTTGCGCACTGAAAACACGGTGCTGGTAGTAGCCCTAGCACTGTTTGCTGGACGGTTTAGCCGCAGGGTGCCTGATAAATGGATTTTAGGTGGTGCCATCGGACTCTTTGCCATGGGATACGGGTTGCTGAATCTTGCGACCGCGCCCTCCATGCTATTTCTTGCGATGATGACGGCAACCCTGGGTGAAGTGCTGTCGGTGCCTGTGCGCCAGTCGTTTTTGGCCGACTTGACTCCAGAGCACGCGCGCAGTTCCTATCTTGCGGTGCATAACTTGACATTTAACGTGGGCGGTATGATGTCAGCCTTGGTGGTTAGTCTAATCACTATCGTTCCGCCAATTGGCATGGGACTGTTGACGGTCATGGGGGGTCTCGCGGCGATAGGGTGTTATTGGTCCATATTGCCCGCAATTTACCAACGGCGTCAGCGAATACTGCCAGAGGTAGAATCTTCGTGAACCGGCTACTGGGCTCTTAGGATGCCGCAGACGGAGCATGCTCGCTGGGACTGGGCGGAACATCAAAGTGGCGAATCACCGACCAAGCCATGATTAATAAAATTAATGGGATGACTCCCGCAAGGCCACGCAAGCTCCACCGCACTGAGGTCGTTGCGAGCCCAAGGGTGTTGGCGTGATAGTGGGAAAAGTGCAACGCTAAGTAGAGGAGCAAGGCTTGAACCGATACGCCTAGTCTTAATATGAAGCCGTTAATGCCATAAAAGAGACCCTCACGACGAGTTCCGTGAATCTGAGCGTCTTGGTCTATCACTTCCGCTATTAAGACGTCAGCTAGCACTAAAAACCCCGCCAACCCGATTCCCAATAAGAGGCATCCACTGAAGACCCAGAGTGTGTCGGGAGCCCAGATAAATGGGGTGACACCCATAGCAAGCCACCCGATGGCCCATAATATCCCCAGGTGGGAACCTCGCTTGCGAATCCATCGGGTCCAGGGTACGACAGTGATTAAGGCAATCACGAAAATGCTGGCCAATAGCAGGGAAAGCATGCTGTGGTTGGTATGCAGCACATATTTGGCATAAAAGGGCAACACGGCCGGAATCAGGCCCAAGGTCAGTTGGACCAAAAAATTTGTTCCCAGAAAGCGCTGAAATCCCCAAGACGTGCGCATCAGTGTCCATGGTTCCACCCAATTCCAATGGGATCGAGAGGATTCGAGTGGAGTGGCTTCTTTGGCTCCTTTCAAGGACAGGAGAAAACCTGCGGTGCCAATCACCCCTAAAATGAGTCCCATGGAGGTCCATCCCAAACGCCCGTATAACAGCGGAGGTGCAGCCACGCCAACCATTAGGGCGACGATGCCCACCGCCTGGCGTGAAGCTTGGGCTCGGGACCGCGCTTGGATAGAGCGAAACATTTCTGGGAAGAGGCTGGTCCAGTTTAACACGACCGCCAAGTAGGTAAAGTCGAACAACATTACCACAATCAAAAAATACCATGCTAGATTGCTTGCTGAGACCAATGGGTGCCAAAGCAGGAAAAAGATGACGCCCAAAGGAATGCTGAGTCCTGCAATATAAGGGATGCGGCGACCATAACGGGTCCGGGTGCGGTCCGACAACTGGCCAATGATAGGGTTTAACACAGCATGCCAAAGGCTTTGGACAGCCAGTGCAGCGGTAATCGCTCCGACAGGGCCACGGAGATGGTCGATATAAAAGAATAAAGCAAAGGTAGCAAAGGCTTGGCTGAAAATGTTGGATCCTAGGTTTCCTAGGGCATACCATTGAGGCTGGGGTGGCTTCATGAATGGTCGACCTCCTGGTCATAAAAGTTGGGCAATATCCAGCGAACCGTGCAAGAACGAAGGCCACTGTCTGACGATGCCGACAGCGTGAGGCGCCCGTGGCCTGGACACGAGAGACTGGCACTTTGGCCGCTATCCAGCATCAATCGCTCTCCCGCGCCAAAATCTTGTGGGAGGTGGTCGGCATAGTAGGGCATCTGCCAGAGTGATGCGATATCGGATTTTGCCTCCTCAGGTCTCCATTCGACCGTCCATGACCCGCCCTGCGGCAGCCATATATGGGTTGGACCAGGTTTTCCCACCACATAAATGGCGAGGTGGCGGGATGCGCTCTTTAAGTCTACGCCAGCGCCTTGTTCGATGTCTGCCAAACTGTCCACGATCCCTTCGGAACGCACATCATCAAGGGGAACGCCTTCGAACAGAGGCAGGACTCGACCGACTCGGATCCATATGGGAATTTCATGCAGTGGAACCGAGAGAGTGATCCAACCCGGCCCGATGTCGGTGCGGTTGCTCCACCAATAGCGCCATTGCCCCATGGGAAGATACACGCGATGTCGGTGCGAACGGGGCTTGACTACAGGAGCCACCAACAGCACATCGCCTACGAGAAATTGTTGGTCGATGGTCCATGTCGAGCGGTCATTCGGAAATTCAAAAAACAGGGGCCGGATGATGGGGTGCCCCAGGTTTGCGGCTTGCTGGGCAAGGTGGTTCCATAAGGGGAAAAGCGCGGTGTGAAGTCTGGCATAGCGGGCATATGCATTCAAGGTTTCTTCATCTCGCGACAAGTGCCAGTTGCGGGGACGGGCGGTGCCGTGGTGCGTGCGCATCACGGGCAAAAGTGAGGCCAACTGCAGCCATCGAATATATAAGGGTTTAGTTGAAGGCCTAGTCAACCCAAACGTCATATATCCCGCAATATCGGTCGCCCAAAAGAAAAATCCTGCCAGTTGTGCTGACAACACCTGAGGAACCACGGTTGGCAGTCCATCGGAAGGATCGAAATCAGTATCGGAATCGCCTCCCCACAAAATCGGGGCTATGGCATGGCTGCCCAGACTGGACGAACGCACAAAAAAGGTAAAGTCCCCGTCGGGCCGCGCTTGACTCCAAAAGTTTTTGTGGACGGTTTGCCACAAGAGAGGCCATTGGTTATGGCGTGCCCATCCCGTGGTGCCATCGCTCAATACGGATTGTGGTGGCAAATATTCGCCAAAGTCGGCCATCCAACCGTCAAATCCCAGTGCCTCGGCTGGTCTAAACCAACGCTCATGAATCCAACGTTCAGTCTTAGGGTGAGTCAGATCGACCTCGGCATGCAAAATGCCCAAAATATCAACCATGATGGGATATCCGTCAGAATCTTTGACTAACAAGTCTTGGGCGGCGGCCTCGTGGTATAAGGCACTATTTTTGGTGATTTCGGGACAAAAGTATCCGAGCAGGCGGAAACCAGTTTCGTGGAGATGCATGGCTAGACCAGGGAAGTCGGGGTAAAGGACCGTATCCACCTGGTGGGACAGAGGACGCATCCAGAATCTTTTACCATTTTCCCATGAACCCATCCAGTCCTCAATCCATAATGCGCTGCTAGGGATCCGGCGCTGTCTTAAAAGGCGGACTAAAGATTTTGCCTGGGGCTGGCCGCGCACGCTATCGTTCCATGGTCCAAAGGCCCATGGCGGTGGGATTGTGGGTTTGCCTAAAATAGAAAATTGGCGCTCCAAGATGGTTTGGGGATTGTCGCCCGTTATGATATGCAACGTCAATTTGTGGGACCAGGCCTCAACCGATCTCAGCGTGCTGGCAATCCGCCACCGCATCAATTCGCGGTTGTCTGCCCATGCGCTGTATCCCGCCGATGAAATCCATATGGGCATAGTGGCATAAGAAGGATATGGACCCTTAGGAAAGGGAACGTGGTTGGTGAAGCGTAGGAATCGAGAAAGCCAACCGAGTCCGACAGGACCCTCCTCGACCCAGGTATCAAATCGGGCCACCGGTCGTATGGTATGCCCATGTTCGCCGAATCCCCACCAAGTTTCGCGGGCTGAGGTTTGGAAACCGAGGTAGATGCGCTCTATGAGGGGATTGGTGCTCGAGATAGTGAGTTCTTGATGCCAGGGAGTATGGAACAAGGTGGTAATAAGGATATCGGTGTGTGGATCGTCGGTCGGCAATCTCAGGGTCTCGCTGTAGTTGAATGTCTGGGGCGGGCTCGCTGCCAGACGCGGTGATGGGCGTTCTCGGATAAAATCCCATGCGATTCGGCGCCGCACCGTGACTCGACCTGGCGCGGCAACGGCTAAATGAGACAATGGCATTATCAAGACGGGCTGACCGTCGCCATCCGAGACGATGATCTGTCTTGTCTCGGGCTGCCACACGAGACCTATTGGGACCTTAACCACCTCCCGACCCCACGGTGGCTTCATTATAACATCGCCTGCCTAGGCTGCGGGGCTGAAACGAAGACACGAGGGTATTTCGGAAATCACCCGTAAATGGGCAAGACCATTGAACTCACAATGGGTTAGCCGACGGGAGATCCACTGTGCCGGATAAGTGGATAGTGTATGCGATAAAAGTAATATCGAGTGGTACGATCCCAGCCAAGGTCCCATGGTTCCTCAAATCGGTCTGCCGAATGGCTAATCACCAAAGGATAGCCATCGGGGTCAAAACCCGCCACAATGGCCAAATGCACAGTGCGATGATTTTCGTAATATCCGATTAAGTCGCCTCGTTGCAGGTTTTGTATCGGTTTGGAGGCAGATTGAGTCAATTGGGAAAACGTTCCGTGTGCATATAGATGGGCGCGCTCAGAATAAACCAGATAGCCAGCTAGCGTGGTGGCGTTGACCCAAGCACTAGTGCCCTCATCGTGTTTCATATCCCAAGACCAGGCTGGGGTTTCTGAGAGTCCGCCCGCGTGCAGCACTTGAGAAATAAAATTCGTGCAGTCTCCGCCATTCCAGTTGTAATCATGGTAGCGCGGATTATACCGATTCTGATTTGCGCAACCCGGAGCGGCACCGCAGTATGTTCTCGCGTATTGCAGCGCTAGTGCGGCGCCTGGGCTTAACTTGTGGTGGCGCGAAAATTCGGGCACTCGTATCGGCACCGGAATGGCTGGTCCGACCAATCGAGTTTCTTGGTTCAACGGATCAATGAAAACGTCGCCTGCGATTTGCCATTGGTTGTTTTTCCAATACAGGGTGTACCAATGGTAAACGCCTAGGCCAAACCAGGTGGGAGTGGTGTTGCCTAGACGGTGACGATATTGGTATCGTGCGGAAACCACCCCATAAATTTTCACTCGGTTGGGGGTAATCCAGTGGGGTGGTCCAGAACGCACCAGGACCGATACCTTTAAAAAGTCTATTTGGCGCGCCCTGGCCCAGGCTTGAAGGTAATCCATTCGTGAAGTAGCCTTAAGCTTGGCGCGTTGTCCCGCATGATCATCGACAAATAACGCATTGAGCACATGGGGGCGATTAAAAAGAGTCGCGGTATCCTCGCGTTGAACTAACGATTGCAATACGGGCCCCAGGTTGGGGGGCGGGGAGGCATGGCTGGTGTTGATAAACAAGGCTGATAGGATCCAGGGCCAGGCTGCTTCAAAAATCATCGTTGTGCCTCCTGCAGACAGAAATCGGAATTAATATGTCTTTCGCGCGGAGAGTCCAATCTGGGAACTTTTGGAGCGAGGACGGAAATCGATAAGGTATAATAGACCAAGCCTGACATTGATGGAGCAAGGGGCTGCGGGGGAAGGGAGCATAGACATGGCTGTGGTATCACAAGAGGCATCGACGATAGTGATTATTGGAGCTACAGGAGATTTGACCAGGCGCTTGCTGTTTCCCGCCATATATCGGCTTTACGCGTTGTCTGAGTGGCCGCAGACGCAAATTATTGGATATGCAGTGGAAGATTGGACACAAGAGCAATTCTTAGCGCATATCGAACAAAACCTTAAGCAATTTGAACATAATTATGATGAAACGGTCTGGAAGACACTAGCTAGCCGGATAAGCTACATCAGTGGCGACTTGACTGCGGCGTCATTAACTCAGCTGAAATCCAAGATCACGCCTTCCGCTCTCTTTTATCTGGCATTGCCTCCGCAGTTATTTGGAGATGCTGCTGAGGGACTCGGACACGCTGGATTGGCGACTGAAACGCAAGGATGGCGCAGGCTTGTAGTAGAAAAACCTTTTGGTTGGGATTTTGATTCGGCCAAAGCATTGCGCGAGCGAATTCATCAGTATTGGAATGAAGATCAGGTTTATCGCATAGATCACTTCTTGGGCAAAGAAACCACTCAAAATTTGTTGGTGTTCCGCTTTGCCAACCGATTTTTGGAACCGGTATGGAATTCAAACCACGTACGGCAGGTACAGATTACGGTGGGGGAAACTCTGGGTGTAGAAGGGCGATGGCGTTATTACGACCAAGCCGGGGCGTTGCGCGATATGATTCAAAACCATCTTATGCAACTTTTTACCCTAACGGCGCTTGACGCTCCCTCTACCTGGGACGCCGAGGTATTGCGCGAGCATAAGGTAGAGGTGTTGCGGGCGGTGCGCCCTATTTTGCCAAATCAGGTAGATGACTTTGCTTGTCGCGGGCAATATAATGCGGGCAGCATTGGGGGTCAGAACGTTGCGGGATATTTGGAGGAACCCGGCATTCCCCAGGATTCCCGCACGGACACCTTCGCGGCCGTAAAGCTTTATGTAGATAACTGGCGATGGCATGGCACGCCATTTTATCTTCGTAGCGGGAAGCGTTTGGCGGCACGTTACTCAGAGATTGCTATCGAGTTGCGCGATGTGCCGCCGGGATTATTTGGCAAGTCGCTTAGCAACTGGCTAATTTTCAGAATGTGGCCTGATCAGTGCATCGATGTCGTGGCTTGGGCCAAAGCACCAGGACTTCAGTTAGATACGCGTCAGATAATTTTAGCCACCCCATACGAAAAAGTTGACGAGCCAGACTACACAGCGTATGAACAATTGCTGATGGAGGCACTAAAAGGTGACCGGGCATATTTTCTACGGTTTGACGAAGTCGAGGAGTCATGGCGCATTTTGACTCCTGTGCTCCAAGCGTGGAGTGAGGGACAGCCCGAGCCCTACGCGGCGGGCTCCCAAGGCCCAGCTGGACAAGAACGATTGATGATCCCGGGACATTCATGGAGAACAATTGGCCTCAATTAAAGCAAAGGTCTTTGCGTTGTTATCCTTTGGGACCAGAGCGCATGGCTGTGGCCATCTTCAATAGGGGTGACACGTTGGCGGTTTGTGGCTCGTTGATTTAGTAGCCATCGGGACCCGTGTTGCCAGCTCACCGAAAACGAGTCTTGGCCATTGCCGGCCCCAGGGCCCGCAGATGGAGATCTCGGTTGGGGGAGCTGGCGCTGGGAGGCGTACTACAGATCATGGTCAGCAACCTAGAATTGACAATATGCGGTGGCCGGCATGAAGGAAGCAAGAACCGAGCACAGGCTCGCGCCTAGAACGTAGGTACCTTCGTTGGGATGGCAAGGGAAAACGCCTGGCGGAAAGTGCCAATGCGCACACAAGGGACGGAGGCTCTGGTAGGAGTGAAGAACCCGCGTAATGCTCAGGCGTGTAGCGCGGCGGAACCTGCAAAAGGGCCAGCCTCAAGTTGATCGAGGAATGGACGGGCGGGATATGGACCGTTCCGGAGGGCGGCTGTCTCGCTCGAGCGATCTTCGCCGTTGGGGAGCAGGTTTTATGAGGTAATTCCCCATGCGTTGAAAGGCGTTGCGTTCGATGTTCACTTTGGCGAGGGCGCCTTCGAGTCCTGGCGTGGGCGATGTAATTCACCACAGTTCTCGAAGCTCTCTAGCGGTGTTGGTGCTGATGCTCATGGGCATCACTGCGACTAACTCGGCTATGGTCAGTTTCGAGGGACTCTACAGACGAAACACTTTACTGGATTCAGCCCCATAAGGCTGGGATTCGCGTTTGGCGTACGGTCCAAACCCATGGCCTACATCAACGTGAATGAAAAGGGTGAGGACGGATTCCAGTGCGAGGATGCGTCCTCAAACCGATGACAAAAAGAGCGAGTGGAAGCGGTAGGGTATGTGCTGCTCGTGGCGTGGCGTGTTCATTATACAGTCTGATGGAGCGGCGCAGCACCAGCACCATTCCTTCGCCCTCGCGACGGGTGCTCGCATCCTATCGGACACGGAATCGTCCGCTTGGCAAGTCGCCGCGTCCCAACGTTCCTCCGAAACCGAAAATGTGGTGTTATCCTGCCAGCGATGCTATTAAGACGGGGGAGGACGCGCATCAAAATGATGCGGGATAATCCGTTGTCACGTTTTATGATAATCGGTATGACTCACCCTCCGTGCTTTGGGTGGATGGGGCATCCCCGATTGGAACTGGATGCCGAAACGTTGAGGCCGCTCATGACGGTCACAGCCCCTCAGGTTGCAGGGGATCGATGCCCCTACGATGCATTTTCTGTTGTGCTACAGTGACCATCGTAAAGCGAACCAGAGAGTGCTCGCGAAGCGAGTTTCCCCTACTTCACCGATGCGGAAGAAGACCCGATGCCCCGTCTGTACCGTCCTTCCTTGGGCGTGGGACGAAGTGAAACGGACGATTACTCATGTTGTTGAGACTTATATGTCGACGCATCTGCCTCCTTCGTCCCCGCATAGTCCTCATTGGTAGTCGATTACCACGCATTACGGATAGAAGGAGTGACGTCATATTCACCATTCCACCTCCCGTATTGCTTGCGGCAGATGCCGTGGGCTATGCTGACGGGTTGTAAATTGCTGAGTCTATGACGGGCTACACGGACTTTTATTATTCTGTGTTCTTCGCGGCGGATCAGGTGCGAGCGGCGGCTATGCGGTCATTAACCCGGCGGAGATTGGCGTCCAACCGGGTGTTTTGGCTAACTCTTTTGGTCATGGGTTTTGACTAATGACGATGTCATCGCAGCTAAATGGCGTCCAAGGAAGACTCTTTGAGATTGCCCAAGGCCGATGATTCTGACCAAGTGCGCTATAATGCAAAGAGCAATATGATAGGACTACAGAAAGAAGATGACTGTGATGTGGTGGAGACGTCGATATCGTAGGCCGTGGTGGATGGTGTTCTTGGCGTTGTTGGGGCTGAGGTCATTATGGCGTGCGAACTACCGTTCTGAGGCCGATGCTGGCGAATACCGCAATAAGCGGCGCTTGTTCCGTCAGAAGATACAGGAAGCTTTTGATGTGTGGCGAGAACCATCTGCAGAGACGGGGACCGATGAGAAGCCTGAGGACGTCTTGTAGGTGGAACAAGCTGACCCGCGGTCTTTTCCGAGAAACCCCATTGTTCGGACATTGGCTATTTTTGCACTGGCACTCAGTTTTTGGCGAGATGCCCGGGCTATTGCCCGGGCAAAGCGCCGTTTGTCCATATCGGAAGCCAAAGCTGAAGAATCTGCCATTTATGCGGCTGGCGGCGAGCGATTCCGTCGCGAGGCTCTTCGTCTGGGAGGCCTCATTATCAAGGTGGGTCAGTTCCTCAGCGCCCGAACCGACGTGTTGCCACTGGAATTTACACGTCAATTAGCCAGTTTGCAGGATCAAGTGCCGGCAGCGCCGTTTAACGATATTAAGATTGAGGTAGAGGCTGCTTATAAGAAGACGCTAACGGATGTTTTTTCGGAGTTTAGCACTAAGCCGGTGGCCGCAGCGTCTCTTGGGCAAGTGCATCGGGCCAGACTTCGTGAAACAGGCCAAGAGGTTGCGGTTAAAGTGCGTCGCCCAGGCATTCAAGAACTGGCTGCAATCGACTTGCGGGCATTGGCTCAAATCATGGCGGCCTTGCGACGATGGACCCGCGCCGGACGACGCTTGGACACGGTTCGCTTGTTTCGCGAATTCAAAGAGATGGTGAACCGTGAATTGGACTACGTGCAAGAGCGCCAAAATCTTGAAGCGTTTTCTCGAAATTTTGCCGCCAACTCTCGTATCAAGGTGCCTGGGGTTTATCCCCTGTATTGCTACCAGTCGGTTCTGGTCATGGAGTATGTCTCGGGATTGAAATTGACCGATCACGAGGGCCTGGTCAATGCAGGGTTGGACCCCCAAAATTTGGCTCACCTTTTGGTGAATGCCTTTTTACAGCAAATTGTGGTGGACGGGCTGGTTCAAATTGATCCCCATCCCGGCAACTT
The DNA here is from genome assembly GCA_021784595.1 of Bacillota bacterium. Lineage (GTDB taxonomy): Bacteria > Bacillota > Sulfobacillia > Sulfobacillales > Sulfobacillaceae > Sulfobacillus_C. The sequence continues at coordinate 23,067 of JAJYHT010000084.1, read as the reverse complement.
CTTTGCATCTTTGGATGGCACCTTAATCTTTTTGGACTTTGGAATGATTGGACGTATTCCGCCTGAGCATTTGGCATATGCAGCGCGTCTCATTGAAGGGATTCTGAGCCAGGATGCCCGCCGTGTCGTACAAGCCATAGATGGTCTAGGATTTTTGGCTCCGCACGCGCAAAAACTTCTCCTGCAGCGTGCCCTGACCCATCTGTTGAAGCGTAGCGCGGGAACTCCTTTGGAACCAGGACCTAAATTAAGCGGTGTCGTGAGTGATTTTCAAGATTTTTTATATGAAGAGCCGTTGATGTTTCCCGCGCAATACATGTTTTTGGGACGGGCCATCGGAATGCTGTTCGGATTGGTATCTTCGCTGGATCCTGAGTTGGATTGGATGCAATTGTTGCGCCAAGAGGCCCTGCCCTTGATCAATGCGCGACAGCAAGCGGCGGGCCCGGCCTGGCTGGGGAATATCCGGCGCACCGTATCCGAAATCTTTGGCCCCGAAACCGGGGCGGTCATCGACGCCGTAGGGCAACGGGTGTGGGAATCGTTTAGTCTGTTGCAGCGCGTCCCGCAAAGCCTGGATCGCGTATTGGCCGAGGCTGAAGCGGGCGAATTAGTGACTCGACCTGAGTTAACCCAAATGACGCGTCGTGTAGACCGACTAGCGGATTTGATTGACAGCTTGACAATATTGTTGGGTCTTTTTGGCGTCCTCGCCATGAGTTTTTTCTTTATGAGCCATCATTGGCAATGGTGGCGCGATGTGGCCTGGGCGGGCGCTGGACTTCTATTAGCTTGGTTTGTGGCGACTCGCCGGCGGGCATCGCGTCGTATGCGGCGGCGCCATCGAGATCATTTTGAAGACCGATCGTGACGTAGATATCTATCACAAGCCGGACGGCTCTGGCAACCGGGACCCCTTGGGAAAGATCCCGCGAACCCTCATGCGCTGGTGCAGAGCATAGGGCGGGAATCCCAATTGCCGTCTTTGCATAATCATGGCTCAGCGAGCACACTGGGAATGAACTGTTCCAACGCCCCGACGATCCGTTGTCGCGTTGTATCCCATAAAGGGAATACCGTGGTGACAACATCAAGCCGCGCGCCATCGGCCTTGCGAAAACTAATCTGGTGGGGACCTTCGACCTGCCTTTTGGCCATACTCCATACTAATGGACATGCTCCGAAACACAAGATATGGCCCTCTTGATCCTGGTGCAGCAAAGTTCCATCAAAACATTTCTGGCCTATCATGCAAGAAGAGTCATATCCTGTCAGCTCGGCTGCGGCAGAATTCCAGGCAAGAACTGTGCGGCGGCGGTCAACCAGATAGGATGGTATGGGTGAGGCTTCTATGGCTTGGCGATAAAAGTCGAGAAGCGTCATTTCGTCAGTTGGCGCATCATGAGTTAGTTCGGTGGGGGCAGAAGTGGGCGGTAATATAATGGGTTCGATCAATGGATTGCGGGAAGGTCGTGCCAACCAAAACCCTTGACCCCATTCAATGTGCAGGGCACGAAGAGCTAAAAGTTCTGCTTGGGTTTCAATGCCTTCGGCAACGATGCCGATGCCAAGATCCAACGTATAATCTCGTATCGCGGAAATGATGCTTTGGCGTGCTGGGTCACGGTCCAAGTTGGCCACCAGTTGGCGGTCTAATTTGATGATATCGGGTGATACCGCCAACACGGTGGCCGCGCTGGCATACCCGGAGCCATAATCGTCAATGACAATTGCATGCCCTTGGTCTCGCCATTGGCGCACGGCAATTAGTAAGGCATCGTTTTCGATGATGGGTTGACCTTCCGAAATCTCTATCGCCAAACGATGCGGGTTGTTAACGAAGGCTGAAGGGAGACCTAAGGGCATATCCGGCCACAAGTTATTGATGTTCATGAAAATGCGCTGATTTGGGGAAACAAGTTCAATGGCACCTTGCAAAGCCAACTGCCGACAGGTTTTTTCCAGTTCCTCTGATAATCCGTGATCGCGGGCGAGGGTGAAAAGTGCTGCCGGCATCTCCCAAGCGGATCCCACAACCCCTCGGATGAGGGCTTCATGTCCGTAAATGCTCCCGTCTTTGAGACTGACCATTGGCTGCCATGCAATCCACAGACCGTCAAAAATGGATTTGGCATTATTCATAACCATAGTTTATCCATCCTTTGTCTATGAGAGAAAAGCAATGCGCGTGTGAGTACCGTCTTTAGCGCTGACTTGATACAAGATTGGTATGTGTCTTGACTATGCACCTGCGCGTGCTGTCCGTCTAACTTCAGCGGCACATTTCTGACAATATAAATATCGATAATTGCAACAGTAAGAATTATGCCACATTATGATGTGGGGATGGAGCCAAGGCTTTTTCATTATGGGAATATTGTCCGATGGCAACGGGTGTGGGGGGAAGAAAAGTTTCTTGAGCAAATGTCCTCGATGGCCAAACTTTGAAACATTATAGGTATGAAGGCTCCCGCTAGTACCCCATTTTTTGATAGTTGGGACCTCACAATAACCGTGGAGGAAATTGGTCTATGCCTACCCTGGTGCCTATGGTTTTGGAGCAAACTCATCGCGGCGAGCGTTCCTATGATATTTATTCGCGTTTGCTGAAGGAGCGGATCGTCTTTTTAAGCAGCCCAATTGATGACGACGTAGCCAATCTTATTGTCGCCCAACTGTTGTTTTTAGAAAGTGACGATCCTGACAAAGATATCTATTTATACATTAATTCTCCTGGTGGCTCTACTAGTGCTGGATTGGGTATTTACGATACGATGCAATATATTCGTCCTGATGTCGCCACTTTATGCATGGGGATGGCTGCCAGTATGGCGGCCGTATTATTGGCGGGTGGCGCGCCTCAGAAAAGGTTTGCGTTGCCCCATGCTGAAATCATGATTCATGAACCATCTGTGCAAAGTCTTGGCGGCAAAGTGACTGACATCGAAATTTCCATGCAGGAGCTGTTAAAAACCCGCCAAACGTTAGCGTCGGTGTTGTCTCAGCATACGGGCCACGCAATGGATGACATATTGCATCAATTTCAACGGGACTATTGGATGACAGTCGATGAGGCCAAGAGCTATGGTCTTATCGACCAAGTTACTGTACCACGTCTTAAATCATAGGGGGCAGCCATGGTATACGCGAGGGAAATCGCCAGTGCGTCGGAAGCGCTTTGGATGAGAGTGCAAACCTATGCAGGCATTGGGAATTCGATTTTGCCTCCTGGTGTTGAATTTAAAACCTTAGTTCAATTGCGGTTGGGCCGCGTAGAGGCCCAAGAGCAATACTTGGCCGCATTTTGGCCCGTGTTGGAGCATGAAGTGCGTCGTTACTCGCATAAGGGAGGATGCCAAGAGGAATTGCAGGCGGAAGCAGCACTGGCATTATGGGAGGCGGCGTTTCAATATCAACCAACGGTTCACCGGACCAGCGTGTCTGCATTTGTAGCCAATCATATTCATCAAAAAGTTCGAAAAAGTTACTTGCAGGCAGTCCAACCCCAGTCGCTGGCTTTTCTATCACTGGAGAATGTCGAGACATCCAGCGTGGACCCGGCGTTGTCGGCCTTGGAATTGAAGGCCGATTTAGACTCTGCGTTGCTGGAATTGCCAACAAAACATCAAACTGCGTTAAAACAGTTTGTCCACCTGGTCGTCGATTGCGGATTAACCTTAGAAGAAGCGGCCCAGCAACTAACGCGGACGCATGGCGGTACACCCGGCGGGTGGAAAAAGAAAGTGCAAAGGCTGCGCCATCAGTGGTTCGGTCAACTTTATAGGGGGCAGAAGTGAAAATCCTAGTGCTTGGAGGCACCGAGTTCTTGGGTCGTCATCTGGTAGATGTGGCTTTAAACCATGGGCATCAGGTGACAATATTCAATCGAGGACAGACCAATCCCGATTTATACCCGACGGTTGAAAAACTCAGAGGACAGCGAGATGGGGATCTGTCGGCTTTAGAGAATCGAGAGTGGGATGCAGCTCTTGACACCAGCGGATATATTCCACGCGTGGTCCGAATGGGTCTTAATGTGTTAGCAGATCATGTAGCGCATTACACGTTCTTCTCCAGCATTTCCGCCTACGGCGATTTTTCATTGCCGGGGATCGATGAAGCGGCTCCACTAGCCGCTATGGCTGACGAAAGCCAAGAGGCTGTGCTGACTTTTTATGGTCCATTAAAAGCATTGTGCGAACAACAAGTGCACGAAGTGTTTGGAGACCACGCTCTGGTGATCCGACCCGGACTGCTGGTGGGTCCTTATGACCCTACGGATCGTTTTACCTATTGGGTACGCCGATTTTCGCAAGCAGGCCCACGAATAGTACCCAAAGAACCTCGATCACTCCAGTTGATCGATGCCAGAGATTTGGCGGAGTGGGTTATGCATTTGGTGGAGAGGCAGAAGAGCGGCACATTTAATGCCACCGGACCTGATTATCGGTTTACTATGGCGGATTTTGTAGAGGCATTGATGCGTGCCATACCATCCTCTGCGGCACCCGTTTGGATTCCTGACGAATTTTTGTTATCTCATGGGGTAACGGAGTTTTCAGACCTTCCATTGTGGATTGCCATTAGCCGTCTGGAATGGAAGGCGTTTTTCACCATTGACAGTCGGCGGGCAGTCCAGGCGGGATTGAGTTGCCGACCAATTGAGGATACGATTCGCGATACGTTGTTGTGGGATTTGAGGGATCGCCAAGGTCATGAATTAAAGGTTGGAATGACGAGCAGCAAGGAACGTGAACTGTTGGATGCCTGGGGCGAGCAGTTGGATCGCTGCTAAGGACGGTATGGATATCGCCGACGAGAGCCACGTCCTCTGCTTGGGGGTGTTAAGGTTATCCCAGCGCAATCTGGTTGCGCCCGTTATGTTTGGCCTCATATAAGGCATCGTCGACACGATGCACCATGCGTGTCGTGGTATCCTGCTCGCGAAGGGCGGTAATCCCCATGCTGACGGTAATTTGAGTTCCGATTTTAAAATCATGGCGTGCAATTCTAATCCGAAGCCGTTCGGCCAGAGCTTTGACATGGTTTAAGTGAACATCGGGGATAATGATCATAAATTCCTCGCCTCCATAGCGAGCAAAGAGATCAGTGGGCCGCAAATCCGCTTGAACAACTTTGGCCAGTTCTTGCAAAACATAGTCTCCCGTTTCGTGGCCAAATTGATCGTTGACTCTTTTGAAGTGGTCAATATCGATCATTACCAGCGTAAGATGACGGTGACTGGCGGACGCATGCGTAATCATGTCGGCCAGTTGGTTATCGAACATACGGCGGTTGTATATGTGCGTCAATCCGTCGAGTTCGGACAATTCTCGATACCGTTCCCGTTCTTGTGCCATACGATGCTCGGTAATTACGGAGTCGGTAATGTCGGTTAAAATCATCAAGTCTACCCAAGAATTTTGATGCCACAAGGTACGGGTAACGACATGCGCCCATTTAGGCAACTCGCCTTTAATCTTGACTTGGATGCGCGGATATTCGCCTAAAAAAGATTCCCCCTGCAACCGACGATGAATATTGGCCTGAATCCTTTGCATCAGGTCATCGGTGACTTCTATGAGATCCCAGACATGCATATGGGACAACTCGGCTTTGGTATAGCCGGACCACTGCAGAGCGGCGGGGTTGGCGTACTGAAATGTTTCTTTGGCAATGACCACCGGGGTCGGCATGGCATCGAGCGCAGAATAGAATGAGGTCAGTTCCTGGTCCATGCGTTCTTTGAGGGTGATGGCTTCCGTAACATTAATATAATTGGCGATCCGGGCAACCCCTCCTCGATAGGGGACGGAGGTCACGTAAGCTTCAAGCCAAATGCTGTCGCCCTGTTTTCTTAAGGCCTTTAAAACTATTGAGGTGACCTGGTCCATGGTTTGCAGACCCGCTTGAACTGAGCTTTTTACTTGGGATTTGTATGGTTCCTCGAATACATCCCACACCTTCATAGCGAATAGTTCTTCTTCGCTGTAACCCAGCATGGACTGCAAGGCCGCATTAGTATACAAAAATCGATCGGTATGAAGGTCGACTCCTACAATCATATGATCTTTAAACAGGGAAAATATCTCGTTCCAGGAAGGCGTGTCGAATGGCGTTGTCTGGACTTGGGAGCTTGTTCGATGCCATCTAAGCACGGAGGACGCAATTTTGCGCTGTTTGGTCACTCTTTTAGCAGGCACTGCGCATCCTCCTCTAAATGGCATCGATGGCTGGTAAATGTTAAAAAGATAGGAAAGAACGATTAAATTCTATCATAGCACATGGATTCCCATAACATGCCGCAAATGTGAAGACCCGGGCCTCCGCCTGCTCCTGCCCACGACTACTCGATGCGGATCAGACGCCTGACGATGTCGTAAACGATAGAGACGGACAGGGTTGTATGTCCAAGAATCACCGGAGCGGGGATTAGGTCATGGCATATTCTGCGGCCGCAGTTCCTGCAGCGTGCCCGGTCGAAAAAGCCACGGTAATATTGTAGCCTCCCGTATGGGCATGGACGTCCATCACTTCGCCAGCAAAATACAGGCCAAGGCAATATTTGGAGGCCATGGTTTTTGGAGAAATTTCCTGGATGCAGACCCCGCCGCCGGTTACCGTGGCTTTTTCTAGCGGGAGAGTGCCTGAAATGGAGACCGGAAATCCCTTGATATGTTGCACAATGGTTGCGATCATCTCGTTGCTCACGTGACTCATGTCGGTGGCGGCGGAAATGTTAAGAGTGTCGAGCAGCACTGAGGCGAAGCGATCCGGGAACCACTGCGCCAATCGCGTGTTTAGTTGTTTACGACCTTTTTGATCGCGATATTGTTTGAGCTCTTTAACCAAATTGTCGCGGGGAATTGATGGAAAAAAATCGATGTAGGCTGTCAGTTCATCGGCAGAATTCCTGCGTAGCGCGGTAGACACATAATGGCTGCAACGCAGAGACACGGGTCCCGTCAATCCAAAATGGGTGAACATCATGTCTCCCAACTCGGTGGTCAAGGTCTTGCCGGCGCTGTTTACAATCGCGATGGAGACATCTTTGAATGAAAGTCCCTGAACAGTGCGGCTTTCAATAAACGGGTCGGCACTTCTCAGAGGAACTTCGGTGGGATAGGGATCTATAATAGTGTGGCCAAGCGCTTCGGCCCATGGGTAGGCGTCTCCGGTGCTTCCCGTCTGCGGCACGCTGCACCCTCCGGTGGCCACCACCACGGCTTTAGTGTGCAGGATGTCACCGCTGGCCAATTTCACTCCGGCAACCACGCTGCCCTCGGTCAGCAAGTCTGCCACAGGAGCTTCTTGCCACACCTCGACCCCCAAATTGTACACTTTGTCGACGAGTGCCCTAACGACGGTAGAGGCTTTATCGGTAATGGGAAACACCCGTCCCCGATCCTCTTCTTTGAGCCTTATGCCAAGATCTTCGAAGAAGGCAACGATATCGTGGTTGGAGAACTGGGTTAGCGCTGAGTACAAAAAACGGCCGTTGCCGGGTATGTTTTTCATTAGCTCGGCAAGTGGTTTGGCGTTGGTGACATTGCATCGTCCTCCGCCAGAGATGCCTAGCTTGCGGCCGAGTTTGTTGCCTTTTTCAATGAGTAGCGTGCGTGCTCCCTGAGAGCGGGCAGCAATGGCTGCCATCAGACCACTGGGTCCTGCGCCAATCACTGTGACATCAAATACAGGTGTAGAGGGCATTGCATCACGTGGCCTTTCATAGGGTCAACTCACGTCCCATAGCATACCACGAATACGACTGTTATGAACTCTCCCACCGCCTGGCTACGCCGAGGCGGGGGTTTCGGGGTTGCCCCCAAAGCTTTCCTGGCTCATTGATCGCTGCGTCGAGGCCGTAGGCCCCAGACGGCTTACGCCGATCTCCCCAGGCGTAACTTCGGACCGTTCCGGCCCTAGTTTCCGAAAAATCCGCGTGGTTTTGTGAGTTTTGGTCAGCGGATCGCCGGAAAGAAGCTTTTGGATACCCCGCTTCGCGATCACCACGGCCGCATTGTGGTCGGCATTATCGGTGTGTCCGCAGCGTTGACAGACAAACTCAGCCTGTGAAGGCCGATTGTCCGGGGAGGTGAATGTGCAGACAGCACATTCCTGCGAACTATACGCGGGTAGTACGGTGATGACAAGCTTGCCATGACGCAATGCTTTATAGGTGGTAAACGAGACGACTTGTCCCCAAGCCGACGACAAGATAGCGCGGTTTAGCCCGGCTTTGGCTGCCGCTTTATTGGGCAGAAACCGTCCTTGGGCATCCGTTTTGGCCTTGGGGCGTTTGGTCATATTTTGGATCTTCAGAGCCTCGAACACATACAAATCATAGGCATCATCGGCGGCCAAATGATGACTCGTTTGATGGGCATAGTCCTGTCGGACATTCGTTTCGTATTGCTGATACTTCGCCACTTTGCGATAGGCTTTCTTCTGATTTCTCGATCCTTTCTTCCTGCGAGAAGCCCGTCGTTGCCATTGTTTGCGTTGACGGCGGGTCTTCTTGATCCGTTTCTTCTGCACGGGCAGGAGGTCAAAGACCTGCCCATCCGATGTGGTCAGGGGCTTGGCGACGCCCCGATCTCCACCGAGAGTCCGCTCGGTAAGTTGCTCCGCCGAAAGATGCCGTAAATCCTCAGCAATTTGTTCCGTGGTGGCGTCTGCCGTTTTCTTGGGCATCGTTACCTCGGCATCCTCGGCTGCGAAAGACAGCCACCAGTGGCCGCCTTCCACGGCGATGTGAATCGAAGACGGTACGCCATGAGGCCGATGCGCCACGTAAGCAATAACCCCGACCGGAAACTTCTTCGTGCCCAGGATCAACTGATACGATGCGATCTCGCCGGTCTCATCGATTAGCGGGATGAACTGGAATAACTCATCGGTGACCCAGACAGCCTGCCGTCCGCTTGACCCCCTCCTGGCCTGCGGCATAGGAAGGGGAATGCGCGGGCATTTTGTTCATTGAGAACTATCCGCTTTCCCGTGCGAGAGGGCAGCATCGGAGGTTTGGACAAATGCGGCGATTTGCTCGCGGGTATTGCGAGCCGGGTCTTCGTCCACCCAAGCTGCGATGCGATCCAGCCATTGGCCTACGGCCTTTCCGGGCGGAATTTTACACCAACTCATGACATCTCGTCCCGATACGGCCAAGGGCGGAGCTTTCCCAAAGGTAGGTGGCTCTTCTCCCCAGTCAAATAGTGAAGCGACGGCCTGGCGCACCGCATCCTCATTGTCCCATTGGGATACGGTGCCGGTTGCGATCAAATCCATCCGATAGAGTGTCAGCAACTCTTGAACGCGTGCTTCGCCGATCGTGCGGACCAGTCGGCGTTGGGCCTTTAAACTGGCTTCTTCCCATGGAAACATATGTAAGTTAACCAACATTGCCGCCGATTCGATGGTGTGCAGGGGAAATCTGAGGCGAGTCAACATGGAACGGACATAGCGCGCTCCAATTTCGGCATGATCATAAAAGTGACCAATGCCATCGTTGTCTAAAACCAAGCATTGAGGTTTGGCAATGTCATGCAAAAGGCCCGCCAGTCGCAGCAAGGGTGTGGGACCCAAAGAAGCGGTCATAAGATTGTGGTCGTGCAGGAGATAGCGATGGTGTGGATTACGCTGATTAAAATGGCGTGTGGCTTCCCATTCCGGCCAGATTAGGCTTATAAGGCCCAAATCATCAGCAGCACGCAAAGCCTGATCGAAATGAGGAGTTTGCAATAGTTTGCAGAGTTCATCGCGCTGGCGCTCGGCACTCACGGATAGGCTTAAGGCTTTATATCGTTGAATAGTTTCGGCAGTCATAGATGATAAGGTTAACGAATGGCCTGCATGGTCAAGTCCAATCATGCGCACAGCTCGCCACAGTCGCAAGGGATCCTCTTGAAATCTTTTAACGGGGTCTCCCACAGTGCGGATGGTGCTCTGGTCGAGGTCCTTCTGCCCGCTATAGGGATCAATGAGGGTGCCCTCGATAGACAAAGCCATCGCGTTAATGGTGAAATCGCGACGAGCTAAGTCCTCTTCAATAGTATTGGTGAACGTGACGGTTTGGGGGTGCCGTCCATCCTGATAGCGTCCGTCGCGACGAAATGTGGTGACCTCACATGGGCCTGAGGCCGTGCTGAACGTGACGGTTCCCCATTTGGCGCCGGTGGCTGTCACACCATAGCCAGTCTCGGCGCCTAATCTTAAGAGGTCTTCCGGTTGCAGTGCTGTGGCCAAGTCCCAGTCATTGGGCATACGATGCTCCAACAAGTCGCGGACTGCACCGCCTACCAGATAGCTGGGTGCCCTTTCGGACAACTGGGCCCATAGGGTGTGTACGCCTTGAGGTATTTGACTCAAATCTCGCATGATGTTTTAAAACCTCCAGCCTCCATAGAATCTGGCCTAAGGATTATGGTAGAGACTTTTTCCCGCTCCAGCAAGTGCAGACCCAGGCGAGAAGCGATAGGCGATGGAAAAGTAATTAGAGACTATAAATATTCATGTAGCGAACTTTTAGCAGTATGATATAATGTCACCAATTTGATTGAGGGGGCACTGCGGCATGATGAAATTGAAACGGTTTTTGCGTCCTTATCGAACCTTTGTGTTCATGGTGCTGGTGTTGACCTTTGTGCAGTCTTTGGCCACTTTGTACCTTCCCAATTTGATGTCGGACATTGTGGATAAGGGCATCATTAAAGGAGACGTCTCTTATATCATTCGAATCGGATTCTTTATGTTGGGAATCACAATTTTGGGCGGCATTGCATCAGTCTGGGCCAGCTATTTCGCGGCCAAGTCATCGGCGGGCTTTGGTCAAGTTTTACGGAGCAGGTTGTTTTCTCATGTAGAGAAATTCACCTTAGCCGAATTTGACCAGTTGGGGACCTCGTCCTTGATAGTGCGGACCACCAATGACGTAATGCAGGTCCAGCAATTAGTCAACATGATGCTGCGTATGATGGTGATGGCACCTTTAACAGCCATTGGCGGAATCATTATGGCGGTATACACCGATGCCAAGCTCTCTCTCATCATTGTGGTGGTGATTCCGGTGCTTAGTCTGGCCATTTACGGGATCCTAGGACCAGGCATGGGACTTTTTCGAACCATGCAAAAAAAGGTGGACCACCTCAACCGCGTGTTGCGCGAGAATTTGACCGGCACGAGGGTAATTCGGTCGTTTAATCGAGAGGCTTTTGAGATCCAACGATTTGACCAGGCTAACCGTGACTTAACCGATGTATCGATCCGGGTATACAAAATGATGGCTGCCATGATGCCAGTTGTGATGCTGATCATGAATATTTCCACTTTGGCGATTGTATGGTTTGGAGGCATTCGGATCAATGACGGAACTCTGCAAGTGGGCAACTTGATGGCATTCATTCAGTACGTGATGCAAATTATGTTTGCTGTCATGATGGTATCCATGATGGCTTTCATGATTCCGCGCGGCCAAGCCTCGGCCTTGCGAATCAACGAGGCGCTCGCCATGCACCCCGAAATCGTGGACCCCGTGCAGAGCCAAGCATCGGTGGACCACAGCGGTCAGGTTGAATTCCGTGATGTTACGTTTCGCTATCCCGGAGCAGAAGAACCTGCGTTGTCGCACGTTTCGTTTATCGCTCAACCGGGTCAAATTACCGCCATTATTGGCGGCACTGGGTCGGGAAAGTCCACCTTAATCAATCTCATCCCGCGCTTTCACGATGTGGATTCAGGCAGCGTGGTTGTGGATGGCATGGATGTACGCGAAATGCCGCAAGAAAGTCTGCGGGCTAAACTGGGTTATGTGCCCCAGCGTGCAGTTCTTTTTACGGGTAAGATTCTTGACAACATCAAGTATGGAAAAGAGGAAGCGACCGAGGTGGAAATCCTTCATGCCGCTGAGGTGGCGCAAGCTGCGGAATTCATTGCTGCGATGCCCGATGGTTTTCACTCCGTCATTTCACAAGGAGGAGCAAATATCTCAGGAGGGCAGAAACAACGCTTGGCGATTGCACGGGCATTGGTGAGAAAACCAGAGATATATCTCTTTGATGATACTTTTTCCGCGTTGGATTACAAAACCGATGCGCAGCTGCGCCTCGCCTTGCGCCAGGAGGCAGAGGCGGCCACGGTTATTCTGGTGGCGCAAAGAGTCAGCACGGTGATCGAAGCAGACCAAATTATCGTGCTCGATGAAGGACGCGTGGTGGGTGTTGGTACGCATAAATCTTTGCTGCAGACTTGCGCCGTGTACCAAGAAATTGTGTCGTCGCAACTCTCCCCGGAGGAAATCGCATGAGTGACGAGCGAAAGGAATCATCGAGTTCTGTCTTTCCCGGTGGGCGTGGCCCGGTAGGTGGATGGGGCCCTATGGCGGGGCTCGGGATGCCCGTGCAAAAACCGAAAAACGCCAAGGGAACGCTGTATCGTTTGCTGGGCTATTTCCGACCGCACAAGGTACGCATTTCGATGGTAGTGTTAGCCGCCATCCTCAGTACCATTTTTAGTATTTTAAGTCCCAAAATTTTGGGCAATGCGACGACCGATTTATTTGAAGGCTTCATGCAAAAGATGCGTGGCATTCCAGGAGGGGGCGTTGACTTTCATGAGATTCTTCATATTTTGATAGTGTTGGCCTTCCTCTACGTTTTTAGCTCGGTCTTTAGCTATATTCAGCAATACATCATGGCAGGAGTGGCTCAAACCACGGTCTATACCTTGCGGCAACAGGTAATGGAAAAGCTGACGCGGTTGCCGGTGAGTTTTTTTGACACGCATCCTCATGGCGAAATACTAAGCCGCTTTGTCAACGACTTTGACAACATCAGCAGCACCCTCCAGCAAAGTTTGACTCAACTGATTACGGCCATTGTCACCTTTATTGGGGTGATAGTCATGATGCTCACGATTAGTCCCATTATGACCTTAGCCGTTGCTCTGACGCTGCCGCTGAGTTTTGTGGTGACGAGGAGCATTGCGATACGCTCACAAGCATATTTTGTGGCACGACAACGGCAGTTGGGCGAGTTGAACGGACATGTTGAGGAAATGTATACCGGTCATCCCATCATCAAGGCGTTTGGTCATGAACGCCGTTCTATCGCAAAATTTGATGAGATCAATGAACGCTTGTTCGATTCCAGTTGGAAGGCCCAATTCGTGACCGGGATTATTATGCCCTTAATGAATGTGATTGGAAACCTGGGTTATGTTTTGGTGAGTGTGATTGGGGGCATTCTAGTAACCCGCCAGGCTATTCAAATTGGTGATATTCAAGCTTTTATTCAGTATGCGAGGCAATTTTCGCAACCAATTACCCAACTATCGAGTATTTCCAATGTTATTCAGTCCACATTAGCCTCGTCAGAACGCGTGTTTGATATTTTGGACCAACCGGAGGAGTCGGCTGACCCTGTCGACAACGTAGGATTAACCTCGCCCCAGGGATCTGTAGCGTTTCAAGGCGTCAATTTCGGATATGACGTCGGCACGCCCCTTATTGCCAATCTCAACGTCGATGTCAAAGCTGGCCAGACCGTGGCTATCGTCGGCCCAACCGGAGCTGGTAAGACAACGTTGGTCAATTTGCTGATGCGATTTTATGACGTGGACCAGGGTGAAATCAAGGTGGATGGGGTAGGCGTTACGCAATTTCCCCGGGGGCAGCTGCGCCGGTGGTTCGGAATGGTCTTGCAGGACACCTGGCTATTTCACGGTACCATACGGGACAATATTGCCTATGGCCGTGACCAAGCATCGGAGGAAGAAATCATCCAATCCGCCCGTGCGGCGCATGCTGATCATTTTATTCGTACTTTGCCCCAAGGATATGACACCGTCCTCAATGAGGAAGCCTCCAACATATCGCACGGGCAACGCCAACTGCTGACCATTGCCCGTGCCATTTTGGCAGATCCTTCAATCCTGATTTTGGATGAAGCCACCAGCAATGTCGACACCCGCACTGAAATGGCTATTCAGTCGGCCATGCACAACTTAATGCAAGGTCGCACCAGTTTTGTCATTGCCCACCGTCTATCCACCATTCGACAAGCCGATCAAATTTTGGTGATGAACCATGGGAAGGTGGTCGAACAAGGTACGCACCTCGAGTTGTTGGCTCGCGGCGGCTTATATGCAGAATTGTACAACAGTCAGTTTACTTCGTCTCCCAGCGCCAATGAAGCGGCTGTTTGAAGCAGTCGCCCTTCTTTCTGGGTCAGCATTACGCAGGAATTAGGGTAGGGGCGGGGATGAAAACGGGCAAGACATTCCTGCTGGGCATTTAGGTAGAGTAAAATGGAACAAGAGTCGTAACGTAACCGGTTCTTATGTTGGTTCAAGCCGCGGGACGGGTATCGGCCCAATATCGCGAAGGAGCAACATTATGCATGTGGTGAACGTTTCCAAAAGGCTATTCAACGCCATTGCGTTACCCGGCATGGGGCGCAGTATTGAAATGAATGACCTATCTGACCAGGAGATCGCGCAAATTCTCACATCCTTTTCCCAAAAAGCGTTGTGCGTGGAATTTACCGAGGAACCGGGGACTCAGTACCCAGTCGTTCAATTGTGGGCAAATCCACACGGTGGTGGCCAAATCACCTTGTTTGTCTAGGCTGGGCGGCATGATGTTCGCATGACGTTGTTAGGCCGAGCGAGTCATGAACGGAAGAAACCCCAGGCGTCAGTTGGAGAAAAGGTGTCTCTTCAGATGGGACAGGCGTCGGACAAAGCGAGCTTGTCTCCCACACCAATTAACCGTGCTTTCCAACAACCCGCAACGTCTCGTGTTACATGCACTAAAAGTCTATCAAGTCGAGCATTTTGAGATACGATTTGCGTAATTGGGTTTCTATTCTAGCCGAGGTGTTTGGATAAACGCTCCTCGACTGGCACGGCTTTGGTACCGTCGGCCATTCCAACTTGTGGGGCAAGCGCATGCTGAACTATTCTCCTGACGGCAGAATGGCCTGATGGATCTGGAGTTTTACTCCACTTATTGCGATTTTTTGGTGTCGGCGCTGTTCGAAGGTTAACGATGCGGTATGCGAGCGATCATTGTATGCGCACGGGCCAAGGCGTCCAAGCAACTTGAGGGCCATTCGATTCAATTCACTGCGGAAAATATTGTATTGCTGAGATGATCGGTGGAAAGGTCCTGGAATCGTTCAGTCCACATGGACGTCGAGAGGTCTAATCCCTGACATATGATGCAGTGGCACTGGGGGGATCGTGACTGGGGAAAACAGCGGAGGCACCAGTAACTTTTTGGCGGGGGTTGCTGTATGCCATAGCCAGTGCGGTGATTTTCTTTTTATCTGCCCTTTATTTGGGATTGCAGCAGGCTAAACTATGGTCCACGCTGTCCCTGATCGGCACGTCCATCGTGTTGGAAGCGCAACCTGGGGCTGCCGCCAGCATTGCCTTGGGGTTTCATCCCCTTATGGGTGCGGTTATCAGTATTCTTGGCAACCTTATTCCCATTCCAATCCTGATGTTCACGGTGCGTCAGATTATCTCGCGGTGGGGGTGGGCCAGAAAAAAAGTCCAGCGTGCTGAACGTTGGTCTCGCAAGTATAGGCGATATGGCGTGGGAGCACTGACCTTATTGTCTCCATTTCTGGGGGCTTACTTGTGCATTGCGATCGGCAGTGTCGCGGGGTGGAGGCCCATGACAACGTTTTTTGCCACTTTCCTCGGACTAGTAGTGTCCGTATTTTTGATCGCGTACGGTGGACATTGGCTAGTGAGCTTGTTGTTGCATTTGCCCTAGTGTAAGGGGCTGGAAGCGATGACACGGGTTTGTTTTTTTACTTTGGCCCCTACTAAAGGTCCTGGCAATTGAAGAGGAGCGTGTGGCTGTGCAACAGTACTCGATAATATTGTTCGACCTGGACGGTACAATCTCTGATCCAAAAGTCGGCATAACAAAATCTGTTCAATACGCATTGGCAAAGATGGGGATAAACGAGCCCGACCGCGATAGCTTAACGGCCTTTATTGGGCCGCCACTTCAAGAGAGTTTTGAACAGTTTTACCACATGGATTCAGAAATGGCTGGGCGCGCCATCGGTTTCTATCGAGAATACTTTAGCCGTGTCGGGATTTATGAAAACACCTTGTATTCTGGGGTGGTGGAGTTATTGCAAAAGCTGACCGATCGTGGGAAAGCAGTAGTGTTGGCGACATCCAAGCCGACGATATATAGCCAGAAAATATTGGAGTATTTTAACATCGCCAGCTATTTTTCCTGTGTGGTAGGAAGCCACCTGGATGGGACACGGTCGTCCAAAGCTGAAATTATCGCGCACATTGGACAAAAATACCCGCAATATCCCAAGGCCTCGTTTATCATGATCGGAGACCGCAAGCACGATGTGGTAGGAGCCCGCCAAAATGGAATCGACTCCATCGCGGTCTCTTATGGATATGGGACGGTGGACGAATTGATTCAAGCTCACCCTACATATCTGGTGAATCATATTGAAGATCTGGCAGCGATTCTTTGGTAGGTTCCCTAGAGCACCCAATTGCGATGGCGATCAGTCTTATTGACTTTCTGCGGTATAGGGCTTGATCTCCATGGTGCAACAGGTTTTGCGAGCGGTTCCCATCTTCAGCATCAAGCGCTATACCAAGGCCTGCATGGACTTGAACGACTAGGGAGGGCGGTCTGGGAAAGAGTTGGTGCCTGGGCTTCACCAGCGGTTTGGCCGTCCCATCGGGGTTAGGGCGCCGAAGTTGTTTTTGAGCCTCCTCGCCAGCAAGGCTGAGAGTGCTGGCGGACATGTCGTCGAATCCACCACCCGGGCTACGGTCCTCGGGACGGCTTGGCAACAGGCTGCCTCAAACCAACCTGCGAGAGGACGGCAATTGCCATCCTCCTTGGGCCGCTCGCCTACCGGCCCAATTCAGAGCGGGTCGTTCGAGAAAGACAACCTGCCAGAGCATAAGGCAGCGGATGGTGTTGTCAACTCCCGGGCAAGCGGGCGTGAGAGTGTGAAGGTATAGGTTTTTTGAACCATTTGTCTGTGGGGCATGGTTCGGATGAGGAATCTCTGGCCTCATGGGGAGCCGTCCTTGCGGATGATTAAGTGCTCCTGGATTTTAGATCGACCTTGGGCGTAAAACGGCTCGCACTGGACTGCCATCCCCATCGGCCAACGGTAGCGGAAGCGCTATCAGGTCATAAAGGCCTGGCAAAACATCCTGAAGAACCAGCCCTTCTAAGATCTGAATTCCGTGATTCGCCAGCGCATGATGGGCAGGGAGTTCTTTGTTATCTAGTGCATCGACCGACGGGAGGTCCACTCCGAGCAAGACGATGCCCTTTTCCGCTAAAAACGGAGCAAGTAAGGGATCCACGGATGGAATGGCATGGGGGAAGACCCGGATATCGGTCCATGCTCCGGTACGGATCAGCAGTCGGGCAGCCCCCGAAAGGTCGAACGCATCAAGAACATCAGGGCTGATGCAGTTCACTTGAGGCAAAAATATGACACGGGCCAGACCAATATATAAGTCAAGATCCAGTTCAATGGTTCGTGCCCCCATGTCGTTGAAATGAAAGGGGGCGTCCACGTGAGTACCCGTGTGAGTACTCATCGTCACTTGGCCTACGTTGACGGACCCGCTTTGCAACGTTGTCCAGGTTAAACTAAAGGTGAAGGGAGTGTCTCCTGGCCATACGGGAGTTCCACCGTCGATTCTTTGCGACACGTCGATCCAGTGTTTCATGATACGACCTCCCGTTGTTGGGTAAACTGTTCATATTCGTGATTTTCCATAATGATTTTCAAGCGTTCTACGGCGTTCCACACGTCGCTAAAGGATGTGTAAAGTGCAATCGGGGCAAGACGAATCACGTTGGGTGGACGAAAGTCCGGGATTACCTGATGCGCTTTGAGGGCTTTGCATATACGGGTCGCTTCGTCGTGAACCAATGCCACGTGACCTCCTCGACGTTGGTCCTGCTGGGGGTTGGCCAATGAAAAACCCATGTTCGGTAGCTGATGGTTCACAAGATCCATCAGATAGCGGGTTATCCGCAGCGATTTGTTGCGGACTTCATGAATGCCGGCCTCGGCAAACAAGCTCAAAGAACCGAGCAATGGGGCCGCACTTAAAATGTGGGGGGTTCCAATTTGATAGGCTGCGGCTGTGTCAGCCGCCACCAAAGTGTGGTCCATGTCAAACTGGACACTTTTCTTCGAACTAAACCAGCCTGCTAAACCGGGTGCAGCACCCCAGTGTTTCTTGTGGACATATAGCCCGCCTACACTACCCGGGCCTCCATTCAAATATTTGTAAGTGCACCAGAACGCAAAGTCGACACCCCAATCAGTCAGATGATGGGGCACAACACCTACCGAATGCGCTAGGTCGAAGCCAATCAAAATGTTGCGTTCATGGGCAGCATGAGTCAAAGCCTCCAAATTCAACAGTTGTCCGCTTTTATACAATACAGACGGCAGGATGACCAACGCGACATCATCATTCATGGCATCAATCAGATCTGTTTCTCGTAGAGTCCACCCATCTTGACTAGGCACCCTAATCAATTTTTGATCCGGATCGAATCCGTGCTGTTGGAGTTGGCTCTTTAAGGCATAGATATCTGACGGAAATGTCAGCTGATCGGCAAGAATTTTGTTTCGATGACCGCTAGGTTGGTAGAAGGTGGAGACAAGTTGATGAAGGTTAATGGTAGTGGAACCTGTGGCAATGACCTCCCCGGAATCGGCCCCCACTAAAGGCGCCATCATGTCTCCGAGTTGTTCGGAGAGGTAGAACCAGGGATGGTTGCCCTCGCTCCAGCCATCAATACCGAGTTGACGCCAACTGTGGACAAGGTCGAGCAATGAATCGTGAGCTCGTTTCGACAATAGGCCCAAGGAGTTGCCATCAAGGTAAATCCTACGGCCATCAAGATAGAATTCCTCGCGAAATTTTGCTAAGGTATCGCTTTGGTCCAGATGTTGGGCCCATCTCTTCGATGCATCAAACATCGGCATGTTCTAACCTCCGTGGTTGTCAAGCGCGTCATAAAACTCCTAGCTTTAGCCGGTGGAGATATGGGGCGCTCGCCGTTAGGCGACTTTTTGTGTTTGAGAAACTCCTAGCATTCCTACATAATCATATAGGAAAGTGATGTCGCTCGTGTATCTCACAAAAAGCAATCAAATTCATGGACTCGCCCGTGCGCAGTATGAAGCCCTGCCCGAGATGCATCGAGCGGCCAAAAACCTCTATTACGTCATCTACCCAAAATTCTTCCAGCTGGAGGGAATGAGAATGCGCGTATTGGTCATCGGAGGAACAGGAATGATTGGTCATCAATTGGTGCCGCAGCTGCTTCAGCAAGGACATACAGTCACCGTGCTGTCGCGAGGCAATCGACGTCCTTGTTATTTAAGAGATGTTCATCATGTGGTCTGCGATAGGCACAGATTGACGACCAAAGATGTGCCGGGAACCTTTGACGCGGTGATAGACAATGTCGCATATACCCCCGAAGACGCCCAAACGGTGTTGCAGGTGTTGGAGGGCCAGATCGGCCAGTATGTAGCAATCTCCACTGCTTTTGTCTACCCCGGACTGCCCGCGGTGACAATGGGGACCCTAGAAATCATGTCTGAGGAATGGTTCTCGCAACATGCCACACCCACTCCCCATGAAGTCGGATTGCATGCCCAGTATGTGCAGGGCAAACGCGCACTCGAAACTTATTTGGTGGATTTCGCGCAGATCAGACAAGATCTGGGCATCTCCATTATTCGGCCGGGGTTGCAAATAATGGGACCCCATACGGACGATGGACGGTTTGCATGGTTCTGGCTAAGAGTCCAGGATAAGGGGCCGATCTGGATTGCGGCCGAGCATCGTTGGCTGCTGGGACCTTGTCAGGTATCTTATAGTGGGGATGTGGCGAAAGTCCTCATTGGCGCTGCATGCGTGAATCAACCGGGCATTCGGGCCTATCATGCGATTCAGCCTGAATTGTGGAGTATCGAGGAATATTTGCTTATGATGGCTTCTATTTTAGAAGTTCGTCTAGACATTCGTTATGCGCCGTCGAGTGTGTTAAATAAGTCATTGTTTGCAGACCAGGGAACATATCGCCAGCCTCTGCCATATCGTTTAGCGTTGTCAACCGAGCGAACATCCCGTGAACTCGGCATGACATGGACCCCGATGATCACTTGGATGAAAACCACAGGCCAGTGGGTCAGCGAATATTATCGAACGGAGATCCCCGCCTGGTATGCCCATCGTAACCAAGAGCTGCGCTTTTCATATCACGATAACTAATTGGATGGCTAGTGGTATTGGACCTAGGGGGCTGAATCTACTAAACTCTTCTCCTGATGATAGTATGTGAAAGGAAAGGGTGGTAAACGTGGCACTGCAGCTGTCAGAAAACACGGCCTTGATTGTGATTGATGTTCAAATGGCCTGGGATGATCCCGCTTGGGGTCCTCGCAACAATCCGCATGCCGAAGTGGTGATCGAGCGGCTGCTAACCCATTGGCGGGAGAAGGGCAGGCCTGTGGTGATAGTTCAGCATCATTCGTTAAATCCTCATTCTCTCTTGGCTCCGGATAAACCCGGATTTGCATTAAGACGTATGGTGCTTCCTCAACCAGAAGAGCACCATATCATCAAACATGTCAATAGCGCGTTCATTGGTACCGACCTCAAGGATTGGCTTGACCAACGAAGCATTAAGACCGTTGTGGCAGTGGGTTTGACGACAGTCCATTGTTGCAGCACAACCATACGAATGGCTGGCAATTTAGGCTATGAGGTCTATGCGGTGGAAGACGCTATGGCGACCTTCGATGCCAGGCGGGACGGCCAAGTGATCCCAGCCCGTGTCATGCATGATGTCGAACTGGCAGCTCTTGATGGAGAATTTTGTACTGTAGCCCGTATTGGGGATTTGATATAGGGATGGTTGCCGACGGGCCACTTGAAATTCTCGATATCAAGATCTTGATTGGATGTTCAAAAAGAGCTCGGACCAATATATCCGAACCTACTAAATATGCGATGGAGGCTCTTATGTCAGCAATTTTTTCCGAATCATTCTTCCTGTTTCCGATATCGAATTGGCCAGCACATTTTATGCTTACATATTTGGCCAACCCGGTTCGCGAGTGTCTAGTGGAAGGCACTATTTTCAATGCGGTGAAACAATTCTAGCCTGTTACGATCCCGTGGCGGACAAAGACGCGGAGGGGGATGGGTGGCGGTTCCATGAAAACCAATATTTATACTTTGCGATAGAAAATCTTGAATCCATGTCGGAAAAAATTCAACAAGCAGGTGGTAAAGTAACCAGTCCCATTGAATCGATGCCATGGGGAGAACGAATGTTTTACGCGTTAGACCCGTTCGGCAACCCTATTTCTTTTGTGGACAAGACCACCGTGTTTCGTGGATGAGGAATAGGTCTTGCTAGCCGGGACTTTTGCGGCAGTCAGGACGACAAGCGAATGCCGTTCATGGGCAGATAAAGTCAAGAGACCGATCCATCCGGACAGACCGCTTGCGCGAAAACCAACATATAATGGGCAAGGGCGGATCGCCCAAACAATCAAGGATGGGAGTAGCCGATGATAAAGTTCCGAGAAATGAAACCCGACGATTTGACGCACATTGCCCGAGTTAACGTTGATACTTTTCGCGCCACCCACCAAGGCATCGTGCCCGACCGATTGATGAATGACCTGTCCTATGAGACGGCGGAACATCGGTTGGAACGCATGCTAGGTAAAACAGGGAGGGACTCGGCAATTTTTGTGGCGGACCATGATGGCTCCGTAGTGGGGTATGCTATGGGAGGATTGGCTAGAGAAGATTTAACCCCCTTCCTCGGTGAGTTATATGGCATCTATATCGTGCCAGCGTACCACGGCAAAGGCATAGGACGCCAATTGGTTGCGTTGGTGGTCAAGCATCTTCACACACAGGGACTGCATTCCATGTTTGTCTGGGTCTTTTCTGATAATGTGCCGGCGCGTCGATTTTACGAAGCACTGGGAGGGCATGTAGTGCACCAGAGAAGAATTTTTTTGGCCGAACATGAGGTTAGTGAAACGGCTTATGGGTGGTCAACGATGGATATCGTGCTCGGATAATTAGCGAATCATTGGTTAAAAGAAAAAGATTAGATCGTGTGTCGAGACCCAGCCGATTTGTGATCTTCGGCTGAGCGTTTCACATGTTAGACAACCACTACGATGACAACTCAAAGGAAGCACCGGCCTCGTTACTTTAGTTACTGCTCGGGCTCGTGGTAATGTGACCGGTGACCGCGTTGACATGCACAACCAGTCCTGACGTAGCAGAGCTAATATTGACCATCCAATCGGTTGAACCGGTAGTATCGGTAGATACCCTGGCCAGCTCTTGAGGATGCTTCCGATACCACTTTAGTACGGTGAAATTATGCAACAGGAGTCTGAGGACATCACTCACGGTTTTGTATTTGATGCTAATCGGTTTTAGAACCACTCGGGTTACATACCAGCCACCGTGGACAGCAGTTCCGTATAGCGTGGCACCATCGGTGATCAGCGTTTCTTGAGGACCCGAGCCCTCCGTGGTAGATAGCGGGAAGACGTCTTCGGTGGGGCTGACCATCTGATATTGCACCAAATTGATACTACCATTGAGCCCAAAATGAGTCAGCGATCTTACAGCACTCCAGATAGCCTCTGAATTGACTCCTGGCGCGACCAGCTTTGATGCCGCTATCGGGTGGTTCTCCATGACTTCACTAAGATAGGTTGTGGCTGCCGTTTGAAGCGTGGTGGCAGGGAGCGTGGTGAACCCGTTTAATGCGTCCGGGCCGAAATTTGGTGGCCCCGCGGGAATCCATTCTCCGCTCGGTGAGCCGTCCAAAGCATAGTGAAAGCGTTGGCTGGCAGCTCCATTGAGGGGTCCATAAAGGCGAAAGATGGTGCTGAGTCCCGATGATGTGAGTCCCGCATACCCAAGTAGACTGGATTCGTTAATGCTCTCCTGGGGGATGGCTTGCCACTGCTTATGGGAGGC
>JAJYHT010000050.1 GCA_021784595.1 Bacillota bacterium | reverse complement strand
CTGCGTATTCCGACCAACTTGACCACGCATTCCAGTAATTACTGACCACTCAGTCCAATAAATCCTGACCACTCAATCCGATAAATCCTGACCACTTTTACGTCCCCGTACTCGTTGGCTCAGTTATAGCGGAATCGGACGCTGTTGGCAAGATCTTGCGCATCGACTCCCCGAGAATGGGTACCTGATAGGCATGGTGGATCACCCGGTCGAGCACAGCGTCGGCCACGGTAGGATCCGGAAACCATTCATGCCAGCGATCCGTCGGCACTTGACTGGCAATGGCCGTCGCCCGCACTTGATAGCGATCATCGAGAATTTCCAGGAGGTCGCGACTTTCCTCGGTCGTGAGGGGATGGACCGCCCAGTCATCCAAAATCAGCAAATCGTAACGGGCTAGCTGGCTTAACCAGCGAAACCAGGTGCCCTCATGTTTGGCCACCACGCCGTCCGCGAGCAAGCGGGGCAACCGGTAATACCGGACGCGGAAATTGCGGCGACAGGCGGCATGCCCTAAGGCACACACCAAAAACGACTTGCCGACCCCGGTAGGACCGGTGATCAGCACGGTCTGATGTTGGCCGACCCACAAGGCTTGGGCGAGTTGCCGCACGACCGTGGCATTCCACTGTCGCGGGACGGTGTAATCGATTCCTTCCGGCGTGGCGGGAATCCGCAAATGGGCTTCCTGGAGACGCCGGGAGAACCGTCGATTCTCCCGGGCAATCCATTCCGCATCCACCAGCAAGCCCAACCGTTCGTCAAAGGCCAACGGAGCCAGGGCGGGATCCCGCTGTTGACGCAGCCATTCCTCGGCCATGGCCGTGAGTCCTAGGGCCCGTAAGCGATCCTGCGTGGGAATGGTTAGCATGGTGCATGTCCTCGTTCGGGGACCCCTAGGCCCTGCCCTTCGCGTTGTTGGGCGGTCAACCAGGCCGTCCAGGCTCGACGATCTTCCGGCCACGTGGATGTTCCGCCATTACCCCACCATTGGGGATCAGTGGCCAACGTCGG
This sequence comes from Bacillota bacterium, assembly GCA_021784595.1. Taxonomy (GTDB): domain Bacteria; phylum Bacillota; class Sulfobacillia; order Sulfobacillales; family Sulfobacillaceae; genus Sulfobacillus_C. The sequence goes on along the minus strand of JAJYHT010000050.1, from coordinate 15,127 downwards.
CCGAAGCCGTATGGCTTCGGTGCGGATGGCCTGTGCGGTCAGCGCCAGCAAGGTCCGCATCACAGCCCCTTCGGTTTCTTCGGATAACAGCACGAGATAGCGCAAGTCGTCCACATCTTGGGGACGTAAGCGCAGCGTTTTCGGTTGTATGACAATCGCCTCCTTAAGTTCAATGGATAAATCGGGTTGTCATACCGAGAACTCCCTAACGTCGGAGATGCCTAGAGGATATCTCCTTGATCTTCGGGTGGTATGACATTCTCTCGTCACTAATAGATCATGATATCCGTTGTCATACCGGGACGTCACGGTCCCGGAACGGGTGCGGCATCGGAGGTCCCCGTGCCCCCGGCCTTCGGCTGCCGTTTCCCCGTTGAGGTCAGGCCTGCGGGGGCTCGGTCTTCTGCGTGTAATAGTCCGCTCCGCGGACATTGGCATGCGTCGGGGAAGTCGGCACCGACGGGGAAGCAGCAGCCTCACAGAAGGCTTTGACGGCCCGATAGGAGAGGGCTCCGGCTCGTAAGGCCTGGGTGGCAGCCTGTTCCAACTGTGCAGGGGTATAGGTGTGCGTCAATCCCAAGATGCCCTGACACCGCCGGAACATCTGTTCCGGCGCGACGGCGCGGGCGAAAATGGCCGCCACTAACGCCGCCGTCTGGGGACCAATTTGCGCCGCACGGCCCTGGAAGTAGCCGGGATTCCAATCTTCGGTCATCGCGCGATGCGCAGGCGGCATATGGTCGGGTAGCGTATGCCACCGATCCCGGATCAGACGCGGGTGGCTGGCCACCCGCTGATGGTCATGGAAACACTCGACGGTGGCGACGGTAATACGCACATCCACCTGTTCCCCGACGAGGCGATAGGGGACGCTATAATAGTGATGATCGACCTCGATGTGATAATCGCGATGCACCGTGGCGATCCGCCATTCCTGATCTTCATAGGCCTCTGTAGGCAACGGAGCCAACACGGGGCGTTCTTCCTGCCAGAGGGATTGACGGGATCCCTCGAGTTTTTGAAAGGGGTGGGCGTTGAGCTCCGCGAGCAAAGCCCGGACACGGGCACGCGCCACCTCCCAGCTCACGAAACGCTCATGGCGGAGACGGGCTAAAATCCAGCGTTCCACCAACAACACACCCGCTTCGGCGGGTGCCTTGTCTTGCGGTTTGCGAACACGGGCCGGCACGATGGCCACGCCATAATGGGCGGCAAACGCCTGATACGTGCGGTTGAGGGTGACCTCAAAGCGTTCCGCTTTGGTGACCAAAGGTTTGGCATTATCCGGTACCACGATCTGCGGCACCCCACCAAAAGCAGCGAACGCGGCGACATGACCCCGAATCCACCACCCCGTGGTTTGCTGGGGATGCAGATCCGCAAACGTATAGTTACTGTAGCCGAGCACCGCGACAAACACTTGCCCCGACTGACTCGTCCCGGTGTGCGGATCAATAATCGGGACCGTCGGTCCCGCATAATCCACAAAACAATGGACACCGGGTCGATACGGTTTACGCAAGACCAGATCCAAGCGTTGTTGATAACGGCGATAACGCGCACAAAATTGCGAGTATTCGTACCCGCCTTCGGGAATGTGGGCCCGATATTCACTCCACAGCAATTGCAGTGTCACGCCCTTGCGCCGCAGTTCTTGATGCACTCGTGCCCAATCGGGTTCGGGGCGTGCTGGAGGACGGCCCTGGTGGCCGGGATAGAGACGATGGTGCAAGACCGTGTCGCTGACGTCGTCTGCCAAGGGCCAGGACGCACCGGCACGTTCAAAACGCCCGATGACCTCCCCGACGGTGACATGACTAATCTGCCGTGCCCGCGCAATGGCACGATGACTGAGACGCAATTCATAGTGTAAACGCAAGATTTCACGAATGTGCTGCATAGTGATCCCTCGTTTCGTCATGAGTGACCTCCTTCGTCGATTGGGGTCGAACCCCAGAGGGACACTTCGTGTCCACGACGGGAAATCCTCTCGTATACCGGAAACGGGAAGAGGTGGTCAGGATTTATCGGAATCCCTGGTCAGCACTTTTCAGAATCGATGGACAGGACTTAATGGAATCGGTGGTCAGCACTTTTCGGAATCGGTGGTCAGGATCGATCGTAATATGCAATATCCAAGATTGACACATTTGATGTTACACACCATAAATCAAAAATTGCAGGAATCGTTCGAGCCTTTTATCCCGACACCTTATTTGGTCGCGAGGTTCGTCGAATGGATCGGTTTTGTCAATTTGCGTTAGCTGCGGCAGAGCAAGCCATCGACAACGCAAACATCAACATGGATAACGAAAGTCCTGAACGAGTTGGGGTGTACATTGGGAGCGGCATTGGTGGTATTCAAACGTTATTAGACAATCATGAAACCCTGCTCAATCGTGGACCCAAGCGAGTGAGTCCAACGTTGGTGCCCATGATGATTACAAATATGGCAGCAGCCCAAGTAAGTATCCATTTTGGGGCAAAGGGACCATGCATGGCACCTGTGACGGCGTGTGCTACAGGTAACAATGCGATCGGTGAGGCGTATCGGCTACTGCAGCATAACAAGGCTGATATTGTCATCGCAGGCGGGACAGAGGCTGCAATCAACGAACTCACGCTTTCGGGATTGGGGAATGCGACCGCTCTGTCGACTCGTAATGATGAACCACAGCGTGCGAGTCGCCCATTTGACGCTGAACGGGACGGGTTTGTAGTTTCCGAAGGTGCGGGAATAGTTGTGTTGGAAACGCTGGAACACGCGAAACAACGTGATGCCTATGTTTACGCTGAGGTCATAGGATACGGTACATCCGCCGACGCGTACCACATCGTTGCACCAGATCCGGATGGTTCAGGTGCAGTTCAGGCTATGAAGGAAGCGATTGAAGATGCTGGGATTGCGTTGGAAGAGGTTGATCACATAAACGCCCATGCGACGAGTACTATCGGGGACGTGTCTGAAACGTGCGCCATTAAGCGGCTGTTTGGAGCATATGCCTACAAACTTGCGATAAGCGCCAACAAATCAATGATGGGGCACACGCTAGGCGCTGCCGGAGGAGTCGAAGCTGTGGCCCTCGCCAAAACCCTTCAGGAAGGTATAATTCCACCAACGATCAATTTAGAGAACCCTGATCCAGAATGTGATCTTGATTATGTACCTCATAAAGCCAGAAGTGCACAGCTTAAAATAGGTATATCAAACGCTTTCGGCTTTGGGGGACACAATGCTGTTTTAGTATTAAAAAAGTATGAAGACTAAGGACGTCCTTCTTCAGCTAAAGGGGTTGGTTGTGCCGCGGCTTACACATGACTCCGATCAACGGAAAAGAACTCGGTTCATTCAGGGAGGCACAACGGCCGATCAATCATGAAATACGGATACCCCTTTTTTGTTCAATGGCTAAAAGGTTGATCCGGTTCCACCTTACCGGATAAAACTGTGAAAGTGCTATAATAAAGCGATTTCAGAGAGTGAGGGACCTAGAACGGACAATCGTTTTATCCGGGCCTGCAACGGGTTGCCGGTAGATACCGTCCCTGTATGGTTTATGCGCCAAGCGGGTCGTTATCAACTCAGATACCGCGCATTGCGCAAAGACCATGGGTTTATGGAATTGGCCACTAATCCCGATTTATGTGCGGACGTCACCTGTTGGCCTGTGGAAGACTTAGGGGTCGATGCGGCCATTTTATTTTCGGATATCATGGTGCCTTTGGGGCCCATGGGAGTAGATTTTCATATCAAAGAGTCGGTGGGACCAATAATCGCTAATCCGATTCGGTCACTTTCGGATGTCCAGCGTCTTTTGCCTATCGATCCGGCAAAGGATTTGTCCTATGTGTTGCGCGCTGTGGAGCTTATTACGCGTCGACTCGGCTCAACCCCATTGATCGGGTTTGCCGGAGGGCCCTTTACGCTGGCCAGCTACATGGTCGAAGGGGGGCCCAGCCGCAATTACATGCATACCAAACGCCTGATGTGGACCGAGCCTGTAGTATGGGACGCTTTGATGAACAAGCTGGTGGATATGGTGGTTGTTCATCTTAAGGCGCAAATTGACGCTGGCGCCCAGGCCGTACAAGTGTTTGACAGTTGGGTGGGTGCCCTCGCACCAGACGATTTCGCTCAATTTGTTCTACCTTATATGCGACGGCTGTTTTTGGCGTTGGAGTCCCAAAAGGCACCCCGCATTTATTTTGGGGTGGGCACCGGTTCTCTCTTGGAACTCATGGCCCAAGCCAAACCTGATGTATTGGGTGTTGATTGGCGGGTGCCGTTAACAGAGGCCAGACGGCGCATTGGGCAAGGCATTGCCTTGCAGGGCAACTTGGACCCAGTTCGGGCTCTAGCGGGCTATGATGCGGTCAAAGATACGGTGGGACAGATGGTGGCGACGATGAAAAACCAACCGGGATATATTTTCAACTTGGGACACGGGGTATTGCCTCAAACCGACCCTCTGGTACTGCGGCAAATCGTAACGCTTGTGCATCAGGCAGGTCAACAGGAGGGAAAGGCATGATTGGTGTTTTGGTTATGGCATACGGGACGGCAAAAGATTTACAAGATTTGCCGCGATATTACACCCACATCCGTCACGGACGACCGCCATCTGATGCGCAATTGGATGATTTGCGAAATCGATATCAGGCGATTGGCGGCATTTCCCCACTCTATTCCATAACTGAATCTCAAGCCGAAGGCCTAGAAAATGCCCTTAACCAGGGTGAAGACGGACCGTTTAGGGTGTACTTGGGCCTCAAACATACTGCGCCCTTTATCGGCGATGGACTTTCTGCCATGGCAGCTGACGGGGTGGAGAAAGGGGTGGGGTTGGTGTTGGCTCCCCACTATTCCAAAATGAGTGTTGGCGCATACTTGGATGAAGCTCAGGATTCGCTGAGGAAGCTGGCCAATCCATTTGATTGGCATGGCATTCGTTCTTGGCATTTGGATCCCGCATTTATTGAAGCGGTTGCCATCCGAGTTCAAAAGAGTCTTGCCCGATTTGTTGATGGTCAACCCACTATGGTAATCTTTTCTGCGCACAGCTTGCCGCAACGCATTCTCACCGAAGGCGATCCCTATCCGGGCCAATTGCGGGAAACCGGCGAAGCGGTGGCTGAATACTTAGCACTACCACATTATACGTTTTCATGGCAGAGTGCAGGTCGCACCGAGGAACCATGGATGGGACCGGACATTTTAGAAAAGATGGATAGTTTGGCGCGCGAGGGATGGGTCAATCAGTTGGTGTGTCCTGTCGGATTTGTCTCTGATCATTTGGAGATCTTGTACGATTTGGACGTCCAAGCCAAAGAGCATGCCCGAAAACTCGGCATCCATTGGGAACGCACCCCTTCATTCAACGCCGAGCCGCAATTTTCCCAAGTGCTGGCGAATGTGGTAAAAAAGGCGTTGGCCAAGTGAGTACGAAACGTTATGTCGTGGTGGGCGGAGGCATTTCAGGTTTATCAGCGTGTTATGCCTTAAGAGCCAAGCATCCGGCAGCAGAGATTGTGTTGCTGGAAGCGCAAAACAGAATGGGCGGGGTGATTCAAACAGATCGGCACGGCGGCTACGTTTTGGAAGGAGGGCCGGATTCCATTCTGCGGCGCAAGCCAGAAGCAGTGCAACTGGCCCAGGCGGTGGGGCTAAATCCCATTGGCACCAATCCTGGAGCTCGCGGCGCCTACATTTATCAACGAGGCCGATTCTTTGATATTCCCCCAGGAGTCCAGTCGGGTATACCCACAGATGTGTGGGCGCTTATACAGTCTGGTTTGCTGTCGTGGTCGGGCAAAGCGCGCGCGTCGTTCGATTTCTTTTTGCCACGGATCACTCAGCCTGATGAGGATATAGCCTTGGGACGATTTCTGCGTTACCGGTTTGGCGACGAGGTGGTGGAACGACTGGCGGCTCCGATGCTGTCCGGCATATATGCCGGTGATATCGACCAAATGAGCATGGAAGCAACCTTTCCGCACTTCAAAGAACTGGAACAAACCTATCGCAGCATTGTGCAGGGAGCTCGCCGCACACGACCGCCAGCATCACCTGGTGCGGGTCCTCGGCCTAGTCTGTTTGCTACTTTTGCAGGCGGCTTGCAATCATATATTGATGCTTTGACCGCATCCTTGGAAGACGTGGATCTTCGTGTGAACACGCCGGTCATCGAAGTGGTCCCCGCACAAGCGGGATTGGCAGAAGTCGTGACAGGTTCAGAAACTTTCGTAGCAGACGGGGTGGTCATTGCGGTCCCCGCTTACCAGGCCGCTATCCTTCTTTATCGGACCGCGCGCATGGTCGCTAATGTGGTGGGTGCGGTGTCTTATGCCAACTTGGCAGTGATTGGGGCGGTATATGACGGATCGTCAGAGGTGCCCAGCGACAAAACTGGTTTTCTGGTGCCGCGCAACGAGGGACTGCGGATGACGGCCTGTACTTATGTATCTTCAAAGTGGCATTACCCTGATGTGCCAGCCGGAACGGTTTTAAGGGCTTACTATGGGCGTGCCGGAGAGGATGTGCTTACCCTGGGGGAACAGGATTTGACTGCCTTGTATGTAAAAGAGATGCATCAGGTCTTGCCTCGGCTGGGGATGCCCGCTTATCTGAAAGTATTTCGGCAACCACAAGCAATTCCGCAATATCAAGTGGGACATTTGCGTAAGATGGGGGCTGCCATTCAGCAATTGCGGACGGATTGTCCTCATGTTGCGCTGGCGGGGTCCTATGTCGATGGCGTTGGAATTCCTGACTGTGTGCGTCGGGCTTACGCCGCTGTGGATCAACTGGGGTAAATTTTAGAAGAACCTTGCTCGATGACGAGACCTTCTAGTTGCAACAAGGCGATTTTAATGTCCATTCCGCCGTGATACCCCGTGAGATGGCCATTTTTTCCAATCACGCGATGGCACGGAATCACAATCGGAATCGGATTGGCGCCGTTGGCTGCGCCTACCGCTCGTACGGCGTGAGGTCTTCCAATACTTTGGGCAATGTCTTGGTAACTCGCAGTCTCCCCAAAGGGGATTCTTTTCAGCTCTTGCCAAACCATCATTTGAAAAGGCGTGCCTCGAAGATCCAATGGCACATCAAATTGACGTCGGTGGCCCCTGAAATATTCCAGCAATTGACGGGTGTATGGGGCCATGCGGGAGGAGTCTTCAACCAGACGGGCTTCTGGCACGTGACGTTGGATCCACTGTTGAACGGCACCGAAAGATTCTTTGACCAGACCAATCCTTAACAAGCCCTGTTCGCTGGCGGCCAGGTAATACTGCCAGCGTTGGTAAGACATGTGAGTCCAAGATACGATGGCCAATGGATGACATCTCCTCGGGTGGCGTGACTGGGTAGTGATGCATTAAGTATAGCGCCATCTGAGTCTTGGTCGGAAACATTTCACATATGATGGCAAGAATTCGACACCGTTACCCACTAAGATATTCAGGGCAGTGGACTTGAATGGTTTTCATGGCCCTGGTCAGAGCCCTCGCTACACTCGCTCGCGGATCAGAGGCCAACTCATCAAGAATATCTCGAGCCTTTTTGGCGTGTTTTGCACCTTCTACCGCGGAAAACACCATGGCCAGATTCCAGCGTACGATTTCCTGGGGAGATTTCACCCATTGACGGATATGGGTTAGCACGAGATCAGGATGATGTTTCATGAGACCGCTGCCCAGGGCAAACGGCCCAAGGTTCTTTTTGACGTAGGGGGAAGCATCGTCGAGCAACGGAGCTAGAATATTCAACAAACATGACACTTTTTCGACTTCTAGGCCTACACCGGCATACATGATCGCCAAAACCGCAGCGCGCCGGATATTTTCGGACGGATCGGCGGTCCACTGACGGATGATTACAGCAAAGGGCTCGAAACGGGACTCGAGGATGTCACCTGCTGCGCTAGCGGCCCATTCTCGCACTTCCCAATGGTCACTATTGGCCAAACGGTACAGCATGCTGTTGACTGACTGAGGATACTCGTCATACAGGACCGGGCACAGCATGACACCGACTTCCTCTGCGGTAGGGTCGCCGGAACCACAAAGTTCTGCAACCACCGAATAGAGATTCTCTGAGCGGTTAGCAAAACGACGGCGCAACTGTTTGACAGATTGGGTTTTAATGGCCGCTGGAGCGGTGCCCGCATGGGCGGTGGCACGCATTTGCCAAAAAGCTATCATATCGGCAACTGAATCACTAGGTAGAATTTGATTGGCTGTTTTCGGGTCTTCCATAAGCACTCCTTACCGTACCAAGAAAATAAGACCGCTCATATTAATGAGTGTGAGAAACATCGAACGACTGGTTTTGACCTTCCCGCCGCGTGGGCCAGGTGATAGGACACTTCTCGGCAACAAGATTCCAGCGGCAGGGTATAGCGAGCACCAAGTAAAAAAGCTGCGAAGCCTTTTGCCATGACCTTTCTTAACTGATTGTACAGCAAAGAAAAAGTGGTGGGAATCTGGTGCGTTGCGAGATGAGGGAATGTGTATTGAAATCGTTTGCGAGGTAGGAGGAGATTTTGGAGAAACCACTGTCAGCTGCTGCGGTGAAAAGTCCTGGTCATGAGCGTGACGGAAAAGACGCAGCCAGACTCTGAGATAAGTGCTCGGGAGGTCGAAAAAGTCGGGGCGTCGTTGAAGAAAAAGGGAGTATGTGCTTCAAGGGCTGGCGCGATCCTGCGTTCTTGGTGTGCATGCAAATTAAAGTATGGTATGGCTTCCCGGAGCCTCGATTGGGGGCTAAGCGTGCTTGTGACCGACACCGGCTCCTGCCAATTTGCACACGATCGACTCCTGCGGCAAATAAAAAATCCCCCACATTATTGAGGAGAAGAAGCGCTATTCTCGATCCGGATGTGATTTCCTGTGATGTGATCACCAAAGTACACCTGGAATCGGCCAAGGTTCCATATTATGATTATAAATCCAGAAAAATTATAAGTCTATACTTGACGGCGGAATTTATTTATGATAAGCGAACCCGGCCGGGAAACAATCGTGGAGAGGAAATGCCAACGATGGTCAAATCGCTATTTACAACAGGCGCCTTCACTCGTTCCCAATTCCGATGGTTCTACTTGGGTCGTACCATTTCTCTGTTTGGTAGCGGCATGACCCCCGTGGCGCTAGCGTTCGCGGTCCTACAGGCCCGCCAGGGGCAACAACTGCTGGGCTATATTCTAGCGGCTGAGCTTGTGCCCAACGTTCTCATGGTGCTGATTGGCGGGAGCGTGGCTGACCGGTATCGTCGTGACCAGCTCATTCAATGGGCGAGCTGGGGTTCTGGATTATCGCAAGCCGGTATTGCGGCCATTGTGCTCACCGGTGTCAGTCCATATTGGATTTTCCCCTTGGCTGTTATGAATGGCATTTTGGGTGCCTTCACAGCCCCCGCGGTCCGTGGAATTGTCCCTGAGATTGTAGACCAGGCAGACATTAAGCAGGCGAATGCGCTCCTCAACACATCCCGAAGTGCCGCCAGGATTATGGGACCCGCAGCGGCTGGCATTTTAGTGGCGACCCTTGGTGGCGGATGGGGCATCGCCTTGGACGCCCTGAGTTTTTTCGCCGCTGCCCCATGTATGGCCCAGGTTCGGATTCCGTCCCATCCCGTGGCTCGTGCGAACTCACTGGTCCACCAGATGCGTGAGGGGTGGGAGTATTTCCGACTCCGTCGGTGGATTTGGTCCATTACGGGTGCCTGGTCCTTGATGAATGCTGTGCAGATGGGAGCATGGCAAGTTCTCGGGCCGATTATTGCCCAGCACACGTTTGGTTCGGCAGGCTGGGGGTTGACGCTCAGTGTTAAAGCCATCGGACTTCTCGTTGCGAGCGTGATGATGCTGCGATTTCAGTTTTCCCGTCCCTTGCGTGATGGTATGGTGGCTGCTGCCGCGATCGGCATTCCGATGGTGGTCTTGGGACAAGGCCTCGCTTTGCCTTATCTGATGGCCGCAGCCGTCGTGGCGGGAATCGGGTCGACGGTGTCCGGTATCGCTTGGGACACCTCTCTGCAACAAGGGGTGCCCCAGGACAAACTCTCTCGAGTCATGGCCTTCGATGACTTTGGGGCCTATGTGGCCATACCGCTGGGCGAAATCCTCGCGGTGCCCGCCGCGGATCGATTTGGCTTCCCTATGGTGGAAACAATGGCGGGCTTAATTTTTATGGTCGCCGCGTTGGCGCCCTTGTCACTACGATTGGTGCGCCAGATGACATTGGCGGACATTCAAGCGCTGGCGCGAGTCACGGAGGAATCCGCGTCCGGATAGCCCGAACCTGGTTCCGATCCATGACTTTGACGAGTCATTTCAATACCGAAGTTGGTGGGCGATGCTGCCGGTCGGTTGTCGAATTCGGATATGGATCAATAAAGTGAAGTGTTCCTCAGACGTAAGCTCCGGAGAAGAGGTGCCCCAAAATTTTCATGGTCAAGCGACCTATTCTCCGGATGGGTTGTAACGGAAAGACCATGTCTTAGACATCTCGGTACGGTGGTGCTGTGGTCCAAGCAAATAACACACTGCCAACACCCGCTAAGACGGCTGTTGCACCAAATGCACTGGCTGGGGACACCCATGTCCATAAAATGCCTGCTACTCCGCTCGCGGCTAATTGCCCGATTCCTCCTAACCCGGCGATTTGCCCCAAACCTTTGCCTCGCACGGGAGTGGGGATAATATGGACTGCCCAGGTTTTTTGTCCCGTTTCTATTAATGCGGTGGCAAGTCCCGAGCCGATAAACAACACCGTCCACATTAATATGTTGTTATGTGTCAGAAGAAAGCCTATCAAGACTAAAGTCCACAATACACTGCCTGAGGTGAGAACCGTCTTGCCGTTTTTGCGGTCAGACCATACGCCAGCGGGATACGAACCTAGCGCATAGGCAATGTTGTGAACGGTGTACAATGCCAGCGCCAACACGGCCGGGCGTAGGCCCAGTGCATATGGGGGATGGCTGGTAATGACGCGCAAGATGAAGAACGTGGGTGCCAGATAACCTGCAGAAAAGGCCAGTACCGCCCATCGCAGACGGTGAAACGCAGGCGGCCAAGGTATACGGTCGGCTGTACCCACCCGATCGGCTGTAGATGGCGGAATAGGACTGGGATCGTGGACCCATTTTGCAATGACAAGGACGGTAATGATTGCTGGCACCACACTCCAGGCAATGAGTGTTCGGTACGACGTATAAGTTAGCAAAAAGGTGGCCAGCAAGGGGCCAGCCACGGCTCCCAATGTATCAAACATCTCGCGAAAACCAAAAGCTTTACCGCGATCCTGGGGAGAGACTTCTTCTGCAATAAAGGTATTGCGGATCGGGCCTCGTGCTCCGCGACCAAGCCACGCCACCGTTCGCAACAGGATAAGCCATGGCCAGAAGGCAACAATGGCAATCAGGGCCTTAATCCCAGTCAACACATAGCCCCAGAAAACAATGCGATTGCGATGAGGGTTCCGATCGGCTTGCAATCCACCCCAAATGCTGGCCAGCGATTGTGCCCAATTGGAAACTCCCTCAATAAGGCCCAAGGCGATTGGAGGCGCACCAATGCTCAACAGAAATCCGGGCAGTAGCGCTGTGACCATTTCGTGTCCCAAATCAGAGAATAGGGATGCCAAGGAGAAACCCCATACATTGGGGGTTTTCCATGATGATTTTTTAGCGTTAGTCATGGTCAATGCATCCTTTATGATGACCTCTATCATGGGGGAAATAGGAAACGGGTGTTGTCAATGAAATCCACTCCTCCATAAACCAATTTTTTCTGTCATGGGCAAGGTGTTGCAGGGGAAACGGGTTCTATGGCGGGCCGGCGGCACCCACGAGTTTAGGATGCAGCACAAGGCCACTAAAACGAGTTGCCGCTCGGTATGGAGCTTGCTGTTCAGAGCCTTTAGGCTCGTACCTCCGATTCCAATCTAAGCGCCCTATAAATTCCTTTATTTCCCATTCCAAAACCTGCAGCTCTGTCAGGGCGATATCGTGAATCGATGGGTTAGCGCGACCTGGGGTTGCTGTCAGCACTCCAGCAAGATGGCGATAACAGACACCTCCATGGACCTGGTAATCACTGAGAACACGGGAATCCAGAGTTCCTATCGCTATGAGCTGGGATAGCCGATCCACGATACTGTTTTGATACGAGCATACGGGGCAATATTTTCGATTCAGGGCGGCGTTGATCTGAAAGGTTAATTTATGGTTTCGGGATGGCGGTGCCATCTTGACTCGATTCGTCAGCCCGGCGTCATACACGGTGCGGGTTCGGGCTCTTAAGTGGTCAATCATTGTTTGTTCGAATTCTTCTCCAACCGCTCCTGAATGACGGAGAAAATGCCGTACATGCGCGCGGCAAAAATCCAGCGCGTGGCTGAATTCTGTCTGCTGATTTTGGAGCAGCCACTCAAAATATCGCTGTTCCGCTTCGATTTCTGCAACACAAAGGGGACAACTCTCGCGCGCCAACAGTTCTTCCAGGTATTGCAAGACTGGCCTATGCGACGGCGTTTTTGGCAGTACAGCTAAGGAGTGCCAATCCGGTTGGGATACTTCTTGGATGAGCCAAGACAATGATTGTTCCTGGAATTCATCTTTACCAGGGGAGGCTGGGTGTTGAGCCATATCCATGAGCATGGTCAATCTACTGAAGGATTCGCGGCGGGTGAGCGACCAAAAATGCGGCACACATACGGTGTTGCCAGCGATTATGCGCTGCTTGATGTTTGGATTGCTCCACCCATGCTCCAACATAAAAAGGAGGTATTCGTTATAGCGCTGTATTGCCTGACACAGGGGGCAGGGCTCTTGTGAAGCCTGATTCGCGCGTGGTTGCGACAAGTGGCGGACTCCGTCCGCCAACAGATCTTCATAAATAATCGCCAACGTTGATGCTGGGGCGGATGCAGCCAATTGATACGAATGGGATGGGCAAAAACCCACCGCCAGGCGCAGCGCCCTGCGAGTGTCAGCGGATCCATATTGTTCTGAAAGATACCAGAACCAATAACGTCGGATGGTTTCAGTTTCCCCGCGGCAAAAAATGCAGCCTGGATTGTCGAGCAATCCCGATAATTCCTCAATGAGCGCTTTTTGAATGCCGGACATCCGATTCACCGCCTTTGCTACGGTTCAGCAGGTGGGGACAAGAGGTCATTAGGACGGTCGTCGCCAAAACCTGACTGCATTCACTACAATTGGGACCTATTAACTCAAAGATCCTAAGCCAAACACGGGTAAAACTCTCTGAAAAGACAAAAATACCCCTGACAAATGTCAGGAGCTATTATCCTCGGTACGAGGCATGAGGCGAGCCAGCTCCATGGCCCAAATTTAGTATAGCAGGCAATGGCACGCCATTCAAACCCCTATTGACAATGACTGCAATAACGATAGTATGAAAGTAATTAAGATATGCAGCCATGGAGCTGGTTGCTGTAAGAGGTGCCTTTAATCGGGCTAATGGCTCCTGATCTCGTGATCAGGAGCTTTTTTGTGCGGTTTTCGGGATGACGCCAGCATGAGGAATTGACATGCCTGGAGAAAGGAGGGCCGAGATGCCAAGTCATAACACCGATTACTGGCTGCAAATGCTAGACAGCGATGATCCTGGTCTTGTGGCCCAAGCGGCGTGGATCATGGGGCGTCGCAGAGTGTCATCCGCAGCATCTCGCCTCTGGCGGCGGGCAACGGACCCGGGATTGGATAACCTTCAGAGCCGCCGATTATGTTTGGAAGCATGGCTCGAAACGCAATCACTGACTAAGATCAAGGAGTCTTTGGATTGGTCGCTTCTAGCCGCTATAGATCCTAGTCTGGTTGTTTCCGCGGTTCAGCATCCACGGTGGCTCGCCGACCGCGCGTGGCTTGACGATTTAACTGAGGCCACTCCTTGGGGACAGGATAGTCGCCATGCGGTATGGACCGTTTGGGCTTGGTCGGATCGAGCAGTACCCGCACTACCCTTGCCGCTCGACCTGCGACAGCGATGTGGAATTTCAGAACAGGCGACCATAAATTGGGATGCGGTGTGGCAAGAAGGGATCTTATCTCTGCTAGAAGGGGAATCATGGGACCGCATCGAGGTGACTCATGCTAAGACATGGGCGGCCAAGTGCCTGCATTACATGCAGGCTGAATATATATATTACCGAACTCGTAACGATGAAAATATCCTTGATCAGTGGTTGAATAAACCCATGGGGCCGCTGTTGGCGGATCCCAAACCGCAAGAATGGGTCACCCTTCCGATGCCAACTGGGGCCATCAAAGCTCTTACGGTTATCGGCCTGGGATTGGCAAAATGGAGCAATCATTTTGGGGAACCCGATTTTTCGGCATGGTGGGACGGCGTCTGGGCAAGCTGGGCCGCAAGTCTGCAATATGCTTTGTATGAAATTTATTCAAACATTCAAATCACCGAGTGGCATCTCGGAGGATTGACGGGAATGCTTGCCAATTCCGTCGCGACAGATTCCTATTCGGTACCCAGGCCTAAAGAGTAGCCTGCGCTCATTATGAACATTGAGTGGCCAGTTGCCTGGTCACAGCGCACCCGCGTGCCGCATATCTAGAGGGGTGGAGGTTGAAGCGGCAATGGAACATGCCCCGCTAAATATTTGGCTACTTGGCGCCAGGTTGCAAGGGCGGCTGGCGATGGACTTGATTGGTAGTCGGCATGGGCTGCTGTGCGAAGCTGAATAACCCATAACAGCCATTGAGCATGATGGGCGGACCAAAGAAGATTGGCGGTTTGTACAGAGATCCGCTCTGGGGATTGTGTGATGTTTCGCAAATGCGGCCAACATAGCCGGATCTGTGCGGACGGGTTTTCTTTTGCCCATTGATCGATGCGGGCCTGATAGCGCACCAATGCATCCTCCTCCATAACACAGGCAGGGCAGGGCGTGGTTGCCGGAAGATGGTCTGCCGATAGTGCAATGAGCGTTGTGATCCAGTCTTCGGTCAAAATCGCGCCGCCGAGAACATCACCCGCAGCAAGCATATCTTCCATGTGTCGGGGACAGAATCCCCACGCGGCGCGCAACTGCGTCCGCGTGGGAGGGTCATTGACGTTTTCGTAGAAAAGGGCTAGAT